>CAZYHY010000001.1:0-170340 GCA_964647635.1 uncultured Nitrosomonas sp.
AATCCAACAAATTAGTTTCCAGTGCTCTCATGATTCAACTCCCTATATCGTTGATCTCAAAGAATTTGGCAGAGAATACTGAAAGCAGTTTAGAGGCATAAAAAGTATTCGAGGCAGCCGATTGCCGCGCAAAAGCAGGCGAGAAAGCGTAGTTTATGCTTAATAAATGAGCATTTTGAGCCTGTTTTTAACACCGCAGAGGCAACGCAGATAGTTTTTCGACGGCCTGCTAAGCCATGCTTAATCATGAGATACTTATTCCAGTAATTAACAATCACTATCATCAACCAATTGAGAAAGATCTATGACCGCTCCTTATATGTACCAAACGTCGATACCCGTTTTTAAGCAATTATTGAACAGCTTAAGCGCCATTTTGACCAAGGCTGAAGCCTACGCAACCGAGAAAAAATTTGAGCCGGCAGTATTGCTGAATTCTCGGCTATATCCTGATATGTTCCCTTTAATCCGCCAAGTGCAAGTCGCTGCCGATTTTGCCAAGAGTGTATCAGCGCGGTTGGCGGGTGTTGAAGTGCCGACGTATGAGGACAACGAACAGACCTTCGCGGATTTGCAGGCACGAATAAGTAAAACTTTATCCTTCATTGGAAGCCTGACACCTGCGCAATTTGAAGGTAGCGAAACGCGTGAAATCGTGTTACGTCCGGGTACGCCAAAAGAGAAAAAGCTGATTGGTCACAATTATCTGATCCACTATGGTTTGCCGCAATTTTTCTTCCATGTCACCACTGCTTATGCAATTTTGCGGCACAATGGCCTGGAAGTTGGTAAGGGCGATTTTATGGGTACTTTTTAAGTCCTGCTGCAGGATTTACCGACTCCCTCCAGCCTACCGGGTTGGATGGAGTCGCATGGAGACTGAATACGCGACCAAGAAAATCGTTCGGGTTCCGGTCGCCGCTAGAAGTTTACATTGAGCTCCTACATAATAGGCACTTGCCAAAATCGCTATTAAACATTAACTGTCGCAGTTGGTTCTTGAATCCATCCTGATTTTGGTTTGTAATTGATCACTATTTAATTATCGAGATCCATTAATGCCATCATCTGAGCAATCTGAAACCCAGCAAAACAACCAGCAAACACTGGATCAGCAATCAGCTGATTTATTATGCTTGCACGATTCGCCGATTGTGCGCGCTATGTATCTGGGCGCCGGTTTTCTGGCATTATTTCTGGGTGTTTTAGGCGCGGTTTTGCCGGTATTACCGACAACGCCGTTTATACTCTTAGCGGCTGCCTGTTTTGCGCGTGGCTCAGAACACTTTCATCGTAAGTTATTGGAAAACCGAGTAACCGGTCCGATTATTCTGGAATGGCGCATGTATCGAAGTATTCCGGGCAATGTCAAGCGCTGGGCTTATGTATTGATGGCATTGTCATTCAGTAGCTCTATTTTAATCGTGCCTGAGTTATGGCAAAAGGTGATGCTGGTTGCGATTGGCAGTATTTTGGCCTTCTTCATCTGGCGTATTCCGGTGCGAGAAATTTTGGATAAATCGTGATATGGATAAAGAGAGCAACTTGTCTGATTTTGACTTCGATGTATGGTCTCAGATGGCACAGCAAGATCCGGAAAAATTTGAAGCCATGCGCCAACAGTTGATCAATGACTTGATAGCGCAAGCGCCATTGCACCTGAAACAGCGATTGACAGGCTTGCAGTGGCAAGTAGATCAAATCCGTAAGCAAGCAAGTAATCCAATGGTCGCCTGTTTACAGATCTCTCAGAGAATGTGGGACAATGTCGTGGGAGAAAAAGGGCTACTGGATGCATTTCAGGAACCTCAAAAAATATTGAGCGCCATCAAAAATGAATCGACCGGCAAGATTCTCTCGTTTGACCGACATAAGCCCGGTAAATAAGTGCAATTTGAAGATTTAATCATATTACGTTTCAAATACCTTCCCTATTTCCATATCTGATTGGCGCATGGCCCGGTTTTTTAAAAAAGTCCCTCGCAGTAATGTGAGCGTTGCAATCAGCGAGCAAAAAGGTGTGCGTTTGCTGCACCTGGGTGGCGATATGATACAAAGCGCCATGCGAATAGCTGCGCCCAATGCGCTGGAATTGCTCTATACCCAGTGCATGATGGGGTTTTTATTGTTTCATCCAACACCTTCCCGTATCTTGATGATTGGCTTGGGTGGCGGTTCGTTGGCAAAATTTGTTTATCATCAGATGCCTCAGGCTAAAACTATCGTCGTTGAAATTAACCAGCAAGTGATCAGCACGGCCTTTAATTATTTTGCATTGCCAGCGGAGGATGAGCGTTTCCAAGTCATCCATGCGGATGGCGCGCAATACATCAATGATTACCCGCTCAGCGCGGATATTCTAATGGTCGATGGCTTCGATGACGGTTGCCAGATTGATACTTTGTGTAGCCAGGAATTTTATGACCGTGCGTGCGCGGCTTTGTGCAAAAACGGCATGCTGGTGGTGAATCTGTTGAGCCGGGACAAACACCTCGATACCTATATACAGCGAATCAGCGATAGTTTTCGCGGACATATTGTTGCCATGATGGCCGATGTACGCGGGAATTTAATTGTGTTTGCATTTAAACATAGCCCGGGAAAAGTAGCTTGGAAAACACTTAAAACCCGGGCTAAAAAATTGGAAGCAATATATGGTTTACCGTTTTCCGACATGGTGATCAAACTACGAAAATATAATGACTGCTATCCAATTCACTTGGAAATTTAGATTCTCACCGGCGCTGTTAATCAACTCGAGGGCTATATAGTCAATGGCTTCTGTGCTAAAGTTTGTTTTTTACAGCACTCAAGAATAGGTTGAATGATGGATTATAGCTACGAATCTGAGCATGAGAAGTTTATGCGTGAATTACTTGAAAAGAATCCGCAACTCGAATCCAAACGATTAGAAGCACGAGGTATCTGGTGGGATAAAAAGCTCGATAAAGAAGAACAAAAGCGTTTTAATGAATCCAATGAACCCAGGACACCATATGTTTATTTTGACGAATAGGTTTTAATGGGTTTTTAGAAATTGCTGACAGGCCGCTGAAAAGTGTTTTCGAGGCAGCCGATACCAGGAAAACAGGCGAAAAAACGTAGTTTATACATGAAATGAGCATTTGGGCTTGTTTTAACACCGTAGCGGCAACGCAAATTTAGTCTCTCAACGCCTGTAATGCATAAGAAAAATAATGATATTTGTGGGGAGCGCTATGTGGAGCGTGCTGTCTGTGCTATTCACAGTATTCTTTCTGTCGGCTTGCGCGCACCTCATCGACGCCAAAGAAAAACCGCAACGGTATGAAGAAGTGCTCGTAGGAGAACATGCGGTACTGGCAAGCTGTGTTTTTAACAAACTGCAATTGGATAGCAGATCGTTCATGCGCATCCTGCAATTCAGAAATCGCAGGTATTCTGATATCGACGCTTCAGAAATCGTTGCGTTGGATACACGATATCTGCGTAATACGGTCGCGACTTATGCGCCCACCAATCCAGATGCTGTGCCTACTTATGCGGGAATGGCTACAGAAACCTTGTCGTATGCACACAGAAATGCAGACAATGAATCCGTATATGCGTTTGCCTTAATGCTAAAGAAAATCGATGATACGACAGTGAATGCAACACTGAAGGGTGATCGGTATTTTTCTGACATTGCCTGGAAAATTCTGCAAGCATGCGTTACTTCCACAGTCAATCCTTAGTTTGAAATTCACTTTGTAAGACTTGTTACAGCCTATTAATTGTTGTTTCCAGATTTGGCAAGCAACACATCCAATACACGCGTGCTCAAAATCCGCTTGAGTACACCAAACAGATAAGTCGGGAATGTCACATAATAACGGGGTTGGGGCCTGGCGGCTTCCAGTGCGTGGACTACCCGCTCAAGCACCGCTTCGGGTGGCAATGTGAAAGGCACAGCGGGACCCGGCTTGTTTAAGCGCGCCAACACGCCTTGGTATTTTTCACGATGAAAGCTACCGTCGACATCGATATATTTTGCCAACGCCTTGACTGCATTCATGCGAAACTGACTGGCAATCGGTCCCGGCTCAATCAAACTGACATAAATATTACTGCCGCGTAATTCCAGCCGCAGTGTATCGCTTAATCCTTCAATCGCATATTTTGACGCATTGTAAGCGCCGCGGAAAGGCAGGGCGACGAAGCCCAGTACCGAGCTATTCTGGATAATCCGGCCGTAACCCTGCCGGCGCATCACCGGTATCGCCAGATTGGTCAATTCCTGCCAGCCAAATACGTTAGTTTCAAATTGCGCACGCAAAGCATCGCGATTCAGATCTTCCACCGCGCCCGGCAATCCGTATGCGCCGTTGTTAAACAATGCATACAATTCACCATTGGTGCGGCGCATGACTTCCTCAAACGCAAAATGAATCGAATTCGAATCGGTTAAATTCAGGTGGAAGCTCTCTAAACCTTCGGCCAAGAGTTTTTCAACGCTTTCCCGCCGCCTGGCTGTGGCAAACACGCGATAGCCTCGCATATGCAAGGCTTTGGCGACACAGTAGCCGATCCCACTTGAGCATCCGGTGATTAATATGGTTTTTTTCATGGGTTCAAATTTACCTGTAACGCATTAATTTTCTGAATCTATCATTTCTCATCGCTTGACAATGGATTGAATGCAAAGATAGCATCCCCTGATGAAATTGATGATTCAACCTTTTTCCTAATAGAAAATAACATAACCAAAGATCATTCATGGCAAAAATTTTATTCCGACTCAATGGCGTTCCCGACGATGAAGCGAATGACGTGCGCGAGTTATTAGCTGGCAATGCGATTGATTTTTATGAAACATCACCGGGCAATTGGGGAGTATCCATGCCGGCCATTTGGCTTAACGATGAGAGCCAGTTTCAGAAGGCACGCGCATTACTGGATGTCTATCAAAATGAACGGGCGGTCAGGATGCAGGAAGAATATGCGCGCCTGAAACGAGAAGGTAAAAATAAAACCCTGGTCGATGCGGCGCTGCAGAATCCTGTGCAGTTTACGGTCCATTTGGCGCTTGCAATGCTGGTGATTTATTTGTCTGTCAGGTTGGTGCTGGATCTTGCGCCCTAACAGAACATTAACGCATTGATCAATATTCCCCGGTTAATACGGTATGATAGTGATCCAAATCCTGTTTTATCTATAAACATTCTAACAAGGAGAAAAAACATGAAATATACACTGAGAACCATTGCCGCAGTACTGATCGCCGCGCCGCTTACTGCCTACGCCGGCGGAGATCCTGAACACGTAAAATTTCCTGAGGGCTATGAAAAAACCTTTACAAAATCTGCCACCGCGAATCGCGCCAATCAAACGCAAGTTGCTAAGTTCTATGCCAATGAAGCTGCGATTTCCAGCTATACGCAAGGTCAGAAAAGCGCTTCGGGCGCTGTCGTTATCATGGAAATTTATACCCCTAAAAAAGACGCGGACGGTAAACCGATTGTGGGCAAGGATGGACTGTTTGAAATAGAGTCGCTGTCAGCGGTCGCTGTGATGGAAAACAAAAATAACTGGGATGCCGCTTTCCCCAAAGAGAACCGTACCGGTGACTGGGGATTTGCCGTGTATAACCCGGATGGTACCACCAAAAGTAATGACCTGAACTGTGTGCAATGCCATACGCCGTTGCAAGCACAGGATTATTTGTTCACGTATCAGAAGCTGGTTGATTTTGTAAAGAAATAGCAGATTCCAGAGGATTCCTGATCTGATGGTTTTTACTTCATGCTAGAACCATCAGATCCATTTAATTTTGTTGTGGTTAGTGACTATTTCAGGCTGCCCATATCCTGATTCAATTTGGTTTTACATTGCTGCTCCTTGCCCGCCAGATCAAGTACGCCAGTGCTCCTCATACATTCGTTATATTCAAATAAGACGTCACTTTTTTTCTGAGCAAGCGCTATCGATGCCGAAAGTTGTTTGACTTGCTGTGTAACAGTCTGCGCAATGGTAGTGCCGGCTCCATCAATACTGTCTTTGGCGGCATCTATTTTTTTCAATGACTCCTGATTAATTTTGTTGGCGTGCGCAGAGAAAGCTTGATTGGCTCTGTTGGAATAATTTCTTAATTCATCGACATTTTGTTGTGTGATGGCGGCCAATTTCTCCTGATAATTGTTGAGTTCACTCTGCACAAAAGTGTTGATGCCTTCTTTGAAACCATCCAGCGAACTGTCAATTTCCTGCTTGAATGTCTGCATCTTTTTTTCTACCAACTGTTTGATGTCATCATCCAGCCGTTCCACAATCGTGTCAGAGATTTTTTCAACAGGTGGTCGGGATTCAATAATTTCAGTTTTTGTTTGGTTCAAGCTGGATCTAATTTCGTCGGCGAGTAGTTTCTGCCTGCCATCCACCTGACTCAAGGAATTTTTCTCTTTCTCAGTAATTAACCATGAAATCAGAATAAGGTCTTTCTTCTGTTCCCGATCGAGACCATGAATCAATTTATCCAAAATATCGGCAGAAACCTCTTCATTGGCGACAGCATGCAAATGGCCTAAACTGGCGGAATTGAGTAACTCCTGCAAGCTGCCGTGCATTTCACTGACATTGGCGTCCGCCCTGGCCATCGCGGTTGCCTGGCGCAGCAATTCATAAGGCAAGTAAACAAATACCAGTGCCAAACACAGAAAATACGCAGAAAACCTCCATTTCCTGAATTTTATTAAATAGCTGAGCCAGAATAACCCAATAATCAGCAGAACAGAAGGTGTCAGAATGGATACAATATCCAGCCAGCTTCTTCCTGTGAGTATATCAAAGGAAATAAAATTTGTTGCTTTAGCGATAAACTCGTGCATCAATCACTCCCATATATGACGAAAAAAGGCATTAAATTGTTTTTTTGTATTTCTGTAGGCTAATTTGCAGAATATGGATAATTTATCACGGGATAGCCCATCGATTGTATAAACTTTTTAATAAGATGGTTGGCGATAAGTGTTTTTATAACATCGGGAAATAACATGCAAACAGCGTATATCAGTCATCCGGATTGTCTCAAGCACGACATGGGCAGCTACCACCCCGAGCGTCCGCAACGCTTAGTGTCCATCGAGAACCAACTGCAGGCTACTGGCCTGTCGGCGCAGCTGCAACGTTATGATGCGCCACTGGCGACGGTAGAACAATTGGCGCGCGTGCATACACAAAGTTACATAACAAGCATCCTGCAGGCTGCGCCAGTTGCCGGATTGGTCGCGCTCGGCGCCGATACTGCGATGAATCCGTTCACACTGAATGCGGCATTGCGTGCGGCGGGAGCGGTGGTGCTGGCAACCGATTTGGTGCTGAGCGGAAAAATGAATAATGCGTTTTGTGCCGTTCGACCACCGGGACATCATGCCGAATCGGATCGCGCCATGGGATTTTGCTTTTTTAACAATGTGGCCGTGGGAGTGGCGCACGCAATCCAACACCATCGCTTGCAAAGAATCGCGATTCTGGATTTTGACGTACATCACGGTAACGGTAGCGAGGAAATTTTTCGCGACAATCCGCATGTTATGCTGTGTTCCACTTTTCAGCACCCCTTTTATCCTTATTGTGGCGCGGATAGCGGCAGTCAGCGCATGATCAATGTACCTTTACTGAGTGGTGCCGACGGCACGGTTTTCCGCAAAGCGGTAACCGATATTTGGCTGCCGGCATTGGCGCAATTCAAACCGGAAATGATTTTCGTATCCGCCGGTTTTGACGCGCACCGCGATGATGACATGGCGCAACTGCGGTTGGATGACGACGATTACATCTGGATCACGCAGCAGATTAAAGCCATTGCGAACAAATATGCCAGTGGCCGTATCGTTTCAGTGCTGGAAGGAGGCTACGAATTGCAATCGCTGGGGCGTTGTGTTGCGGCGCATATCCGGGTGTTGAATACGGATTGACACGAATTGGAAATTTCTGAATCAGCCACATTTGTCATTTAACAGGCTGTTGAAAAACGTATTCGAGGCAACCGATGCAAGGCAAAAACGGGCGAAAAAGCGCAGTTTATGCTTAATAAATGAGCATTTTGAACCTGTTTTTAACACCGCAGCGGCAACGCAGATAGTTTTTCAACGCCTGTTAAGGATCCAACTTCGACGCCTTCTGTTGATTTTAGCTGCTGATCAGACACAAATTTTGTGAATTTCCATCTGTTTATCAATGTGTTTGACACCTCACCCGATTTCCAGTACTTTCGTCTCTTATAGAAGGGTGTTTGTTCTTCCTGTATGCCTGCTCGACCGAGCAATTTCGACGAAAAATTCAATCAAGAGGGGAAGGCTATGTCTGTACTTCAGAAAATTGCGAAAGAATCAACGAACGGACGGAACAAAGTGGTTTCCAAGAAAACGTATAGTGATGACCTCACCGAATTTTTTGGCAGCAACGTCTTCGGCGACCGCGCCATGCAGGAGCGACTCCCCAAAAACATCTACCGCGCCCTGAAAGAAACCATCGAGAAGGGCAAGTTGCTCACGCCGGAAGTCGCCAACGTTGTCGCCAACGCAATGAAGGACTGGGCGATCGAGAAAGGCGCCACCCACTACACCCATTGGTTCCAGCCTCTCACCGGCAAGACCGCTGAAAAGCACGATTCGTTCATCGCTCCGACCGCCGATGGGCACATCATTATGGAGTTTTCGGGCAAGCAGCTAATCAAGGGCGAACCGGACGCTTCCTCGTTCCCCTCGGGCGGTATCCGCGCCACCTTTGAAGCCCGCGGTTACACCGCGTGGGACTGCACTTCCCCCACTTTCCTTAAGGAAGACGCCGCCGGCAATGTGACACTCACGATTCCGACCGCATTCTGCTCGTATACCGGTGAGGCCCTCGACAAGAAAACCCCGCTTCTCCGCTCCATGGAAGCCGTGTCCAAGCAAGCGATCCGCGTTCTGCGGGCCCTCGGCAATACCACCGCCCAGCGCGTAACCGCGACCGTCGGCGCGGAACAGGAATACTTTCTCATCGATAAGAAGTACTACGACCAACGCATTGACCTCATCAGCGCCGGCCGCACGCTCTTCGGCGGTCCGGCCCCCAAAGGCCAGGAGCTGGAAGATCAGTACTTCGGTGCGATTAAGGATCGCATCTCCGCTTTCATGCGCGACCTTGACATCGAACTTTGGAAGATGGGCGTGCTGGCGAAAACCAAGCACAACGAAGTTGCCCCGGCTCAGTTCGAAATGGCCCCGATCTTCTCCACCACCAACGTTGCTACCGACCACAACCAGTTGGTTATGGAAACCATGCAGAAAGTCGCGCTGCGACATGATCTCGTCTGCTTGCTTCATGAAAAACCCTTCGCTGGCGTAAACGGCTCTGGCAAGCACAACAATTGGTCGCTCGCGACCGACGACGGGCAGAATCTACTCGAGCCTGGCAACACCCCATACGATAACGAACAATTCCTCGTCTTCCTCGCCGCCACCCTGACCGCCGTCGACCGACACGCGGACAAACTCCGCGCCAGCGCCGCCAACACCGGCAATGACTTGCGCCTCGGCGCGAACGAAGCGCCGCCCGCCATCATCTCCGTGTTTATGGGGGATGAGTTGAGCGACATTCTGGAAGCTCTCGGAAAAGGCAAGTCCGGCAAAGGCAAGGGCGAGCGCTTCATGGCACTCGGCGTCGACAGCCTTCCCTCTCTTCCGATGGACAACACCGACCGCAACCGAACCTCGCCGTTCGCCTTCACCGGCAATAAGTTCGAGTTCCGCATGGTCGCGTCCTCCGCCTCCATTGCCGGTCCGAACACGGTGCTGAATACCGTGGCCGCGGAAGCGCTGGACGAAATCGCGACCCGGCTTGAGAAAGCCCTGGACGTAAATAAGGAAGCCACAGCCATTGTTCGCGAAGCCGTCAACAAGCACGGCCGCGTGATTTTCAACGGCAACGGTTACGCCGCTGATTGGATCAAGGAAGCTAAGAAGCGTGGTCTTCCCAACATTTCCAACACCGTCGACGCCTTGGCCGCAATGGCCAGCGACAGCGCGGCGAAGCTGTTCGAGAAATACAAAGTCCTCTCCGGCGGCGAGCTCCACTCCCGCTACGAGGTGTACCTCGGGCAGTACACCAAGAATATCAATATCGAGGCCAAGGCATCCATCGACATGGTGAAGAAGCAGTACATTCCCTCGGTCATCAGCTACCTCGGCGATCTCGGCCGGGCCAGCCAGGATGCCAAGTCGATCGGGCTCACGGTGACGGTGCAGAAGGATCTGGCGAGCAAGATCAACAAGCATCTCGTGGCTGCATACAAGAAGCTCGCGATCCTCGAAGCTGCGCAGGAAAAGGCGAATGGCGTCGAGCATGCGAAGGAAAAAGCGGAAGCGTTCCGCGACAAAGTGGTGCCAGCGATGCAGGGTCTGCGGAGCGATATCGATGCGCTTGAATTCCTCCTTCCTACCACCTCATGGCCGGTACCATCCTACGCGGAGATGCTCTTCAAATTCTAACGGGTCGTCAAGAAAACGATTTGTGTTGCCGCCGGTGTTAAAAACAGGCTCAAATTACGCATGAACTGCGCTTTCTCGCCTGATATCGGCTGTTGGAAATCAAATTCACGCTAAACCGGCGATCAGAACGAATATCTTGTACTGGAATATTCCGGCATTTCGACGCTCTTCCGGTACTTATCAGCGCCTATTCAAAACAACTTCATCTTCGGTAAATCGCTGCGTCCCATAAGGAATTCATCCACCCCTCGTGCCGCCTGTCTTCCTTCGCTGATCGCCCAGACCACCAGTGACTGCCCGCGACGCATATCTCCAGCCGCGAAGACGCCGGGGATGTTGGACATGTAGTTTTGATCGACCAGCACATTGCCACGCTGATCAAGTTTCACGCCAAGCTGTGAGATCGGCCCTTCCGATTCGGGACTGAGAAAGCCCAGGGCCAGCAGACACAAGTCGCAGTCGAGCGTGAACTCGCTGCCGGGGATTTCCTTCATCTTCACCGGGCGAGAACCTTGCATTTCCCATTCCAGGCGGATACCGTGGAGTTTTTTGACGACGCCGTTTTCGCCGGAGAAGGATTGCGTATTGATGGCGAAGTCGCGAACGTCGTGGCCGATGGGAGCGGCGGCTTCTTCGTGGGCGGAACTGGCGCGGTAGATCATCGGCCAGTAGGGCCAGGGCATGTCCTGCACCCGGCCAGCGGGCGGCTTGGGAAGAAGCTCGAATTGCTGGACAGACTTGCATCCCTGCCGAATGGCGGTGCCAAGGCAGTCGGCTCCGGTGTCGCCACCGCCGAGGATGATTACGTGTTTACCCTTGGCGCTGATAAGCTCCTGCTCGGGGATGTAATCGCCGAAGTTGATCTTGCTCTGCATCGGCAGATAGGTCATGGCCAGATGAATGCCATCCAGGTCGCGGCCAGGGACGGCAATATCCCGCGCCTTGGTCGATCCACCGCAGAGAACGATTGCATCGAAATCGCGGTGCAGGTCTTCGACCTTGATGTTGAAGCCAACGTTGGCGTCGGTGACAAAGTTGATTCCCTCAGCCTTCATCAGATCCACGCGGCGATTGACGATATGTTTTTCCAACTTGAAGTTGGGAATACCGTGCGTGAGCAGCCCGCCGACCCGACCCGCGCGCTCGAATACCGTCACCAGATGCCCCGCTTTGTTGAGTTGGGCGGCGCACCCGAGTCCGGCCGGGCCGGAGCCGACAACGGCGACCTTCTTGCCCGTCCGCGTGGCCGGCGGACAGGGCTTAACCCATCCTTTCTCATACGCGTGATCAATAATGTTCTGCTCGATCGACTTGATCGTCACCGGTTTCTCGTTGATCCCCAGCACACATGCCTCTTCGCACGGTGCGGGGCAGACGCGCCCGGTAAATTCCGGGAAGTTGTTGGTCTTGTGCAGCATTTCGAGGGCATCGCGCCACCGCCCTTTGTAGACTAAGTCGTTCCACTCCGGAATGATGTTCCCCAGCGGACATCCGTTGGGACCATGGCAGAACGGAATCCCGCAATCCATGCAGCGGGCACCCTGGCGTTCGAGTTTCTCCTCGGCAATATCGAGATAGACTTCATTCCAGTCGAGAATGCGCGACTCGACCGACCGGCGCATCGCCGTTTCACGCTTGAATTCCTTGAAACCTGTGGGTTTTCCCATTGTTCTCTCCATTCAAAATTAAAAACGCAGAATCCCGCCTTCACCTGCAATTTTTAACTTTTAATCTTGAATTCACACCGTGCCCGCCTGGCGCTCGCCGAGCTTCCTGGCCGCTTCTTCAATTTCGCTCATTTTTTCCAGTGCATTGCGATAGTCGGTCGGCATCACCTTGACAAACCGGCTGAGTGCCTTCTCGAAATCGTCCAGGATCGCCTTGGCGCGGGTCGAGCCGGTCAGCTTGTGGTGGTTCTTCAAGAGGCTCTTGATTGTTTCGCGATCATAATCCTTGTCGGGTTTCTCCAATTCCACCAGCTCGGTATTACACAGGCGTGGGAACTGGCCATTGTCGTCGTAGACATAGGCGATGCCGCCGCTCATGCCAGCGGCAAAGTTGCGCCCGGTTGGGCCGATGACCACGACCCGTCCGCCGGTCATGTATTCGCAGCCATGATCGCCGACGCCTTCGACAACCGCCTGGGCACCGGAGTTGCGGACGCAGAAGCGTTCGCCGACAACGCCGCGAATATAGACTTCGCCGGCGATTGCGCCATAGCAGATAACGTTGCCGGCGATGATGTTTTCCTCGGGCTTAAACGTTGCCTTTTTCGGCGGAAAGATGGCGATCTTTCCGCCGGAGAGTCCTTTTCCCAGGTAGTCGTTACTGTCCCCTTCCAACATCAGCGTGACGCCGCGAGCAAGAAAGCATCCGAAGCTCTGCCCGGCTGATCCGTTGAACTTGAATGTGATGGTGTCATCCGGAAGCCCTTTGTGCCCGTATTTTAGGGCAATTTGGTTCGACAGCATCGTGCCGACAGTGCGATTGACGTTGCGAATCTCAAGGTTGGCTGTTACCTTCTCGCCGCACTCGATCGCCCGTGCCGCCAGCTTTATGAGCTGGTTGTCCAGTGCCTGCTCCAGCCCATGCTCTTGCTTTTGCACACAGCGAACGGCCACATTCGCATCGACCTGGGGCTGGTGCAGGATCACGTCCAGATTCAGATTGCGCGCCTTGTAATGGTTCGAGACATCCATGAACCCTAGCAACTGCGTCTGCCCGACCATGTCTTCAAACTTGCGGAACCCCATCTCAGCCATGTATTGCCGCACTTCCTCGGCGATAAAGAAGAAAAAATTGATGACGTGTTCCGGCTTGCCGGCGAATTTCTTGCGCAGCTCGGGGTCCTGAGTTGCCACGCCGACCGGACAGGTATTCAGGTGACAAACCCGCATCATGATGCACCCGGAGGCAATCAGCGGTCCGGTGGAGAAACCAAATTCTTCTGCGCCGAGCAGTGCTGCGATGACAACATCGCGGCCGGTCTTGAGTTGTCCATCCGTCTGTACGGTTACACGTCCGCGCAAGTTATTCATCACCAGAACCTGCTGCGTTTCGGCAAGTCCGAGCTCCCACGGAATGCCTGCGTACTTGATACTGGTCAGCGGCGCAGCACCCGTTCCGCCGGAATCACCGGAGATCAGGATGTGATCTGCCTTGGCCTTGGCGACGCCGGCGGCGATGGTTCCGACGCCTACCTCGCTGACTAGCTTCACGCTGACGCGCGCCTTGGGATTGACGTTCTTCAGATCGTGGATGAGCTGCGCCAGATCTTCAATCGAATAAATATCATGATGCGGCGGTGGTGAAATCAATCCAACGCCGGGCGTTGAGTGCCTGATTTTCCCAATATACGCATCTACCTTGTGCCCCGGCAATTGCCCGCCCTCGCCAGGTTTGGCACCCTGGGCCATCTTGATCTGCAATTCATCGGCGTTGACCAGGTATTCAGTGGTGACGCCGAACCGTGCACTCGCCACTTGCTTGATAGCGCTGCGGCGGAAGATGATGTTGCCGTTCGCATCCGGCTGCGGATCGGGCTGGAAGCGCCGCGAGTCTTCGCCTCCTTCGCCAGTGTTGCTCTTGCCGCCAATGCGATTCATGGCGATGGCCAGGTTCTCGTGGGCTTCGGTACTAATTGATCCGAGTGACATCGCACCGGTGACGAATCGCTTGACGATTTCTTTGGCCGGCTCGACTTCTTCCAGCGGAATCGGATTGGCCGCTTTCTTGAAGTTAAGCAGTCCGCGCAAAGTGCATCGGCTGCGCGCTTCATCGTCCAGCAGCGCGGTATATTCCTTGAATTTCTTGTACCCATCGATGGGTTTCTCAACCCCTACCCGAACCGAATCCTGGAGTTTGGCCACCGTCTCAGGGTTCCACATGTGGTATTCGCCGTCGCGGCGCCATTGGTACAGCCCACCGGTATCCAGCAGTTGTCCATTCACCTGGATCGGCGGAAATCCGCGGCGATGCCGCTCTAACGATTCACGCGCGACGATCTCCAGTTCGATTCCCTTGATGCGCGACGCTGTACCGGTGAAATATCGATCGATCATTTCCTTGCCAAGACCGATCGCCTCGAAGATCTGAGCGCCCCGGTAGCTCTGCACCGTGCTGATTCCCATCTTCGATGCGACCTTGAGGATCGCCTTGTTGGCCGCTTTGATATAATTGTATTGCGCTTCCTCCAAATTCAGGTCGTTGGGAAGCAATCCGTTCTTATCTAAATCCGCCAGCGTCTCGAAAGACAGATAGGGATTCACCGCCTCGGCCCCGTATCCGATGAGTAGACAAAAGTGATGCGCCTCGCGTGCCTCGCCGGTTTCGATCACCAGACCGCATTGCGTGCGTGTGCCTTCGCGGATCAGGTGATGATGCACTGCCGCAGTTGCCAGCAGGCTGGGGATCGGCACGTTTTCGGCATCTACGCCCCGATCCGACAGGATGAGGACAGAGGCGCCTTCCTTGTTGACCGCGTGAGCTGCTCGCTCCATCAATGCTTCCAGCGCATGCTGCAGTCCCGTTTCGCCTGCACTAACCTTGAAGAGCATTTCAAGGGTCACCGCTCGTAATTTACCAACGGCCACTTCGCGCAGCTTTTCCAGATCGGCGTTGCTGATGATCGGGCTTTTGAGCTTGATCAAATGCGCCGCATCCGGTGTCTCATCCAACAGATTCCCTTGGCGTCCGATGTAGGTATATAACGATGTAACCAGCGCCTCGCGCATCGCATCCAATGGCGGATTGGTCACCTGCGCGAAAAGCTGCTTGAAATAGTTGTAGAGCAACTGCGGCTTCTCGGACAGACACGCCAGCGATGTGTCCGTTCCCATCGATCCGATCGCCTCGGCCCCGCTTACAGCCATTGGCGTCACGATCAGCTTTAGGTCTTCATTGGTGTACCCGAACGCGCGTTGCCGCGCCATGAGTGTCGCATGATCTGGCTGATGCACCTTGCTCGGGGCTGGAAGATTATCCAATTCGATCAGATTCTCTTCCAGCCATCTCTTCCAGGGCTGCTTGTTGATAAGTTGCCGCTTGATTTCGCTGTCATCGATGATTCGTCCCTGCTTGGAGTCGATCAGGAAAATCTTGCCTGGCTGCAGCCGCCATTTCCGCGCCACGTTTTCCGGTGGAATCGGCAGCACGCCTACTTCGCTAGCCATGATTACCAGATCATCCTTCGTTACGTAGTATCGCGATGGCCGCAGCCCATTTCTATCCAACACCGCTCCGACGAGCGCACCATTCGTAAAAGCAATAGAAGCCGGTCCATCCCACGGCTCCATCAGGCAGGCGTGATACTCGTAAAACGCCTTGAGGTCTTCATCCATTTGATCGTGATTCTGCCACGCCTCCGGGATGAGCATTAGCACCGCATGGGCTAGACTCCGACCGCTTACGCACAGAAATTGCAGCGCGTCGTCCAGTGTGGCCGAGTCCGAACCGGATTCCGTCAGGATCGGAAACATCTTCTGGATCTCATCTCCAAACACTTTCGATTGCAAAGATCCATACCGCGCCCGCATCCAGTTCCGATTGCCGCGTAGCGTGTTGATCTCGCCGTTGTGAGCGAGGTAGCGATACGGATGCGCCAGCCGCCAGGATGGGAAGGTGTTAGTTGAAAATCGCGAATGAACGATCGCCAAGGATGACAGGAAATCCGGATCCGACAAATCCGGGAAATAAAGCCGAACCTGCGCCGCCGTCAGCATCCCCTTGTAGATTATTCGGTTAGCCGACAGGCAGCAAATGTAGAAATCTTCCACAGCCTGCGGCGGGAAGTTACCGAACTCGATGGTATTTTCCGTCCGCTGGCGTATCAGATACAGACGTCGGTCAAAATCCTGTTGGTTGTAGAAGCCTTCTCCCATTCCGACAAAGATCTGCCGGATCATCGGCTCCATCTTGCGTGGACTTGGCCCGCACGCCTTGGAATTGACCGGCACATCCCGCCAACCCAGCACCATCATTCCAAAATCGACCGCGACTTTCTCCATTGCCTGCTCGCACAACTTGCGAGCGGTCGCATCCTTGGGTAGAAAGACCATTCCCACCCCATATTGCCCCTGCTGAGGCAGTTCGATACCGATCTTCTTGGCTTCCCGCCGGATGAACTTATCCGGCATCCGACACATGATTCCGGCCCCGTCCCCCGAATCCGGCTCGCACCCACAGGCGCCGCGGTGCTCCATGTTCTCCAGCATCTTCAGAGACTGGTCGACGATGGCGTGAGAGTCTTGCCCCTTGATGTGAGTGATGAACCCAACACCGCAGGAATCATGGTCGAACTGTGGATCGTACAGGCCCTGTGCGGGCGGATAGCCTTTTGTCATCGCTTTAGTCGCTCTATTCTAGGTTGGCTTCAGTCGGACAAACTCCAGAATTATGATCATAGCGGATGAGAGAGGAGAATCCAAGCATTTCTGGGAATAGGAAGCTGAAGTTTCTGTGCGCCCCTCCGCCCAACAGCCGCTAGTAGAAACGATCACATCAAAACATTTACCGTTCGACTCGAGGACTTGGGGGCTTGAGCTAAATCTGATTTAGCCCAGACTCAAACCTCAGTGATCGCCGCCTGCAACGCCTGAAACAATAACCGAAAACTCTTGGGTGGTTTTTCAGCTGCCTTCTCTTTATGCGCATTACGGATCAATAATCTTAAGTGCTGTAAGTCAACCGCCGGGTATTTTTGCGCGAACTCAGTCAAGGCATGCTCATCCGTCAGCAAGCGTTCGCGCCAGCGTTCCAGTTGATGCAGGCGGGCGGTTTGATGTACTGATACTTGTTGCCAGGAATCGAGTTTTTCCTGAATCGGCCGCATGTCGACTTCCCGCATCAAGCGGCCTATGTATTGCATTTGCCGGCGGCGTGCGCCATGTTTGGTCATCGGGCGGGCAAGGTGGATGGCATCGAGTAAAATTTCCGGCAAATCGAATTCATTCAATTTCTTGGGATCCAATTCGACCAATTGTTCGCCGATTTCCTGCAATGCATGCATGTCTTTTTTGCGTCGTGTTTTGCTCGGCGCAGCGTCCTGCTCGTGATCGTTTTCCGGGGTATTTTGCACGGGAACCTGTGTAATGCAGTGTCGAGAAGCTGTTATCATAGCGCTTTATCAGGCCGTTGAAAAACTATCTGCGTTGCTGCTACGGCCTATGATAGGGTTGTAATCCCATTTGATTTGTTTTTTTCATTAAAAAATTATTTTTCTTATATTCCATTTAACTTGAATTTCCGGTCACAAAGATATTTATGAACAATCTACTCGTTTCTGATTCCCGGTTTTCTTATCCACTCAGCACACTCCAGCAAATTGCCCGTGATATTTTGGTGCAAGCTAAACAAGGTGGTGCAACTGCTTGTGAAACCAATGTTTCCGATGGCTTTGGTCAAGCTGTCACAGTGCGCCAGGATGCGGTTGAAACGATTGAATATAATCGTGATAAAGGATTGTCAGTGACCGTTTATATTGGACAAAAGCGCGGCAATGCAAGTACTTCCGATTTCTCGCCGCAGGCCATCAGCGATACGGTCGCAGCCGCGTTATCGATCGCCCGCTATACCGCCGATGATGATTGCGCCGGATTAGCGGATGCAGAATTATTGGCGCAAGATTATCCGCAGCTGGATTTGTATTTTCCCTGGATGCTGTCTGTCGAGGAAGCCATCGAACTGGCAAAACAATGCGAACAAGCAGCCTATGCGGCAGATAAGCGTATTACCAATTCCGAAGGCGCTACGATTGCAGTCAGTGAATCCCAGTTTATCTATGCGAATAGCCTGGGGTTTATGGGCGGGTATCCGTTGTCGCGTCACAGCATGAGTTGCGCCGTGATTGCTGAACAGAGGGATAGTAAACAACGGGATTACTGGTATAGCGTTGCGCGCGACGCTGCTGATCTGGAATCGCCTGAGATGATTGGACAGAAAGCAGGTGCACGTAGCGCGGCACGCTTGGGCGCTCGTAAAATTGCGACGTGTGACGTGCCGGTATTATTTGAGGCGCCGATTGCTTCCGGCCTGATCGGTCATTTTGCGTCTGCGGTGAGCGGCAGCAGCCTTTATCGAAAATCCTCCTTTTTGCTGGATAGTATCGGTCAACAGGTTTTTGCGCCGGATATCCAGATCCGCGAATTGCCGCATATTTCTAAGGGCCTTGCCAGCGGCGCATTTGATGATGATGGGGTAGCAACGGTTGATCGCAAAGTGATTGAGAATGGCATTGTACAAGGCTATTTTCTGGGAAGTTATTCAGCGCGCAAACTGGGGATGCGTACCACCGGGAACGCCGGCGGTACGCATAATCTAATCATGCACAATGCAGCGCCGATGGATTCCAAAGCGATATTGAAGAAAATGCATACGGGCTTGCTGGTGACCGAATTATTGGGTCACGGCATCAATGCCGTTACCGGCGATTATTCGCGGGGCGCTTCAGGTTACTGGGTTGAAAAGGGTGAAATCGCTTATCCGGTCGAGGAAATCACCATTGCCGGTAATTTGAAAGAGATATTCCGAGGAATACTGGCTATCGGTAATGATGTTGTGGTACGTGGATCGAAACAGAGCGGTTCCGTTCTGATCGATCGCATGACCGTTGCGGGTGATTAGCGGGCTGTTGAGAAATGCAGTCTACCTGGCAAAAACAGGCGGTAAATGAAGCTTCGTTGTACCCATGATGATTTTGCTATTTCTTTTTCAGTATGAAAATAAACGCATCGGTTGTTTCTGATAAAGACAATAACTCATTGCCTGTTTGATCTGCAAAAACCTGGAAATCGATCACGGCGCCTGGATCTGTTGCAATAATTTTCAGGGTTTGCCCGCTGATCATTGCGGACAATGATTGTTTGGTGCGTAAGATAGGCAATGGACAAACCAGGCCGCGCGCGTCTAATTCTTTATCAATGTGCATTGTCGGACGACAGTGAAAATACTTGCTGTTAAACTCGGCGTATCAATCAGCTTTGTGAGCGTACGACTAAACACTCCATCTTTTGGCGGGATAAGCTTTGACAAGCATCACGCGCTTGATTTTCCTGCAGTCCTATCAGTCGAGCGCGATACAGTTTGCGATTGCTGATTTCCACTTTGGTAATCACCACGGCGCCAGATATCCAGCGGGTGGCAGCTTGGGCCTGTGCTTGAGCTCGACCATGTTCCAAATAAGAACCAATCTGTACTTCCCAGTTTTTGTTATTCATTGCGACAATTGTCTGCGATTCAGCGCGTGTACCGGTTTGCGCGATTTTCGATAGTGCAACAGGCTCAGGCGCTTTATTCAGCGAAGCAGGTTTAGATGCAGAAATCGAAGCATTGACCTTCTGCAAAATGACTGGCGCCGCAGAAACATTATTGGTATTACTCGCTACTTGGGTGGCGGTTTCCCGGGTAAAGCTACGATTGAGTAATTGCGCCATCTGTTGATCGCGGGCAGCGGCAGTATGTCCACCCATCACTACCGCAATAACGCGGCGATTACCGCGCTTGGCGGAAGTGGCCACATTGAATCCCGACGCACGAATAAAACCGGTTTTCAGACCATCCACCCCCTGCGTGTTCCGCACCATACGATTATGGCTGTTGTAGGTGGTGCCTTTATAGCTGAAGGAGCGGGTTGAAAAATAATGATAGTGCTGCGGAAAGTCCTTCATTAAACGCGCGGACAAGGTCACTAGGTCACGCGCTGTGGTTTTTTGCTCGCTATTAGGCAGGCCGGAAGCATTGCGGAAAGTGGTGGAACGCATTCCCAGCTTATAGGCTTTATCAGTCATCATACGAGCAAAGCCGACTTCGGTATTACCCAGCGCTTCAGCCACTACGGCTGCAACATCATTGGCGGAGCGTACGATCAGCGCGGGAATCGCATCACGTACACTGATCGTGTCGCCTATTTGCAGATTGATATTGGTTGCTGGCATCGAAGCCGCATGGGTCGATACCGGCATGCGGGTATCCAAAGTCATCTTGCGCTGCTCTAGTGCCTCGAACAGCATATAAAGCGTCATCATCTTGGTCAGTGAAGCCGGATAACGACTGGCATCGGCATTCGATTGATGCAGCACCGCACCCGTATTCGCGTCAATGACGATAGAAGCATGAAGAGGATTCGCATGTACAGGGTTTGCCGCGAAGAGCAGGAATATTGCCGTGAGAACAAAAAATCCTCTTTTATTAATACACTTAAGGTCCATTATTTGCCTAATCCATTATTAGAAGTGCCTAATATTTTATAAATATTACCTTTAAGGTCATTTTCATACAAATGTAATTTTTACAAATGTGGAATAAGAGGAATAAATAGCCTTAAATTCAAGGCGGATGCATTGGCTTGGCAATTTTTTCAGTAATTTTCATCATATTATTAAGGGGTTACCAAAACTATCCAAGCGGCCTTTTAGCCAAAGTCATGCATTCAGGCTTGTAATAAATGCTTGAATTCTGTTAGTAAACGTGTATCTTACTCGGGTCTTTTGGATTCAAGTTGTGAAATGTGATGCTTAATGGTTGACCTTTTTTCCTTGATATTCGACGGCCACTACGGATCACTGTAGATGTAATTTATTAATCATTAAGGAAATAAAGATGGCAACAGGCATTGTAAAATGGTTCAACGACGCTAAAGGTTTTGGTTTCATTACCCCGGATAACGGCGGAGAGGATTTGTTTGCACACTTCTCTGCAATCAACAGCAATGGTTTCAAATCGCTGCGCGAAGCGCAACGTGTTACCTTTGATATAACGACCGGCCCCAAAGGTAAACAGGCATCGAATATTGTACCTCAGTAAAATATTCTGAGCATCAGTCATTTTCAATAAAAAAGCCCCGGATTGCCGGGGCTTTTTTATGGGTGAAATCAATCGATCGCGAGGTTTACTTTTTTGCTTCTTGTCGTATAGATTACTTCAAATTCTTTGAAGATCCGAATAATTAATCAGCCCTGCAAAACGCTTGAGAGCCCTATCAATGCTCGAATGCATGCGAATTATTTTCCGTTGACTCATTCTCAAATCATTCACTTATACATGCAAATGATATTCATTTGCATTAACTAAATTATCCTGTATGATGGGAACTGCGACAATTCTTCTAGCTCATATTTCTTTCTAAGATCGTTATAGCCCTCCGGATGGGCTGCTTTAGGAGCCTATCCGGGTTTTGTAACTACCGCACCAGCCAGCGCGTTTGCGTAGTCGGATGGCTGGAAACTTAATAGCCCCCCGATGCACAGGCTTCCTCTCTTTCCTTTCTGCTCTGAAGCATCGGGTTTTCCAATTTTTCGCCATCTCCTGAATGCAAATGAAATACATTACAGCTTTTATGCTATATTTTTATCGGGCTACATATGCCTGCTAATTTTAGTTAGCACATAAATAATGCAGGAGTAGCTTAATGCCAGGAGATGTTTTTTTATTTTAATAGAGGAGATTAATAATGAAGCAAATAAAGAGTTTGGCTGCAAGTTTAGCTTTAGGAATTTTGTTAGCCAGTAATGTACAAGCTGGTGAACAAAGCTTTAAAGTTGTGATTAATGCCTACGACACTACTATTCCAGAACTCAAAGTTGAGAATGTCAGCGTAAAAAATATTCGCGCTTTTAATGTTCTCAATGAACCGGAAACGTTGACTGTTCACAAAGGAACTGATGTAAAAATTACTGTAGAAAATAAATCTCCGATTAGCGAGGGCTTTTCTATTGACGAATATGGGATAAAGGAAATAATTAAAGCTGGTGAAACCGCGACCATTACTTTCAAAGCTGACAAAGCAGGAGCTTTCACCATTTGGTGCCAACTCCATCCCAAAAACATTCATCTGCCTGGCTCGCTGAATGTCATAGAGTAAGAATCAGATGAAACTCGCTAAAAGCGGGTTTCATCCTCAAAATTTACCGATTGTTTTCTTTGATTGTTCTGTTTTTCAGAAATTGCTCCTATAGCAAATTTTTCGGGGTTGTGTAAGGTCTTTTTGATTTTGTGCATGTGACAGCTACCACCGGCTATATTCCGTCTTGAAGTAAAATGGACAATGCGTACGTGAATACGTATGATGCGCTATTGGGAGGTTTTTATGACAACGTTAAATGTAACCGAAGCCAGGGCTAAATTATATAGTTTGATCGATGAAACGGTATCCAGCCATCGACCTATTATTATTAAAGGGAAAAGATCGAATGCAGTATTGCTCGCCGAAGAAGATTGGAATGCCATTAATGAAACGCTTTATTTGGTTTCCATGCCTGGCATGCGCGAATCGATCATGGAAGGTTTGCAAACCGATGTTAATGCTTGCGACAAAGACCTGGATTGGTGATGTGGGTGCTGTGCTATACGCATCAAGCGAAAATCGATGCTAGAAAACTTGCAGCAGCCGGACTGAAACAAAAAGCACTCGCGTTACTCGATGTCATTCGTCATGATCCTTATCAAAATCCACCACCTTATGAAAAATTAGTGGGCGATTTGTTGGGCGCTTATTCTCGTCGCATCAATATCCAGCACAGGCTTGTTTATCAAGTATTGGAAAAAGAAAACATTGTAAAAGTATTGCGGCTGTGGACGCATTATGAATAAAGCATTTTGCGAGGCTGTCTACTTTTTCAAGCTAATAATCCATTTGCGATACAACTTTTCAGCCACCGCATTCAACGCCACCACGCGCTCAGGCAGATTCTTCTCCATCTCGGCGATGGTTTGCACCGATGGTTCGTTGAGGCTGGCGAGTTCTTCCGCGCCGACGCTGCACCAGTCGATCACCAAGCGCTCGGTCATTTCCACATGGCATTGCATGCCCAGGTGCATACCCATCGCGAAGGCTTGATTTTCGCAATACGGGCTGGACAGGATGCAGGTGGCGCCTTGTGGGATGCTGAACGCTTCGCCGTGCCAGTGGAATGATTGGAAAGTGGATACGTCATCGAACCAGGCGCGGGCAACTGGATTATCCGGCACATTGACTTCGCCCCAGCCCATTTCCTTGACCGGATTTGCACTGACAACACCGCCGAGTGCTTTGGCCATGAGTTGTCCGCCCAGGCAATGGCCGAGTACCGGCACATCCGCGGCAATCGCCTGGCGGATCAGCGCCAGCGAGTTTTTAATCCAGGGAAGGTCGTCGTTGACGCTCATCGGCCCACCCATAAATACCAGACCGCTGAATTCGTCGATATTGGTCGGAGCAGATTCTCCCGCATCGATTTTAATTAGTCGCCATGGGATATGATTGTTGTCGAGAAATGTGGCAAAATAGCCCGGCCCTTCAATGGGCAAATGTCTAAAAATTGCAACCGGCTTCATGGAATTTTCCTACCATAATTTTGAATAATCTGATAACGAATTTTAGCTTGTTTTGCAGCAAATTTTCTGCTGAAAATCCGGGCAAATTTTCCTTGAATACCTGTGAAACACATATACATCACCAACCGTAGTACCCTGAATGTCATTTTTTCGGAATGGATTGCCCCATGTCAGTAAAGCGATATACATTCGCTGATTTGGTGCGCATCGAACAAATACGCAAGATAGAGTCCGCCAAAGCAGAAGATTTGTCATACGCCAGTATTCAGGATATGCCAAAGACCGCCGGCGGTGATTTTAATTACACCGATTTCATCCAGCGCTTGAATACACGCGCCAAGCGGCTGATTCAGGAAAACACGCTGAACGATGCATTGCAGCAACCGCGCCTGCAATTCATCCGCGCTCGTCGAATTTGTCTAGCGCTTGCAGTGATTCTGGGTGGACTGGCCGCAAGTCAAGCGGTCAGTGAATCCGCCACGCTGAATATTTACTGGTTATTGGCGGTGTTGCTGGGATTTAATTTGATTTCCCTGTTGCTGTGGCTGTCGGGTATCGCTTTGAATTTGCAGAGTCTGAGCAGCGGCATCGTGGCGCAATTGGCCAGTTGGCTGCCTTACCGGCATAAGAAAGATCCGACGATTGCATCGCTGGCATCGCACGCCTGGTGGGAAAGCTGCTTAACCGGCGATGTCGGTAAATGGCGCATCAGCGTGTTGACACATCAATTCTGGTTGGTTTATTTAAGCGCCGGCATGGTTTTGCTGATACTGTTGATGTTGGCCAAGCAATATAATTTCATTTGGGGTACCACATTATTGCCGGACAGCAGTTTGCCCAGGCTCACACAAATTCTCGGTACGCCGCTGCAAGCGATGGGATTGACAATACCGGACGATTCGCAAACGATTGCGAGCAGAATAGGAGCTGGCAAGCAGGACGCCGAGACACGCACCGAGTGGGCTACCTTCCTGATTGGCACACTGTTGGTTTATGGCATATTGCCGCGTCTTTTGGTGCTTGGCTTCTCAGTAATCATGCAAAAATGGCGTGAATACCGATTCAAGCTGGATCTGTATTTGCCTTACTATATTGAATTACGTCAGCGCTTGATGGGGCGCGAAGTTAAGGTCGAGGTTGTTGATGCCGATCCGCACGCCGGCGCCAAGCCTGCCGAAGTGACGCTGCCGCCGGCCAATGTCGCCATTCCAACCGATGCGCAGGCGTTCGGCATTGAACTGGATACAGCAACGCACTGGCCTGAATCGGTCACTTGCCGCTTGAATATCGTCGATCAGAACTCTCACGATGAAGCCATCGCGCTGATAAAAAATCTTGGCGGTCCGTTATTGCTCGGCGTGGCAGCGCATCGTTTGCCTGATCGCGGTGTGCAACGCCTGATCAAGGAACTGGTCGACAGCAGCAACGAGAAACCCTGGCTCATCCTGTTGAGCAAGTCATCGGCTCCGGTAGCGAGTGCGCGTGAGTTCGCCTGGTTTCGCCTGGCGGAAGCCTGCGGCATTCCGGCAGAACATGTCATTACCCGATAAATCATGATCGCCAAAAATCCTCATCGCCTGGATCATCATACATTATTGAATATTGCCGTGGTCGGACATACCAATACCGGCAAAACATCGCTGATCCGCACCATGCTGCGCAGTACCGAATTCGGCGTTATTGAAGATGCAGCGGGTACCACGCGGCATGTTGAACAAGCGGCCATTGCCGCTGACAATGAGCCGATTCTGAATTTGTATGACACGCCCGGCTTAGAAGATTCCAGGGCTTTATTCGCGCACATCAAGAAACTGCAAGCAAAATCAAGACTATTGTTACCTGCGCAGATACTGGAGCATTTTGTCACGCATGTTGCCGTCAACGATCCATTGGAACAGGAAGCCAAAGTGATCCGTCAGGTGTTGCGTAGCGATATTCTTTTATATGTCATCGACGTGCGTGAGCCATTTCTGGAAAAATACCGCTTGGAACTGGATATACTGACGCAATCTGCCAAGCCGATCATTCCGGTCTTTAACTTTATCGCCGAACACCAGCCGGAACTCACCAAATGGCGGCAACACCTGGCGGTCTATCACATGCACGCTACACTTGAATTTGATACCGTGGCGTTTTCTTTTGAGGCCGAAAAGCGGCTTTATCAAAAAATACAGACATTGGTGGAATCTCACTACACCCCACTGCAGAAATTGATTGATTACCGCGCAACCTTATGGAATCAACTCTGTCTATCGGGCGCCAAGCGGGTGACTGAGCTGATTGTGAACGTCGCTTGCTATCGCGAAAGCAGGGCAGCTAAGAATAATTTGATTGCTGGTTCGCTGACCGAAAATCGACTACATGATTTTGTCCGCAAGGCCGAGCAACGTTGTTTGCACGATTTATTAGTCATTTTCAATTTCTCGGATAGGGATGTCGCGATTCAGAAAATCCCGGTCAGCGATGGGCAATGGCAGTTGGACATTTTTGCACCCGGCATCCTGAAAGCCTATGGATTAGATGTCGGCAGCGCTGCAGCCAAAGGTGCCGCCGCGGGCGCCGGTATTGATTTGATGGTAGGCGGCATGAGCCTGGGTGCGGCCAGTGCACTGGGTGCCATTGCCGGTGCCGGTTGGTCGACCTTCAGACGCTATGGTGACGAAATCAAGGCAACTGTCAAAGGCGCCAAATGGCAATGCGCCGATGAGACCACGCTGCAAATATTGTATTTGCGCCAAAAACACTTGCTGAAAAAACTGATGCACCGCGGCCATGCGGCGCAGGATACCTTGCATGTCGATAAAGCCGATAGCGAGAAACTACCAGAAAATTGGCACAAGATAACCAGTGCCTTACGTCAGAATCCTGCCTGGCAGGAAGCTTCTGTCGCTCGCAATAATAATCCGCAATTCCAGGAAATTGAGACTAAATTGGTTGGCTCGTTGCTGGATGAGCGCTAGCTTAGCGGAATTAAGTCTATATAGATAAAGGAACCCAGTAGATGGATTTGTTGACCCAAGGATTGCTCGGCGCCACCATGGCACAGTCGGGTGCCAAGCAACAGGAAACACGTCTGGCAACCGGTATCGGTTTTTTTGCCGGCATCGTTGCCGATGCGGATATTCTGATTCAATCATCGAATGATCCGCTACTCACGATCGAATTTCACCGGCACTTTACGCACTCGCTGTTTTTTGTACCGCTGGGTGCTTTGGTTGCAGCATTGCTGCTGTGGCCTTTTTTGCGCAGACGCTTAGCTTTTTCCCGCCTGTATTTATTCGCTTTTCTAGGTTACTGCTTGAGTGGCGTACTGGATGCGTTTACCAGCTACGGTACGCACTTACTGTGGCCGGTCAGCGATGAACGCGTGGCGTTGAATATCATTTCTGTGTTGGATCCGGCTTTTACGTTGATCTTGCTGATTGCTGGGGTGATCGCTTTCAGGAAATACAGTCACACGGCGGCGCGCGTTGGATTATTGCTGGCCGCTGCTTACCTGTCGTTTGGCTGGGTACAATTGCAACGCGCCGAAACAGTGGCTGAAACATTGATTGCCGAAAGAGGACAACACGCGGAAAAACACTTGGTGAAGCCCACACTCGCCAATTTGGTGCTATGGCGCTCCATCTATCAATTTGAAGGTAAATTATACGTGGACGCCATTCGTGTCGGCTTATTTTCCGAACCTCGTATTTACCCGGGGGAATCCGTTGAAAAATTTGTTCTGGAGCGCGACTTGAGCGCATTGCCGGCATCATCGGTACTGGCGAAGGATATTGCACGCTTTAACCATTTCTCGGCGGGATTCCTTGCCATTCGGCCACAGCAACCCAATGTTCTCGTGGATGTACGTTATTCCAATTTACCCATGACCTTGGCCCCGCTATGGGGTATCGAGATCAACCCGGAACAACCGGATCAGCATGCCCAATATAAGCTCTACCGCGATGCATCGAGCGCAACTCGCGAGAAATTCCTGGCACTACTGATGGGTGAAAATAGTTTAGATTGATTTGACTTGAATCCGCCGGTACTAGTTGAGAAAATGCAGTTGTGAATGCACAATCAGTACGCATGTTGCTCCGGCTTTCAACAGCCTGATAAAGCTGAGAACACAGATAACAGTGTACAATTTAAAAATCGGTATCAAAGAATTAAAATTTTCCTGCGGGTAAACTCGCAAACTAAAAAATGCGGAAAGGATGGGTGTCATGAAAAGATTAATTACGGCTATGTTTTTGACTGCTGCTACCACGCTACCAGGTTGTGCAACCTCATCAGGAAATTATCACACAGCTTATATTTCACCCGCACAATTTCAGAATTATACGTGTGATGAGCTATCCGCAGAAATTGCACGCATTCAAACCAGAGTCGGTCAATTAATGGGGAAACAAAGCGGCGGTGGCGCAACGAAAGACAAATGGACGCTCGGTACGGATTTGTCGCTGTCATGGGCGGCACTGTTTGCGCTGGGCGGAACCAAAGAACAAGAAGCTGAATATACCCAGCTGAAAAGCGAGTACGATGCGGTTCAGCGGTCGGCGTACGCAAAAAAATGCCCTGACGCCATTCCACCCATCGATAACCCGCCTGAATTTGATCCCAACCTTGTCAAGGAATTGGGGTCTGATAAAACGACCAGCCATCAATAGCCTACACCCCGCAGCTTGCTGCGGGTAAGCTTGCCGATAGTGCGCATTGATTATGCACGAGTTGCGCTTTCTCGCCTGCTTTTGTCTGGTATTGGCTGCCTCGAAAATAATTTTCAACGGCCTGTCGGCACCGGGGAGCAAGCGAAGAATCCGTAAACATTGGCTATTTGCCAAGTGTAATGTGCGGAAAGGCCGATAAAATTGAATCGATGTTAATATCGCTTGTATCCGCTGTGATAAAGCAGCAATTTTCATACGAATACCATCATGAAAACAATCTCCAGAAGACGCATGGTTAAACTAAGCCTGCTGGGCAGCATGGCCAGCGGCGTGTTTGGTTTCAGCAACAGTTTCGGTAAAGTGTTGGCGATCATGTCGACTCCCAGTGAAACGGAAGGGCCGTTCTATCCGGTAAACGATCAGCGCGATAAAGATGCTGATTTGACGCAAATCGATGGACATACGGGCATCGCTCAAGGTCAGCACATTATCGTCAGCGGTCAGGTGACGGATAGCGCCGGAAATCCCATTGACAAGGCGCTGTTGGATATCTGGCAAGCGGATGCCAATGGTCGTTACCGTCATCCGCGCGATCCCAACACGGCAAAGCTGGATGAAAACTTCCAGGGCTGGGCGATTATCAGAAGCGATGCCAGCGGTTTGTTCCGCTTTAAAACAGTCATGCCCGGCGCTTATCCCGCCAGCATGGACTGGATCAGGCCGCCGCATATTCACTTCAAAATCTCCAAGCAAGGCTACCGTGCATTGACGACACAAATGTATTTTCCGAATGAAGCACTCAATAAGACGGATTTTTTGTTGAACAATAAATCCGCGGCGGAACAGTCGGTCATGATCGCCAAAGAGGTAAACCAGCAAGGCAATTTTCCCATTTACGAGTACAATATTGTTCTCGATTTACTGCATAAATAAATTATGACAACCAAACATAGTTCATTGCTTATCCTGGGCTCCGGACCAGCGGGTTATACCGCTGCGGTCTACGCGGCGCGCGCCAATCTGAATCCGGTTGTAATTACCGGATTGGCGCAGGGCGGGCAGTTAATGACAACGACTGATGTGGACAATTGGCCGGCTGATGCGATGGGCGTACAAGGCCCGGAATTGATGGAGCGGTTTCAGAAACATGCGGAGCGTTTTGATACCAAAATCATTTTTGATCATATCCATACGGCGAAGCTGGCGGAGAAGCCGATCACGCTAATCGGCGATCAGGGAACTTATACCTGTGATGCGCTGATTATTGCTACTGGCGCTTCTGCGCAATATCTGGGGTTGCCCTCGGAAGAAGCGTTTATGGGGCGGGGCGTGTCCGGCTGCGCAACCTGTGACGGCTTTTTCTATAAAGGACAGGATGTTGCCGTAATTGGCGGCGGCAATACTGCGGTGGAAGAAGCGCTTTATCTTGCCAATATTGCACGCAGCGTAACGGTGGTTCACCGGCGCGATCAGTTTCGCTCGGAAAAAATCCTGATCGACAAACTAATGGATAAAGTTCGCAACGGCAATATTAAATTGGCGCTGAATCATGTCTTGGATGAAGTGCTGGGCGATCAATCCGGCGTGACTGGTATGCGTATCAAAAGCACGCAAGATAATTCCACGCAAACAATCGACTTGCAGGGTGTTTTCATCGCGATCGGCCATAAACCCAATACCGATATTTTCACCGGACAACTGCACATGGAAAACGGCTATATTGTGACTCACAGTGGTGGTCAGGGCAATGCGACAGCTACCAGCATACCCGGTGTATTTGCCGCAGGTGATGTACAGGATCACATCTACCGCCAGGCGGTAACCAGTGCTGCCAGCGGCTGCATGGCGGCATTGGATGCCGAAAAATATCTCGATGATTTAAAGTAAGCAAAAACGAATCAGCAATATAGTGGCGGGATGTCGAAAAAGGATTGGGACAAAGAAAGTGACGAAATGGCTTTGTTTCGCGCGGCAATGCGTGATGTAGCGCCACTACCCGCCTCCGATAAAGTGATCTCCAGCGATTCAAAAATCCCGCCGATTCCCAGAAAGGTCAGCTATCAAGAACAAGCCGCATCCGCAGATGCGCTTTCAGACCATATTGCTGTCGAAATTGAAGCGGGCGATGCATGGTCTTATGTGCGTCCTGGCATGCCGCATCAAACATTACGGCGGTTACGCCGCGGTCACTGGGGAATCCAGGACAATCTGGATTTGCATGGTTTTACGCGTGATGAAGCCAGGCAGGAGTTAAGCTTTTTTTTGGATGAGTGCGTGCACAAAAATTTTCGTTGCGTTCGTGTCATTCACGGCAAAGGATTGACATCAAAAAACCGCGAGCCGGTTTTGAAAGCCCGAATCGGAAATTGGTTGATGCAACGTACGGATGTACTGGCTTTCTGTCAAGCCAGACCTGAGGATGGCGGCGGCGGCGCCATCCTGATTCTGCTTAGAGCCAACGCCTAACAGGCTGTTAATTGAAATGCGGGAAAAGAAATGCCCCTGACTATAACGAAGGATTCGATTCCTTCAAAAACGCTTTTTCATATGCGCTCTGACATTGAATGCAACGCTGCGCTGACGGATATACAAGCAACCGCTCAAAGCTAATCTCATTGCCGCAATCAATACAATCGCCGAATTCCAGTTCACTCAGATATTTCATCGACATTTCCAATTCGCGCATCTCGTTAATCTGCCGGTCAACCAACGCTGTATCGATATCATCCGGTATATTATTCAAATATTCTGCCAACTCAAGATCATGAATATCCTTGGTATGCGCCAGTTCGTTGCGCACTTCTTGCTGTAAATCCAGGTAACGCTTATGCAATGCAGCTTTAAGCCGCACCAGTTGGTCTTCGGTAAAATTTGCCATCCTGTCTCCTTTCAGTACCGTTCCCTGCATGTTGTCTGGAACGAAATTTCAATTGTTGATGGAAATCAAAAAAACATCACTTTTCTTGGAAATTCCGCGCTTGTTATGCTGCTTGTAAACGTTTTAAATCGTTAGCCACCTCAGTGGAGTTACGCGTCGCACTGGCCGACAAATACATGCGTGCAATTTTTCCCTGCGGATCAATCAGAAATGTATTGCGTCTGGCAAATTTAACAATACCCAGGTTAGTCAGGGAATGATAACGCGCCGCTGTTTCTGCTGTAGTGTCTGCCAGTAATGGAAATTGCAGATGATATTTTTTAGCAAAGTCGGCATGGCTGCTCGTGCCATCGACACTCACGCCAACCACCTCGGCACCCAGATCCGTCAGTTCCTGGAAGCCGTCACGAAAAGCGCAGGCCTGCTTAGTACACCCGGGTGTATCGTCTTTTGGATAAAAATATAAAGCCAGCCATTTTCCCTGAAAATCGGCCAGCGTATGTGTTTTTCCATGCTGATCCGTCAGCTTAAAATCAGGAGCGGACTGACCCGGCTTGAGTGACTTTTTATTTCCGGAAAAAAACCAAAACATGAATCCCAACGCAATCACCGACAAAATAATCGCAAACCATTCCATCCTATTTATCCGTCCTTATGAGTCATTTTGATGTCGAACCGGCCAAGCCCACAAGCGCAACAACAACGTAGCCAAAAGTGCTAACAGGCTGGCAAATAAAAATGCTGCTGCCGCGCTGTATACATGCCATATTACCCCAAACAGCAATCCCGCCGGGATAGCGGCAATACCGCTTACCAAATGATACCAGCCAAACGCCGTGCCATGTTCGTCGGGCGATGCATAATCGCTGATCAGTGCGCGCTCTGCACCTTCACTCATGCCTATCAGCAAGCCATAGAAAATACTCACTACCCATAGTCCAATGCCGGTTGTTACTTGGCTTAACATTAGAAACGTTGCCGCAAGCGCCGACCAACCGATCAAAATCAAAGCACCGCGCCCGAAATGATCCGCCAATTGCCCACCCTGCGTCGCAGTAATCGCTTTGGCAAGATTGAGCGTCGCCCAAAGCAATAGTAACTCGACAACGCCAATACCTAATTCATGACCGAATAACAAAATAAAAGTTTCGGAAGCGCGTGCAAAGGTGAATAGCATCAATACCCATAAATAATGCCGCATTGGCACAGATAATGCCGACCAGCGCAGCGGCGGAAGCACTCGCGGTAATTCTACAGATTGAGTCTGACTGTTTTTCTCGTCTTTGACGCCTGCACCCAACAGCGCCACCGCGACAAAACCGGGAATCGCCGACCATAGAATCACTTCACTCAAGCTTAAATCAGACCAAGCCAGCACAGCCGCCGCCGCCAATGCACCTGCGACCGCTCCTGCATTATCCAAAGCCCGATGAAAACCAAACGCATAACCACGCATATGCGATGACGTCGCACCGGCTACCATCGCATCACGCGGTGCACTACGTAAACCCTTGCCGACACGATCAATACTGCGCAGCAATAATACCGTACCCCACGAACCCGCCAGTCCGAGCAATGGCCGCGCCAGATTGGAGAGCGTGTAGCCCGCTAACGCCAAACCTTTGCGCCGCCCGCTCATTACATCGGAATGCCGCCCCGACCATAACTTCAGAAAACAAGCCAATGCATCCGCAACCCCTTCGATCAATCCCAGCGCAATCGGCCCGGCCGCCAGCACAGTCGCTAATAGTATCGGAATCAGCGGCACGACAATATCCGAAGCAAAGTCATTGAAGAAACTGACTAATCCAAGGACAACCACCGTTTTGGGTAATTTTTTTGAAACGACTGGATTTAAGGGATTCGGCTGATCAGGTTTATGCATGGCGTGATATTAGCGTAAAATACCCACTGTGCCCTGGTAGCTCAGTGGATAGAGCAACCCCCTCCTAAGGGGTAGGTCGCACGTTCGATTCGTGTTCAGGGTGCCATCAAAACATTATGTTATGGATAAATACATCAAGTAATGATAGTTAAATCACCTCCGGCAAAGCCGGAGGCTTATATTTGTTAGCCCCTCAAAGGGGCGAAGGCTGGCGCTGCCTAAAGGCAGCATCAAATACCAAGTTTGAGCTGATCATAATGTTCATCCTCCTTCTCTTCGTTACGGATGTATTCCCTAACCATCTCTTCATCCAATCCGACTGTTGATACAAAATAACCTCGTGCCCAGAAATTTTCGCCCGTAAAGCTTTTTGCTTTCCCCATAAATCGGCGCGCTATCGATATCGCGCTCTTCCCCTTGATGTAACCTATTACATGCGATACCGAATATCTCGGCGGTATACTTATACACATATGTATGTGATCTGGCATCCAGTACCCTTCCAATATTTCGCACCCCTTTTGCTCCGCCAAATCATGCAGCACTTTTCCCAGATGCTTACGAATTGCCCCAAATAGCATCTTCTTTCGTTTCTTCGGAATAAATACTACGTGATTCTTACAATCCCATGTCGTATGCGTCAGTCTCTGGTAATCTCCCATCTGATTCTCCTAGCTTTTGGTCAAGCTAAAAGAATCAAGGTGACCATTCCACTCGGTCAAACCTTTATCAGTCCCCCGGCATAGCCGGGGGATTACCTCATTTATTTAGGAACACCATTAGTAGTCAAATCATTCATCGCATTAAACACAGAACCAGTTTCTTCAATTTTTGATGCAACAGTGCCTGCTATTTCAGTGATTTCCTGATTTGTTAACATTCTTTGAGTCATCGCAAATTCCCTATTTGTTGTTGGATCTTATCTGATTCCTGCTGAAGGTATAGCGTAAATGTATATATAACGAATATTAAAATCATAATGATAGTTAAGTGAGAGATACGCAAAGCCCATTTGCTATCCTCCTCTCTATTTCCAATCTTCTGGGGAAAAATACCGTTCATTTTGAAAATCATTCCACCTTTCATAAAAAAAAATTTATTCATGTACGCGATGAGAATGATTGCAATAAAAAGTGCATCTGAAAGCCATGAACCAAACATGTATGCATCCCCCTTTTAAAAATTCTAATGATTCAAATAGTTCATGGGATTGGTTGCATTTAATGGAAAATCTGGGTTGATTATTTGCTGTCTATTCTTGAGATAGCATTCCATGCGCTTTGGAGAGGCTCGTTTTTGTATCGCTGGCATAATGCAAGATAGAATTGCGCAGGGCCATCGGCAGGAAACACCTGGAGAATATCGTCAAAGCCTTGACCGGCTTCAGCCCATGCTTGTAACTGATAGGCACTTAAGGCTTGTGCGAAAATTTCGCATAACCACACTTGTTCTTTACTGGCCAATTGTTGGTAAGTAATGAGTTCAAACAAATTGACCGGATGTAGTCTTCCAGGCAATAAAAATTCGCCTAATGGGCGTACTAGAAAACCATTCAGTCCATCCAGCACATCACTCGATAGCAAAATACGCGTTTTTAAAACTTTATTCGCACCTTGAATTCGGTTCGCTGTGTTTACGACATCGCCTGTAACCCTGTAAACCCCATCTTTTTCGCTCATCGACATGCTGCCGAAATGCAAACCAATTCGAGTCGGCAGCGGTGGGCTATGTGATTTATTAAAATGCTCAACCGCAGCACTTAAATCGAGTGATGCCCGGCATGCTTCAGTCCGTACATCCACATTCACAGGTTTGTTGATCCACTTAAACAGCAACCCCACAAACGGATTGACAGACTCCTTGATCCACACTGACAGGGATGAGTCTCCCGTGGTATCCATAATCCTTCCCATATGCCGGCTGATCGTATCCTCCAACAGGGTACGATAACTCACCATCAGCTTTTCAAGGTCCGATGGATTCATGGATTCCGATAGCGTTGTGTAGCCTGCAATATCCGTTGCCAAACATGGGCCATAAAACCGTCCCTTGTTATTGTTGATGATCTGATCCAGCGCTTCGTCAGGACCAGAGCCACCGACAAATGTCTCAAGTGCAAGGATTTTTAATACCCAGGCCAGCATTAAAGCCAATATAACCTGCAAGATTGGAACGATCAATGGCAACCAGATCGCCGCTTCTTTGAAGAAAGAATAGGCAATGAAGGTATAGACGAATATAGCAGAGATGCCCACCGCAATGGTGCTGCGGGATGGCAATATTTGTAAGGCAACGCCGGCAAATAAGCCGAATAGGAATAAAAAAGCTAAGCTACCCGGAAGAGGCAGCGGTCTGACGGGCTTATTCTCCAATAAATTGGCAAAAGCCGTCGCTGCAATTTCGACACCGCTGATGAAAAGTCCGTTGGTATTGGAAAATACCGTATGGTAATCATCGCGAACGATGTCCTGCTCAGATTGGGTTGCTCCCGAGAATCCGACAAAAACGACCTTATCCTTAAAGTCAATCTCTTGCAGCAGAGCTTCCACAGCACGTCCTTCACCAAGTTGTAACACCTGATAATAAGGTACGGTGGTAATACTGCGCGGTGGGCCATAAAAATTCAGATAGTTCTTTTCATGACCAGTATATAAGTTGAGCAATGAAGTCATCAGCTTTTTGTCGGCAAGACTTATTTTGGAATCAAGATTGAGCGCCGCTTGTATTTCTGGGGCTATTCGGGGTTGATCAACAAAAGTATGGCGCAACTTGAAGACTAAATCCTCGATATCGATGCCATGCGCTTGCGCAGGTATCTGCCTGGCTAATGCCGGATCTACCGCATGCAGCAATCGAACAAAATCATTGTAAATCGGCAAGGTAAACATTTGCAGCGCAATCACAGGTATTGTGGGAATATCTCCGGCACTCGCTTTAAAGGTCCAATAATGGTTGATTCGCTCCGCTTTAGGCAATGCAAAAGGCGCACGCGCTTTTGCGGCATCTGCAATCAGTGGCAAGAGTTGCGCGGAACCTTCCTGGATAATGCGATGGCGTAAAGAATTGTTGCGGTCGATGAGTAATTTCGAGTCCTGATAAGCCAATCGCTCAGTCAGTACGACATTACCCGCGGCTTGAATAGCATGCGCTAGTTGCGCATCGCTTTCGGGTATGGCACTCGGTGTATCAAAAATAAGGTCAAAAATGACGATGCGCGCGCCAGCTTTCGCAAGTTTATCGATTAGGCGAGCGTGGATAGCGCGAGGCCACAATCTGGGTTTAATCGATAAATCCAATTGCGTAGCGGAAGGTTGATCGATTGCAACGACCACCACATCCGTGGGTGCAGTTATCGCACCGCGTAGATGAAATAACCAGGATAAACCAAATTTTTCTTCAAGCGGCAAAAAATACCCCAGCACCCCCAGCAAACCGATCACACATCCCAAAAGAAACTGTTTGAACCATTTTGCCATGTCAGGTTGAATTTACCGATTTTGCTTTATCCAGGATTACGAACGAAGAAGCGATTCGGAGGTATTATGCAATTTTTTCACCCTATTAACCAGAAGGACTTGCTCAGTTTATATTCAACGGTCTGTTAAAAAGACCCTCTAACTCCACCAACAATGGCGCGTCCTGGCAGTGGTGCAATATCCTTCAAAAAAGAGGTATTAACGCGCATGTCACTATCCAGCAAATTCCTGCCCTGCAAGAAGAGGGTGTAATTGACAGACTTGGTAAGTTTCATGTGATAGCTCATTTCTGCGCTCATAGAAGTATAGCCGGGGGTTTCCGTTTCCAGCACAGCCACACGATCCTGTTTAACTACACGCGTCAGGTTGAAATTAGCCGACCAAGCATTTTTTTTGAAATCGACATCAAAACCAAATCGCTGCGGCGTCAACCGCGGAATATTGCCGTTATCCTTCAGCTTGCCATAAACGATATCGGTAAATAAACGTAAATTAAGCATTTCGGGTAGTAATGTCACAACGGCTTCCGCTTCCAGGCCGTAAAATTTTGCACGGGTTTGTGCAAAATCCTGCACCAGAAAAGCACCATGACTATCCAGCACGCCTTCATCATTAACCCTGTCGGCGATCCCATCGCCATTGCTATCGCGGCTTTGCTGAAAAATGTAATCTTTGACATGGTTGTAGAATACATTCACTTTTCCTGTGACCATGCCTGCGGTTTTTTGCAACGCAATGTCGAAGTTATTGGAAGTTTCTTTAGTCAGCGCTTGATCCCCTTGCTCAAACGTGTTGGTGGCCACATGAAAACCGTTGGCATACAGGGCAACAGTACTCGGCGCACGTTGTCCGCGCGTGGCGGTCAAGTCAATCTGATAGCCATCGATAAATTTCCAGGCCCCCCCCGCGGAAATACTATATAGATTGAAGTCGCGCGTTTGCAGCAGTTCCGCATGCGGATTATGCATGGTACGCTCAAAACGCCCACCCGCTTCGAATTGCCAACGCTGCCAACGGCGCTTCTCAAGCATAAATAATCCGGCGGATTGCGACAAACTGGGTGGCACAAACGCCTCTTCACCCTTTGCGGAAAAATCACGGTTTTGCAATTGAATGCCCATGATGCCCTGCCAGTTTGCTATCGGCGTATGGGCCAATTCTGCACGTCCCTCCAATTCCCTGTTTTTAAATCGAGTACCGATTTCATGCTCTGTCAATTCATTATGCCGGTAATCGTTATAATTGAAGCGTACTTTCAGTTGTTCAAACCCCTTGAGCGGATTATCCAGATCACCGGCCAAGCCATAGCGGGTCTGGCCCATATCAATTTTTGCGCCTTCCGCACCGGGAATGCCGTAAAAATTATCCAACCGTGAAATCGACACCCCCATAAAACCGCGCTCCCCAATATACGCACTGCCCACCGACAAATTACTGTAATCAATCGCACTGTTTTTGATGAAACCGACACTGCTATTGGGATCATTGATATCGGCACGGCCAGGGATATGGACATCATTGGTTTTTCTTTTGACGCCTTCGATATTCCAGGACATTCGACCCATACTTCCCGATGCCGTCAGTGCGCCGCTGCGCTCTTCCAACGCGGAGTTGAAGCGTCCTTCAAAGTTAGCTTGCGGTGTCTGGAACAAACGCTCCGGAATGCGCTCGTTCACTACGTTAACCACGCCACCCGATATACCGCTGCCATAGAGCAACGTAGACGGTCCGCGCAGGATTTCGATGCGCGAAGCACTCAATGTTTCTGTAGCCACCGCATGATCCGGGCTGATCGTTGAAATATCGCCGGTGCCAATGCTATTCTCCAATACCTGCACGCGCGGTCCATCTTGGCCTCGAATAATCGGACGACCAGCGCCGGGCCCGAAACTGGTCGAAGAAACCCCCAGTTCGTGCGATAGCGTATCGCCCAGATTAGTCTCACGGTTCCGGCGCAGACGATCACCTTGCACGATAATATCCGCCTTGATTCCGTCCGATTCAGCCGAGCTTGTAGTGGGCGCGGTAATCACGACACCTGGTAGCTCGATGTTCTTATTAACGCTTTGTGCGTGAACAATGGATATCTCCAGCTGTACAAATACCAGGATGACTACTGTTGATCTAAGGAGCACACCTTGATACAGCCTGCCGGCATTGTTTAATTTGGGATCAGAATAATCCATACCGCTCTTCTAATTTAATAGGGTGTTTGTTATGCAACTGAGTTGCATCAATGGAACTGATCAATCACCAATAATGAATACACATCATGGCAGCCCATAGACTGCCTGATAGTTGATTCAGATCAGGATTAACTGCTTAATAAATCAAAGAATGTGAAACGGCGGTGCGCGTGAATGGTAGGGAAGGATTGGGTTGTCAGAACGACATTCCCTCGCCCAGAATGACAAACGGCGGCGAGATGGTGAATCGCCCAGGAAGAATCCTGCAGCGATCAAAATAATGTTTAGTGCAGCAAGTGCCAGGCACTCCAAGCAGACTTCATCGAGATCAACACCTTCATCACTTTCGGTTTCAGCAACATCGAGCACATCGGTTTGTGCAAAATGCGTGAAAGCATGCGCCATCAAAAAGACCGGCACAGACAATAATGCGAGCGTTAAAAATAGAAATAAGCTTTTGCGTATCATTGAAGTTTCAAACTGATTGTACAACGACAGAAAATCTCCCGATTTCCTGCAACATAAGCTTTTTCAGCCACAGTCGGCACACAAACCTTTTACCGTTAATTCGATTTCCTGAAATCGATAGCCCGCTGGCAAATGCCAGTTTCGTTCAATCGTTAAATCATCCAGGCAAATCACTTGTGCACAACAGGTACATTTAAAGTGCGCGTGTTGATGCGTATTATGCACTTCACGGTTAGCATGATAGCGCCACACCCGGTCATCGCTGGTTACCTTGTGGATCAGATTTTTCCCGGCAAGCCATTCCAGCGCGCGATACAAAGTCACCCGATCCAGTTGCAATGTCCCCGGTAAACGCTGCTCAATTTCCCGATGTGTCATCGCTTGCTGTTCAGCCAGCAAAATAGCCAGTATGCCAATTCTGCCTGCCGTCGCCCGGCCTCCATTCCGCTGAATCATATCTTCAGCGGTGATGTGTAACTGATTAAGCATAGTTAAATATAAACGCAACAATGTTGCATTGGATTGTAATGGAATCAATTTCTCGATGCAATCGATGATTTATTCAGTGTAGCGAACAAATAAGCTGTCCGGTTGTATACGGATACCCGGGAGGATTACAAATGAAATGGACAGAATGGCTACAGGGGAACAGGAAGATGAGATTTGAAGAAGCGCGTGGGTAGCGAGTTGCCAGATGTTTCGTACGCATCAGAAGCGGTTACCTAAGGAGTTGGCATTAGCTGGCATTACTGATATGGCAGCAGTCAATGGGTATCCTAAAGAAGTCTATATGCCTGCTTTCAATGCCGAGTTTAAGCAATCAGCCGCAGAAGAAGAAACGGCTTTTGTACCCTGAATCGACGGACAGCTTGCGGATATCCTGTGCGAGCGCTATGAGCGCGTGGTTGGTCATGATAACTGTGTCAGCTTTGAAGGTTTGAAGCTTCAGATCCCAGCAGACCGCCATCGCTGCCACGATGTGAAGCCAGAGTACCGTACCAAGTGGGCATGGCCATCATGTATGGCCCACGAAAGCTTGCCACATACGATTTGTCTGGCAAGGAAATAAACCTGGACAACGCAGTTGTCGCGTAAATCCGCCGCAACAGCGTTGGCTCAGACGCCGACACGCGAGACAAATGTCATTTGGAAATCTTCTCTGTGGCTACAGAAAAATTTTCGTAGGCTATACAAAGGTCTTTATATAATATACGTTTGTGAATTATCTGTGAATTACTTGTGAAGTATATGTGAATAATTTGTGAATAATTTGTAAACTATGATACAATCATGGTTTTTATGAAGAGTATAAATTATGAAGATACTTAAATTGATTATCCCCTTTGTTTCATCGATTATTTTGGCAGCATGCGCACAGATCAATCCAATGATTGCTGGCGAATCGAAAATCAGCAAAAAAGACCATGCTGCATTGGCAGAATACTATGAAAATTCTGCTGCACAGGCTAAGCAAAAATTGGCAGAACAAGAACGTGCGTTAAAAGCATACGAAACAAAACCTCATGTTTATATGTATGGGAAAAGAGCACAAGATTTCCAATCTAGCACGACCGCCAACATACGAGAATACAAGAAGGAAATAAAGAAAAACACAGAATTGGCGTGTTTTTATAGGAAGTTAGCCACAAAACAAATGACTAATGGGACTGCCGTCACTGGAAACGAAACTCATTGGGAGCTAGATAATAAACCTGCAATGTAGTTACAGTAGTAGTTCAGACTTGATCTGACAGCAGGGTCTTGCCAAGAGGCGGGATTACCCAGCTTGATAGAGGTGTGAATCTTTATCAATGAAGCGCGCAAGCGCAAAGGAGTAATCCCATGAGTAGTTTTCAACAGAATGTCATCAAACACAAGCTCGGTCTGCTGAATCTGGCAATCGAGCTTGGCAATGTATCCCACACTTGCAATATGATGGTTTTTTCACGCGATACTTTCTATCGCTATCAGTCAGCGGTGGAAACAGCCGGAGATCACCACTTTCGCTCTGGAACAGCCGGCTTTTGCCCAGGTTCGTGTTTCCAATGAATTACGCAAACGCGCAATCTTCGTTTCTCCATCCGGAGTCCGTTCGGTGTGGTTGTGCCAGAATTTCCTATTTAGCCGAAGCTGAAGCACAGCTTACAAAGAGCTATAGTCAAATCGGGTCGCGATTACTACAGGTTAACACTTATCCGGCTGTCCAAATTTGCGAGACCACTTCTTTTTGTAACGGATCATCTTGTTCAAATAAGTTTATCTCGCTAAAAAGTGGAAATTGTTTATAATAAAAAACATGAAAGTACACAACTACCAGTGGATATTGTTTTTTTTCATGCTATGGCTGCCCGTACAAGGCGCGGCAGCAGCTGCTTTGTCGGTATGTGTACAGAACAACAATCATCATGATCAATCAACGATCACTGTCGACAACCATCATCACGATGATTGTCATAAACAAACGGCTAACAGCGCAGCTGATCATGCGCTTGCCAGCCTGCCGTGCAGCGACGCTTCCTGCGATGCCTTCAGTAACACACCGATTCTGCCGGATTATGCGGCGCCCGTGCTGAGTATTGATACTTCCACTATCATTTCATTGAATTCCGACTTCATCTCGTTTGTACCAGAACAACTGCAACGCCCTCCTTTGACTGCCTCCCTGTAGAAATCCGCCTGTAATCCGGGCAAAAACCACTATTCGCACTTATTCTGCGCCTCTATGAAAAGAGGTATGCAAGCGGTGCATGATCGCAAACCATCCGCTGTGCTTTTTCAATAACAGCAGCGCCAATGGGATTACCTATCAGGAGGTTGACATGTTTCTTATATTCGTCATTGACACGCAGCAGCAGCAACACAATTGCATCAGGAGGTCACAGTGAAGCGCGCTGGCATGTTCATGATTGCGTTGACTGTTATCACGATCACAACCGCTGCGCAGGGACGGGAACTTGCTGCCAGCAAAACTGGTGCAGCGATTCTTACGCAATCTATTCCGCAAAAAACCTTTGCAGCATCCAACTCGCGCAATACCACACTGCTGCCGACCTTGATTACCGAAACGCTGGAAAATAACCCGGAAATTCAAGCCGCGCACCAGGAGCGTGAAGCGGCTCAGCATCGCATAGCACCGGCGGAGGCACTGGATGATCCGACGCTCGAAGCAGGCGTGATCAATGCGCCGTTGGCGTCGTCGCCATTTAATCGCGAGGATATGACCATGAAAATGATCGGCCTATCCCAGCGCTTGCCTTTTCCCGGCAAACGTGGTTTGCGTAAAGAGGTTGCCAGCAAGGACGCGGAAGCAATTGAGCAGGGCTATCATGAAACTGTGAATCGCGTCGTCCACAATCTCAAAACTGCCTATTTTGATCTGGGGCTAACGCTGGAAATGATCAAGCTGGTTGAGAAAAACAAGCAAACGCTCGAGCATTTTCTGCGCATTGCTGAAGCGCGCTACCAAGTCGGACAAGGCAGCCAGGCTGACGTATTGAAAGCGCAGACACAAGTATCGAGAATGCTGGACCGGCTGTTGGGACTGGCGCGCGAGCAACCGGTGTTTGAGGCGGAATTGATTCGTGCCTTGGGGCGAAACACCAAGGGCGAGATTCCGCTTCCGATGCCACTGCATATTCAAGAAGCCCCTTTGATGCTGGAGACGCTGCAACAAGAAGCACTGGCGCAGCGCCCGCAATTGCTGGCATTACAAAGTCTGATTGCACGCAGCGAGAAGTCCGTCGATTTGGCACGTAAGGCGTATTACCCGGATTTTGATGTACGCTTATCGTATGGTCAGCGTGACAACACGCTGGACGGTACCCGGCGCGACGACATGGTCAGCATGACGGTAGCCGTCAATCTACCGGTATGGCGCGGTAATAAAATTCAGCCGCGTATCATGGAATCTGAAGCATTGCGCGATCAGGCGACCAGCTTGTACCAGGCGCAAACAAATGAAGTCGCGGCAAGACTGCGCCAGCAAATTGCTATGGCGGAACAAAGCCTGAAATCGATAAAACTCTATCAAACCGCCATTTTGCCACAGGCGAAATTGACGGTTGAATCCGCTTTGGCGGCTTATCAGGTGAACCGAGTCGACTTTCTGACCCTGCTGGATAATCAGATGACGGTATTCGATTACGAGACCAATCTCATCACCGCCATGGCGAATTACAACAAAGCACTGGCGGAAATCGATTGGCTGGTTGGCAAAAAACAGCACTAACTGATACCGATTATGGAGCTTTCTATGCAAACCATTGCAAAACTGATTATCGCTGCAATTGCACTGATTGCCACGCTGGCCGCAGGTTACTGGTGGGGCCATACGCAATCACAGACAAACGCCGCAGCTACTTCATCACAAGCGGCCAACGGCGAAAAGAAGATTCTTTATTATCGCAATCCGATGGGATTGCCCGACACCTCTCCGGTTCCTAAAAAAGATCCGATGGGCATGGATTACCTACCGGTTTATGAAGGCAAAGACGATGAACCATCGTCGGATCAAAGCATCGTGACCCTCAGCACGGAAAAAGTACAAAAGCTGGGCGTACGCACCGAAGCGGCAATATTGCGTGAACTGATACGTACTGTACACGCGGTGGCGACGGTTCAGACCGATGAGCGCAAACAATACACCATGGTGACCAAGTTTGAAGGCTGGATTCACCGGTTGCACGTCAACACCACCGGGCAAGCGGTTAAAAAAGGTGATGCGCTGATGGACGTGTACAGCCCTGAATTAATTACCGCACAACAGGAATACCTGATTGCGGTAAGAGGCTTGCAAGCTGTCGCCGATGGTGATGCGGATGTGCGTGCCGCCATGCAGCGACTGGTTGCCGGTGCGCTACAAAAATTGCGTAACTGGGATATCGCGGAAACTGAGTTACGGCGCCTGCAACAAACTGGAAACGTGCAGCAGTACATGACCTTGCGTGCGCAAGCCGATGGCATCGTGCTGGAAAAGCAGGCCGTCATGGGCCAACGCTTTATGCCGGGAGAAACGTTGTATCAAATCGCCGATTTGTCGAGCGTGTGGATACTGGCCGATGTATTCGAACAGGATCTTGGCCTGATCCATCCCGGCCAGTTGGTCACCATCCGGGTGGATGCTTATCCCGACAAAGTGTTCAACGGCGCAGTGGCATTTGTTTATCCGACGGTAACACCCGAGACGCGCACGGCCATTGTGCGCATCGCGCTACCTAATTCCGCTGGGTTGCTCAAGCCAGACATGTATGCGCGCGCCGAATTTGCATCGTTTCACAGCAAAAACAAAGTATTGACCATACCGGATTCCGCCGTGCTGGATACCGGTACCCGTCGGGTGGTATTGGTTGATCTCGGCGCTGGCCGTTTCGAGCCGCGCACGGTGAAGCTGGGCATGCATGCCGATGGTTATGCTGAAGTACTGGGCGGACTTCGGACCGGTGAAGCGGTGGTGGTCAAGGCGAATTTCCTGATCGATGCGGAAAGCAACTTTAAAAGCGCACTCAACAGTTTTGGCCATACCACCTATTATCCGGTGTCCAGTGAGCAGGAAATCAAACCCAGTTCAGCGGTATTGTCGCCATCACAAGTGCGGTATCGCGGGGAAGGCAGCATTGAAGCAATTGATTTCACGCACTCAACCGTCACGCTCGCGCACGGTCCGATTGACAGTCTGAAATGGCCGGCGATGACCATGGATTTCCGTTTTCTGGAGCCGACGCTACTGCAATCCTTCAAGCCCGGCCAGAAAGTCATCTTTGAAATTGCCGAAGAATCGGCTGGCGAGTTTGTCATTGTGCGCATCCAGCCAGCGGCTACCTTTCACGATCACTAGGAGACATTAGCATGCTTAAAACCATCATCGAATGGTCGATCCGGCACGTTTTCCTAGTGCTGCTGAGTACAACTTTTATCGTCGGCTGGGGAATCTATTCGGTATGGAAAATGCCGATCGACGCGATTCCGGATCTGTCCGATGTGCAGGTCATTATTTACACGGAATATCCCGGTCAAGCACCGCAAGTGGTTGAAGATCAGGTGACCTATCCGCTCACCACTGCCATGCTCGCTGTGCCTAGATCCAAGGTTGTGCGCGGCCAGTCCGCGTTCGGCGTGTCGTTCATTTATGTCATTTTTGAAGACGGCACTGACATTTACTGGGCGCGCTCGCGCGTGCTGGAATATCTGAATTTTGCCGCCAACCAGTTACCTCGGGATGTGCGGCCCGCACTGGGTCCGGATGCGACCGGTGTCGGTTGGATTTATCAATATATCGTCACCGCCAAGGATCGCACGCTGGACGAATTGCGCACCATCCAGGACTGGTTCTTGCGCTATCAGTTAACTACCACGCACGGGGTATCGGAAGTCGCCAGTGTCGGCGGTTTTGTCAAAACCTATCAAATCACGGTCGATCCGCGCCGCCTGCAAGCGTATGACATTCCACTAAAACGCATCACCGAAGTCATCGCCACCAGCAATCGTGATGTCGGCGGGCGTGTGATCGAATTAGCGGAAACGGAGTATATGGTGCGCGGCCACGGTTATTTGGGCAGCATCAGTGATCTGGAAAATCTGGTGGTCAGGGCGCATGCCGGTATGCCAGTATTGTTGCGCGATATTGCCCGCGTGGAACTGGTTCCCAGTGAGCGCCGCGGCATCACCGAACTGAATGGCGAAGGGGAAGTTGTTTCTGGCATTGCGGTAGCGCGCTATGGTGAGAATGCGCTGGATGTGATTCATGACCTCGAAACAAAAATTGACCAGATCAAATCCGGCCTGCCGCAGGATGTTTCGATTGCATCGATTTACAACCGTTCCGAACTGATTCATCGCGCCATTGCGACGCTGAAAGCAGTGTTTATCGAGCAAATCGTCATCGTGGCACTCGTTTGCGCGATATTTCTGATGCATGTACGTAGCGCGCTGGTGGCGATCATCATGCTGCCGATCGGCGTGCTGATTGCTTTTATCGCCATGGCGCAGCTTGGCATCAATTCCAATATCATGAGTCTCGCCGGTATTGCGCTGGCCATTGCGGAAATGACTGATGCCGCCATCGTCATGGTGGAAAACGCACACAAACATCTGGCGCGGCTCAAGCCGGGCGAATCGCGCACGGATGCAGTGATTACCGCGTGCAAGGAAGTCGGCCCGTCATTATTTTTCAGCCTGTTGATTATCACCGTGTCGTTCCTGCCGGTATTTGCGCTGGAAGCGCAGGAAGGACGCATGTTCCAGCCGCTCGCTTACACCAAGACCTTTGCCATGGCAGGCGCGGCAATCCTGTCCATCACGTTGGTTCCAGTGCTGATTCTGCTGCTGATACGTGGCCATGTTCCACGTGAAGCGGATAATCCGCTGGGTCGACTGATGATTCGCTGGTATCAACCCATTGTGGCCGGCGTGATGCGCTGGAAAAAATCCATACTGGTGATTGCGCTCGGTGTATTGGGTATCACCGCTTATCCGGCGATGAAACTGGGAACGGAATTCATGCCGACGCTGAACGAAGGCACGCTGCTGTACATGCCCGTCACATTGCCGGGAATCTCCGTGACCAAAGCGGCAGAAACCATGCAGACGCAAAATAAGATTATCAAGAGTTTCCCTGAAGTAGCCTCGGTTTTCGGTAAAGCGGGACGTGCCGATACCGCCACCGACCCGGCACCATTGGAAATGACCGAAACCATCATTAACCTGAAACCGGAACAGGAATGGCGCCCCGGTATGACCATCGACACATTGATTGCCGAACTCGACCAGGCGTTGCAAATCCCCGGTGTCGCAAACGCCTGGACCATGCCGATCAAAAATCGTATCGACATGCTGGCCACCGGTATCCGCACGCCGGTCGGCATCAAGGTGTTCGGCAACAATCTGACTGAAATAGAAACCATCGCGAAACAAATCGAAGCCGTGGTGAAGACTGTGCCCGGCACCACCAGCGCGTATGCTGAACGCATCACCGGCGGTTATTATCTGGATATCGAACCGGATCGCCTAGCCTTGGCGCGTTACGGTTTGGCGGTCGGCGATTTGCTCGAAGTCATTTCGGTGGCGCTGGGCGGCGCCGTCATTACCACCACGGTGGAAGGCCGCGAGCGCTTTGACGTCGCCATCCGCTATCCGCGCGAACTGCGCAGCGACCCGCAAGCCATCGCCACGCAAGTGCTGGTACCTGCGATGGGAGGCACCATGATTCCGCTGGGTCAACTGGCGAAAATCAAGCTGGTGCAAGGCCCACCGAGTATCCGCACCGAGAATGCGCTGCTGTCCGCCTATATTTTTGTCGACATTCGCGACCGAGATATCGGCGGTTATATCGCCGATGCGCAACAAGCCGTGCGCGAACAAGTGCAATTCCCGCCCGGATACTACGCGACCTGGAGCGGTCAGTTTGAATACATGCAACGCGCCACCGAGAAACTGAAACTGGTGATACCGCTCACGATTTTGATGGTGTTTCTGCTGTTGTACCTGAATTTTGGCCGCTTGACCGAAACGCTGATCGTCATGCTGTCGATACCGTTCTCGTTGGTCGGCGGCATCTGGCTGATGTATTGGCTCGACTACAACCTGAGCATCGCCGCAGTGGTCGGCTTCATCGGCCTGATCGGCATCGCCGCCGAATCCGGCATGGTCATGCTGGCCTTCATCGACCAGTCGCTGACCACCATCACCCGGCAACGTAAGGCGCTGACCGAGAAAGTCACGCTGACGGATCTGTATGAAGCCGTTGTGCAAGGCGCCGTCTACCGCATTCGCCCGGTCATGATGACCATCGTCGGCAGCGTGGTCGGCTTGCTGCCGGTCATGCTCAGCACTGGCACGGGTTCCGAAGTCATGCGCCGCATCGCCGCACCAATGGTCGGCGGCATGGTTTCCGCGACGATCCTGACATTGATCATTTTTCCGGCGGTGTATGCGGTGGTGAAGGGGATTTCGATACGGCGTGCGTTGAAAAACGGTTAAATCAGCCTTAATAGGCCTCAATCAGCCATTGATTCTGTACTCGGCCAGCAAATCATCCATGTCATCACCCACGCCATAACCAAGATTGGCGTGACTGATGCGGACGCACAACGTCCAGCCGTGCCCATAAAGAATCGCGTTGCGCCTCGGGCAAAGCGGCGATGACTTTCAGTCCCTTCTCGAACATTCGTACCAGCGCATCCAGATAACTTTCATCTTCAATACCGACATTATTGCTGAAACCCGTTGCACACTCGCAATAGAACACCATCAACTCAGCCACCCCTTCCGCTTGGCCGATAGCTTTTTTGTAATCGCCAATCGCCTTCTTCGCCTTAGCCACTGAACAGTCTTGATTATTGAGAATATCAGGCCATATCCAACGACTAATGGTTGCTTTGTAGGGCTTCAACACATCACCGCCCAGATTAAAGCGGGCGTGTAGAAAAATCTGATTGTTCTTATTAGCGGCGTAGAGATCTTGCACCAGTCCCAGCAAGCCATCTCGGTCAAAATGCGCCAATTTGGCTTTAACATCAGTCCAGGTTGGGTTAGTTTTCTGGGCGACCATTATTCAGTTTCCTCCTTTTTTACATATACGTTCCGGAGGTGAGGAATCGAATCCGGAGAAATTAACGCAACCCTATTCGCATCCATAAACTCGCCCAACGCTTTTATCCACGCCGATTGCATAAAAATAAAGCCGGTATTGTGTCCGCCTTCCAGCGTCAAAAACTGCTTGGGTTCTGAGGCTGCTTGATATAACTGCTGGCCGTGTGCAAACGGAATGATTTCATCTTGCGGGCTATGCGCGATAAACACCGGGCAAGTTACCGATGGCAGTGATTCCAACGTGTTGTACTGAAAGCGCGTGATCCAGCGCACTGGCAAAAATGGGTAGATCTCCGCAGCCAAATTGGGAACGGAAGTGAATGTGGAAGCCAGTACCAGCAAGCCAGGTTTTTCACGCGCAGCCAACCAAGCGGCTACAGCACCGCCCAGCGATTCGCCGTACAGTACAATTTGCGCTGGCGCAATGCCCTTGGTTTCAGTCAAATAACGCCAGGCAGCTTGCGCATCGAGATACGTGCCGGATTCCGAGGGAGTGCCACTACTTTGACCATAGCCGCGATAATCCAATAGCAGCGCGTTATAACCGAGCTGCTTGAACATTGCCAGATAATCCAGGCGATGGGAAATATTTCCGGCGTTGCCGTGAAAAAGCAGCACCGTGCCCTTGGCAGCGGACACGGGCACCCACCAACCATGCAGCGTTTCGCCATCACTGGTGGCGATATGCACCGAGGTGTAATCCAGGCCGATTTCCTTGGGTGTTTGGCTGATTGGCTGCTGCGGAAAATACACCAGATGGGATTGGCCAAAATACACCAGCAACACTACCGCCAGATACGCGATCGCAAACATTACGAACAGACCAAGCAGCATGCGCATGCTTGCGTTACTCAGATTCGCGTAAATTAATCACGATATTTGCGCCAAGCTTACCGGTGGTAAATGCAGAATCGCTGAAATTCGGAAAGCCATTCAGATTTTCCGGATTGTTCGATAACCCAAAAGGCTCGCGTGGCAACAGATTCCAGTGTTTTTTTAATTTACGGTCTCCGTCTTTATCGTGATAGACGGCCACTGCGTATGTGCCGGGTTGGTCAAGATTCATACAGACCTTCTGCTGCCCTGCCGCCGCCGGAATACGAACCTTGCGCTTGCGCCCTTTTTTGAACAGAAAATTGTCCGGATCATCATACAATTCAACATTTAAAACACCGCCAGATCCAACATTATTGACGGTTACGCGGATCTGCGCCAGATCCGCGTTACAGGCATCAGGTGCTTCAATCGGCTTAATATTCAATGGCCCGGCTGCTTGAGCTTGTGTGGAAATCAATAGGCCGAGCGCAAAGATCAGCGTTGGTTTAACGAATGGTGTGAATAACAGGAAAGTAATATGGAATCGCATGGTTTTCATCGATAGGATTTTTTGTTTTATAAAGATTGAATGGTTTACTATAACCGCATCGCTGAGATTAATAAAACTACGACCGAAGAGCAATACCGTTCGTTCCGGGAATTCATGAACAAAGAGCAACTGAAAAAACTCGAAGCCGATCTGAGGTCGAGCGAGTATGCTACATCGCTACTGAGACTTATCCTCTCTAAATTTGCTGATTCTTCTGATAACCAATACAGTCAACACGTAAAGCCTAAACAGGAAACAACATGATCGATAGCATCGCAAAGACCTTACTACAGCAAGGTATGATAGCGTTTCTAGGTTTTCTGGTTGCAACCAGCGCCCTGTCCCAGGATGGTCCGCAGCCGCGCCTGCCGACGGTCCAATTAACGGCTGGTATGTACGTTATTCAAGCAGAGGTGGCGCAGACTCCGAGGGAGCAGACCATCGGCATGATGCACCGCCAGACGATGGGGATCAACGAAGGTATGCTGTTCATCTATGACAGTCTCCAGGTGCGCTGCTTCTGGATGCGCAATACGCTGTTGCCACTGACCATCGCCTTCATCGCCGACGACGGCAGCATCGTGAACCTTAAGGACATGGCGCCTAAAACCGAGACCGCGCATTGCTCCGCCGGACCGGTACGCTACGCGCTGGAGATGAATCAGGGCTGGTTCGATAAACGCGGTTTGAAACCCGGCTTCAAACTGCGCGGGGAACTATTCAAGCCGACAGACGCGCAGTGATAGCGTTATTCTGACTCTGGCAAGCTTCTAATGTCCCCGTCCTCCGGCACGACGCGGTGCGGGCGCACGATTCGTTGCCGGGCGCGCAAAGCTTGCGGGAGTTTTAATTGCCGGTTTTTTAGTGGTTTGGTTTTTCGGCTTGTTGCGTGAAGGTGTCGCGCCACGCGGCTCACCACTTCGGCCATTTTTTATCGGCTCGGCTTTAATACGTGGATCAGGCTCAAAACCGGCAATCACCTGACTGGGTATTTCGCGCTTGATCAGCTTTTCGATCCCTGTGAGCAGCTTGACTTCATCGATACACACCAGCGACACGGCGTCTCCTTCCGCGCCTGCGCGGCCTGTACGGCCGATGCGGTGAACATAATCTTCAGCCACATTGGGTAGTTCATAGTTGACCACGTGCGGTAGCTCGCTGATATCAATACCGCGTGCGGCAATATCGGTTGCCACCAGTACCTGCAAATCACCCGTTTTGAATTTTGCCAACGCCAGCGTGCGTGCCGACTGGCTTTTATTGCCATGAATGGCGAGCGCTTGTATGCCATTCGCCGTCAAAAATTCGGCCAGCTTGTTGGCACCATGTTTGGTACGGGTAAACACCAGCACTTGTGACCAACGGTGCTGTTTGATCAAATGGGCAAGCAGTTCTTTTTTGCGCTCACGATCCACCGGATGCACCACATGGGTCACTTTGTCGGCAATCGCATTGCGACGCGCCACTTCGATCAACACCGGTTTGTTGAGCAGGCTATCCGCCAGGGTCTGAATTTCATTCGAGAATGTGGCTGAAAACAATAAATTCTGTCGCTGCTTCGGCAGTAATGCGAGAATCTTTTTGATATCACGGATAAATCCCATGTCCAGCATGCGATCGGCTTCATCCAGCACGAGAATTTCAATCTGCGACAGACTCAGCGTATTTTGTTGCACGTGATCCAGCAGCCGTCCTGGTGTCGCAACCAGAATATCCACGCGGCTTTTCAGGCGGGCGATCTGCGGATTGATATTGACACCGCCGATCATGGTCATCGAACTTAGTTTCAGGTATTTGCCGTAATCGCGCACGCTTTCTTCCACTTGCGCCGCGAGTTCGCGCGTGGGAACAAGAATCAGAGCCCGTATCGGCGGCCGCCCGCTGGATGGTCCTTTGATACTTTTATCGGAAAGGCGATGCAAGATGGGTAGCGTAAAACCGGCCGTTTTGCCGGTGCCGGTTTGTGCACCGGCCAATAAGTCGCCGCCAGCCAATACGGCTGGAATGGCTTGCGCTTGAATTGGGGTGGGAACCGTGTAGCCACGTTCAGTGACGGCACGAATAATTTCATCGGACAAACCGAAAACAGAAAAAGACATAAAACTCCAGGAAGGTAAATGGTCTGTCAGCCCGATTATGGCATAACAGGTAAGGGAAGCGGATGAAGGGTGTCGCCATAAATCCAAATCTTGTGCGAGTATAATATGGACGAATATTAAAATCTCAACAATAACCGATAAATTTTCCTCGTACTTCTATATACTTATTCGACGGCTTATTGAGTGTTTCTTAAAACCATATTGTGGAAAACACATTCAAAATTTATGACTGGCGTATACATTCGATACGAACCGGCTTTGTGTGTTTAAATTTTGCCCCTCTTCTTGTTGATGTAACAACAACGTATTGAATTCTTCGACTGCCATCGGCTTACCAAGGAGATATCCTTGTATCTCGTCGCATCCCATATCTCTTAGCTTTGCAAGCTGTGAATCGGTTTCGACCCCTTCAGCCACAACTTCCATTTCAAGGGTATGGGCCAGTTTGATTATCGCAGAAACAATAGCACTGCCTTCGTGACCGTATTCATCCAACCCATTGATGAAGAATCGATCTATCTTCAGTTGCTTGACGCGAAAACGCTGTAAATAGGCAAGACTTGAATAACCGGTTCCAAAATCATCGATTGCGATTTCAAAGTGATTTTTCTGGAATTCATGAATCATTTTCGCAGTTCTAGCCGCATCTTGCATCGCAACGGTTTCGGTGATTTCAAACATGATCTGTTCGCTTGGAACTTGTTCACCCTCAAGAATATTCAGTATTGTTTGAACCAAATCCGGTTGCTCTAATTGTCGCGGCGATAAATTAATAGCCACCTTAATCAGCGGCAATCCACTCTCTCTCCAGCGACATATTTGTCGACATACTTCACGTACTACCCAGTAGCCAATCTGAATAATTTGCCCGGAGCGTTCGGCAATCGGGATAAATTCCATGGGTGACAAAAGACCCAATTGGGGATGATACAAGCGAAGCAGTGCTTCGGTACCAGTCAGCTTGCCATTGTCACCACGAAATTTGGGCTGAAAGCATAAAGAAAAATTGCCGACCTTACTCGCTTCGTACAAGACACTCTGAATTTGTAGCGCTCGGACAGCCGCCTCATTCATGCTGGTTTCGAAAAAACGGTAAGTGCTGCGTCCGCCGCGTTTTGCTTCGTACATTGCGGTATCCGCATTTTTCAACAGAATTTCTGCTGTCTCGCCGTCCTGAGGAAATATGGAAATACCGATACTGGGTGTTACCTGCAATGACTGCTGGTTAATCGATAAATCTGTACGCATACGATACAGCACGCTTTCCGCCATTTCAGCGGCAGCTTCCGAAGATGCAAGATTGTCCAGTAGCACGACAAATTCATCGCTACCCAACCGTGCGACGGTATCGCCGCTACGGACGCATTGCAATAACCTTTGCGCAAATGTACTCAAGATTTCGTCACCGGCAGAGTGACCTAACGAATCATTGATCGCCTTGAATCCATCGAGATCCATGAAAAAAACAGCAAACATATTACGATGGTGCTTGGAAATAACAATTGTATGCTTGATCCGCTCCATCAGCGTCCATCGGTTGGGCAGTCCCGTCAACAGGTCGAATGTTGCCATGTGGACGATTTTGCTGTTGAGTTGAGACACCGAGCCAAGCAGAAAATTTTCCCTAGCGTCGAAACGTGACAATATCAGCGTCACACTCAGAATTGCAAAGGTAAATAAGATAGTGGCGATTGCAAGCCATTGCGAATCGAGGCCGCTGGCAGCACCACTTACCGATTCACTCGAAAAATGAGAAGCGGCCATGCTCATGTAATGCATTCCGGTGATTGCGACACCCATCACACAGGCTGCGCCAATACGCCTGGTGATTACACTTTCTTGATTTGTACTATCGAACTTATAGGCGACCCAAAGCGCTATATTAGCTGCGCTAATGCCAATTACAACTGAAATGGCAAGCAACGTCAGATCGTACTGAATAGCGGGTTGCATCTGCATTGCCGCCATTCCGGTATAATGCATGGCGGCAATGCCAATGCCCATCAGAGTTCCGCTCGCGATAAGTTGCAAAGTCGTCAATTCCGTTTGGGTAACACCATAGAGCACTAAATAAGAGAAGAATATCGCAATGATCAACGAATAGCCGGTTGTTATCAAATCATAACCTAACGGAATCGGCAACGAAAAAGCCAGCATTCCAATGAAATGCATCGACCATATACCGATACCCATTGCCGTTGCACCACCAACAAGCCAGGCATGGCGGATACGGCGTCCGGCCAATGCGGATATGTGGCTTGACAGATCAAGCGCAGTATAGGAGGCAAGCGTGGCGACTAAGAAGGACGACACAACAAGCCAATAATCATAAGTAGTGGCATGCATCGAAATTTATTACCGAAACAGTTATAGGAAATGCATATAACGTTTGTGCGAGCTTTTTCTTGAATGACCACGCACCGCTTCCACAATATATATGCATACGTTAGTTTCGCTTGTCACCCGAATAATATTATTATATTACGGCATTCTATGGCGATCATAACTCAATTTTAAATTTTTCTTTTTCAAAAATAACCATAAATTATGGCAGTGTTCACAAGTATTAATCACCAGGAATAATATGGGCGATTGCTCAAGCATTTATTGGAGTGAAGCGGGTAAAGAACAATCGGCCCGATGGCGCTCTGAAAAGAACCTGCCGCCACCCAAGCGTATACAAGTTGTCGACGATCGCATCACAGCCGATACGGCTTACCGTCTAACCTGTGAAGGTACTGCACTGCTATGGCGAGGCGATTTTCAAAATGCGCGCCAATTATTACAGGCATTGGCGCGACGCATCGATAAAAAACAGTCGACGAAAAAAACCGCAAGATTAGCAGCATCACCTGCAGAAACCTTCCATCTGCACCGCCAGGCGCAATCGCAGCGTGCCCGCACTTTGGGTAATTTACTCATCCCCTTCAATGTCGACTACAGCATTCCGTTACGTCGCGCGCCCGATGCACGCGCAGCCTGCCTGGAAGTGTATGGCGCAAGCACTGAAGCGTATGTCGCCTCACTGCGCGAATTGCAGGGATTGATCGGCGCTTACGAATGGCGCAAGACAGGCATAGAGATCCCAGCCTTGGGCGCGCCGATTCATCCGCACTATGGCGTTTTCGCGCCGATTCGCAGCGAATATGTAAAATTGGTTGCAGAAGCGCCATTGCCCCAGCTTGTTACGACGCAATCGGTCGCTTTCGATATCGGTACTGGCACAGGCATACTGGCCGCCGTACTGGCGCGTCGCGGCATCCAACACATCGTCGCCACCGATCAGGATGAGCGTGCTTTGAACTGCGCTCGCGACAACTTGACCCGCCTAGGCCTCATCAACCAAGTTGACGTCATTCAGGCTGATCTTTTTCCCGCAGGGCAAGCCGCGCTGATCGTATGCAACCCGCCGTGGATTCCGGCACGGCCCAGCTCACCGCTGGAACATGCAATATTCGACCCGGAAAGCCGCATGCTGCGCGGATTTCTGCACGGCCTCAACACCCATCTGCTGCCCGGCGGCGAAGGCTGGTTGATTCTGTCCGATTTTGCCGAACATTTGGGATTGCGCACGCGCGCTGAATTGTTGTCCACGATTGATGCGGCAGATTTGAAAGTATTGAGTAAAACCGATATCAAGCCGCATCATCCGCGTGTCTCGGACGCCAGCGACCCATTGCACGCCGCCCGTGCTGCGGAACTTACTTCGTTGTGGCGGCTAACCACAAAATGACGAGACGAGGGCAGTAAGCAAGAATTTTCCTGCAACGCAACAGGGATGAAATCCAGATTTTTAGAAACGGCCTATAAATCTGTGTATTTTTTTGCGCTGCCCCTGGACTTCTCAATTGGGTACTTCAGCGCATTCTTCTCAATCTTCTCCAGCACAATCTGCTTCACATCCCAATCGTATTTTTCAGCCAGCAAAAAAGCAAACGCCAAAACATCGGCCAATTCTTCTTTCACTTTGTCGCTATCCGCCTGTTCGGAAGACTTCCACAAAAAAGCTTCCAACAATTCACCCGCCTCAATATTCAGCGCCAGCGCAAGATCCTTCGCCGTGTGAAACTGCCCCCAATCGCGCTCATCGCGGAATTTGAGGAGGGCAGCGGTGATTTGTTTGGTGTCGTTCATTTGAGGAGAATTCCGAGTGCTGATTCATTCAAACACTTATTGCTCGACGCCTTTTTATTTTTCAAGCTCAGCAATAGATTCCAGTAGATGCCGTGCATTGGCGGGTGAATGAAGTAAATATACTGTCTCTTCCATCGCCTGATAATCTTCCAGTGAAATGATCACTACGGAAGGTTTTCTTGCTCGGGTAATAATGACAGGCGCACGATCGTTGCAAACCTGATCCATCATTTTGGCTAAATTGGCACGGGCGGTTGTATAACTGATAGCGTCCATAGAAAACTCATTTACAAGTACAGAAAAAACATAACAAGATTAGTCATACATAGTCAAAATATCGGACCAAATACCACAAGTGCGAAAGAATTTGAATCCTACTTTGTGTAACTGTAAGTGTTCTTTTACGATAATAGCTATCGTGGCCATTGTTCTAGTCTTTCTATCCATTTTCGGAAAAATGGACATTCTTTACAAATAGCGTCGAGTCCAATTTCGAGTATGGCCAAGGTTCCCATTAACGGTTTATCATAGTTTGGCACTAAATTTATAATTCGCTTGGATGGTGCTGTTAGCGGAGAATCGTTGATTTCCTCTGGAGTTGTAAACTGGTCGCGGATAGCCTGAAATTTCGGCGACAATTCAGGCTTCCCAATACCTGATCCAAGTTTATCAGCATTGCTGAATAGCAATCCCTCAAACTCATACATCATGACATAGGGTACAAAACGCGCTTGTTCAAATCCATTACCCATCTCATTGCAAATATCTGCCAGCAATTCGCGTTCGACTGAAGCTGCCTTTTCAGAGAAAACCCGTTGCGCTGCTTTAGCGCGTCCCGGCCACGCTCCATCGCCTGTTTGTGGCAGTGCATAAAAATCCACCATCATCGTTGAAAAACACTCAGCATCTTCTTTAAGGTGGTTCAGAATATCCTTGCGCACCGTGTTCCAGGCTCGAATACCGCCTCGTCGATCACGCTGGCGCGCATTGCCGATAAGCCGTGCGCTGATCTTCGTGTATCCATATCTATAAAGATGAGAAGCCAATACTTCGTTCACAAAGGTTTCTTCTGTCTCACCCTCGACATGAATCAACAGCCTAGACATGAATTCACTCGGCTCCGGGGCGACCGCCCAGTTCATTTTTCTCCCACAACTGACCCAGACTATAATCTTGCAACCATCTCTCTAGTTTAATTGGATCAAGTCGAGTGAATTGTGTACCCCCATCCACTCGATCTGCCACCAACACATCTTCCGGTTGGAAATGATCAAGCAAAAATGGAGACTGTGTAGATATGATTACTTGTTTGCCAGAAACCTGCTTAATCAGTGATGCCAGCAAAGTAATGGCATAAGGATGCAGTCCAAGTTCAGGCTCATCAACTAAGATTACAGACGGCTGATAATCCTTTGGTTGAAGAAATAGCGCTGCCAACGCAATAAATCGTAATGTTCCGTCAGAAAGTGCAGATACATCGAAATAAGCTTCTGAACCTTTGTGTTTCCACTCCAATCTGATTTTTTCTGGATTCAGTTGCTGCGGCTCCAATTGAAAATCATCGAAGAATGGTGCTACTCGCTGTACGGTACGACGAATGAGGCTGTAAGAAGTGTTGTGCTTTTCGCGCAAGAAATAAAGAAATGCAGCCAGATTAGAACCATCTGGGCGTAAATAGCGATTGTCGTTGACATCCGCCGTAATTTTCATCGGTGATGTGGAGCTAGTATCATGAAAATGATAAAGTCGCCAGCGATCGAGATGATCGCGCACGTATCTAGCTATCCTTGTAGATTTTTGTGCGCTGATACCGGCTTCTTTTCCAATTCTGGAAAGACCTTCGCCCATAGGACTAGAGTATTCCGATCGATTCCAGTAATATACCCACTCTAACTGCGGTACGAGTTCATCCGCATTAGTAGGCTGAAGATTAATCTCATACTGATTAATCTCATCCCGAAATGAAATGTGAATCTGAAGTTGTTTTGTCACTTTCGCACCAAAATGCAACACTTTGTCAGCTCCCCCTGCCTTGATCACATAGTCCTGCAGGTGCCCTTCTCTGATAGCATGCAAAAAGGAAAACACACCGATAAAATTGGATTTCCCTGAGCCATTCGGGCCAATAACCACATTAATAGCTCTCAACTTCAAATTTTTGATGGAAGTAATACTCTTGAAGCCTCTAACGCTAATGGTGTTAAGTTCTGGCATGAATTTCTTCTTTTTGATCCAACTCTAACTCCTCATCCAATATCCAATGCTTGCTTCCTTTTTCTAGGCGATTAATAGCCAAATACGTCTCTTCCATCTCATCGAGATGTTCCAGAATCGCTTCGCGTACGTGATAGGTTTTGGTGCGACCGGTTTTTGCAGCCAGCTCAGCTAAGCGATTCTCAATGTCTTCCGGTAATCTTATTGCCAGCATGTCCCCCTCCTGCGACGATCATTATCATATCCAAAATCACCGACTAATCGGCTTATACCGAATCCGTTTCGGTTTCGCGCCTTCTTCACCCAAACGTTTTTTCTTGTCGGCCTCGTATTCCTGGTAGTTGCCGTTGAAGAATGTCCAGTGCGATTCGCCTTCGGCAGCAAGGATGTGGGTGGCGATACGGTCGAGGAACCAGCGGTCGTGCGAGATGACCAGTACGCAGCCGGCGAATTCTAGCAACGCGTCTTCCAGCGCACGCAACGTTTCCACGTCGAGATCATTGGAAGGTTCGTCGAGCAGCAGCACGTTACCGCCGGAAATCAGTGTTTGCGCCAGATGCAGGCGGCCACGTTCACCGCCGGAGAGCTGGCCGATGATTTTTTGTTGGTCGCCGCCTTTGAAATTAAAGCGGCCGAGATAGGCACGTGCCGGGGTGGTGTATTTGCCAACCACGAGATTGTCGTTGCCGCCGGAGATGGCGTCGAACACGGTTTTGTCATTTTCCAGTGAGTCGCGCGCCTGATCGACGTGCGCAATCTGAACGGTGTGGCCAATTTTCACCTCACCGGAATCCGGTTGTTCCTTGCCGGTAATCAATTTAAACAAGGTGGATTTACCCGCGCCGTTCGGGCCGATAATACCGACAATCGCACCCGGCGGCACCTTGAAGCTCAGATTGTCGATCAGCAGTCTGTCGCCATACGATTTGGAAACATCGGTAAACTCAATGACCTCATTCCCCAAGCGCTCGCCGACGGGAATGAAAATCTCCTGGGTTTCGTTGCGTTTCTGGTATTCCTGCGAATTGAGTTCTTCAAAGCGGGCAAGACGCGCCTTGGATTTCGCCTGGCGTCCTTTGGGATTTTGCCGCACCCATTCCAGCTCTTGCTTCATCGATTTCATGTGTGCATCAATCTGCTTGTTTTCCTGTTCCAGCCGCGCTTCTTTCTGCTCCAGCCAGTTGGAATAATTACCTTTCCACGGAATGCCGTGACCGCGATCAAGTTCCAATATCCATTCGGCGGCGTTGTCGAGGAAGTAACGATCATGCGTCACCGCCACCACAGTGCCGGGAAAACGCACCAGGAATTGCTCCAGCCATTCCACCGATTCGGCATCCAAGTGGTTAGTCGGCTCGTCCAACAACAGCATATCCGGCTTTTCTAGCAGTAATTTGCACAATGCCACGCGACGTTTTTCACCGCCGGAAAGATGTCCGATCACCGCGTCCCATGGTGGCAAGCGCAATGCATCGGCGGCAATCTCCATCTGATGCTCAGCATCGCTACCGGCTGTGGCAATAATGGCCTCCAGGCGCGCTTGTTCTTCCGCCAGCGCATCAAAGTCAGCGCCTTCTTCGGCATAAGCGGCATACACCTCGTCGAGTTTTTTCTGCGCCTGCATCACCTCGCCCAAGGCTTCTTCCACTTCCTCACGCACGGTGTGCTCGGGATTCAGTTGCGGCTCCTGCGGCAAATAACCGATGCGAATATTGGGCAGGCGCTGCACCTCGCCGTCAAATTCCTTGTCCACACCCGCCATGATGCGCAGCACGGTGGACTTACCGGAGCCATTCAATCCCAGCAAACCGATCTTGGCGCCGGGGAAAAAGCTGAGCGATATATCTTTGATAATCTGACGTTTGGGAGGAACTATTTTGCTCACGCGGAGCATCGACATTACATATTGGGCCATGAGTTTGATCTTTGTTTATTTAGGAAAAAAGTTTAAGACTTGATGATAGAGAGTTTAGCGTACGTTATCGGGCAATGAAAGCCGCGATTGCCTGGATTACAATCAATCACTCACGCGGCTGATCGACACGAATTTATTATGCTCATCGAAAACCAGCTCGAACGTGCCGTACACGCCATTATTCCGTACCACAGACCGCAAGATATTGGCGGGAAAATGGATAATGCGACCATCGACTGCCTTCGCCGCGACAGTATCCACTTCACCTTCGTAATAATACAAAAGTTGATAAGCTGGAATTTTAAGGACAACGTGCAAGCGCTGATACATAAGCAAACCTCACCCGTTTTTGAAGAATTCCTGTCAAAACTTTTCGCCATCCTCCAGATAGCGCCACTGACCTTCGGGCAAATTGCCCAGTTTGACTTTGCCGATACGCACCCGTTTCAAGCCGGTCACTTTAAGATTCACCAGTTCGCACATGCGGCGAATCTGGCGTTTTTTACCTTCCTGCAGGATAAAGCGCAGTTGATCCTGATTTTGCCAGCTCACCTGCGCCGATTTTAACGCCTGTCCGTCCAGGCTCAAGCCATGATTCAGCAGTGCCAGTTTTGCAGGCGGCAGGGCGCCCTCAACCCGCACCAGATATTCTTTTTCAATGGTAGAATTCTCTCCGATTAACTGCTTGGCAATGCGGCCATCCTGCGTAAAAATCAGCAGACCTTGCGAATCGATATCCAGCCGCCCGGCTGGGGCGAGATTTCTCAAATGCGCGGGTTGAAAACGTTTGACCGACAGCTTAGGAATAAACTGGTTTTCCGGTTTGATCAGCACCACAGCAGGTTGGTAACCCGGTTCCGGCTGCCCCGATACATAGCCCACCGGTTTATTCAGCAAAATGGTGACCAGCTGCGTTTGCTGCATCTGCGCCGCTTTATTCAATTTGATTTTCTGTGTGGGATAAATTTTGGTACCCAGTTCGGAAATCTGTTCACCATCGACAAATACCCAACCCAGCTCAATATAGCGATCCGCCTCACGGCGCGAACAGATGCCTTGTTCGGACATCAATTTGGATAAACGAATTTTTTCCATGAGGCGCTATAATGAGAAAAGTGGAAAGGATGAGTGCAAGTTAATTGCTTATTATAATGCCAATCGCTCCGTCATTTTTAACAACTATCAAGAGGTAAATATTATGGAAACGATCGCAGCAATACTGGAAAAAGCGCACCAACGCGCTGATGAATTGGAGCTTCCTTATAAAGGCGCATTGCTGCCGATGGAGGCTTACCGAATTTTACAAGAATCTGCACAAGCACAACTGGTCGATGTACGTTCCCACGCTGAATTGGATTGGGTTGGGCGCATTCCGGGCGCAATAGAAATTGAATTACGGGCATACCCTGGCATGCAACCCAATCCGGATTTTCTCGATCAGCTAGTCAAACAAGTTGATAAAACATCGCCCACTCTGTTTATTTGCCGCAGCGGTTCGCGCTCGAATCAAGCGGCGATCATGGCCACCCAGACCGGCTTTACCGACTGCTATAACATCCTCGAAGGTTTTGAAGGCGATAAGGATGAGCAGAATCATCGCGGTAAAGACTCGGGCTGGAAAGCGGCGGGATTGCCATGGGTGCAGAGTTAAGCATATTGTTTTGAAAAGCGCCAGATATCAGGATTTTCTATCCAAACGTTCCATCAAGTAGCACAAGCAATCCTGGCGAATAATACGGATATCGCGTGTCAGCATGGCCGGCATCACCTGCTGCCTGGTTAGAAGATTGCCTTGCCGGTTTTCAAAATAATAATCGCTCATGTCATTGCCCGCGTCACTGCGGACTTGCAAAGGTTTTTTACAGCCGGATGCTACGACTCCCAGGCGCGTTCCAGGCTCCAATAAGCGAAAATTATAATAATCGATATTATCTATCAAGCATAAATCCGTTAGCGGATCACCAACGCTCAGGCTGACAGTGTTCGGCACCTTAACTATCGCTACCGTATGAAAAAGCTCCAGGTCGTGACTAGCCACGGGGTTCGTCGGGAAAGCGGATAAATGCAGCGCACCTTCGACAAAGGAAGCGGCATGTTCAGTCCCGCCAATTCCACCCGGCTTACCACACTCCAATGTAACCGCCGGGCAAAGCTGCGCAAAGGCTCCTGACTGAACGCCTTTGGGCTCGGTGAAATACACCACGATGCGCGAGAACATCGTGGCGAGATGCAAGAAAGCATCATCCAGGCGATTAACGCAGGCGTAATGTGGATTCAATCCGGTATTGTTATGAATGTCGATGCTGGCAAATACGCCACGCTGCGCCATGATGCTGATCACTGTTTGCATCATGCGGTGCTCTTTTGTGACGACTGAATCCGCATCGAATGACCAAACGCGGTTGTAATCCAACTGTCCTTCAAGGCGGCGCACACCGGCACGCGCTGCTTCAATGTTGCCGACATACAGCGACAGCGCGCGCGGCAGGAGCTGATTCTGATATTTTTTCAACACCGCCTGCATGGCCTTTAAGCCGGTATCTTCATTGCCATGCAATAGAATCGACACAAACAGCGGTGCATCACGCCTGCCGGGAAAATGGATCAGGGTTGGGCCGGGCAGTATCGTGTGCAATTCGCTGGCTTCGACTTGCAGAAACTTTTCAGGCAGATAGTTTAATTCCGTGAGCATGCTTACAACACCCACTCATGCACCGGCGCACCGCTGCGTTGTTGCTCAAGATAAGCGGCAACGAGATGCAAACTGTCGGATTGATACTTCTCACGATAAGCGCGCTGCCACGCGGCGCCGGTCTGACCGCTTTTGATGCGGGATTCCAGGATATCGAGATTTTGATCGATTTCATCACGATCGATTTCAAGCGATTCCAAACCCTGTCGCGCTATCGGCAAAATTTCTTCCAGCAACAAACTCCTGGCATCGGTTGTGCTGCCATCCAACCAAGTGAGCTTGGATTGGAGCCCGTCGCGCGCTGCCGCATAAAAATTATCGCGGGCTTTGTCAAAACTGAGTGCGGATTCCGGCGCCTCAGACATACCGGCGAGAAAACGCGCCAAGCCGTAAAACAAGGCGGTATTGGCCATCATATCAACAATCGTAGGGCCGGCAGGTAAAACACGTTGCTCAATACGCAAATGCGGCGTGCCGCCTGGATCAAAACCGATGAGTGGCCGAATCCAGCGCCAGATAGTGCCATTATGCAATCTGAGGTGCGCAAACTGTTGCGGCGGGCTATCCATCAGAATGGGCAGCAGCACGACATGATTGGCGAGATTTTCCGCAAAACACTCGAACAAGGATTCGCGCGCATAGCCCAGACCAAAACTGACACGGCGATTTCCCTGATCCGGTTGGTCGCCAACGTCAATCGACTGCTCAAACACAGGAATGCGCGTTTCGTCCCACAAGTCAGCATCAAATAGCAACGGCGAATTTCCTGCCGCTGCAATCAACGGCCCGGCTGCAATGATGGATGCATTGAAATAGCGTACGGCGTTGTGTTGTGCGCTTTGCAAATGTATCTGGAACGATGTGGCAGCAGCTTCCAACATCACATCCGAATGATCGAGATCCAAATGTTCGCGACCATCGATACAAATATGCAGCGGCCGCCCGCAACGTCGCTTTAGTACCTGTTCATTCAGCGCCCGATAACGCTTAAGATCCGACATATTCGCCAAACACAAATCGGATTGCCGCACGGTCGGCAAGATACCGATCATCACCAACACGCTATCCATTCCATGCGCAACGTCTTGGCATTCCCGCCAATTCCGTTCCAATTCAAGAAACATGGCAGACAGGGCATTGCCTTTAAGCCGTAAAGGCGCGCCGTTGAACTCAACATTAAAGCGGGAAAGCTCGTGCACGACCAAGGGATTATTCAGGCGCGTCAGAAATGCTTGATTGATCGGTGCTGGAAAATAATTATGATCCACCAGGCAGGATTCGAGCTCATAGCCGCCAATTTCACCAATGTCCGAAAAACATCCTTCCGAGAGCTGGTTCCTTAATAGCTCGGCTTCATCACATAAGCGGCGCTCATATTCCTTGAAAATCTGATCATTAAACTTCGTTTGGTTGATTTCCTGGCCCATCACGACCTCTCGAATTAATTATTCAGGTTCGTTGGCGGCAACATCTTTACGAAAAGTAGCATACACAGAGACGGACACTTGCAGATCACCCAGATGCTAATTGTTGTTTGATACCTTTTCAGAGGCGACCAGATAACTTAATTGAAGATTAATCGCGCAAGCACTAAGAATCCTGTTCTTTTGGATGCCAGCAACTGACAAATGCAGTTCGAATATGATCTATTGCTGTGTTCTTGCGCCATGCGAATTGATTGCTGTAAGCAAGTCGCTCGTTTCCTTGCGGATTACTGATATTTTTATAAAGCTTATGTGAAGAATCAAACGCTTCTTCGTCAACAGCAATTTCATTATGATGGGGTAGGGATCCCCGCTTTTTAAATGTTTTATCTAACAGTTTTTTAGGTATGAAAGTTGCCATCTCTATTGGCCTAAAACCTGAGTCACCATCTTGCGCATACCGTCCTGAAATTATTTTTCCTCGCCACAACGCGGCTGCTTCCTTCTTGTTCCCCTGATAAAGTTTCGAATTTACCGTAAATATATTGGAAGTCAAATTGAAAGGATCGGTGCTGTCATAGACCGGTTCTTTGATACAAAGATCCGTCAGTTTTGCAGCATCATAATGCCCTGCCATGCCATTAGTAATCTTTGCAAAATGCATGTAGGAGCTGTGCGCATAAAAATCAGCAATGCCATGTGCTGCATACGCAAAACTATCGAGATCGTTATTATCAGATTCAAACTTGGCCAGGCGATTGTTGACACACTGCCAGCCTTCATCAATATATCCATTATCAAAATGATCACGGGGATCGTAAGGATGAGTCAAAAAGTTATCGATATCATCAATCACCGGACCAACTCCTAAAATCCGGAAAAAATGGCGATTAAGCGCATCACGAACCACTCGTGGCGCAACTGGACTTAGCGCTTCACAAAGTACCGTCTGATGTACTGCTCCAGCAAATTTAGGGTTTAGCTTTTGCCAAGCTCGACTTACAGTGTCGCCAAAACTTGTTGGATTCTTTTTATTATCTATACGCCAGAGATGTTCATTATTGAACAAAAATATCGGCTCATATTCCACCTGACGAATTTCCATTGTTCGAGCTTTTTTGTTCTTGGGCTGGGTCGGTGAATTTGAATTTTTACCGCCCAAATGAAGTGGTTCCAACAACAGCCAGTGCCCATTCTCATTTTTGTACATCACCCACATATGATCATAGGTCGAGTGTTTTCCCGCTTGATCGACTCGTACTTTTCCCAGTGCCACGCGGATACTGTAAGCACTGATACCGGATGCAATCAACAAAGAAGCTAGCAAAAAGGCGATATCCTCGCAATCGCCTTTACCTAAAAATAATGTTTCTTCTGGAAATTGCCAAGGATCGCGACCCTTCTTTGCTTCATAACGAATGCTATCTGCAATATAAGCAGCAATAATATGTGCGCGGTAATCAAAAGATCCTGGTGTACGCCCCTGAAACTGAATCAGATCCCCCTTGATATCGCGTATAAATTGTGGAAGCCCCTCACGCAATGTACGCTTCATCAGTTCGTTATTTTCGCTTACCAAAAATTCTCTAACATCCATTGGGTATTGCTTGCCGCCGCGACGCCCCACAGGCCAGCGTGAAGAAGGCACGACACAGTCAAACACAATGCTACCGCCATCCCAATTCCATATCGATAAGTTAGAATGATGAAAACACATATATCCCCCTGATTATTAAATGGCTCCCCAACTGATAACTCCAGTATACGCCGTTGCCAGAATAATGAAGCCAAACACGATGCGATACCATGCAAAAACGGTGAAATCATGGCTGCTGATAAAGCGTATTAGGCCACGTACCGCCAACAGAGCACTGATGAAAGCAGCGACAAAGCCCACTGCGAACATGCCCAGATCATTCCATTCTAAAAATTCTCGATGCTTATAGACGTCATAAAAGGTGGCGGCAAACATGATGGGGATTGCCAGGAAAAATGAAAATTCGGTAGCTGCTTTGCGCGACAAGCCAAAAAGTAAACCGCCGATAATGGTAGCACCGGAGCGCGAAGTTCCGGGTATCAATGCCAGACATTGCGCCAGGCCCACTTTCAAAGCATGTTTCCAGTCCATGTCATCAACTTGCTCGACTTCGATCACATGTTCTCTGCGTTCTGCCCATAAAATCAGGAAACCACCGACGATCAGCGCCAACGCGACCGGCACCGGGTGAAACAAATAGAATTTGATGGTCTTGATAAACAGCAGCCCCATGATGGCGGCTGGCAAGAATGCAATAAACAAGTTGATCACAAAGCGATTGGCCGCCGAACTCGTGCCGATACCGCGAATGACTTCGGCAATCTTGCTGCGATATTCCCAGCACACGGCCAGAATCGCGCCCAATTGAATCGCGATGGTAAAAACCATGCCGCGCTCATCGTTGAAATCGAGCAGATCGCCGACCAGAATCAAATGACCGGTGGAAGAAACCGGCAAAAACTCCGTCAGCCCTTCAACAACGCCCAGAATCAAAGCCTTAAACAATAAAATAATATCCATACGCGTTGTTATTATGCTTTAATAAAATTGATAATTTTGGATCGGCATTACAGTTTGCTGTAAATTTCCGCGCCCTTTTCCTTGAATTCCGCCGATTTTTGCGCCATTCCCAGTTTTAAGGCTTCGTCTTCAGCAACGCCTTGATTGGCCGCATATTCCCGCACATCCTGAGTGATTTTCATGGAGCAGAAATGCGGGCCGCACATCGAGCAAAAGTGCGCTACTTTTGCGCCATCCTGCGGCAAGGTTTCATCGTGAAATTGCTGCGCTTTGTCAGGATCCAGGCTGAGATTGAATTGGTCTTCCCAGCGGAATTCAAAACGCGCTTTGGACAGCGCGTTATCCCGAATCTGCGCGCCGGGATGACCTTTCGCCAGATCCGCGGCATGCGCGGCGATCTTGTAGGTAATGATGCCATCCTTGACGTCATCCTTGTCCGGCAAGCCCAGATGCTCCTTCGGTGTCACATAACACAGCATCGCCGTGCCATACCAACCGATCATCGCAGCGCCAATGGCGGAGGTGATGTGATCATAACCGGGGGCAATGTCTGTGGTTAGCGGACCGAGCGTATAAAAAGGCGCTTCGTCGCAATACTTCAGTTGCAAATCCATATTTTCCTTGATCAAGTGCATCGGCACATGGCCGGGCCCTTCGATCATGGTTTGTACATCATGCTTCCAGGCTACCTTGGTTAATTCACCCAGCGTTTTCAGTTCGGCAAATTGCGCTTCATCGTTGGCATCATAAATAGAACCGGGACGCAAGCCGTCTCCGAGCGAGAAACTGACGTCATACGCTTTCATAATCTCGCAGATTTCTTCGAAATGCGTATACAGAAAACTTTCCTTGTGATGTGCCAGACACCATTTCGCCATGATCGAGCCGCCACGCGACACGATACCGGTCATGCGTTTCGCGGTCATCGGCACATACGCCAGGCGCACACCGGCATGGATGGTAAAGTAATCCACCCCTTGTTCAGCTTGCTCGATCAGCGTGTCACGGAAAATTTCCCAGGTTAAGTCTTCCGATTTGCCGTCGACTTTTTCCAGTGCCTGATAAATCGGCACCGTACCGATTGGCACCGGACTGTTGCGGATGATCCATTCGCGGGTTTCGTGAATGTTCTTGCCGGTGGAAAGATCCATCACCGTGTCGCCGCCCCAGCGGATCGCCCAGGTCATTTTTTCAACTTCTTCCTGAATACTGGAACCTAACGCGGAGTTGCCGATATTGGCGTTGATTTTGACCAGAAAATTGCGCCCGATAATCATAGGTTCGGATTCGGGATGATTGATATTGACCGGAATGATGGCACGCCCACGCGCCACTTCGTCGCGAACAAATTCCGGTGTGATCATTTTCGGCAACGATGCACCGAAATCCTGTCCGGCATGCTGACGCGTCAGTAATTCGTGATGTTGACCACTGAGCGCTTCGACACGCTGGTTCTCACGAATGGCGATATATTCCATTTCCGGCGTAATGATGCCGCGGCGCGCGTAGTGCATCTGGGTAACATTCAATCCGGTTTTACTGCGACGTGGCTGCCGCCGTAGATTAAAGCGCATGTCCGCCAGTTTGGGATCTTGCAAACGCGCTTGGCTGTATGCAGAATTATGGCTGGATAATATTTCGGTATCATTACGCTCGGCAATCCATTTTTCGCGCAATGCAGGCAATCCCGAGCGAATATCAATCTTTATGGCTGGATCGCTATACGGGCCGGAAGTATCATAAACCCATATTGGTGGATTTTTTTCCGCACCCATGCTGGCGGCGGTATCGCTCTGAGAAATTTCCCGCATGGGTACCTGAATATCGGCACGCGACCCTTGTACATAGATTTTGCGCGAATTGGGCAGCGGTTTTATGGCTGCTTCATCGACTTGGGCTGTGGCACTGGAAAAATTCTTTTGGTTTAAAACTGTAATGCTCATAATAGTGTTGCTCCTTAAGTAAATGCCATAAAGAGCGGGAGGATGAATCCCAGCTTCCCTACGGCGGCATTATCCGCGTCAGGTAAATAAGGGACTCTCTCACCGATTAGGTGCCTCTAAAACCCCAAACTTCGTTACAATGCATCGTTACCGCAAACAATGTTTCCTCACCTATCAGCTATACGCTAGCGACATCAACATTTTTGCTCTTGCCTTGCTTGGTTTAAAATTCTGGGTTTTTAGAGGCTCCCAATTTTCTCAGAACATTTTATTCTGAAAACGGACCCCTAGCTGATGCTGTGAAGCTAATGGAAATGTGAAATAATTGCAAGTCTTACCTTAATTAACAATACGGATCTAGAAATGAATCTTGAAGAAACCCGGTTTAATATGGTTGTACAGCAAATTCGCACCTGGTATGTTCTGGACGATAACGTGCTGGATTTACTGTATAAAATAAAACGTGAAGAATTCGTGCCAGCGGAAAATAAAGCAATGGCTTTTGTTGATATGGAAATTCCGCTCGGTCACGGCCAGGTGATGCTGACCCCAAAAATGGAGGCACGCATTCTACAGGAACTTCACGTCAAAAAAACGGACAAAATTCTCGAAGTCGGCAGCGGCAGCGGCTACATGACGGCATTACTGGCCGACAGAGGTGCGCATGTATACAGCGTTGAAATCATTCCTGAACTGAAAGCAATGGCGAAAAATAATCTTAAGGCGCATAACATCACCAACGTTACCCTTGAACAAGGCGATGCGGCGCGTGGCTGGGCCAAACATGAACCGTATGACGTGATTGTATTGACCGCATCGACCCCGGTTTTACCGGCTGCTTTTCAAAACAGCCTGAATCTTGGCGGGCGTTTGTTTGCAATTGTCGGCGAAGACCCGGTGATGGAAGCGTTAGTGATCACCTGCGTAGCGCCCGGCGAATTCACCACCACGCAGTTGTTTGAAACCAGCACAGTGCCCCTGATCAATGCGCAGCAACCGGCAAGGTTTATCTTTTGAGTATTCAAGCAAGTCCGCGTGTCATTTGTTACAGCAACCAACCGATAGCTGAAATATCACCGGCTCCAGGCAATTGCCGGAAATCACTATGAAATTTATGCCATTCGTTTTGGTTGCCTGTATCGGAATGCTATCGCATGCCGCGCTGCAAGCCGCCGACCTGATGGATATCTATCAGGAAGCGTTAGCACAAGACGCCCAGTTCAAGTCTGCGCGGGCCGCCTATGAAGCGACTCAGGAGAAAATACCACAAGGCAGGGCAGGTTTTTTACCGAACATCACCTTAGCAGGCACGCATCAGACACAGGACGTTAACGTCGGCAGAGTTGTCAATTCGACAACCGGGCTGGCCAGCAATCCCGGCGCCAATATCATTCACAGTGGAGGCATCACGATCACGGCAACGCAACCGATTTTCCGTATGCAAAATATCATTATTTACCAGCAAGCGAAAATCGAAGTCAGCAAAGCGGAGTCACAATTCATCACTGCCGGGCAAGACCTCATTTTGCGCGTAGCGCAAGCTTATTTCGACGTACTGGACGCGCAAATCGATGTCGAAGTCAACGAAGCGCAGAAAAAAGCCATTCTGACGCAGCTCGCACAGGCCAAGCGTAACTTTGAAGTAGGCGTTTCGACTATCGTCGATACCAATGAAGCGCAAGCGCGTTACGACTTGACGCTATCGCAGGAAATTGCCGCACGCAATGCATTGGAAATCAAAAAGCGCACCTTGCAAGGCATTATTGACCGACTCCCGGAGAATCTCTCCGGCGCCCGGGAAATTGCCGACAACCTAGCCAATTTAAAATATAGCGGCATGGATGAATGGGTTCGTGCAGCCGAAGAAAAAAACTTTTCGCTTAAAACCCAGCAAGCAGCCTATGAATCCGCACATCAAAACGTAAAAAGGATCTGGGCGCAGCATTACCCAACCTTGGATCTGGTCGCGCAATACAACAATCAAACCAACGTCGGTGCTACGATTACCGGGCGCGGGATCGATCTCACCTCGCAATCCATCGGTTTACAGCTCAATGTACCCTTATTTCAGGGCTTTTCGGTGCAATCTCAAGTACGCGAGGCGATGGCGCTGCAAAATAAGGCATTGCACGATCTGGAAAGCACTCGGCGCAACATCACAATACAAACGCGTCAGCAGTACCTGAACGTCACCAATGGCATTGCACAGGTCAAAGCACTTAAACAAGCTTTGGTTTCCAGCCAAAGTCAATTGGATTCGACCATTCTCGGACAGCAAGTCGGGGTTAGAACCGAAGTCGATGTGCTCAATGCCCAGCAGCAATTGTATGCCGCCAAGCGCGACCTAGCTAAGGCCTACCACAGTTACTTGATGGCCAGGTTACGCCTGAACGCAGAAGCCGGTGAGTTGGACGAAGACACATTAACGCAAATTAATGCAATGCTGATCAAGTAAGCGGTTTTTCAACGCCTGTCTTCGCCTGTTCATTCGTTATCGCTGCAGATGCCTGGTTTCTGATCAATTCAGAGGGCACATCTCGCACATGCAGATCAAGCTGCGGGAAAGCAATTTCAATATTATATTCAGCAAATAGTACAGTGATTCGCGCGTTGAGGGCATTCTGAACTTCCAATCGGTCGCTTATAGCACCAACAAAAACACGCAGCTCAAAATCAAGAGAACTTGCGCCAAAAGTAAGAAACCAGCATGTTGGTTCCGGCTCTGTCAGCACTCGTTCATCTTCTCTGGCAACCTGTAATAGCAATTTCTGGACTTTATCAACATCTGTCCCGTAAGCAACACCTACCTTAATGACAACACGGGTGATTGCATCAGTCAATGTCCAGTTGATCAGTTGACCCGTAATAAAAGTTTTATTGGGAATTACAATCTCCTTATTATCCGGATCAAGAATTGTGGTCGCTCGTGTACGGATACGGGTAACGCGGCCGGAAAGGTCGCCGACTGTAATCACATCACCGACCCGGAACGGTCGCTCAAACAACACAATAATGCCGGATACAAAGTTGGCAAAGATTTCCTGTAAGCCAAACCCAAGTCCAACCGTCAAGGCAGCGGCCATCCATTGTAATTGCGACCAGCGCATACCCAGAAAACCCAGTCCTACCAAGGTACCGCCAATCACGATCGCATAGCGCAACACGCTGGTGATGGCATAACGTGACGCAGCATCGATACGAATATGCGACAACAGGCTGATCTCGATCAGTCCAGGCAGGTTTCTGGCGCCAACCGTCGTCAGCAGCAGTGCAAAGATACCCGACAATACTGCCATCAGGGTGACGGGTTGCAAGATCGTAGCGCCATCAACGTCAATCTCGTTGATATGCCATAGTGCAATTTCGTCCAAACGCGTGATGGCGGGCAGTATAGCGGCCCAGACCCAGATCAAACCCAATACCAGCAAACTTAACCGTAATGCGCGCAGCAATCGTCGGGTCTGGGTATTGACTTGTTCCAACGTGATGTTCTCTTCCGGCTTCGGTACCTCCCCGGATTCTTCAGCGGCGCTCTCTTCCGCCAAGCGACGTTCATCCATGCGGTGCAGCATTAAACGCCGCTCTCCGAGTAAAAACCAGCGCGCCAGTAGCCCCAGTCCAATGGTGGTCATGACAATCACGCTAAAACTGGCGAATAGCGACCGTAACATCATACCTGCAGAATAAATGTAACCCATCAACGCCAATATCGCGACGGCCAGTAGCAATACGGGCAAAAACACACGCAGCAGCTTGCGCAAAGTCGACGGTTCGCTGTTTACGCCTCGAATAACCCAGAGCCGATCGACATCCAGCAATCGCCAGAGAGCCCACGCCAGCATCACACAACTCAGTACGATTGCCGTACGCGCCTGCACATCAATGGCAAGATCCAGTTTGCGGATAAATGCCAGCGAACTGACAAAGTATAGCGGCAACACGACCACAGCGATCCTCGGTAACCAATCGTACAACGCGGTGCGGCGCTGCCGGGTCCAGCGGAAATGCGCATGACCCAAGCCACGCTCCATACTGATCCAGCGCAGCAGTTGCACTGCGAATAACGGTAACGCCAGCCACATACAAGCCAGACCCAAAGAATGACTGAATCGTCCAAGATTGCCGACACCTTGTAATAGTTGTCCCAGCAAGATTAGCGTAACAGGGCCGGGTAACGCGGCTAACAAGGTCCATCCCAATGCTTTAAGGGTTGATTGATAGTTATCTTTACGAATATCGTAGGTATTAACCGCTAGGGCCTCGATATGTGCCGGAGCGCGACGTCGAAGCTCCAGTAAAACCATTATGAGCAACAAGCTACCTACCCAAGGTATGGGTTGCTGATAAAAGTTTTGCGTACTCAGCTTCACTACAGTTGTGAAACGTGATGGTTTGATCAAATCATCCAATCCATCCGGCAAACGCTGCAGCCAACCATCATTGACCACACCATGACTGGGAATCCATAGCAAATAACGATCCAGCATCTGCTGCAATTCCTGGGCATTTTGGATCTGTTGCTGCAAAGTCTGCTCACTTTTTTCCAGCGCCGCAACACGTCGCTGCACCAAAGACTCGAGCAACGCCAACAACTCGGTACGTTTATGCAGCAAAGGCAACAGCAAGTCCTGAATATTTTCATTGCTGCGCCCCTCCTCATCCGCTTGCGGCTGCGCCTTAATTAACACCCAAGCAGCGCCGTCCATATCCAACAGGTTGCGTTGTTGTTCACTAAGCATTATCCGTTCCAACCGCAAATCCGCCAGATCGTTGCGAATCAATTCCAGGCGCATTTCCAGGCGAGCTGGCGCCTCCAATTGGCGCCGCTCACTCCACAGCCAGCGACCAACACGTTCACTGGTTCCGCCAATGTCAAGTCGGGTACGGCTATCGCGCAAGGTCCCAGCAACGTGCTCACTGGCTTGTTCGATACTGGCCAAAGCGGTGCGATCCCGCGCCAAATACTCATTTTGTTGTATCAATTCCGTACCTATGGCACGGTTCGCAACAGCAGCGGATTTGAGTACAAGAGCATCTCCAGCCAATTCTTGTTCACGTTTAATTAATTGTTCGCTCAGCGCCTCCAGTTCATACCGGCCACGATTGGTAATGAGCTGCTGTAACTGTTCCACGCGTTTTTCGTGCAATCCCAGGCGATAGCGCAACTCACGCAATGTAAATTCATGCAAGCTCTGACGTTGTGTGGCGGTATCCTGCTCGGCAAGACGCAGTTCCAACGTTGCTTGCAAACGATGCTGCTCGCTGCTGCGGCGCAAGCGCCGCGCATCAAATAATGCAGCAGGCTCTCTATCTTGAGCCACGAGCGGCGCTGTTAATTCTTCGTTGCGGCGGTACAATGCGGCGATTTCATCAGTTGCCTGAACCGGGCGCGATAGCATCTGGGCCAAATCTGCACCGGCGACCCCAATCTGTGCGCGCAGATCGGTGATGGTCGTGCGTTCTTGTTCCAGAATCTGCTCCAGTGTTTCACCATCGGCGTTAGTCGGTAAGCGCTTGGACCATTCGAGTAATTCCTGCTCACGGTCTGTTGCCAACGCCTTATTCAAACGTTCCATCCGCACAGGTTGATCGGCAGCTTCCGCACGCAACGTTGTTAATTGCTCACTCAGCGCTTCCGCTTCATCCTCATCGGCACGTGCAGCATCGAGGTACTCGATGGCTGTCTTCCGCTGAGCTTCATCCATCTTGCTGCGGTTGACCGCTGCGCGTGCATTATCGATAGCCTTGTAGACCGATGACTGCTTTTGTGAGTACGCGTTACCGGGCAACCAGAACAACAACACTAATGTGCTGCACAAAAAAACTAAAAAAAGCGATTTAAAACTGAACACAGGTTTTAGCAACATGGATTCCAATAGTCGTAGTGAAGAGGTACGTCAATCACCCCAAACCGGAAAAATGTATTGGTTGAGCGGCACACCTACAGTAAATACCGAATTAACAGATAAGGATTGAATCAAGCCTTTTTACAGGCAGATTCAAAATCATTGGTTGATTATTTCCCTAACCGATCATTTTTGCAAGTGATAGAATAGCCGGCGAAGTTAGCCAGACAGTCGCCGCCTGCGATTCTTCTTGAACACAGGGGGAGGAAAGTCCGGGCTCCGCAGAGCAGGATGACGGTTAACGGCCGTCCACCGTGAGGTGAGGAATAGGGCCACAGAGACGAGCGTATTCAGTTACGGTGAAACGCGGTAACCTCCATCCGGAGCAAGACCAAATAGGCAAGCGATGATGTTGCTCGCGGAGCTTGCGGGTAGGTTGCTGGAATGTATAAGTAATTGTGCATCTAGAGGAATGACTGTCCACGACAGAACCCGGCTTATCGGCTAACTTCAACTTATAATTTGATGAACTACAACCCAAGTTGATTGCGCAAACATCATACAGAATGGATACCCGGTGTATAACGCATACTGAATGCTTTCATAATTCGCAATGATCCGTAAATTTCTCCGCAAGGTATTCAGCCGCAAAACGCCTGCTTCCGAATCGATCGCAAAGCTAAGTGTTATTCCCGGTAAACGCCACGGTATTCGGCGTAACCTAATCGCCCCTTGCGCACTAAAAATAACCACTCAGATACAGCAGGCCGGGTTTTCAGCCTACATTGTCGGCGGCGCAGTGCGTGATTTGTTATTGGGATTGACGCCCAAAGATTTCGATATCGCAACCAGTGCGACGCCCGAAGAAGTACGCAGCATTTTCCGCCGATCGCGCATTATCGGACGGCGTTTTCGCCTGGTTCATGTCATGTGTGGCGCTGAAACCGTGGAGGTATCAACCTTTCGCGGCCCTTCCTCGAACGAGGATGACGACTCTGCATCGATCCAGTTGACCGATGCACACGGCCGCCTGTTGCGCGACAACGTTTTCGGCAGTCAAGAAGAAGATGCCTTGCGTCGTGATTTCACGGTCAATGCACTGTTTTATGATCCTGCCAAAGAAGAAATTCTAGATTACTTGAATGGCTATGAAGATATCAAAGCCAAAAAACTGCGCATCATCGGAGATCCGGTACAGCGTTACCGGGAAGACCCCGTGCGCCTATTACGTGCCGTACGCCTGGCGTCAAAGCTGAATCTGCAAATTGCAGCGGAAACCGCCAAACCCATTGGCGATTTGGCGCCATTATTGCAAAACGTCCCGCCATCCCGCTTGTTTGACGAAATGCTGAAGCTGCTGTTGTCAGGGCATGCGCTGTCTTGCGTTGTTGACTTACGCGCACGCGGTTTGCATCACGGGCTGCTACCCATGCTTGATGTCATACTGGAACAACCATTGGGTGAACGTTTCGTCACCATTGCGCTGAAAAATACCGATGAGCGGATTAGAGAAAATAAATCGGTTTCACCAGGATTTTTGTTTGCCATACTGTTATGGCACGAAGTGTTATCAAACTGGAATTCTCTCCAAGCTTCCGGGGAGAAACCTTTGCCCGCTTTATTTACAGCGATTGATCAAATTCTTTCGATACAGCATAAAAAGCTAGCTATTCCGCGTCGCTTTGATGCAATTATCCAAGAAATTTGGACGATGCAGCCGCGTTTTGAGGCCCGCACCGGACAAAAACCGTTTCGTTTGCTTACCCACCCGCGCTTTCGTGCTGCTTATGATTTCATGCTGCTACGCTGTGAAAGCGGTGAATTGGATATGGAATTGGGCGAGTGGTGGAAAACCTTTCTGTCTGCGGACCACAACCAGCGCGAAAAAATGCTGTCCAGCCAGCCTTCAGAAAAAAAAGGCAAAAGACGGCGCAAGCGCAAAAAAGCTTCACCCAATCCCGCCTTGGCCGCGGAAAATTCCATCAAAAACGATCACGATTGATCTACTCTTTCCATGGATAAACAACCAAGCCGGGCATTCATTGCTTTGGGCAGTAATCTGGAGAACCCAATTTCCCAGATACAACAAGCATTTGAAGAATTAAAACAACTTACCGGCACGCATTTGATAAAACAATCTTCGCTTTATCAAAGCGCACCTGTCGGACGCCTGGACCAGCCCGATTTCATCAACGCGGTAGCACTCATTGAAACTTATCTGGCGCCGCATGATTTACTCAATGCACTGCTGGCTATCGAGCACAACCATGGACGCGTACGCGAATCTTTGAATGCACCGCGTACATTGGATCTCGACATTCTGCTGTATGATAACCTGCAATGCCATGATGAGAAATTGACTTTACCGCATCCGCGTATGTTACAACGTGCATTTGTCCTGAAACCGCTGATGGAAATCGCCCCGGATTGCCATATTCCGGGATATGGCCATATTGCCCCACTACTGGCAACGTGCAGCGAACAACACTTAAAACAAATTAAAGCAATTTGACGAGCATAGCCACAATACCTATTGCAACAACAGTCATCGTTCCAAGTTTGATAATAAGCCGATACTCGAGTTCTCGAAGATCTGTTCTAGTCACAATATCCGCTTCCCGAAGTCGACGGATAAATTTACGAGCATCAAATGTAATAGTAGGCATAGTTAAATTCTAGCATAACAACGCTATCACAAATATCCAGCAATACCTTACCTTTTGTTAGTTGAGCACAATTAGTTATTTCGGTGAAATTCCATTGCATGGACAGATGATTGGGTTAGCGTATCACTGACAATTTTTCCACCATTTAACACAATCATCCTATCTGCGCTGGCAATCGTTTCCGGGCGATGTGCCACAATGATACGCGTCAGTTTTAGTGTACTTATGGCTTCATTCACACTGTGTTCCCGAGCGATATCGAGATGACTGGTAGCTTCATCCAGAAACAGAATACTCGGTTGACGATAAAGCGCGCGAGCGAGTAACAAGCGCTGTTTCTGACCGCCTGACAAAACAGCTCCCATATCACCCACTAACGTATTATATTGCATTGACATGGCGACAATATCTTCGTGGATTGCTGCTAGTCGAGCACTGGCTTCAATTCGTTTGTAATCCACTTGCGAATCAAAAAAACAGATGTTTTCAGCGATTGAGCCGGCAAATAACTGATCATCCTGCATGACACTGGCTACTGCTTGACGGTATCGTGTAATTCCCAAACGGTCAAGTGGAATACCATCCACTTCGATACTTCCGCCGGTGGGTTGTAGCAATCCTAACATGAGCTTAACCAGGGTTGTTTTACCACAACCCGATGGGCCTACGATAGCCACTGACTCACCTGCCTGGATACTGAAACTGACATCCTGCAGCACCAGAGGATCTGTTTCTGCATGACGAAAAGCGACATGCTTCACTTCGATTCCACCATCGAGTGGAATTGCATTGGTACTACCCGATTCATCGTGCTGCTCTGCGGGTGTCAGTGCAATATCACCCACCCGTTCGGTGTGCAGTCCCAGCATGCGCAATTCCAGACCTTTTTCAATCAATGCAGCCACTCGCTGTACAAATTGAGTTTTATAAGCGATAAAAGCAAACAACATTCCTATCGAAAAACCACTTCCACTCGCGGTATCCAGAACCAACATTGCACCCAACCAAATGGTAATAATATTCTCCACCCCAAACAACAGACCATTCAGCCCTTGATATAGAATGCCCATACGTTGGGTTCGAATACCGGCATTGAATTGATCGACTGTCAGATTCTGCCAGGCTGCTGTACGAGGTGATTCATGAGCAAGCAGTTTGATGCTTTGCATACCACGGATGGTTTCAAGGAAATGGCTTTGTTGTTTGGCACCTCGAACAATTTGATCTTCGGTGGCAAGACGAAATGGACGGTATAAGGCAAAACGCAGCAAGGCATAAATCGTAGCAGCAACAATTGCGACCAGCGCTAGTTTGATACTGTAAAACAGCATCATGCCCAGCGTAACGATAACCATGACACCATCAATCAATGCTTCCAGAAATCCCGTTGTCAGCGTGCGTTGTATCACATTGAGTGAATCAAAGCGCGACACGATATCACCGACATGTCGCTTATCAAACCAGCTCATGGGTAAGCGAATCAAATGACGAAACAAGTTCGTGATCATTTGTAAATTCAGCGTCGTGCTCAGTACCATCAGTACCCAAGCACGTAAAGCCGTCACGCCCGTTTGCACCACGGCAAGTAGTAGAAACCCAATTCCCAGCACCGTGACGAGATCATAATCTTGCGCAACCAACGCCTGATCCACGACCCACTGCATATAAAAAGGCGCCAGGATGGCGAAAAGCTGCAATACCAGAGCCATAATCAGGATCTGCGTGACCGTTCCACCTAGCCCCTGCAAGCGGCCGATCAGCGACGATAGCTTTACCTTGCGAGTATCGTCACGCGGCATAAATTCACCGGTCGGTGTAAGTTCCAATGCCACCCCGGTAAAATGCTTGGAAAACTCGGATAAAGGCATCTCGCGTTCACCGACTGCGGGGTCATGCAGTATGATCCGATTACCTTGAGCCTGTGTCAGCACCACAAAATGATTGAAATCCCAATGCAGCACACAAGGCAGCTTAAGCTCCGGTAAATGTTCGAGGTCAAGCCGCAAAGGGCGAGGTGTGAATTTGAGTTGACCTGCAACTTTCATCAGATCAGCTAACGTCGAGCCACGTGACGAAACCGCGTGACGTGCACGCAAAGTTGCCAGATCAATACGGTGTCCATGGTATCCGGTGATCATGGCTAAACATGCTAGGCCACATTCCGCAGCCTCAGTCTGCAGAATCACCGGAACGCGATGGCTAAAGGAGAAGTTGAGCATAATAGCTGCCTCTCAAATACGGCCGGTAATCGATAATAGCGGGTCAAACACCCACTCGATCAGACGCCGCCGATCCATATGAATGTCCGCATCCAGCACCATGCCTGCCTGTAACGGCATGGCCTGTCCATACGCCTGAACCTGCTGGCGAGGCAATCGAACGGTCACGCGGTATACCGATTCTTGAATGGATAACGGTAAACTGGACTCATTCGGCTGAATGACCGTGCGTCCAATTTCAACAACCTCTCCTAAGTGATGCCCAAAGCGCTGATAAGGGAAAGCCTGATAGCGTAAAGAAACTTGTTGAGCGGGTTTGATAAAGCCCGCCGCGCGCGTGGGTACGAGCAATTGTGCTTGCAACTCAGCACCCTCTGGCAGAATTGAAAGCAATGGTGCACTGGGATTCGCGGTCTGTCCGATTTCGGCCAGAATAGTCGTGACAGTGCCGGCGGCAGGCGCTGTTAACACAACTCTGCGGCCTACATCCACCTCCGTCAACTGCTGTTCCAGCTCGGAAATTTGCCGTTCGATTGCAGCGGTATTGTTGTCACGCTTTAATCCGGAAGCAGAGAGTTCTACTCTTGCGGTATTCAGTTCACGATTCAGACTGGTGATGCTACGTTTTATTTGCGCAAGTTGATTGCGCTGGTTGATCAATTCCTCTTGTTTTTCCTGCAATGCGGCGTCGGAGACAAAACGCTCCGCCAGTAGTTTTTCATAACGCACTACCGTACGCTCAGCACTGGCTACACGGCTGGATTGCAGCGCCAATTGCGCTTGCGCTTCCCGAATTTCCGTTTCCAGTCCACGTATCCGTCCAGCGATACCGCTGCCTGTCAGCGCATCAATTTCCTTCTGCTTGCCTTGCTCTAACCGCAGGCTATCACGCCGTAGTTTGAGCTCTATCAGCATAGCCGCCTGGGTTTCGCGCGTTGTGGACGTGGCGCGTTCACTGGAAATGGTCAACAGGACATCTCCTTGCTTGACCAATTGCCCTTCATCGACGTGTTTTTCGAGTACGGTGCCCGTTTGCGGCGAATAGATCTTAATCATGCCTTGCGTGGGGGATAAATAACCCACGACATGTTCCTTACGTGTGTATTCACCCCAGTAGGCAAAGCCCACGATCACGATGGCAAAAAGCGCGGCTATCCAAACCAACAGACTGACTGTCGGAGACCGGGCAATCAAAACATCGCCATACAGGCGGTTTTGCTGGTGGGATAATGCTTCTGTGCGAAAGAGAGAAGAAGTCATATTGAATATCCCAAAAATCACAGCTGCAGGAAATGCGAATAATAATTACACACCCCAATCTACTTGTTTTCAACTAGCTCCCCACCGACAGGGCGGGGAATAGAATCACAAAGTTTAACCGTGACAAGTACCAGTATGGACATCATCATATCCCACGGGAACTGGCCCATCTTTATAAACTACAGTACCCGATGGAAGTGTTTGTGCACGAAGTCCGCCAGCAACCTGTTTAACTTCATCAATATCCAATTCGCTTTTTTGATTAACTTCAACAAAATTCAAGTCATTCATGATATTTCTCCTTTAACTAATCTAGCGGTCACCAAATAGAATCTTGCTTATGGCGCAACCGCCAACATCCATATGCAAGAGATATAAAATTTCACAATTTACAACCTTTTTAACTGATCAATTCTTTATCTATCGATACATTACTTAATCTTAGGGTCAGCCGCCCGCCGCATCTCAAACGAAGGATCGTAGTTCACGGTCACAACCTGCGGGCAACGTCTACATGCGGACACGCCCTCCTGTTTCCACCAGCGGCAGTCATTGCGAATGGCACATTTGGGCAATTTTTCAAACACAACCGGAGCGATGCGGACAGTTTTTTCAGCCAGACGACAACTTTGACCGCTTTCATCAAAATGCGCGCAAGCACCTTTAGCGCAAGGTGCAGCAAAGCGGAATACTTCCGCCGGTGCAACCGGTGCAGCCAAAGCAAGTAATTCATCAGTCACCGGTTGGGCCTGATCCAGATAGGCCGTTTCCGGCTTATCTGGCGTTCCACCGACGACCGCGAAAACCTGCGCGCCTTCCCAATCCGGCTGGGCGCTTGGGCAAAGTGTTTCGGGTTCGGTTTTCATGAATATCTCCTATAAAATTTGCTAACCCATGTTTATTAAAGAGTTAACATTCACAGAAGAAACCAAAGAGGAATCAACATGTAACGATGCAACCACAGGTGTGAAAGAGAAAGAATCCATGGGTGTCCGCATGCCAGCAATGATGGGGGAATAGAAACCTAATCCCCCACTGACATCACCCACTTCTTTTGAAGACAATTCAACCATATGCTTGCGTGCTGCCAGCGCACGTTCGACGCCTTGTTGTGCCATTGCTGCAATCTCATCACTCTGAATGCAGGTAGGTTTTTGCTTTATAGTCATGACATACTCCTTAAGTTAGTTTGATGGCCAAAATTAAACCTTGCATACAGAACGGCCATCATGATCTGCAGACAAGACAAGCATGACAATCAACTACAGCGTACTCAGAATAGTGTTACGCAATCGGAATCGCTGTGATAATAATCACGCCAACTGTGAGAAATTTACTGAGGAGAATCGATGATGTCGCTATCACAAAGACTGGATAGGTCAAATGCGCTATCATGGAGTTACCTAAACAAAATGACGCAGCCGTTCAACAATTCAGCCATCAAAACAACGCATGAGAACTACACTCGCCACACTGCAAAAGCTAGTTGAAAACAACGAAAAATTCGCTGTCTTAACCTGTTATGACGCGATTTTTGCAGGCATACTGGAAAATGCAGGGGTGGATATTTTGCTGGTGGGCGATTCGCTGGGAAATGTGTTGCACGGAGAAAGCACCACGCTGTCCGTGACATTGGACGATATGATTTATCATACCCGCTGTGTTGCGCGCGGTGCCAGCAAGGCGTTTATCATCGCCGACATGCCTTTCGGCAGCTACCAGGCTTCACCTGAACAGGCTTTCGAGAATGCTGCCAGGATTATTGCTGCGGGCGCGCACATGGTCAAAATTGAAGGCGGCCAAATCATGGCGGATACTACTGAATTTCTGACCCGGCGAGGTATTCCTGTTTGCGCTCATATTGGCTTGACACCGCAATCAGTCCATCAACTCGGCGGCTATAAACTACAGGGTAATTCGGAAAAATCAGCCAAGCAATTGCTCGATGATGCAAAAAAACTGGAAAAAGCAGGAGCAAGTCTGCTGGTTATGGAAGTTGTGCCGGCAAAACTGGCTAAAAAGATTACCCACGCGCTGACAATACCCACTATCGGAATCGGCGCAGGTATTGATTGTTCCGCCCAAGTTCTCGTGCTGCACGATATGCTGGGATTGTATCCAGGTAAAAAACCCCGTTTCGTCAAAGATTTTATGGCAGGCACTAATAGCATTCAGGAAGCCGTCGCAAGCTATGTGGCTGCTGTTAAAACAGGCCAGTTTCCAAGCCAGGAACATGAATTTTAATTAATCATCATTGTGTGAAAACATTTACCGACATCACCGCGTTACGTAATAGCCTCAGCAATAAACAACGTATCGCTTTCGTTCCCACCATGGGGAATTTGCATGCGGGTCATCTCGCATTGATCAAGCAAGCAAAACAGCTATCCGATTGCGTGGTTGCCAGTATCTTTGTCAATCGACTGCAGTTTTTGCCACACGAAGATTTCGACTGCTACCCACGCACTTTTGACAATGACTGCAAATTGCTTGCCGAGTTGAATGTCAATACCCTTTTTGCACCGAATGAAGAAATTCTTTTCCCAACACAACAAGAATTCTTGTTAGCATTACCACTTGTAGCAGATACGTTAGAAGGAGAATTTCGTCCGGGATTTTTTCGTGGCGTTGCAACAATCGTATTGAAATTATTCAATATCATTCAACCCAGTCTCGCTGTATTCGGTAAGAAAGATTACCAGCAATTACATATCGTACGTGAAATGGTACGACAATTGAATTTGCCGATTGAGATTATTGCCGGAGAAACTGTTCGCGCACCCGATGGATTGGCGTTAAGTTCTCGTAATCAATATCTAAATAAAGCACAGCGATTGGAAGCCTGCAATCTGTATCAAACGCTACTGCAGCTTAAGCAAGAAATTATTTCCGGCCGCAAAGATTTTTCGGTATTACAAGAAAATGCTACTAAAAATCTTGTGAAGCGCGGATGGAAAGTTGATTACATCCGAATCCAAAAACGTAGATCGCTGCTACCTGCGCATGGCGACGATAATGACCTAGTGATACTAGGCGCAGCTTGGTTGGATAAAACACGGTTAATCGACAACCTGGAAATCACCGATTAAATATTTTTTGTACGCTAACATTGCACTGTTGTCGCCTCTAAAACCAGACAGATAAAGAACAAAAAATTATGCAATCACTCAACACCTTCTGGTTATCTTGCCTGGATCATTTCAGAAAAGAACTTAACGCACAACAATTTAATACTTGGATCAAGCCACTACAAATCGATCCAACATTAAATAGCGACAATGAAGTCGTACTCATTGCACCGAACCGCTTCGTTTCACAGTGGGTAAAAGACAATTTTATTGCCCATATCGAAGTGATGGCGCAGGGATATTTTGCTAAAAAAATCCAGTTTCACCTGAAGCTCACAAATCAACCTGAAGTTAAAAATACGCCAACCGACCCAGCGCCGCCAGTACATACACCCAGTGAATCGAAACCTATATCGAATAAGACACACCCACCAACAAGGAAAAATACCAGTCGCCTGAATCCCAGTTTTACATTTGATAATTTCGTTACGGGAAAAGCCAACCAACTGGCTCGGGCGGGTGCCATCCAAGTTGCAGAATCTCCAGGAATTGCTTACAACCCGCTTTTTATTTATGGTGGCGTAGGGCTAGGAAAAACCCATTTGATCCAGGCGATTGGCAATTACGTGCACGACAATGACAATAGTGCGAAAATCCGCTATGTGCATGCGGAAAAATACGTTTCCGATGTCGTGAGCGCTTATCAACACAAAGCTTTCGATAAGTTTAAACTTTACTATCACTCACTGGATCTTTTATTGGTTGATGACGTGCAGTTTTTCGGTGGAAAAAATCGCACTCAGGAAGAATTCTTCTATGCTTTCAATGCACTCATAGAAACGCACAAGCAGGTCATCATCACTTGCGATACCTATCCGAAAGAAATTTCCGGATTGGAAGAGCGGCTGGTATCACGATTTGGCTGGGGATTAACCGTAGCAATAGAGCCGCCTGAACTGGAAATGCGTGTTGCGATTCTATTAAAAAAAGCCGAGCAGGAAAAAATCCGGCTGGACGAAAATGTCGCCTTCTTTATTGCCAAGCACATCCGCTCAAATGTGCGCGAACTGGAAGGTGCATTAAAACGGATACTGGCTTTCTCACGTTTTGTCGGCCAGGAAATAACGCTCGATCTGGCCAAAGAAGCATTAAAGGATTTACTGGCTGTACAAAGCCGCCAAATATCGATTGAGAATATCCAGAAAACCGTCGCTGATTATTACAAAATCAAAGTATCGGAGATGTACTCAAAAAAACGCACGCGCATTGTCGCAAGACCACGACAAATGGCCATGGCAATTGCCAAGGAGCTGACTTCTCTGAGTTTGCCGGATATCGGCGAAGCCTTCGGTGGAAGAGATCATACGACTGTGCTTCACGGTTACCGGAAAATTAACGAATTACGCGTTTCCGATCCTACCGTGAGCCGCGATTTTAATGCATTGATTATGATTTTAAGAGGTTAACAAGCGGTTGGAAAACATTTTTTGAGCAGCCGCCGATACCAAGCAAAAAAGCGCTGTTTATACGCGATAAATGAACGTTTTTAACCTGTTACCGTAGCAGCAACACCAATCGTTTTACTCTGTTAATAATGGTTTAATAACTTGTGTATAACTGGCTAATATAAAAATGTTCAGTTTTTATCCACAAATTATCCAATTATTATACAGGCATCATACAAGCAAGAAATTTATACTATCTTTTTGATATTGATAAAGTATCATAAGATATACAGAAGTATTGAAGACACTATTAAATTATTATTATTTTTATATAAATGCTTTTAATAAAAACCAATAGAGACACGTTGTTGAAACCGCTGCAAACAGTTACCGGAATTGTCGAACGCCGTCAAACGTTACCTATCTTATCGAATGTTTTGATCCAACAAGACGAAGAAAAGACGTCTTTTTTGGCAACTGATCTGGAAATACAAATCAAAACATCGGTTGCTAAAGACGCTTCGGCCAAACAAAAGTTTTCCCTGACTGTTTCAGCGAAAAAGCTTCAAGATATTCTACGTTCACTATCATCCGACGCAGAAGTCGCACTGACAAGACAAGACGATCATTTGCAAGTGAAATCAGGTAAAAGCGCTTTTAACTTGCAAATATTACCTGCTGAGGATTTTCCGCAAATTGCTGAAGAATCGAAATCCGATGTACTCGTCACGCTGAAACAAAGTGAGCTAAAAAAACTGTTACACCATGTTCAATTTTCGGTGGCACAGCAAGATATTCGCTATTATCTGAACGGGCTTTTATTATTGATAGAAAACAAACATTTAATCGGTGTTGGCACTGACGGACACCGTCTTGCTTACATTGCCACCAATTTGGATAACACTCAGAATAAACAGGAAATTATTCTTCCGCGCAAAGCTGTTTTCGAACTGTCAAAATTGTTGAACGACGGCGAAGATCCGGTGAATATCGAATATTTTCAAAACAAAATCCGGTTTTCTTTCTCCGACATTGTTTTAACATCCAAAATCATCGATGGTAAATTTCCCGATTACCACCGGGTCATTCCAACCAAAAATACAAAACTGTTTGCAATAGATCGTCTAGTTTTTCTGCAAGCATTACAGCGAGTATCGATTCTCTCCAACCAAAGTGAGAAATTCCGCGGCGTTCGCCTGATTGTCAATAAAGATAATCTATGTATTATCTGCAAAAATAACGAACAGGAAGAAGCTCAGGAAGAGCTGGAAATTAAATATGCTGATGAATCGATTGATATCAGCCTAAACATCACTTATCTGTTGGATTTATTAAATAATGTGGATAATGAAACAGTACATTGTGCGTTTGAAAATGCCAACAGCAGTGTCCTGATAACAGTACCTGGAAACAATGAATTTAAATACATCGTTATGCCGATGAGAATTTGATCGAAATTCCTACCAGGAATGCATCAAAACTTTCAAAAGTTACAACATTTCATTCAAACTTCACAACTATAAAGCACCCCAACTGATGAGTGATCCTAACACCAATTTACCCAATGGAAGTCAGAACGACTACGATTCCGAAAGCATAAAAATATTAAAAGGTCTGGATGCGGTACGCAAACGGCCCGGCATGTACATCGGCGATACCAGCGATGGCACGGGTTTGCATCACATGGTGTTTGAAGTCGTCGATAACGCAATCGATGAAGCGCTGGCAGGCCATTGCGACGAAATTACCGTTACATTGCATCCGGATAACTCAGTCAGCGTATTGGATAACGGGCGGGGTATTCCAACCGGTATCAAGCATGACGATGAACTGAAGCGCTCCGCGGCGGAAATCGTCATGACTGAATTACATGCCGGCGGTAAGTTCGACGATAATTCCTATAAAGTTTCCGGTGGGTTGCATGGCGTTGGTGTATCGGTAGTCAATGCGCTATCCGAATGGCTGAAACTGACGATTCGCCGCGATGGAAAAATTAACCAGATGGAATTTCGCTTAGGGGTTGCGGTCAAGCCGCTGGAAATTACCGGGGAAAGCGAGCGGCATGGTACCGAAGTGCACTTTCTGGCGAGTAAGGAAATTTTTGGCAATATCGAATACCACTATGACATTTTTGCCAAACGCTTACGTGAACTTTCTTTTCTCAATAATGGCGTAAAAATTCACTTGATCGATCAACGTACCGGAAAAGAGGAAAAATTTGCTTTTGTCGGTGGCATCAAGAATTTTGTGGAATATATCAACCGCACAAAATCTGTGCTTCATTCCAATATTTTTTACACCATTGGCACCAAAGACAATATCTCGGTAGAAGTTTCCATGCAGTGGAATGATAGTTATAGCGAGCAAGTACTGTGTTTTACCAATAACATTCCTCAAAAAGACGGTGGTTCCCACCTGACAGGCTTACGTGCCGCCATGACACGTACACTGAACAACTACATGGAAAAAAATGAATTAACTAAAAAAGCCAAGATTGAAACAGCGGGTGACGACATGCGTGAAGGGTTGTCGTGCGTGTTGTCGGTAAAACTGTTTGAGCCCAAGTTTTCGTCGCAAACCAAGGAAAAGCTGGTGTCCTCGGAAGTACGCCCGGTAGTCGAAGAAGTCGTGTCGCAAAAACTGTCCGAGTTTTTATTGGAAAATCCCATTGATGCAAAAACGATTTGCAACAAAGTGATCGAGGCGGCCAGGGCTCGCGAAGCGGCGCGCAAAGCACGGGAATTAACGCGTAGAAAAGGTGTGCTGGACAGCATGGGTTTACCGGGAAAACTGGCCGATTGTCAGGAGAAAAATCCGGCGTTATGCGAACTTTACCTTGTCGAGGGTGATTCCGCAGGCGGCTCCGCCAAACAAGGGCGTGACCGGAAATTTCAGGCCATTATGCCGCTCAAGGGAAAAATACTGAATGTTGAAAAAGCCCGTTTCGATAAATTGATTTCGTCGCAGGAGATTATTTCACTGATTACTGCGCTGGGAACCGGTATTGGAAAGGATGAATATAACCCGGACAAGCTGCGTTATCACCGCATTATCATCATGACCGATGCGGACGTGGATGGTTCGCATATCCGCACGTTGTTATTGACCTTCTTTTACCGGCAAATGCCGGAGTTGATCGAACGCGGCCACATTTATATCGCACAACCGCCGCTGTATAAAATCAAGCATGGCAAAAAGGAGCGCTACGTCAAGGACGATCATGAATTAAAGCAATATATGCTGAGTTTGGCGTTAGCCGATGCCGAACTGTATACCGGCAGCGAGAAACCACCTTTGACCGGCGATACGCTGGAAAAAATTGCCAATGAATATATTCTGTCAGAAGCGGTCATCGAGCGCATGAGCCAGGTAATCGATAGCACGGTCATGCATGCACTGCTGCGCCAGCCCGATGTCGATTTAAGCAACGGCCAGGCAGCGGCGGACAGCGCATCCCGCCTGGCGGCTCGCGTCAAAGATGTGGAAATCGTTGCCGAATACGACGATCTGCACGAGCGTTACCGCCTCAAAATCATGCGCATGTCGCATGGCAACATACTGACCAGCTACCTCGATATTGATTTTCTGGAAAGTGGCGACTATGCGCAAATCCAGAAAACCGCGCAAGTTTTTGAAGGTTTGTTGAGTCATGGTGCATTCATCCAGCGTGGCGAGCGCAAACAAGCGGTCGGCGAATTCAAGCACGCACTCGAATGGCTGCTGGAGGAAGCGAAAAAAGGCCTGAACGTGCAACGCTACAAAGGCCTGGGCGAAATGAACCCGAGTCAGCTGTGGGAAACCACCATGGATCCGGCAAACCGCCGCCTGCTGCGCGCGCAGATCGAAGACAGCATACTGACCGACGAAATCTTTACTACGTTGATGGGCGACGTGGTGGAACCGCGGCGCGCGTTTATTGAGAAAAATGCATTGCGGGCGACGAATATCGATATTTAATCGCATCGTGAAAATCTCGAGGGCTTGCCCCCGAGACTGGATAGCCTACTGATGTATGCTGGTTTTCGCGGAATCCGAAGTTTTATAAAATGGAGGATGGATATGGAATTACCGCATACGCACTATAGTCAGGAATTTATAGGGTTTTCAAGCGTTTTGCAGGGCTGACTATGCTCCCGAATCGCGATAAGCCGTCACCTGAATTTCAATCTTCATGCGCGGATCGGATAGGCCCGCTGCCAGCATCATGGCGGACGGTCTGACATCGCCCAGGTATTTGCGCATGATCGACCAGCATTTTTCAAAATCTTCCGCTTTGGGAAACACATACGTAACGCGCACGACATCCTTCATGCTTGATCCGGCTTGACTGAGTGCCGCTTCGATGTTTTTGAAGCATTGTTCCGCCTGTTCCAACAAGTCATCGGAAATGGTCATTTTGTTGTAATCAAAGCCGGTTGTGCCGGAAACCAGAATCCAGTTGCCTTCGACCACCGCGCGCGAGTAGCCGATTTCGTGTTCAAAGGTGGAGCCTGAACTGATGAGTTTGCGTGCCATATTATTTTGTCCTTTTTGTCTGATTGTAAAATTTATACGCAATATGCAACTATAATTCTTTGGTTCGCTAACTGCAAAGTGCAATTTCATTCAAGCTCACCATTCACAATGTCCATCACATTTTACTGGCACGATTATGAAACTTTTGGCGCCGACCCGAGACGGGACCGCCCCACCCAGTTTGCGGGCGTGCGTACCGATGAAGCGCTGAACGAAATCGGCGATCCGCTGGTTATTTACTGCAAACCGGCTCGCGATTTCCTGCCGCATCCGGAAGCTTGCCTGCTTACCGGTATCACACCGCAACTCGCGGATGAAAAAGGGTTGCCCGAGCCGGAATTTATCGCGCGCATTCATGCCGAGTTTTCGCAGCCGAACACTTGCGGTGTCGGCTACAATTCGTTGCGTTTTGACGATGAAGTGACGCGTTTTACGCTGTACCGCAATTTCTACGATCCCTATGCACGGGAATGGCAGCAAGGCAATTCACGCTGGGACATCATTGATCTGGTACGCATGACGTATGCCTTGCGTCCCGCCGGTATCCATTGGCCGCAACATGAAGAAGGCCAACCCAGTTTTCGTCTGGAAGATCTGGTGGTTGCCAATGGCATTCAGCATGAATCCGCACATGATGCATTATCCGATGTGCGCGCTACTATTGCGCTGGCGCGTCTACTGCGTACGCAACAACCGCGTCTGTACGACTGGCTGTTGCAATTGCGGGATAAGCGTAAGGCGGCAGCCCAGCTTGATCTGGTCAGCCACAATCCGGTACTGCATACCACGCGCATGTATCCGGCAAAAACCGGTTGCACTTCTCTGGTCATGCCATTGATCGCAGAGCCAGGTAACAACAACAGCGTGCTGGTGTACGATTTGCGGCACGACCCGGACATGTTTCTGCCGCTCAGCGTGGACGATCTGAGTCAATTTTTGTTTACTCGCAACGACGAGTTACCCGAAGGTATGCAACGACTGCCGGTGAAGTCGGTGAAGATCAACAAATGTCCGGCACTGGCGCCGCGCAATACCCTGGATGCTGAAGCCGCTGAGCGCATCGCGCTCGATATGGAGGCGTGTTATCGGCATTGGCAAACACTGTGCGCGCATCCGGATTTCTTTCAGCGTGTGGCCGCCGCGTATACCAGCCGGACATTTGAATCGTCCGGCGATGTGGATGCGGCCTTGTATGATGGTTTTCTGGACAATGCAGATGCCGCGTCGTTGGTGCAGATACGACGCGCTTCACCGCAACAACTGGCGAAGCTGCAAATTGATTTTCATGACCAGCGACTGCCTGAGCTGCTACTTCGCTACCGCGCCCGCAATTGGCCGGAAACCTTGACACCGGCAGAAATGGAACATTGGAAACAAGTACGCCTGCAACGCCTGACGCAAGGCACTGGCGGCAGAAGCATGACTTCGATCGAATTCTCGGCACAGATTGCGGTATTGCGTGAGGCGTATAAAGCGGATGGAAATACCGGAAGAATACTGGATGAACTGGAAGCATGGAAAAATTCTCTGGATGTTTTAGGTTGAAATAAGAATCTCATGTTTCATAAAAATGTCTTTTGATGGATTGCGTCTAGGCAGGTCGACAAATGGCGAATATCCGACGCTGGGCATATAATAGTCGTCTGAGTAGTATCGCGGTTAAATACTATTATTGTAGATTCTTTACAAATCTGTCTTAACCAATCATTCATACAGAAATATATTTGTATATTCATATAAATAATTAACAGGAGACTCGATCATGAAACGCGCTATGCAATTATTCTTTACATCTTTTTTGGCTTTGGCATTGCTAACGGCAATGGGGTGTGGGTCAACTCATAAGCAGGAAGGAACCGGCGAATATTTTGACGACACCGTTATAACCACCAAGGTAAAGGCAGCTATATTGAATGAACCAACACTAAAATCAGCAGAAATCAATGTTGAAACCTTCAAGGGCGCCGTGCAATTAAGTGGCTTTGTAAGTTCCTCTGCCGATATTAGCAGAGCAATCGAAGTAGCACGGGGCGTTGCCGGCGTAAAGTCGGTCAAAAATAGCATGCAGCTCAAATAAAGCAGAAAGCCACGTCATCAAAATTCCGGGTGAAGAGAATTCATTCATAAAGATGGCCGAGAGATACATTGAAATGGTAAATAAAGGACCTCTTCCGGGTCTAGCAGGCTGCTGAAAAATGTATTCGAGGCAGCCGATACAAGGCAAAAACGGGTGAAAAAGCGCGCTTTTGCTGAATAAATGAGCGCTTTAAGCCTATTTTTAACGCCGCAGCGGTGGCACAGATAGTTTTTCAGCGGCCTGCTAGCTTGATCTGTCGAGTCAGCACTCAGTGAGTACGGGTTGCACACTCATTTTGTTTTACGGGATTAATCGACAGAATCTTTTTTGTTCGTGGGCGTCCTCTCAATCTTGACCTAGGCAGTGCCATCCTCGGTCATATCAAGCTTTTCAGCAGCTGCACGGGAAACATCAATGATGCGATCCTTGACATAGGGTCACGATCATTGATTCTAACCTTTGCTGTTCCATTGTTGTCGAGATTGGTCATTCTAACTTCTGCGCCTATCGGCGGGTTTGGGTGGTAGCTGTCTCTTCGTTTGATCAAAGATTTCGCCATTGGCGGTTTTTGCCATGAAATCCTAGTCATACCAGGATTCTCTGTTTGATGGTATTCGCAAGAGATAGCTTCCAGCCCGGCGCGATCGAGAATTTTAATATCCCCACGTCTGTAGCTGGTTAACGCTTTTTTGTTGCGAATTTGCTGCCTTGGTGATGCCGCACGCCCAGCATGTAGGCTGGAAACACATGCGACATGGAATTGATCTGGTTGCACTCGGTTTGTGTGTCATCAATAGCCAACGGACTTTCGGCTTTGTTTCGTCACCCGAGGAGAAATTTTTACCGATGTTTATCGCATTCGACCACAGCAGATGATCTGGCTGCCAATCAGACTGAAGATAATTAATTGAAGAATTGATGTTTTTGAAGTGTGATTCATCTGACAGACCGCTGGAAAATGTTTTTCATGTCGATTGGCGCTGTTAAGCATTGCCTGAGACGCAGACGAAGTTTGGAAATAATCCTATCTTTTAACAAAAATACAGTGCAGCCTATGAATTAATTTGGCAGAATTGAGGTATTTGAGAATAACCTTTCACTAATCGGGGAAATTGAAAATGAAATACAATAGTCTTCAGGAGTTCAGTGCGTATGTGACTGAACGTAATCCAAATCAACCAGAATACATGCAAGCGGTTACTGAAGTCGTGGAGAGCTTGTGGCCCTTCATTACGGAGCATTCTCGCTATGCGGAACATGGCCTGCTCGATCGATTGGTCGAACCGGAGCGGGTAATTATATTTCGTGTGTCCTGGGTCGATGATCATGGTGAAGTCAAAGTCAATCGCGGTTACCGCGTACAGCACAGTTCTTCCATCGGCCCCTACAAAGGCGGCGTCCGCTTTCATCCCTCGGTTAACCTGTCCATTCTTAAATTCCTGGCATTTGAACAAACCTTTAAAAATGCATTGACGACATTGCCGATGGGTGGCGGCAAGGGCGGCTCCGATTTTGATCCGAAAGGAAAGAGTCCGGGCGAGGTCATGCGTTTCTGTCAGGCTTTTATCAGCGAATTATTCCGTCATATCGGTTCGAATACCGATGTGCCTGCCGGCGACATTGGTGTCGGCGGCCGTGAAGTCGGATACATGGCGGGGATGATGAAAAAATTGTCCAATCGCGCTGATTGTGTATTTACCGGGAAAGGACTGAGTTTTGGCGGGTCACTGATACGTCCAGAAGCAACCGGGTACGGTACGGTCTATTTTGCTCAGGAAGTATTGCGACACGCAGGACGCTATCTGGAAGGCATGCGCGTTTCTGTCTCCGGTTCGGGCAATGTGGCGCAGTTTGCCGTAGAAAAAGCCATGGCGCAGGGCGCCAAAGTGATTACCGTATCCGATTCCAGCGGCACAATCGTGGACGAAAATGGTTTTACTCCCGAGAAACTTGCGATTTTAGCCGAAGTGAAAAATCACTTGTATGCACGCCTGGATGAATACGCCAAACGTGTTGATGTTACCTTCCTGCCCGGCGAAAAACCCTGGCATGTACCGGTACAAGTGGCATTACCGTGCGCGACACAAAACGAAATTACCGGTGCCGACGCACAAACGTTGGTTAAGAACGGTGTCATTTGCGTCGCCGAAGGTGCAAACATGCCATCCACTGCCGAAGCAGTCGAATGTTTTATCCATAACAAGGTGCTGTATGCGCCGGGTAAAGCGAGTAATGCCGGTGGTGTTGCAACTTCAGGTCTGGAAATGAGTCAGAATGCGATGAGTATGTCATGGACGCGAGAAGAGGTTGATGCGCGCCTGCAGGAAATTATGCAAGCCATTCACAGATCCTGCCTGAAATACGGCGTCAATCCGGATGGCAGCGTAAACTATGTGAATGGCGCGAATATCGCCGGCTTTGTCAAAGTGGCCGATGCGATGCTCGGGCAAGGTGTTATTTGATTGTTATGGACGATTAAAGCGGATCATGAAGTTTTTTAGCTCATGAAATTATGAAACTGGACTCTCGCAGCGATGTTGTGAGAGGTCGGGTCGATTGAAAATATTTGTTTCTTTTATAGCGCCTTCTATTTATCCACTGAGTTCGCACTGTTGAGAGCTATGAGAAATTACCTGATGGGATTAATCCTTTTAGCTTACGTTGGGACGCTATCAGCAAGTCAGGATAGTGACTTTATTGCCGCCCGGGAAGCATTTCAGGCTGGCAATGCCCAGCGTCTGGATGAGTATGCCAAGCGATTGGGCCGCCATCCGCTATGGCCGTATGTGGAATATTTTCAGTTGCGTATGGCGTTGCGAACGACTGACATAGTAACCATCAGAAATTTTCTTTCACGTCACGATGGCAGGTTGGTTGCGGATCGATTACGCGGTGATTGGCTCAAGATACTGGGTAAAAATCAGCAATGGCAGTTGTTTGAGGCCGAATATCCATTACTGGTTAATAAAGATACCGAATTAATGTGCTATTACCATCAGCGCCGTCTTCAGACTGGTGATAGCGCAGTGTGGGCGGACACGCGGTCATTGTGGCTGACTTCCAGTAGCTTGCCGGATAGCTGTACGCCTGTTTTTCAAACATTAATTTATAGTGGGCAAATTTCGCGGGAAGATATCTGGATGCGTATCCGGTTGGCGCTGGAAGAAGGCCAAACCGGTGTAGCGATACACGTTAATCGCTATATTTCCGGAAACGAAGTGCTGAAAATCGACGATTTGAATAATGCCGCCAAGAATCCGCTGCGTTATCTGGATGCGCGAAAAAACACTCTCAAGACGCGCAGTGATCGAGAAATTGTGCTGTTTGCACTGCTGCGCTTGTTGCGCAACGATACCGATCAAGCTTATGCGCAATGGCTCAAAGTAAAAGGGCAACTGACTGCACTGGATCGCTCGTATTTTCTAGCACGATTAGGGCACCGCGCGGCCATGCGGCATGACTCACGTGCCCCGGGCTGGTTCAGAGAAGCGCAAAATACCACACAACCATACCCTTCGTCGGACACCGTACTTGCCTGGCAGGTACGTGCGGCATTGCGCGCGGCCAATTGGGGCGAAGTGCTGCAAACCATCGACCGGATGTCGTTAACCGAACAACAAGTGGATACCTGGCGTTACTGGAAAGCGCGTGCACTAAAAGCGAACGGTTATGTACTCGATGCGAATAACATTTTCATTCCACTGAGCAATGAGCACAGTTTTTATGGTCAATTAGCCAAAGAGGAACTTGGAACAGTGCTCAGCATCGCGGATAAGGCCTATCGCGCGAGCAATAATGAAGTGTCCGCGATGGAAAGAAACCTCGGGGTACAGCGTGCACTGGCTTTTTCCCGTATGAATTTGCGTACGGAAGCGTTGCGTGAATGGAGTTGGACAATCCGGAATTTCAGTGATGCAGAATTGCTGGCCGCAGCAGAAGTCGCCCGTCGTCATGGGTTGTATGACCGTGCGATCAACACAGCAAACAGAACGGTGTCACAACATGATTTTAGTCTGCGTTTTTTGTCGCCACACCGTGAAACCCTGAGAAAGGTATTGCAACAACATTCCTTGGATGAAGCTTGGGTGTACGGCCTGATCCGGCAAGAAAGCCGTTTCATTGCAGACATCAAATCACACGCGGGCGCGGCCGGTTTGATGCAGCTGATGCCGGCGACGGCGGAATGGGTTGCAAAGCAACTTGGTATACAGAATTTCCGCCAACATCTTGTGGTTGATGTGAATACCAACCTGCGCCTAGGCGCTTATTATCTCAAGCATGTGCTCAGTACACTGGATAACCAGCCATTACTGGCTTCAGCCGCCTATAACGCCGGGCCGGGGCGAGCCAAACGCTGGCGTGATAACACGGTGCCATTGGAAGGAGCTATTTATGCTGAAACGATTCCCTTTAATGAAACCCGCGACTATGTCAAAAAGGTTTTAAAGAATTCCATGTACTACGCCAAGGTTCTGAATCACGGCCAAAACTCTCCAACACTCAAAGAACGACTGGGTGTTGTGGCGGCCAAGTAATTCACGAATCATTCCGTTTCGATTGATTCGACGACTCAATGGAAACTGGCATGATTTTTTGGGAGGTAGCATGATTTGTTTTACCAGCACTCTGAGCATAATGGCGCACCGGTTTGAGAATACCTCAGACACACATCCCTAACCTTCACTATTCTGAAATGAAAGTATCACAATGAACAATCCAGCTCTTAATTTGAATCAACTGAATGCATTGCGCCAACTGAATCCCGTCAATGGGGTTAATGTCTTAAAAAAGCTTATCTTAATTTATCTGAAATCCGCTCCGGGATTTTTATCCCAAATTGAAGACGCCATACAGACTAAAGATAATCATTTGCTGAGAAGGGCGGCACATACTTTAAAATCTAGTACGGCTAACATCGGTGCAGAAACTCTGGCTGATATTTGTCAAAAATTGGAAGATTTTGGAGACAACGACCAAGTCGATGAGGCTGCTAAGCTATTGACTAAGTTCCAGCATGAATTTCTGCAGGTAACCATCGCGCTGGAAAAAATATTGACGGAATATGATGCGTAGAAATGACTTATTTGTCTTGAATAGAGGCCTCCACACTTATCAATAAAGGAGCGAACATGAGGGATGTTGTCATTTTAAGTGGTGTACGCACAGCGATTGGTGACTACGGCGGCGCGCTTAAACAGTATGCGCCAGCGGATTTGGCGGCAAAAGTCGTTCGTGAAGCGGTATTGCGTGCCAACATTGACCCTCATGACGTGGGGCATGTGGTTTTTGGTAATGTCATACATGGCGAAGCGCGCGATATGTATTTTGCACGTGTTGCCTGTATCAATGGCGGGTTGCCGCAACATGCTTCCGCACTGACCGTTAACCGTTTGTGTGGCAGCGGTTTACAGGCCATCATTTCGGCCAGCCAGAATATCTTACTCAACGATACCGATGTGGCGATAGCGGGCGGCGCGGAATCCATGAGCCGTGGCGGCTATTTATTACCGACACTGCGCTGGGGGCAACGTATGAATGACGGCGGTGCCGTGGATATGATGGTTGGTGCATTAACCGACCCGTTTGATCATGTCCACATGGGAATTACCGCTGAGAATATTGCCGCCAAATGGCACATCAGTCGCGAAGAACAAGATGGGTTTGCGGCAGAAAGCCACCGTCGCGCGTTGCATGCGATCAAAAATGGCTACTTTAAATCGCAAATATTGCCTATCGAGATAACTACCAGCAAAGAGACAATTATTTTTGATACGGATGAACATCCTCGTGCACACACCAGTGCGGAAAGTTTGGCCAAATTACGGCCGGTTTTTCAGAAAAACGGAACTGTCACCGCAGGCAACGCTTCGGGCATCAATGATAGTGCCGCCGCACTGGTGCTGATGGAAAGCAATGCGGCAGAGCGGCGCGGTTTGAAGCCGCTGGCACGATTGGTTTCCTATGGCCATGCCGGTGTTGATCCAAAATTGATGGGGATCGGACCCATACCCGCTGTACATCATGCGCTACAGCGCGCAAACCTTAAAGTGACAGATTTGGATGTCATCGAATCCAACGAGGCTTTTGCCGTGCAAGCCTGTGCGGTTGCTAAAGAATTACATTTTGATCCGGAAAAAACCAATCCTAACGGCGGTGCTGTGGCATTAGGCCATCCGATTGGCGCAACCGGCAGCATTCTAACGATCAAGGCCATTTATGAACTGCATCGCTGCGGTGGGCGCTATGCGTTGGTAACTATGTGTATCGGCGGCGGCCAGGGTATAGCGGCGATATTTGAGCGGCTTTGACAGGTCGTTGGAAAGTTATCTGCGTTGCGGTGTTAAAAAGCAGGCTCAAAATGCTCGTTTATTAAGCATAAATTGCGTTCTTTCGTCTGTTGTTGCCTAGTGTCGGCTGCCTCAAAAATGTTTTTCAACGACCTGTTGATCAACCACCTGATAGTTTGTTATTGCCTATGTACTTGACAAGCGTATACAGGTGCGTATGGTTACTATTCCTCAATAAACTCAACCAACATCATGCACTATTTAATTTTATTGCTACTATGCATTATTTCGACGACTGTTTTGGCTCAGCCTTTATCTGAACCGGCTGCGAATAAAGATGCAGAAATTGCTCAACTGGAAAAAGACATGGCGCGTATTTCGCAAGAATCGCAAGCTACGTATCAGCAGTTTCTGATGACTCAGGAATTGCGCCGAAATGAAATGCTGCAGTCGCCCGACACGATACCACTCAACCTGACAGGGAAAAGTATACCTGTCCCCAGCTATGAAGACCTCGTGAAACGCAGACAGGAAAAGAATGATCGAATGGAGCAGTACAATACCGATATGGACCGCCTTTATGCGCGCTATCGGGAACTGGAAAGCGAAAGAGAGGCGGTCTTTGAGAAAATCAAAAGCCTGGAACAAAAAACTACTGAAGAATAAATTGCAGTGCTGAGGCGGAATATTTTTGTAACTAATCAACTTGCGATTCCCCGTGGTCTTGCCACGGGGTTGTTTATTGCCATTGGCATTGGAATATACTTCATTGATATGAAAGATGTGGAATGACATTTTCTTTTCCTCTGTATCGTAAAAAGCACGCATCCGGCACGCAAATCCGACTGACTGCTATTCATTTGTGCTGAGATCGATTTCGAATAGCGGTACCGACAGTATCACCTCGAAAACCTGCTGTGCCTTATACGAAGAAGTGGATGTTGCAATCGACAATGCAGGCGCGCGATCATGGTGTGTCACGAGTGCGAGGCCTTCTCTTTCTGCGCACGACACGCTTGCTGGCGTCATTCCGTCAGGAATTAAACGATGATTTGCCACAGTGGGCAGCATGGGTTGGCCACATGGCTGACCTTGATGCTCAGGTACGCGCACACGAATTGCGCAATTTATCTTCCACAATCATGGGGCGACAAAAGGATGCTGTGCTTGATCAACTCAACAGTTGTCGCGATCTATTAGTGAAATTTTGCAACATTCACTTGACCCACTCGGAATTCCGTTGCCAATTAATGTTGAATTGGAGCAACTTTTTGCCACGTTTGCGCCAGTGTGGGAAGTGGATGTTATGGACGAGAATGATCAGATCGGCAGAATACGCTGAGAGAGTGGGCCGGTCGTTGATGTCGCCCATCCCACTGTCTATCGCAAGATTTCACACGCGCGCTTTGGTAATCAGGTGTTACTGCAGCTGAATTACATCATCTGGATTCCAGCACGATCAGGGAATGATATTTATGCCGGCCAGTTCGACGGCATCAATTGGCGCGTGACTTTAGGGCCGGATGGTGAACCGTGGCTTTACGATACTATCCATAACTGTGGCTGTTACCATCAGTTTTTTCTGAGCCATCGGCTGCATTTGCGTAAAGATCTTCCTTCTACCTATTTTGAATCACCGCTACTGCCGCAACCGGCGCCAGAACAACAACCCGTGGTGCTACGCATTGCACATCATACCCATTTCATTCAACGGATTTATCATGATAACGCGCCGGACGGTCAAGCATCGGCGATACCAATGGATCTACCGGCGTTGTGGGAAGATTATAATGAATTGCGTTCTTTGTCCCATGACGGCGGATATCGCAGCGTGTTCAGTCAGTATGGATTGATCGCCGGAACGGAACAATCGGAGCGTTTTCTGTTGTGGCCTATGGGTGTCCGCTCGCCAGGCGCAATGCGTCAATGGGGGCGTCATGCCACGACTTTTGTCGGGTGCCGGCATTTTGATGATGCGTTTTTGATCGAATCGCTATTTGAGAGGGAGCCATAAAGAAATGAGAACATACTTCCTTTGGGTCGTAATCTGTCTGCCGGCAATTGCATGGGCGCAAGGCGAACACATCGATATCGCCCGCTTTTCACAGGGCGATCTGAATGGTTGGCAGACAAAAGGTTTTGCCGGGGAAACCTACTATGTCTTGGAAAAATCGGGGAGCCAGTTTGCTTTGCGCGCTGATAGCAGTGCCGCTGCTTCGGGGCGTTATCGTGAAGTTAGCATCGATCTCAACAAAACGCCCATTTTGAATTGGATGTGGAAGGTTGACGGTATATTGGCAGGAAATGATGAACGTACTCGCAAAGGCGACGACTATCCTGCACGGCTGTATGTGGTATTTTCCGGCGGTACGATGTTCTGGCGCACCCGCGCCATTAATTATGTATGGTCGAACAAACAGCCGATCGGTAGCAGTTGGCCCAATGCGTTTACCGAACGTGCGCACATGATCGCAATTGAGTCAGGTCCCGACTGGGCTGGTCAGTGGGTGCGCGAACGCCGGGACGTACGCGCCGATTACCGGCGTGCGTTTGGTGAAGAGCCGGGTCATGTCGATGCTGTGGCAATCATGACCGATACCGATAACACCGGCTTGGTTGCGACAGCATGGTATGGGGATATCTGGTTTACAGACCGCTGAAACTACTGTCCTGATGCGCGATCATGGCATCGCTTAAAGCCGTGTTGATTGCCGTTATGCGCTATTTCTTTATCCAGTTGCCATTGACTTGAATCCAAGTTCCTGCAGGGACTTTCTTGAATATTTCTTCTGCATATACTTTCCCCACTTGATCAATAGCGATGCCCTGAGCAGTTGCCTTTTGTTGGTAGATTATTTTGCGTTGCGCGTTAATTGCATCAGCTTCTGCTCGGGCACCGGATTCTCTGGCCACGACATAGCCGTCATAGCGTTCACCAATTGCCCCGGATGCGCGCAAATTCTCCAGATTGTCGGCCCATACGGATGTTCCACTGAGCGACAACGCCAGTACAATAGCATTCAGCATTCCCAACAGGGGTTTTGTCGTCGTTATCTTTGGAATACGTAGCATATTTATTCTCCTTATATGATGAAGTCTTAGAAAATACCGGGATTGGCGGCTATATCTTTCTTAGCCTCTTCTTCAAGCTTTACTCGAATATCTGCATCCAACTTGATATTGAGGTTAATCGTGATTGGTTCCTGCGGTGCTTCGACTTTCACTGTGGGTGCGCACGCAGTGATTATCAAGCAGCAAAGAATCGGTATTGCTTTGATACTTATTTTATTTGTTATTCGATCAATGTTGCGCATAACTGCACTCCTTTTTTGATAGATTCCCGAGCCACACTCCGACCGGAAATTCGGTAATGAGCCTCTTTGCTCTGTGTCCGCATTTAGCGAAGCATAGCTTAATTTAACTTGAACGAGCTACGCAGAATTTCATGGGATAGGCCGTACCCTTGATTGATCGCCTGCAGAATTTTATCAATATTCGTTTCAAGCTTGATATTTAAACGGAATGCTTGTCCGTCTTTAATCTTGGGATTATTTCCCAGCATGGAAAATTTAACTACTAAATCATGCGCCACCGATTTATCCAGATGCAGTGACAGTTCGGTGTAATGAAAATCTTCCATGGCTTGCAGCAACAAATTCATTTCGTCACCGGCGGAGGCTAACAGTTGCGAGGCCTTCTCGGACTTGAAGTGCAATGTGCCCGGCGCCTTGGCTACAAGATGGCCGTTGGTTATCGTCACTTGATTATTTTTTAGCATAAGTGGAATCTGACCGTCCAGGCGCCCAATACCTGCAAGCCCGTCAACTTTGATCAGGTTAAAAAAAGCTTCCAGATCAATGTTGTTTATCTGGATCAGCGTATCGGCGTGCGCAGCAGCAGGGTCGATAACAGTGGGTGCCACTGACACTACGCCGTCCATCATGGAAAATTGCGTTTTTTCAAGCGCGATGCGAGGAGAATCGGCGCCGATAATATGGTAGGAAACCAGCAAATTCTCCAGTGGAATACCAGCATCGATGCGCCGGATGGTGATCGTTTGCTGGGGCGGACTGCTGAGCGCTAACAAATTATCTAAATTAAGCGCCACATTTAGATCGTTTACTTTTACGGCTTCACGTGCAAACGACATGTTGTGCAGTTCAAATGTGCCGCGACTAGTGCTCACACCTTTCGCAGACCATTTGAATTGGGTATTGGCGCTGATTTGACCGCTCACATCTTCCAACTGTGCCAGAACCGGGGAGAGTGCTCTAGGTTGTAGCTTATGCGGCAAAAACTTTAATGGTGTAATCTCGGCCTTCAGCATGCCATTACCACTAATGGGCTCATGCCTACCGGTAATTTTTAAATAAGGTAAGCTTGGCAAACCGCCTATAACATCCAATGCATACACTGCCGGTTTTCCATCGACTGCTTTGTTGCGGATGTTGCCGGAAATTGACAGCGCTGCAAATAGCGGCTCGGGTGCCAGATGTTGCAGTCGGCCGATGGCAAAATCTGCAGCATTGCCAATTTCGGTATGATTCACGTGCACGGTGGCTGAGATATTCTGTACTTGCAAGTGAGACTGCGGCAGATGCAAGGCTGTGTCATTGATAACAAATTGGCCCCGGTATTCTTTGTGGGTATCGAATTCTCCAGTTATGGCTATTTTTCCTGGGCGAACCTGTATTTCAGTGGTTGGAGATCCGGTACGTTCGGCATGCAGCGTAAGGTTGCTGGGTACGACGGCGATGTCATGTTTGAGAGCGAAACCTTGTGGTCTTTTTACCAGCTCCAGATCTGCCTGGGAAATTGCAAGATCAGGAGCGTTTTGGAAGCGCAAGGGATAGCGAGACTCAATCTTACCCAATGTCACGTGTCCCGGACTGCGCAATCCGATGCGCCCGATATCCTGGCTGAAATTAATCCGCAGCGGCACAGCAACGGATAATTGCCGGATATTCAACGAGTCCGCAGTCAGTTGCCCGCCATCGACGGCCACATCGAGTTCGCCAATCCAAGCGTTCGCTAATCCACGAACATCTCCTTTGAGGGCGATGTGATGAATGGCTGCATCACGTAATGTCAATGCCGTCTGATTTTCATCAGTCGGCGCAGATACTGGTTTTGCTGATTCTTTTCCCTGTAGTTTGAGACCTGATAGCGCGAACTCTGTCTGGACATGCTGTAACTGTAATGCGGCAAGCGCAAAAGCTGTTTCACCTGCAAAGCTGGAAATTTTGACCTCAGGGGTATTCAGCATGCCATCTGCAACAGTGAGCTTGCCCTGTACATTGCCTTGTGTATCCAGAGTCGCAGTCAGCATGACTTTGGCTTGACCCAGCGAACCGGTGGTGATGGCATTGAGGCGTATTGCCCGTGTATCCGAACGGTCTTGTGCAATGTCGCCGGACAAAGCAATCACTGCATCACCTGTCGTCGAATGTAGGTGAATCGCTGAATCCTTAAGTGAAAAGACAGGTAACCAAGCGATGCTGATATCTTTCCCAGGCGTTGAAGTCATCGGCTGCATAGAATTCACAGGAGTACGTTCTTGTTTCAGATCGAGTACCACCTTTAGGCCACTAATTTCAACCGAAATCGGTTTTCTGGCGAGTAGGCCTTGTAAATCCCAGCCCACCAGAATTTTATCAGCACGCAGTTCCTTGTTATTACCCGCTGCTACATCGTGCAATCGGAGTGTACTGAGCGAGAGTTCTTTAACGATAATGGATTGAAGCGGCAGACCTTGTTTGCGCAACTGATTACTGATAAGCGCTTCCAACAGGGAATGGCGAAACGCATAAAGACCAACTCCAGCAAGCGTGATGAGACTAATCAGAACCAGTAACCCAGTTGTTAGCTGTTTACCCATCGGATTAATTGCGCTTGCAATGGTTCATGCTGTTTCCTCAATAGGCAGCCTGCGGCGGTTTAAACGTAGTGCTTTGAGTTTTTCAAATTAGAGACTATCACGTCTGCAGCTAAAACGAAATTCGATTCCTTCTCGCTGCTGGTAAAAGACAAATTTTGCCAACTGATATTTAGCAAAATTCCTGAGAGGTTTACGATAGCTCGAGCTTCTCGCACTTCCAAGGACTGTCAAGCGTGATATAAGCGCCGTTTTGATGCCGATGTCTGCCAGTCATTTGCGCAAATAGATTGGCCATGAATTTTGATTCATTATCACTGCGAATGTATTTTGGGATACCATGAACTATCCCTGCATTGGTTAATTGGACGATCACTTCATTAGCGCCGATGCATCTGGTACAGTGATTATCCAGACAGGTTCGACTGAATTCGTCGATCATGGTGGTGATACGAATTTTGCGACCAGTCGTGCGTTCAAGCGCAGGCAACATTAGAAAAGCTAATTGAAAGTTTGTAAGCGCGTGTTGTTTTACCAATGTAGCATCGACTGGCCTGCGCAAATGTGCAAATAGATACTAAATAGTTTTCTAGGAGGACTGTATGCTGGTGACATTTACAACCGATGTTTTTGCCGACATTACCATGTTTGAAAAAGACGCGCACATCATGCTGAAAATGATGGGACATAGCGGAATCATACCCAGTGCAATTTTGGCAGAAGACGTGCCTGCGGCACTGAATCGTTTAACAGCGGCGATTAATTCAGAAAATGCCCCGTTGCCAATTGATGAGGATAAAGGAGATGATGAGGATGCGCATGAGCCTGTGGTGAGCTTGGCTAATCGAGCGCTGCCATTAATTAATCTACTTACTGCCGCAGCAAATGAAGGATGTAATGTAATGTGGAAATAAATGGTTATCCGTAGCAATCTCATGCTGAAAACATATAAATATGTGCCTTTTACTACTATAAGGTAACATAAAATTTTAATATTTTTACGATAGAGTATATATAATGTAGTAGATTGATGTGTCGATGGGCTGAGCACGAGCCAAATTCCGCATCTGCGTGAACTGACGACGCAATCCCGGCATTGCAAGTTGACTAGCTGAGTGTGGTATTGTTCTGACATAAATCTAGTGACAATTGAAGCTTTCTTGATTAGAGTAACACGGGTTTCAATGAATGCAGGAGTGTAGATTTACTAATGAAGCCAGAGCTGCTTGTAACGTTGGCTTTGTTCAATTTAGCAAGGAGAATCAAGATGCATATTGGCATGATTGGGTTAGGGCGAATGGGAGCTAGTTTAGCGCGGCGCTTGACCAAAAAAGGTCACAAGTGTGTAGTTTACGATGTAAATCCGGATGTTGTGAATCAGGTCGCAGGCCAGGACATTCAGGGTGCTACATCGATTGACGATCTAGTCCAGAAATTGACTACACCACGCGCGGTATGGGTGATGGTTCCCGCAGCCGTGACAGGCAAAACGGTCGAAGAACTGGCTTCGAGCATGGATGCCGGAGATATCATCATCGACGGCGGTAATAGTTACTACCACGACGATATCCTTAGAGCGAAAAAACTCCAACTGAAGAATATTCATTACGTAGATTGCGGCACTAGCGGTGGCGTGTTCGGAGAAGAGCGCGGGTATTGTTTGATGATTGGTGGAGAAGATCAGATCGTCAAGCACCTGGATCCAATTTTCAGGAGCATCGCACCAGGTGTCGAGGCAGCGGCACGCACCCCAGGCAAGAAAGATACGCCTAGTCCTGCAGAGCATGGGTATCTGCATTGCGGCCCCGTGGGCGCAGGGCACTTCGTCAAGATGGTTCACAACGGCATTGAGTATGGTCTCATGGCAGCTTATGCTGAAGGGCTAAATATTCTGCATAATGCCAATATCGGTAAGCGTTCATACGATAGTGATGCTGAGACCACCCCGATGCGCAACCCGGAATATTACCAATATGACCTGGATCTGACACAGATCGCGGAAGTCTGGCGGCGCGGCAGTGTGGTTTCATCATGGCTCCTTGATCTAACAGCGGCGGCGCTGGTCGAAGATGCAGAGCTTACTGGCTTCTCCGGACGTGTATCGGATTCAGGAGAGGGACGCTGGACGGCTTTGGCTGCTATTGATGAAGGCGTGCCGACCCCGGTAATCAGTGCGGCATTATTTGAACGCTTCGCGTCGCGCGGCGAGGCCGACTATGCCGATCGACTTTTGTCCGCGATGAGAAAGCAGTTTGGCGGACATGACGAGAAAAAAACGGGAGGCTGAGGTGAGGATTATCTATGATCGTACGACATTAGCAGATGCGTTAGTGATATTTGGTGTAACAGGTGATCTTGCCCACAAGATGATTTTTCCGGCACTCTATGCGATGGCAAAGCATGGTACTCTCAATGTGCCGGTGATAGGCGTTGCCTCATCAGATTGGGATCTGGTGCAACTACGCAATCAGGCGAAGGAGAGCATAAAGAAATCCACTGAGATCGATGATCAAAGTGCCCTTAATCACCTTCTTTCCTTGCTCCAATATGTCAGCGGCGATTACAACGACCCCAATACTTTCAAAGCCCTCAAGCAAGCATTGGGTGATGCCCAGCGTCCGACGCATTATCTTGCCATTCCGCCTGCGCTGTTCGCGACGGTTATTAAAGGGCTTGGAGCTACTGGTTTGGCAAACCAAGCGCGCCTCATTGTTGAAAAACCGTTCGGACGTGATCTGGCCTCCGCTCGAGAGCTTAACCGCACCGTGCTAGCGGTGTTTCCGGAAGATTCAATTTTTCGCATCGACCATTATCTCGGAAAGGAGGCGATCATGAATATCCTCTATTTCCGTTTTGCCAATTCTTTTCTTGAGCCGTTCTGGAATCGTAACTATGTTGCCAGCGTACAGATTACGCTATGCGAAGATTTTGGCGTGAAGGGCCGTGGTGCTTTTTACGAAAGTGTCGGTTGTTTGCGTGACGTTATTCAAAATCACCTGTTTCAGATCGTTGCCCTGCTTGCTATGGAAGCGCCGGCCTATCAAGGTTTTGGTGCCGTTCATAGCGAGAAAGCTAAAGTGTTCCAGGCAATGCGCCCTTTGCATCCGGATGACGTAGTGCGTGGACAGTACGCCGGGTATCGACAAGAATCTGGTGTAGCGGAGAACTCAAATGTCGAGACATTCTGCGCTCTGAGGCTGCATATAGATTCGTGGCGTTGGGAGGGGGTACCTTGGTACCTGCGATCTGGAAAATTTATGGCCACTAAAGCAGTCGAAGTCTTAGTGGAATTAAAGCCGCCACCGCAAAAATTGTTCGATGATTCAGCAGCGCCAAATGGACGCGCTAATTATCTACGCTTCCGGCTTTCCCCCAATTCTGCGCTTGCCCTTGCGGCGCGTGTCAAACATGTAGGTAAGGAATTTATCGGCGATCAGCGCGAACTTTTCCTGCTGGATGAACAACCGGAAGAAGAAACGCCTTACGAACGACTATTAAGTGACGCAATGGCGGGCGATGGCGCGCTTTTCACCCGTGCGGACGCGGTTGATGCCGCTTGGGCGGTGATCGATCCCATTCTTGATATTCCTCGAACTGTCTATCCCTACGAGCCGGGCAGCTGGGGGCCAAAGCAAGCTGACGCGCTTTTTGATGCCGGCGGAAGCTGGCATAACCCAATGCCGATGAAGGAGAAAAAATGAATGCCACACAACAACTGCACAAACTGGGACAGAGTATCTGGCTCGACAACATAACGCGCGAACTGCTTACGAGCGGCACGCTGGCTCGCTATATCAGCGAATTATCGGTGACGGGACTTACCTCCAATCCCACCATATTCGATCATGCCATCGAAGATGGTGATTTTTACGATGATGCGATCCGCCAAAAAACGCTTGAAGGTAAATCAGGCGAGGCGTTGTTCTTTGAACTTGCGTTGGAAGATTTAGTCCAGGCGGCCGATCTTTTTCGACCAATCTATGACACCACAGGCGGAATTGACGGCTGGGTATCCCTGGAGGTATCGCCCTTACTTGCGGACGACACCGCTGGTACGGTAAAGGCGGCAGTACAGCTGCATGCGCGTGCACGACGCCCCAATCTTTTCATTAAGATTCCGGGCACCCGTGCAGGTATTCCTGCAATCGAGGAAGCTATTTTTGCTGGCGTGCCAGTCAATGTTACGCTGCTGTTCTCGCGTGAACACTACATTGCAGCGGCAGAAGCGTATATGCGCGGCATCGAACGGCGCATAGATGCTGGTTTGGATCCGAAGATCGATTCCGTGGCTTCAGTTTTCGTCAGTCGCTGGGATGTGGCTGTCAAGAACAAGGTGAAGGGTGAGCTTGGCAACAATCGGCTTGGCATTGCAATCGCAAGCAGCGCCTATCAAGCCTACCGCGATTTATTGGCATCAAAGCGTTGGCAGAAATTGGCTACTTCCGGAGCACATCCGCAGCGCTTGCTGTGGGCCAGCACCGGCACGAAGGATCCTGCAGCCCCAGATACCTTGTATATTGAAGCGCTCGCTGCGCCGGATACGGTCAATACCATTCCAGAAAAGACGCTGCTTGCTTTTGCCGAACACGGCAAAGTAAAAACCATATTGCCGATTGATGAGGATTATACCGCAAGAATGAAAGCGGTAATCGCAGAATACGCCGCGAATGGCGTCAACAGCGAGGTGTTGGCCGCCGAATTGCAACATGAAGGCGCTGAGTCTTTTGTCAAATCTTGGCATGACCTGATAGCTTGTATTGCAAAAAAAAGTGATGTGCTTACTAAGAGGGTACATCCAGGCGGAAAATAATCATGACGTCTGCAACGCAACTCGATCAACAGTGCATCAATACCATTAGATTTCTGTCGGTGGACATGGTGCAAAAGGCCAACAGCGGACATCCCGGCTTGCCGCTCGGCGCTGCGCCTATGGCATATATTTTGTGGACACGCTTTCTCAAGCATAATCCACGCAACACGCATTGGCTCAATCGCGACCGCTTTGTCCTCTCGGCCGGGCACGGTTCGGCGCTGCTTTACAGTTTACTGCATCTGAGCGGTTACGATCTTTCTCTGGATGATATCCGGCAATTCCGTCAATGGAACAGCAAGGCACCGGGGCATCCCGAACGCGGACATACACCTGGGGTGGAAATTACCACTGGACCATTGGGTCAAGGCCTCGGCAATGCGGTCGGCATGGCAATTGCAGAAGCGCAACTCTCTGCCCACTACAACCGGCCCGGTCACACACTCATTGATCATCGCACCTACGTCATGGTCAGTGATGGCGATCTGATGGAAGGTGTGGCTTCTGAGGCAGCTTCTCTGGCTGGCCATCTAAAGCTCGGTAAACTCATTTGTCTCTACGACGATAACCACGTCACCCTGTCTGCCAGCACCGACATTACCTTCTCCGAGAATCGCGCACAGCGCTTCGAAGCTTATGGCTGGCACACCGTATTGGTGGATGATGGCAACGATTTAGCTGCAATTGATGCCGCTTTGACTGCAGCATGCGCGGAAACTGCCCGGCCATCACTCATACTGGTACATACCCATATTGGTTATGGCTCGCCCTGGCAAGATAGTTTTAAGGCACATGGCTCGCCGCTTGGTATAGATGCTGTGCGCAAGACGAAACAAACGCTAGGCTGGCCAACCGAACCGGATTTCCTGATACCGGACGAAGCGCGGGCGCATTTCCGTGAGGCGGTGCAACGAGGCGCACAGGACGAGGAGACATGGAATATAGCGCTGAATGCCTACACCAAGGCATTCCCGGATATGGCAGAAGAGCTTCAATACCGCTTGCGCGACGAACTTCCACCGGGTTGGGACGCCGACATTCCGGTATTTCAAACCGATGCCAAAGGCCTCGCTACGCGTGATGCATCCGGTAAAGTGATGAATGCCATTGCGCCCAAACTGCCGGCGCTGACCGGTGGTTCTGCCGATCTCGATCCATCCACGAAAACAGCCTTGAAAGGTATGGGCGACTTCAATTCGCCGCCGCTGAAAAATTCGGATCGACAAGATTCCGATAACGCTGATTGGAGTTATACCGGACGCAATATACACTTTGGCATACGTGAACATGCGATGGGTGCTATCGTCAATGGTCTCGCCGTACACGGCGGTTTTGTTCCGTATGGTTCGACCTTTCTGGTCTTCTCTGACTACGTGCGTCCGTCGATCCGTCTGGCGGCATTGATGGGACTGCACGTTGTGTATGTGTTCACACACGATAGCATCGCTGTCGGCGAAGATGGACCCACGCATCAACCGGTAGAACAACTGGCGAGTTTGCGCGCGATTCCAAATCTCACCGTTATCCGGCCCTGTGATGCTAATGAAACCGCGGTCGCCTGGCGCGTTGCTCTGGAAACACGCGACCGGCCGGTGATACTGGTGTTGACTCGGCAGGAACTACCCACACTCGATCGCAGTCGCTATGCCGCTGCGGATGGATTGCGTAATGGCGCTTATGTATTGAGCGATGCCACTAATGGCGATCCCGAGCTAATCCTGCTCGCCAGCGGCTCCGAAGTCAGCCTGATCATAGCAGCGGCAGAACGTTTACAACAGCAAGGTATCGCCGTGCGCTGTGTCTCGATGCCGAGCTGGGAGTTATTCGAGGCTTTGCCGCAAGCTCAGCGCGATGCAGTATTGCCTCCCTCGGTCGAAGCGCGGCTTGCGGTTGAATTAGGTGTTACACAAGGCTGGCATCGCTACGTTGGTACGCACGGCGATATTCTCGGCGTGGAGCGCTTCGGTGCTTCTGCACCAGCACCAGTGGTGCTGCGCGAATACGGTTTCACCGTCGACAACATTTGTGAGCGAGCAAAGCTGCAGTATAAATTTCACAAAACTAAAGCAGCATAAAACGATGAAAATAAATCCAATGGCGGGTAAACCCGCAGAAACTTCGATGTTGGTCAATGTACCGCGACTCATTACGGCTTACTACAGTCTGGTGCCGGATGCTGCGATACCCGCACAAAGAGTCGCATTCGGTACCTCAGGTCATCGCGGCTCCGCGTTCGAAATCAGCTTCAACGAATGGCATGTGCTTGCCATCAGTCAAGCTATTTGTGACTACCGCAAGGAACATGGCATAAGCGGTCCGCTGTTCCTTGGCATTGATACGCACGCGCTTTCGGAACCGGCGTATGCTAGCGCGCTTGAAGTGCTGTCCGCAAATGGTGTAGAAGTCATGATCGCAGACAAGGACGAATACACGCCCACTCCCGTGATTTCACATGCCATACTCACCTATAATCGCGGTCGGAAGTCAGGGCTGGCAGATGGTATTGTCATTACTCCTTCACACAATCCACCCGATAGTGGTGGTTTTAAGTACAACCCCACCCACGGCGGACCTGCGGGTAGCGACATTACGGGATGTATCGAAGCTAGGGCAAATGCATTTTTAGAAAGTGGTCTGCAGGGCGTGAAAAGAATTCCCTTTGCGCGGGCTCAACGCGCTGCTACCACGCACCGATATGACTTTCTCAATACTTACGTAAACGATCTCGGTAGCGTGCTTGATATGGATGCGATTCGCGATGCGAAGATCCACATGGGCGTGGATCCGCTTGGCGGTGCCGGCGTTCACTATTGGAGGGCGATCGCTGAACGTTATGGTTTAAACCTCACGGTAGTGAGTGAAACCGTCGATCCCACCTTCCATTTCATGACACTCGATTGGGATGGTCAAATTCGGATGGATCCGTCATCGTCTTATGCAATGCAAAAATTGATCGACAACAAGGATCGCTTCGACATTGCCTTTGCCTGCGACACTGACCATGATCGACACGGAATTGTCACCAAGAATGCAGGATTATTGCCACCTAATCATTATCTTTCTGTGGTCATTTTCTATCTCTTCCAGCATCGATCGAATTGGAGTAAAGACGCGGCAATTGGCAAAACGGTAGTCAGCAGCCAGATGATTGATCGTGTTACGGATCAGCTTGGACGGAAACTCTACGAGGTTCCTGTCGGCTTTAAGTGGTTTGCAGATGGCCTACTGCAAGGTTCGCTCGGGTTCGGAGGTGAAGAAAGTGCCGGCGCATCTTTTCTCCGTCTGAATGGTAATGTTTGGACCACCGATAAAGACGGCATTGTCCCGGCTTTGTTATCGGCTGAGATTATTGCGCGCTTGGGCCGAGATCCCGGCGAAATCTATCGTGAACTGGAACTCAAATTTGGCGAGTCTATATACGATCGTGTCGAAGCGCCAAGCACTCCGGAGCAAAAAAAACTTTTGGCGAAACTCTCACCTCAACAGGTTAAGTTTACCGAGTTGGCTGGCGAAAAAATCCAGACTATCCTCACGCACGCACCAGGAAATAATGCGCCCATCGGTGGATTGAAGGTGATTTCCAAGAGTGGATGGTTTGCGGCGCGTCCATCCGGTACCGAAGACATCTACAAAATTTATGCTGAGAGCTTCAAGGGAGCAGATCATCTACATCGCATTCAAGAGGAGGCTCAGACGATGGTTGGAGATGTTCTTGCAGCGGTGCCGAATTAGGACAGAGATCTTATACCATTGGTCTTTATCAATGGACAATAAGTAAGATCAAAGAGGTATGATGTAACAAGGAAAATTCTAACTGATGTATTTGAGATTTGGCTCAAGACAAATTTGAAGGAGAGGTTATGAAGGCAAAAAAAACAAGATCCAGTCATCCCAAAGAGCTTCTTTTACCCACGGAAGTAGATGGATTCGATTCCCTGGCTGAGCTTGCCTTGGACATGCGTTCGTCGTGGGATCATGCCACCGATGAAATATGGCGGCAATTAGATCCTGTACTATGGGAACTCACGCATAATCCATGGGTTATCATACAGACGGCTTCACGAGAGGAACTTCAGCGTGTTTTAACCGATGCCACTTTCCGCAAAAAAATTGATGATCTGGTGCAAGCTAGACGTAATGTGGTAGAGGCTCCCGCATGGTTTCAGCAAACCTATCCTAAATCTCCACTGAGCTGTGTTGCCTATTTCAGCATGGAATTCATGTTGAGCGAAGCTTTGCCCATTTACTCGGGCGGATTGGGTAATGTGGCCGGCGACCAACTTAAGGCCGCTAGCGATTTAGGTGTTCCCGTGATCGGTATCGGACTGCTTTACCAGCAAGGCTATTTTCGCCAGATGATCGATAAAAATGGCGCGCAACAGGCCATGTTCCCGTATAACGACCCCGGGCAGTTGCCGATCACACCGTTGCGTAAACCGAATGGAGAGTGGTTGCGACTTGAGGTTGTGTTACCCGGTTACTCGGTCTGGTTACGCACTTGGCAAGTACAGGTCGGTCGCGTAAAGCTGTATCTATTAGACAGTAATGACGCAGCGAATTATCCTGCGCATCGAGGAATCACTAGTGAGCTTTACGGCGGCGGACCGGAGTTGCGCCTTCAACAGGAAATGATACTAGGAATTGGCGGATATCGACTGCTTGCAGCGCTCGGTATCCAACCCGAAGTCTGCCATTTGAATGAAGGGCATGCTGCTTTTGTTGTATTGGAGCGCGCCCGCAGTTTCATGCAGGAGACTGCACAAACTTTTGAAGCTGCGTTGACCATTACTCGGGCAGGCAATATCTTTACTACGCATACAGCGGTCGCTGCTGGTTTTGATCGTTTTTCTCCAGCGCTCATTGAGCAATACCTCGCAAATTATGCGCATACGCAGCTCGGTATAACTTGCCATGATTTGTTGGCCTTGGGCCGACAGAACCCGGATGATTTGTCAGAACCTTTCAATATGGCTTATCTGGCGATACGCGGAAGCAAGGCGGTGAATGGCGTAAGCCACTTACATGGCAAGGTGAGTCGGGAATTATTTGAATCACTCTTTCCACGCTGGCCGGTAGAAGAAGTACCGGTTGGATACGTGACCAATGGTGTTCATATACCAACCTGGGATTCGGCGACAGCCGACGAGCTATGGACGAAAGCCTGTAACAAAGAACGCTGGCTGGGTCCAACAGATACCTTGGAACGGGATATTCGTCGCATCCCCGACGCTAGTCTCTGGCAATTTCGTAGCACTGCCAGAAAATCGTTGATTGAATTCGCTCGTAAACGATTGCACCGGCAACTCGCCGTTTCAGGATCGTCGCCCGAGGCAATTGAAGGCGCGCAGCATCTATTCGATCCCAATACTTTGACGCTAGGTTTTGCACGTCGTTTTGCAACCTATAAAAGACCGAATTTGCTGCTCCACGATCGGGAGCGATTACTGCGCCTGCTGTCTAATCCACAGCGTCCGGTACAACTTATCATGGCCGGAAAGGCTCATCCCGCGGATTTGGCCGGCCAAGCCCTGATTCAGGAATGGATACATTTCATCCGCCAAGCTAACGCGCGTCCACATGTAATCTTCCTCAGCGACTACGACATGCATTTGACCGAACAATTGGTGCAGGGTGTGGATGTTTGGCTCAACACACCGCGTCGCCCCTGGGAAGCGTGTGGAACGAGCGGTATGAAAGTCTTGGTCAACGGCGGTATTAATCTGTCTGAATTGGATGGCTGGTGGGCGGAAGCCTACACGCCAGAGGTGGGTTGGGCATTGGGAGACGGCCAGGAACATGATGGCGATCCCGCGTGGGATGCCATCGAAGCTGAGGCCCTCTACAACCTCCTTGAGCACGAAGTAATCCCTGAATTTTATACTCGTGATGAACAAGGCGTTTCCACCGCTTGGGTTGCACGGATGCGAGAAAGTATGGCACGGTTGACGCCACGCTTTGCCACCAATCGTACGGTACGTGAATATACCGAGCAACACTATCTCCCTATTGCCTCAGCCTATCGAGTACGAGCTGCGAACAAAGGCAAAATCGGCGCAGATATTTTAAATTGGCAGCAAGTGCTGGATAAAAAATGGGCCGCACTGCGCTTTGGCGGGATGAGGGTAGAAAAGCAGGATGATCAGTATGTATTTGAAGTGCAAGTGTATCTCGATGACCTCGATCCAGAGGCAGTGCAAGTAGAGCTTTATGCCAGCGGGATCAATGATACCGCACCTGAGCGGCTGGAGATGGCGCGCTTGCGGGAATTAACGGGCTCGTCGGGCGGCTATGTTTACAGCGCAAGTGTGCCAGCTATTCGTGCGGAGAAAGATTATACAGCGAGAATAATACCACGGCATGAAAATGCTGCCATTCCTTTAGAAGCGCCGCGGATTCTGTGGCAGCGGTGAACAGGTTTTGCAGAATGAAAATTCCTTCAGGCTGACTACTCGGCCGCAAGCAACCGAGTTTACGCCAGCCTGATTGACCTCCGGCCAAACGGATTTTATTATCGACTTTGACTCGGGAGCAAGCTCCCGAGATTTCTTCCGTTAAATGCTCGCCGGTAAGAGCCACACAAATTACGTTATTGCCAGATGATCTGCACTTGAAGCAAAATCTCTATCTTGAGCTTCGGTACTGTTAAGTTTGATTTGTAAACGTAGTTCATTCGTGGAATCAGCATTTCTAAGCGCATCCTCATAGCTGATTTTGCCTGCTTCATAAAGCTCAAACAGCGCTGTATCAAATGTTTGCATTCCCATTTCACGAGATTTCTTCATGATTTCCTTAATCTCGTGAACATTTCCTTTAAAAACCAGATCGGAAATTAACGGAGAATTAAGCAGCACTTCAATGGCTGCTACACGGCCATTGCCACTTTTTGCCGGTATCAGCCGTTGTGCCACCAGCGCTTTTAAATTCAGTGACAAATCCATTAATAACTGCGAGCGGCGTTCTTCTGGGAAAAAATTGATAATACGATCCAGCGCCTGATTTGCACTGTTTGCATGTAATGTTCCCATGCACAGATGACCGGTTTCAGCAAATGCAATGGCATGTTCCATCGTTTCGCGATCGCGAATTTCTCCGATCAAAATGACGTCAGGTGCTTGCCGCAGTGTATTTTTTAAAGCGGCTTCCCATGACTCGGTATCAACACCTACTTCGCGCTGAGTGACTACGCAATGAATATGTTCATGCACATATTCGACCGGATCTTCAATGGTGATGATATGACCGTAGCTGTTTTGATTACGATGACCAATTAGTGCCGCCATGGATGTCGATTTTCCCGAACCTGTGCCGCCCACAAAAATTACCAGGCCACGCTTACTCATGACAACCTCCTTTAGCACTTGCGGCAAACCCAAATCATCAAACTCGGGAATTTTTGTTGTGATGGTGCGCAACACGATACCAACTCGTTGTTGCTGCACAAAAGCATTCACGCGGAAGCGCCCGATGCCGGACGGATTAATCGCAAAATTAGCTTCCTTGGTAGCATCAAATTCGGCCGCCTGTTTGTCATTCATAATGGCTCTGGCGAGTATTTCAGTATGTTGTGCAGAAAGCGATTCCTGAGAAACCGGTGTCATTTTTCCATCAATTTTGAGTGCGGGCGGAAAGCCGGTGGTGATGAACAAATCTGAAGCCTTTTTGTTGAGCATCAGGCGTAACAAATCAGACATGAATTTTGTTGCTTGCTCTTTATCCATAGTATGCCTCTGGGATTTTGATTAATCTAAACAACCTGATCAAATTTTGAAATTGTCTTTATTCATCGCTTTGCCGCGTGCTTCAGCTACTGAAATCACATTACGCTTCACCAAGTCTGTCAAATTTTGATCCAATGTTTGCATACCTACATTTTGCCCCGTTTGAATTGCCGAATACATTTGCGCAACCTTGCCTTCTCGTATCAAGTTACGGATAGCCGGCGTGCCAATCATTATTTCATGGGCGGCCACACGACCCTTTCCGTCTTTGGTTTTTAGCAGTGCCTGCGAAATAACAGCCCGTAATGATTCAGATAGCATCGAACGCATCATTTCTTTTTCTTCTGCAGGAAAGACATCAATAATACGATCAATAGTTTTAGCGGCGGAGCTAGTATGTAAGGTGCCAAAAACCAAATGCCCCGTTTCGGCCGCGGTCATTGCTAAGCGCATAGTTTCCAGGTCGCGCATTTCACCTACCAGGATGATGTCAGGGTCCTCACGTAATGCCGAACGCAGTGCATTAGAAAAGCTTAATGTATCCCGCCCAACTTCACGCTGATTAATTAAACATTTCTTACTTTCATGCACGAATTCTATCGGGTCTTCGAGAGTCAGGATGTGGCCATAATCATTCTCGTTAATGCTATTGATCATGGCTGCCAATGTAGTGGATTTTCCGGATCCCGTCGGACCTGTGACTAACACAACCCCTCGCGGTTGCTGCGCAATTTCAGCAAATATTTTTGGCGCTTTAATATCTTCTAGGCTCAAGACCGTTGATGGAATCGTGCGCATCACAGCTGCGGCGCCGCGCTGCGTATTGAAAGCATTGACACGAAAACGCGCAAGGTTGGGAATAGCAAAGGAGAAATCACACTCCAGGTGTTCTTCATACGCTTTTCTCTGGCTGTCATTCATGATGTCATACACCATGTTGTGTACTTCTTTATGGCCCATTTCGGGCAAATTGATGCGCCGAATCTCACCATGCACCCGAATCATCGGTGGCATACCTGCCGATAAATGTAAATCTGATGCGCTGTTTTTAACCACGAAAGCTAGCAACTCTAGTATATTCATTGCGATACCCTTTGGTGACAGTACTGAATGTACTGTTGAGTGTCTGAAAAGTATTTATAAATCCCAAGCAAAAGCGCCTGAGTTAATCCACTTGCTAACGGGAAATACAGACAAAAATTAAGGGAGTGCCGGTCGGGAAGAAAATGCACCAATGAATATGGAAATTCACTCGGTATATTGAATTTTACAAACTGCTATTAGGGCGATTAGTTAGAAATACCAACCAGTATCGCATTGATGATTAAAAAGAAAGGTTTCCTGGTCTTAAAAAGGTAATTGAGCACCTTATGCTGAAAAGCTTATTTTGCAGCAATGAGTGATTGATATTTTGCTAGCAGCTGCTCTTTACTTTCAATCTTATCAGGATTAGTTACAATACAATCAACCGGGCACACTTCTATGCACTGCGGCTCATGATAGTGTCCAACACATTCCGTACATAAGCTGGCATCGATCTGATAGATTTCTTCGCCCTGCGAAATGGCGCCGTTAGGACATTCGGGTTCACAAACATCGCAGTTGATACATTCGTCTGTAATAATCAGTGCCATTGAATTTAATTCTTTTAAAACTATTGTGTTATTTTTTCTTGCAATTTTTGTGCTACCAAAGGATGTACAAACGCATCCGCATTGCCGCCCAGCGATGCAATTTCTCGCACAAAGGTTGCAGAAATGAACATATACCGCTCGGAAGGCGTCATAAATAAAGTTTCCACGTCAGGATACATACCACGATTCATTCCCGCCATTTGAAACTCGTACTCAAAATCAGATGCAGCACGTAAGCCGCGTAAAATAATTCGTGCATTTTGTTGTTGCAGGAAATTCATTAACAAACCCGAAAACGACACGATCTGAACATTCGAGCAATCTGATAAAACCTTCTGCGCCATTTCCACCCTTTCCTCTAAAGTAAAAAATGGTTTTTTGCTGCCGCTCGCAGCTACCGCCACGACAACTTGATCAAATAAGCGCGAAGCGCGCCGGACCAGATCTTCGTGTCCACGCGTGATCGGATCAAAGGTGCCGGGATAAATGGCTTTATCCATTAAGTGCTGACTCCAAAAGTTGATAATGTACCGTGCCGGCTTTTGCGCTACGCTTCACATGCCACTGCGTGTCTGGAATCCAGGTACTTCTGGTTTCAGTGTAAACCAGCCCGCCTTCTGCAAGATGCGATGGCAGCAACGGCAATAGCTCTGATAATAGTTCAAGACGGTAAGGGGGATCAAGAAAGATAACATCAAATCTCCGGGCATCGGAATGGATAAAATGCAATGCATTCATCATCACCAATTCAACTTGCGTTGCCTGCAATTTTTGTTTGTTCTCATACAATGCCTTGTAAGCTCCAGCGTCTGTATCGACCATCACTACTTGTGCTGCGCCCCGAGATGCAGCCTCGAAACCCAGCGCGCCACTTCCCGCAAATAAATCGAGACAGCGCAAACCGTCCAAATCCTGTCCCAGCCAATTAAATATTGTTTCGCGTATTCTGCTCGCAGTAGGCCGTAAATCGGGACGATCCGGAAAAACTATCAGGCGACTGCGCCAGCAGCCAGCAATGATGCGGACTCTTCCTTGTGCTGCAGCCATATGTCAGAAATTGTTCTATTCAATTGCACCCACAATAACGGCTACCATACCATCGGGCTGGATTCGCCGCTGAAATGCTTGATGGATCTGTTCAGTTGTTACTGCTTCAACAGCAGCCAAGTAATCTGCTAAGTAAGTGAGTGGCAAATTATAAAAACCAATCACGGCAAGATAACCGAGTATTTTGCTATTACTATCTATCCGCAGTGGAAATCCACCAATAATATTTTGCTTGGCGGCTATCAATTCCTCTTCTGTCGGGCCTCCACTCACAAAATCTTTGAGTATTTTCTGAGTCAATGCAAATGCTTCCTCTGATTGTTCTTTTTTTGTCTGCAGGCCGATTTGGAATGGCCCTTGTTGTTTATAGGGAGAGAAGAAGCTATAAACACTATAAGCCAAACCACGCTGCTGACGCACTTCTTCCATCAGGCGCGAAACGAATCCACCGCCGCCCAGTATGTGATTTCCGACCAGAAGGGGGAAATAATCAGGATCATTCCGACGCAGTCCTGGATAGGCCAGTTGAATGTGGCTTTGTGTTGCTGGATGCGGAATCCTTTTTATGTTTGCTACAGGAATTTGCACCGCCGGCACATCAGTTTTCTGCTGATTGGAAGATAAGTTTTCCGTTAACGATTTCACAATCGCTTCCGCTTCAGGTCGACTAACATCGCCCATAATTGCGATCACTGCATTGCTGGCAACATAGTAAGATCGATAAAAAGCTAGCAAATCCTCTCGTTGCAATGAATTGACGGTATTGATTTCGCCTACATCATCCAAGCCGTAGGGGTGATCGCCATACAGCATTTTCATCAATTCGCGTTCAGCAATATAATCAGGCTTAGAACTTGATTCTTTAATACTCAAAGCAATCCTGGCCTTTTCTCGAGCCAGTACATTCTGAGGGAATTCTGGGTACTGGATAATGCGCGCCAATATATTTAGCGCTTGTTTGCGTTCCCGCTCGCTGCTTAAAGTACGTAACGCAATACCCGCACGGTCTAGATCAAAGTGACTATTCAGCTGTGCACCAACATCCGCTAAAGCGGTTGTAATTTGATCTTCAGACAGACCGCCCGCCCCCATACTCAACAAATGTCGGACCAGATTGGCGCGACCCGATTTACTCGGCGTATCCATGCCGCTGCCCGCAGCAAATTCCACACTGATATCAAGCATCGGCAGGTCATGATTCTCAACAAAATACACCCGTGTGCCGGCAGATGTTTGCCAGTACTGGATCGGCAGCGAAGCCAATGTCCATTGAGAATAGAAACTTAACAATACGACAAGAACAAATCGTTTTATTTGCACCCAAGCCTCCTACAGCACGCTCATCAAGAGCAACATTTTGTAATAATTATCTGCATTAACCACTATTGCGCAATCCAGCTGTCACACCATTGATAGTCAGATGGATGGAGCGCTTAACTTCTTCACTATCTTCGCCAGATCGGTACCGGCGCAGCAATTCCACCTGCAAATGATTGAGTGGGTCGATATAAGGCGTTCTGTTGCGAATGCTGCGTACTAATGTTGGATTGTCTTGCAGTAATTCCGTATGACCGGTCACAGCAAACAGCCACTTCTGACTTCTTGCCCGCTCTTCCTGGATACGACCAAAAATCTGCTCACGTAATACCACGTCACCGACCAATTCCGCATACCGTGAGGCAATGCCCATATCCGTCTTGGCTAGCACCATGTCCATGTTGGACAATAATGCTTGCATAAAAGGCCATTCCCGATACATTTCTTGCAATAATGCCAGCCCCTTTCCAGCCTGATCATCACGACTCACAAAGGCTTCCACTGCGTGGCCAAAACCATACCAGCCCGGTAACATCATGCGACTTAAGCTCCAGCTAAATACCCAGGGAATGGCGCGTAAATCTTCAATGGCATCCGAATTTTTGCGCGATGGTGGCCGGCTGCCAATGTGCAACCCTGCCATTTCCCGGATCGGCGTGGATTCCAAAAAGAATTTTTTAAATCCTGGCGTTTCATAGACTAACTCGCGGTAAGCCGCAAAGGAGGTCGATGCAAGCCTTTCCATTGCCTGATAATATCGGTTTGCATTTGTGCCGATCGAATCATGGCTCAGCAGTGTTGCCTCCATTGTTGCAGCCACCAGCGTTTCAAGATTCCGTCGACCTATTTCAGGTTCCGCATATTTACTACTGATGACTTCGCCTTGCTCTGTGACGCGTATCTGGCCGTTAACACTGCCTGGTGGCTGCGCCAGAATACTTTGATAGCTGGGCCCGCCACCTCGACCCACCGTGCCGCCACGGCCATGAAACAAGCGCAGCTCAACGTTGTGCTTGGCGAAAACTTTGGTGAGTTCAATCTCAGCCTTATAAATTTCCCAGTTCGACGTGATGAAACCACCGTCTTTGTTGCTGTCGGAATAACCTAGCATGACTTCTTGCACGTTGCCGCGCGAGTTCAAAAGCTTGCGATAATGCGGCAGTGAAAACAACTGATCCATGATGACGCTGCAACTGCGTAAATCTGCGATCGTTTCAAATAATGGAATAATGTTCAGATGCAGCTGAGGATCTTTTCCAGCTTGTAGCAAGCCTACTTCCTGCAGTAGCAAAGCTACTTCCAGTATATTGATAACGCCGGTTGTCATGGAGATGATGTAATTGGGCATTGCCGCATGCCCAAAACGGCGATGAATCTCTGCCGCGCACTGCAAAATGCGTAACTCGGATTGCGCTACTTTGGAATAATCTGCATAGGAAGCAAGCACCGGACGTGACCGACTGATTGCTGCCGACAGCCATTCAATGCGCTCTTGCTCATTTAATTCCAAGTAACGCTTGCCCTGCTCATGATGCTCGAATAATTCGGCCACAACCTGCTCGTGTATCTTGCTGTGCTGGCGCATATCCAGTGGCGCCAGGTGAAAACCGAATACATCAACTGCGCGGCGTAAATTACGCAACGCACCACGTGCTACCCAATAGGATTTATGCTGCTTCAGCGAGTAAATAATCACATCGAGATCGTGCAAAAACTCAGCACTATTCGCATAGGGTTTGCCGACGCCAATCGAGTTATGTTGTGTAAGCTGATGTCCCAATTGCCGGGAAGTTGCGACCAGGCGTTCTCCGATACTGAGAAAAATCCGCCGATACGGTTCATCAGACCGGTTAGGAATATCCGGTGCAGCCGCCGCCAATTCTTTTACCTCGTCACTGACTTTCACTATATGTTCGGTGAGGCTCATTGAGCGACCAATCTTACTTACCGCATCCAGATAAAAATCCAAAGCCAGCGCTGATTGGCGTTCGACAGCACGCAACATCGCTTCATGTGTCACAAAGGGATTGCCGTCCCGATCGCCACCAATCCAGCTGCCGATGCGCAAAAAAGAAGCGACATAAGGCACATCCTCACCCAAGCGGCGCTCAAGCAAGTCTTCTATTTTTGCATAGATATAGGGAATCTCGGTCAAAAAAGTATAACTGTAGTACGCCAGGCCGTTTTCAATTTCATCGTACACAGACAAACGGGTTGGTCGTAGCATGCGCGTTTGCCACAAAACCTGAATGGTGGCACGCAAGCCTTCTTCATTATGACGCAACTCATTGGGTGTTAATTCGGTGCGCGCGCGCTCCTTCAGTAAGCGCTCAATCGCCAATTGACAATCCAAGATACTTCTGCGCTGGACTTCGGTCGGATGTGCTGTCAGAACCGGTGAAATAACCGCTTTTCTAAAAAAATCGGCCAAAACTGCAGTATCGTTCTTGCCTTCCAACACACGTTCCAGTGCCAAAGTGACGCTGCCGGCCTGCGGCGAGGATCCCGCACGCAGATGCGCACGCCGCCGCCGGTTATGATGAACATCTTCGGCGATATTGGAAAGTAATGAAAAGTAACTGAATGCACGAACGACGGGTAATGAGTCTTTATCGCTTAACTGATTAAGAATTGCATCAAGCTCGTACTGCGCTTTTGGGTCTTGATCCCGATGGAAGCGAATCGCAGTCTGGCGTATATTTTCAACCAGCTCAAAAGCATGATCCCCTTCCTGTTCGCGTAACGTATCGCCCAGCATACGTCCTAAAAAGCGAATATCTTCACGTAGCGGCAGATCTTTGTCATCCGCCAATACATTTTGGGCACCTATATTTTCTGAATCAGTAGCATTCATTGCATTATACGCTCACGATTAAAAATGAATCCGGCACATACTTGTGATAAGCAAAGTCAGTACCGACCATGCTAAAATGATTACTATTAAGAATTTTTTGTAATTTTTTCATTTTATATTATTAATGCCCAATTCACTTTTATTTCCCCAGAAAATCGTCATTGCGTCGCGAGAAAGTTTGCTTGCGATGTGGCAGGCCAAGTTTATTCAAAAATGTTTAGGCGGATTATACCCGCAAACTGAAATCAGCATACTCGGCATGACAACACGTGGCGATCAAATACTCGATCAATCTTTATCAAAAATTGGTGGAAAGGGGCTATTCATCAAGGAATTGGAGCAAGCCCTGGAAGATGGTCGAGCCGATATCGCAGTGCATTCTATGAAGGATATGCCCATGAATGTGCCCGAAGGATTCAAGCTTGCTGCCATCACTGAGCGCGAAGATCCTCGCGATGCTTTTGTTTCCAATCAATATACCAGTTTGGATGGATTACCGGAAGGTAGCGTCGTCGGCACATCCAGTTTGCGGCGCGAAAGTCAATTGCGCGCACGCTTTCCCCATCTCCAGGTGCAACCATTGCGCGGCAATGTGCAAACCCGATTACGTAAACTCGATGAGGGAGAGTATGCCGCAATCATTCTGGCCGCAGCGGGTTTAAAGCGACTTGAATTGTCCGATCGCATCACCGCATTGCTGGATCCGGAACAAAGTTTGCCGGCGGTAGGGCAAGGTGCTCTGGGAATCGAGTGCCGATCCGACCGAACAGACTTGGTTGAGCTTTTGCAGCCGCTACATCACCAGGAAACTGCTTATTGTGTCGAAGCGGAGCGCGCCATGAGTCGTGTACTGGGTGGTAGTTGTCAAGTGCCATTGGGGGCGTTTGCTGAAATTATCAATGGTACGCTGCAATTGCGTGGTTTCGTAGCGCAGCCTGACGGTAAGCGCATGATCAGCGACGCATTGGATGGTCAACCAGAAACAGGCACTGCTATGGGACAACAACTAGCCCAAAAATTAATCGCCCAAGGCGCTGATGAAATCTTGGCTGATTTAGTCTCTGCCGATGGCTGGAAATAGCGTTGCCCGCAAGTAACCAACTCGCAGGTATAAATATTCTGGTTACTCGCCCAGCGCATCAGTGCGCATTTCTTGCAGATGGCATCCGCGCTATGGGCGGCAACCCGATTTTGTTTCCGGTATTGGAAATAGCGGATGTAACAGATTTAGCCCCCTTGATTGATTTAATTAATCGCCTGGATGAATTTGATTGGGCGATTTTTGTCAGCCCCAATGCGGTTAACAAGGCCATGCAGTTGATCAGTAAGCGGCGCGCATTGCCTTCTCATCTAAAAATTGCTGCTGTCGGAAAAGGCAGCGCAGATACTTTAAGGCAGTATGATATCAACGAAGTGCTTATTCCGACTGATCATTTTGATAGCGAAGCACTGCTCAAGCAAGCACAATTGCAAAATATGGCCGGTCAACGCGTTGTTATCTTCCGTGGTAACGGTGGTAGGCAATTATTGGGCGACACACTCATGCAACGCGGAGCGTTTCTCGAGTATGCCGAATGTTATCAACGCAAGAAACCAGATGTCGATATGGCACCATTATTGATTGCTTGGTCACAAGGTGAGATACATGCTGTGATTATCACCAGTAGCGAAGGATTGCATAATTTATTTGATATAATAGGTAAGCTTGGCCAACAATTACTGAAACTGACCCCGATTTTTACAGCGCATGAACGGATTGCTCAAACTGCAAAAGACCTTGGGTTGGAAAGAATTGTGAAAACACCGCCTACTGGAGATAAGGGTTTGCTAGAAAGCCTGCAGGTGTACTTTAATTCGTAATCAAAAAGCAGCACAGCTTAAAGAAAAAGATATGGAAGAAAGCACTCAGAACGAAACTAAATCAGGATACCTCATCACATCGCTTTTATCCGCCACTGCTGGCATCCATGTCATTTGTCACCTACGATTCAATATCAACCATTGTCGATTCCACCGCAACGAGGAGAACATATGAAACTGATACTCTGGCTATTGGCACTTTTTGCTGCCGCCGTAGCTGTAACACTTGCTGCTAAATACGCTACAGGGCATGTTTTATTAGTAATGCCGCCTTATGAGCAAAAACTATCACTCGATCACTTCATTATTGGATTGATAGCCGTATTTTTTGTTCTTTATGTGTTGGTTCGATTTGTGTTGGGGATCTTTGGATTCAATCAACGGCATCGTCATAAAAAAACAGATGTCACGTTAGCGACTGGACTCAAAGCTTATCTTGAAGGCGACTATGCCAGAGCTCAGAAAAATGCTGCCACTGCTTTAAAGTTAGCCGACGCACCGATAGTGACCGCGATCAGCGCTGTTATTGCAGCGCGTTCAGCCAATGAGCTCGGTGAAACTAAGGCGCGTAATCAATATCTCGTCACAGCAAGTAATAAAGCACCCAGTGAAAAATCGTTGTGCCTTATCGCCAAAACTGATTTTTTATTGAATGATGGTCTTTATAAAGAAGCACTTGAGACGCTGCAATCACTGTATGCAAAAGGTGGATTACAACCATCTTCCGCGCTTCAACTTGAGCTGAGAGCTCAACAACAAGCTAAAAACTGGGATGCAGTTTTAGAATTGACTGAGGTACTCGCAAAGCGTCAATCAACCAATAAAACTTTGGTAAAAAAATTAAGACATGATGCGCAAATGGAAAATATCAGCAGCAAAGCTTCTGACTTGCAGTCGCTGAACCAATATTGGCAGCGCATGTCCCCTCTGGAGAAAATGGATAGCAAGCTCTCTGCTGCAGCCGCACGCGCATATATTGCTTTGGGTAACTGTACTACAGCGCATCAAATTATTGAGCAGAATGTCCCAATTACATGGGATAACGAACTGATCGAACTTTATGCAGAGTGCCTGGATTATCACGTTAATAGGCAAATTGAGTGTGCTGAAGTTTGGCTCAGATCGCATCCCAATAATGCGCAATTGCTGCTCACATTGGGTAAACTTTGCACATATTGTGAGCTATGGGGTAAGGCGCAAAACTATTTAGAAGCAAGTTTGTCTGTTGAGCCTGGGCAAGAGGCTCACTTTGCACTGGCTCAGTTAAATGAAAAACTAGGTAAGCGTGAACTAGCAATGGATCATTATATCAAGGGCTTGAATTGATATTGAAGCAACTACGTTAGAATAATCGCTAGGATTCTTGTGTAGCTTCGGGATTACTGGTTGACGGCGTAAACACATCAGAGAAAAAAGCATCTTTAGGTAAGTTGCGTTGATTGGTAAAGTCATGATAGGCGGCTTTTACCATGATAGGCACGCCGCAAGCATATATCTGATGTGTTCTCAAACTAGGGAAGTCTTGCATTACGGCTTGGTGTACTAAACCTGTTCTCCCCTCCCAGTTGTCAGTTGGCAATGGTTCAGACAAGACAGGAATAAAAGTAAAGTTGTCATGCTCTTTCTGCCACTTTTCTGCTAAATCAATCAGGTATAAATCAGCTTTTGTACGAGCGCCCCAGTAAAGAATCATTTTTCTTTTACTGTTTCGGCTGCTTTCCTGAAAAAAAACATGCTCAAGAATACTTTTGATAGGTGCAAACCCCGTACCGCTCGCTAAAAAGATAATCGGAGTTTCTTCAGGCGCCTCGCGTAAAAAGAACGAACCTAAAGGTCCGGTGAAACGAAGCATGTCCTTAACTTTCATATCCGTAAATACATGTTCAGTAAATGCCCCTCCTGGATAATTACGCGCATGCAATTGCAGAAATTCGTCATCATGAGGTGCATTCGCCAGAGAAAAGCTGCGGCGCTTTCCATCTTTAAGCAGAATGTCGATGTATTGTCCGGCAACAAACTGCAATCGCTGATTAGTCGGAAGCTTCAAAGAAATGACCATCACATCGGAAGCAACCAGCTCAAGCTTATGCACACGACACGGTAATGTTTTTATTTCAATATCTTTAGTAGCGCCGATTTCATGGCATTCAATGACAAGATCGGATAATGGAGAAGCGCAGCAAAATAATGCCATGCCGGCTTGTTTTTCTTCTTCAGTCAGGGTTTCTTCGTTATAACGCCCGTAATTCACCGTACCCTGTATGATCTTACCTTTGCAGATTCCACAGGAGCCATTGCGACAGCCATAAGGCAGTGAGAAACCTTCGCGCAAAGCTGCTTCAAGAATGGTTTCACCGGACTCGACTTTTAAAATATGCCCACTGGGCTGAATAATGATTTGATGCAACATTGAGTGGCAGGCAAATAAAAAATATAATAATTAGAAACAAATAGCTTATATGAAAAAAACACTGTTAATTGTCGGTTGTGGTGATATTGCCATACGTGTAGCGCCTTTTTTGCAAAAACACTACCGAATTTTCGGCTTATATCGCAAGTTAGATAGCTCTGACCGTTTGCGATCGCACGGCATGATTCCAATTTACGGAAATTTAGATTGTCCGAAGAGTCTTGGGAGGCTCGCTGGAGTTGCACAACTGGTAATACACTTGGCTCCTCCACCCAACCAAGGGTTACACGACCACAGGACTGCACATTTACTGTCTGCACTCTCCAAACAAACACATGCGCATGCCGCGATTTTACCACAACGTTTTATCTATATCAGTACCAGCGGGGTTTATGGAGATTGTGGTGGTGCGCTTATTGATGAAGCGCGCCCTGTTCGTCCTGAAAATGATCGAGCGATACGACGCGTTGATGCCGAGAGACAAATTCGCGATTGGGGAAAGCGAAATCGGATTTCTGTTTCCATTTTACGTGTGCCTGGTATTTATGCAGCAAACAGACTGCCATTAACACGCTTGCGCGAAGGCCATCCTACATTATTAGATGACGAAGACAGCTACACTAATCATGTCCATGCTGATGATCTTGCTCGAATAATTTGTGCAGCGTTGCGATATGCAAAGCCAGGTAGAATTTACCACACGAATGATGATTCCCGTCTAAAAATGGGGGAATATTTTGATCTGGTCGCAGATCATTTCGGTTTTCCTCATCCGCCACGCATTACTCGCAATGAGGCTAAAGAGCGTATATCGCCCAGCATGTTCTCTTTCATGAAAGAATCCAGGCAACTTAATAACTCACGCATGAAAAAAGAATTGCATGTTCGCCTGGCATATCCGACTGTTTTGGAAGGTATCGAGGCTGCCAAGTTGGAAGTCAAAGAGATTTGAAATTCAGTTCTATGTGTTACCAGTTTTCAATAATGCGCGTTCAGAATTTATAAAACTGTGCCGTTAAGCTCCGCACAACTTCAGAATAATTTTTTAAGCTTCACTATTAACCATCATAGTCAGTTTAAATTTTCACAGTATTCTGATTCCTCATGTGAATTCCGGATCCCTAAGGAGCTGATCTATTATGGCGACAGTAACAGCGCATACAGAAAAAAAACCAAAAGAAACTAATTATTCGTGGGAAGGAAAGGATAAGGCCGGTAAACAAGTAAAAGGTGAAATGCGCGCGGCTGGAACGGTTATCGTTACTTCCACACTTCGCCGCCAAGGTATTAAGGTAACCAAAGTAAAGAAAGTTCAGTCCGGTGGCAAAATTACGGACAAGGATATAACGCTATTTACACGTCAGTTGGCTACCATGATGAAATCCGGTGTGCCGTTATTACAAGCTTTTGACATCGTCGGTAAGGGTCACAGCAATCGTGCGGTGGGTAAATTACTGATGGATATTAAAGCAGATGTGGAAACCGGGAGTAATTTGGCCGATGCATTTCGCAAATATCCGCTTTACTTTGATGCTTTATTCTGCAATCTTGTTGGAGCAGGAGAGGCAGCGGGTATTTTAGACAGCTTGTTAGACCGCTTGGCAACTTACAAAGAAAAAATTCAAGCCATTAAGGGGAAAATCAAATCTGCGCTTTTTTATCCTATCTCAATTATTGTGGTTGCTTTCATCATTACCGCAGTCATCATGATTTTTGTAATCCCTGCTTTTAAAGATCTTTTTGAAGGATTTGGCGCTGAGCTGCCCGCTCCGACATTGTTAGTAATGACTATTTCGAACTTCTTCGTGGCTTATTGGTGGGCCATTCTAGGTATTCTGGGCGGTGGGATTTATGCTTTCTTCTATGCTTGGAAGCGTTCCATTGCAATGCAGCGCGTTATGGATCGGATGGTACTCAAGCTGCCGGTCTTCGGAGAAGTCATTCGCAAAGCAACGATTGCACGTTGGTCACGCACACTGTCGACCATGTTTGCTGCAGGCGTCCCTCTGGTTGAGTCATTGGATTCCGTTGCTGGAGCAGCGGGGAATTATATCTATTATGAAGCAACCAAAAGTATTCAGATTGAAGTTAGTACAGGTAATAGCTTGATGTCTGCCATGGCTAACGTCAATGTATTTCCCAGCATGGTGATCCAAATGGTCGCTATCGGGGAAGAGTCCGGCTCTCTTGATTCCATGTTAAGCAAGATTGCTGATTTTTATGAGGCAGAAGTAGATGATGCCGTTGCTGCACTTTCAAGCTTGATGGAACCGGTGATCATGGTTGTACTGGGAACACTAATCGGCGGCATGGTCATTGCAATGTATTTACCGATATTTAAAATGGGTATGGTTGTTAGTTAAACTCAACCTTCGAGAATTTATCTTTTACTGAAACAATCCGCCATGTCACTCATATCCGTCTTGCAAGATACGCCTTCTTTTTTTATTTCATTCGTCACAATCATCGGATTGATGATCGGAAGCTTTCTAAATGTCGTGATATATCGCCTGCCAGAAATGATGCAAAGAAATTGGCTACAGCAATGCGCCGAGTTACGTGGTGAGCCGATTGAATCACAACCCACATTTAATCTCATCACTCCCCGTTCAGTATGCATCCATTGTGGACATAAAATAACCGCATTGGAAAATATTCCAATTATTAGCTATCTTGCTTTGCGGGGGCGCTGCTCTCAATGCCATGCACATATTTCTCTGCGTTATCCTGCCATAGAAGCAGTAACAGCTTTTATGAGTGGTTTTGTTGCCTGGTATTTTGGTTTCGGTTTTGTCACGATTGCAGCGTTAGTTTTTGTTTGGGCATTAGTTGCATTAGCAGCCATTGATATCAATACACAGTTGCTGCCTGATGATATTACACTGCCCTTGTTATGGATGGGCTTACTTGTCAATATGAATAATGGCCTTCTTACTGACACTCACTCAGCAATTATTGGTGCTGTAGCAGGCTACCTCTCCTTGTGGACGATTTATTGGGGATTTAAACTGATTACAGGAAAAGAAGGCATGGGATATGGTGATTTCAAGTTGCTAGCCGCCATCGGTGCATGGCTGGGATGGACCATGCTGCCACTTGTCATTCTTTTTTCATCGCTGATTGGTGCTATTGTTGGTATTGGATTGATCATTGCCGCCAAGCTCAAAAAAAATATCCCCATTCCATTTGGCCCCTATCTGGTTGGAGGGGCCTTAGTTGCTTTATTCTGGGGTGATAAACTCAACCACGCATACTTTGGATTATTTTAATTAATGACTTTTATCGTTGGACTCACCGGAGGAATCGGTTGCGGAAAATCAAGTGCCAGTAAATTTTTCTCTGATTTAGGTATTGACGTTATCGATACCGATGTAATTGCCCGACAACTCACCGAATCGGGCGGATCAGCCATTAGCATGATACAAGAAACCTTTGGAAATAGTTTCATTACCCCTGACTGCGCTCTGGATAGAAACAAAATGCGCGACCTAATTTTTTCAAATAGCGCGGCACGGCTCAAGCTCGAAAAAATCCTTCATCCGCTTATTCTTAAAGAAACGGCATTGCAAATTGAACAGAGCCGTTCTCTCTACGCCATCATCGTTGTACCGTTATTATTTGAAACAAATGATTACAGCAATATCGTTCAACGAATTCTGGTCATCGACTGTGATGAGCAGCAACAACTCTCGCGCACCATGGCACGTAGTCATTTATCACGACAAGCGGCAAGAACCATCATGACAACGCAGGTCTCACGAGAGATTCGCTTGCAGAAAGCAGATGATGTCATTATCAATGACCAAGATATTGACTATTTAAGAACACAAGTACTTCGCCTACACCATCAATATCTTTTTCTTGCAAAGAATTAGCCTGGTATATAGAAAGCAACAAATAATTACTTCGAAAAATTAAATTTTTATTTGTGAAATGATCCTGCTTCGGGCAAGATTCTACTCTTCCAATCTTCCTCATAGATGCGTCTTGACCTTGATTTGCTACGAACACCCACTGAATGAGCGTATCCGTACTCTGTTACGGTTAGAGGATTTGTTTAATAGAATTGATTTCTTTTCAAATAAAGACTCAGCCACTGAGCATCATGCTTCACTGATTGCGTTGTTTGAGATTCTTGAAATTACCAGTCGCGCAGACATCAAGTCAGACTTGTTGCAAGAACTTGAGAGACAAAAACAAATACTTGAGATGTTACGCAAAAATCCAAATGTCTCGGAAACAGTACTTAATGAAGTACTGGATAGCATCAAAATCACCTTTAGAGAAATGTTGGATTTACCTGGAAAGGTTGGCGAACATTTGCGTGAGAATGAATGGTTAATGGCAATCAAGCAACGAATCGGAATTCCAGGTGGTTGCTGTGCGTTTGACTTACCTTCCTATCATTATTGGTTGAATTTAGATCCTATTCATCGCCACGAAGACTTCAATGGCTGGCTGGCGCCATTTCAACCGGTACGCAATGCTTTTGGAATCGTACTTTATTTATTAAGAAAAAGTGGCAGAACCTTAAGAGCTGTTGCGAATCAAGGGGTTTTTCAGCTAACTGGATCAGAATATGCGGCGCATATGCTAAGACTTACCATGAATGATGATCTGCCTTGTGTGCCCGAAATCAGCGCGAATAAATACGCGCTGAATATCCGCTTTACCCCTTCTCAATCAAGTCAAAGAAGCAAAGCATATGAAGGCGATGTCTCATTTGAAATCACCTTCTGTAATCTATAACGATATTTCAAGTCATTCCAGCAATACCCAAAAACAGCGTCTCTTTTTATATAAGTACATAACAGGGTTTATTGTTACTCCATGTAGTACTGTGAAATCTCAATTTTCTTTATTTAGCCCGGATTTTCCATTAGAAAATTTACCTAATGGAAAATCCGGGATCAAAAAATATCTCTAAAAAAACAAATACAAGAAATGGAGATCTGTATGTGAGAATTCTCACATACAGAAAGTAGGTTTTTTACTATACTCTGATGCAAACTCGATAAATATCGAATGCCCGGATTAGGTATAAGGTCATCGGCTTCGTATAATGAGCAGCTGGTTGCGACGTTAAGTTCTCGAATATTTGGTTTTTCTGCAATTAAATATTATACGGCGCTCATTTTTGTGAGCTCGTACAAGCAAAGAAAGATTAATTAATGAAGACATGTTGGTCAATTGCGACTTATCTGTGTCACAGAAAACTTTCGAGTATGCTGTTCACTGTTTTTACGGTGATATTTTGGGAAGCTCATATAAGTAAAGCGCATGCGACAACATTCTGCAAATTGGAAGTTGCACGAATTGTATCGATGCAGGGGGTTATCGAATTGCGGCGCGAACAAAGGACAAAATGGCAACAAGTCGAGATGAATACAACGCTGTGCGCAGGAGACATGATCCGCGCCCGGTCGCACAGCCGCGCAGCGCTGCGCTTGAGTAACGACAGCATGCTGCGGCTTGATCAAAAAACCAGTATCGCATTTCCGCAATTGCAGGAAGAAAAAGGCACCTCGTTGCTGGATTTATTGGAAGGCGCGATCCACATCATCACGCGTACGCCGAGGCCCTTTAAAATCAGAACACCGTTTGTCAATGCGAGTGTGGAAGGCACGGAATTCTTCGTCGGCGTTCGCGAGGACAATTCCGAAGTTGTTGTTTATGAAGGTAAGGTGTCTGTCGGCAATGATCTGGGCAATCTTGTATTAAGCGATCACGAAGCGGCGATTACCTTCAAGGACCAAGCGCCACGACAAGAGATCATTATTCGCCCAACCGATGCGGTGCAGTGGGCTTTGTATTATCCGTCGATCGCAGATTATTGGCAGCGTGCTGAAGTAAAAAAAGCACAGGATCTCAGTAGCCAAATCCAAGAAGCGGGCCGCTTGCTGGCTGTCGGACAAGCGCATGAAGCCAAAAGAAATGTCCAGCAAGTACTCCGGCTTGAGCCCGACAACAGTGATGCACATGCGCTGCTCGCAATCATCGCCGTGACGCAGAACGAAAAAGATCAGGCATTTGATCTAGCGACTAAAGCAGTGACGCTCAATCAGCAATCTGCCGCTGCGTATTTAGCGCTCTCCTATACACAACAAGCGCATTTTGAAATTGAAGCGGCACTGAAAAGTGTACAAAAAGCAGTCACGCTCGACGCAGATAATGCGCTTGCCTGGGCACGGATCGCTGAATTGCAGATGTCGCTGGGGGATTTGGATCGTGCGCTGGATTCCGCACGACACGCGGTAAATTTGCAACCCGATCTGGCCAAAACGCAAACCGTATTGGGCTTTGCCAATCTGCTGCAAATCGATACCCAGACGGCAAAAACAATCTTCACTCGCGCGATTGCACTGGATCAGGCGGATCCGATGCCGCGGCTGGGTTTAGGGTTGGCTTTGATTCGCGAAAGCGAATTGGAAGCGGGTCGCATAGAGCTGGAAATCGCCGCCAGCCTGGATCCGGCAAATTCACTGATCCGCAGCTACCTCGGTAAAGCGTATTTTGAGGAAAAGCGTTATTCGCTGTCCAGCACGCAATTTGACCTAGCCAAAGAACGTGATCCGAAAGACCCGACGCCCTGGTTCTACGATGCTATTCAAAAGCAAACGCAGAATCGGCCCATCGAGGCCTTGCATGATATTCAAAAATCGATAGAACTGAATAATAACCGCGCCGTGTATCGATCCAAGTTGCTATTGGATCGAGATGCAGCGGCCCGCGGCTCCAGTCTGGCGCGAATTTTTGAGAACTTGGGGTTTGAAAGGCGTGCGATCATGGAAACCGCCAAGTCGCTGAGCTTTGATCCCGCCAATTATTCTGCACACCGGTTTTTATCGGATACCTACGCTCATATCCCACGCCATGAAGCCGCTCGTGTCAGCGAGCTCCTGCAAGCACAGCTTTTGCAACCGATTAACGTCAATCCGGTGCAGCCGCATATGGCAGTCGCGGATCTTAATATCATTAACAACACCCGCCCATCTGCACCAGGTTTTGATGAGTTTGCGCCATTGATGGAACGCAATAAATCTCAAGTGGTTGCGTCAGGAATTGTAGGAAACAATGGTACTTTAGGCAATGAAGTGGTTTTATCCAAGCTCTATGATCGAACATCAATCAGTCTTGGACAATTTCATTATGAAACGAATGGATTTAGACCTAATAACGATCAGAACCACAATATTTATAATGTCTTCGTACAGCATGCATTTACACCAAAATTTAATGCTCAAGCAGAATTTCGTGCGCGCGAAACCCAGCATGGCGATATTACACTTAATTTTAATCCAGACTTTTTTTCTCAGATTAGCTCCCTGAAATATAAAGAAGCTACAGCACGTACTGGATTTCGCTATGCAATTTCACCTGAACAAGATTTTATTGTTTCGGCAATGTATAAAAATAGAGACGCTCAGAGCACTGCACAAAACTTTGGTCAGAAAGAAGTAAGCGCAACGAAAATTTCTAATAGTTATCAAATTGAAGCACAACATCATCTTAGAAAACACTTTATTAAATTCGTGACTGGTGGCGGTATCTATGAGATCTGGTCTAATCAAAGCTGTTCGTCATGTAATAAAGATTCAAATGAACAGAATCATAATTTGCATCTCTATTCAAATATAAACTTACAGGCCAATATGGCTGCAACTCTTGGGGTAGGCTATAACGCCTACAAGAACGATACCGGAATTGTAGAAATTCCAGCATATCATTTTAGTCAAGTTGATCCTAAAATCGGTTTTCAGTGGGATGTAATGACTAATGTAAGGCTAAGAGCTGCATGGTTTGAAACGGTTAGATCAGGTTTGATTGCACAACAAACGCTTGAGCCGACGCAAGTGGCTGGCTTTAATCAATTATATGATGAGCCGGTTGGAACAAGATCAAGACGAAAGGGTGCGGGTCTGGATATACGGATCTCAAAAAATTATTACGGTGGTATAGAGGGATCTATTCGCCATCTAGCTGTGCCGATCTTGGATGTAGCTGGAAGGGGCAAAGATCAACGACTTGTGAATGCGATTGAAAACCAAGAAGAGTTATTATATCGTGCTTACTTATATGGATCGTTCAATCCGAATTGGTCATTTACCAGCGAGTTACAGTACGAAAAGTTCTCTAGAAATGAAAATCCAATTAGAAATCTTATCGAACCGAATCATATTGATACGTTAAGTATACCAACCAGTCTGAGTTATTTTAATCCAAATGGCCTATTCTTTAGGCTTACAGGCACTTATGTCAGGCAGGATTTAGAAAGGCTCAGCAGAAAAGCTAGTACTAATTACTACAAGAATATCACTGGGGAATATCCTAAAGATATAAAAATTGAAGGTATAGATAGCTTTTATTTATTCGATGCTTCAATCGGATACCGCTTGCCACAAAGAAAAGGTTTAATTAGTTTTGAAGGCAGAAATCTCTTAGATGAAGATTTTTATTTCAGAAACCCGCAGTTCTATGGCTCTCAGCCAATACCCCCTCGTTATTCGCCTTTTCGGGCAATACTTGTTCAAGTAACTTTAAATTTCTAAATGGAGAAAATTATGGCAGAAAATATCTCAGGTTTTTTTTCAGGGGCATGGGAAAAGATTCGGAATAATAAAATAATCAGCGTATTAATTGTGATTATAGGGCTCTTGGTATGGTTAATAGTAAAAGCTAATAGCATATCCATGAACGAACTTAATACTCCTTCAGATCATCTTTTTTTATCAAAAACTATTCAACCTAATATTATCGAGTTAAATAGAAAGAGCATTAATGGTTTAAAAGAGCAGCTTGCGAATATTAAATCGATAATAGTATTTACAGAGAAAGAGGATAAAAATCCAGAAACACAAGATCTAGAAGTAACTTATCTTGTAACCAAGGCGAAATCTCATAAACAACCTTATCATTCAAGCTTTGGAGAGACAGTATTGCAATATGCAAGTGGGAGCAATCTTGCTTTTGCTACAAATTGCACCCCCCCCGAATATATTGGTGGTATGACACGTTATAAACATGGTACGTGTACTGGACCGACTTTCTACGAAGGTACCGACATAATCAAAACGCCTAGAGTATGTACGTGCGTGCCAAGATAAAATATTAGCGACTTGTCACCGCACAAACGCGGCTCTATATCGATATCTAAAGCATAGCTAATCCTAGAAAACTATTATCAAGTATCCCTCCCACATGGAGGGTTGAGGTTTGATAATTATTAATAATCCTAGCCGCATCATTGATTACAAGATCCGCTAATTCTGCATCAGTCCAGGCAATAGACGAGGGTGAGCTGTTCAAGGCATTAAAAAGTAATGCTTGGTTTTGATAAAAGCTTCCGTTGTCTATAATGGGTTCAATTTGCTCGAATTCATTTTTGTCTAATCTCGAGAATATATTTATCAATGTGCCATAAAATAAGGATTCTAGATTTGCAGTCGTAGCTGCGAATTCGCCCAAATGTTTGACACCTGATTCATCTGAGTCGTATTTACCATCCCAAACCTGAAAGTCAGCTACTGGATCAAAGAAAGGATCATAAGAAGGAAAGTAATCTGGATCGCCGATTAAGGGTTGTACCTTCTCTCGTAGAGAAGTGGTCGATAAAATTCCTGTCTTAGTGTCAAAGTCCACAAGACTCTCTAAAACTCCTAAGTCAGAATTTACTAATTTTCTTGTGTTATTAAGATTACTGGGATCATCAATGCCGGCAGATTTAAAATATCCGCTAATCTCACTCTCTGAATATTTTGTGATTTCGCTAAGCATAGGAATCGTCACAAAATAAGTGAGGGCAGCTTCAAATATCAACTTTGGTTGTTCAATATTCAAATCAATAAAATCATTTGCTTGTTGAATCGTAATTCCAAATTTAGCTAAATGTGATTCTGCTGACATGAAATTCTCCCTTAATTCATCTAATTAACAGCGGCGGAGCTGCTAGTAACTATCTGTTTTAATTCATTGAAGGCTGGGATAAACAAGAACAAAATAGCTTAGTACTATTATATGTCGAATGTTGTAATTCGCATGAGAGATTTTTCACATGCAGTGTAATGAAGTTATTGAAAATTCTAAGTTAAGCCATTCTCATATAGAATGCTATGTGTATCAAAAATTTTATTCACTTAGTTTGAAAGGATTAAATTGGCTATCCGACAAATTTCACCCGATCGTGCCTGTGCATTTCTTTCGGTCATTAAAGAATTTAAGGACCTGTCTTTAACTGATCTGGAAGCTATCGCACAAGTTTGTCAGTGGTATCGCTATGGAGCTGGAGAAGAGATTGTGCGATATCACGATGATTCCAATAGTGTATTCTTCGTCACCCAAGGTGAGGCGCGTGTAAATTATAATTCTATGTCGGGCAAGGAAGTTATTTTGTGCGATCTGGTTACGGGTGAGATATTTGGTGAATTGACGGCGATTGACGGTCAATCACGATCAGCTAATGTTGTCGCCAAAACCAGTACTTTACTGGCATGTATTTCCTCATCGGCTTTTCAGGAATTAATTTTTAGCAATCGGCAGATTGCGGCGGCAATTTTGCAAAGGTTGACTGGGCAGATACGTCGATTGACTGAGCGGGTTTTTGAATCCGATACATTGAAAGTGCCTAATCGTATCCGCGCTAAATTGCTGCATCTTGCCAAGACGCAGGCAACGATATCCAACAATCAGGCAACTATTTCAGCAGTACCCACGCATGTTGAATTGGCTTGCCTTATTGGTACGCATCGCGAGGCTGTAACGCGGGAGCTCAATGAGCTGGAAGCTGGGAATATCATTGCGCGTGAAGGTGATGTGATACATATTCTCGATGTGGCAAGGTTAACTGAGTTGGTTGAGAGTGTTCGTTGTATGTAAAAAACTTGCTGATGCCTTGCGGTAATCCTGGCAGTCAAATAAAAAAGCACACCATAAATTGGTGTGCTTTTTAACTTACGTAACAGATTATTACAGCAGTGGAATAATCAGCAATGCCACAATGTTAATAATCTTGATCAATGGATTGATCGCTGGGCCTGCAGTGTCTTTGTAAGGATCGCCTACAGTGTCGCCAGTTACCGAGGCTTTGTGCGCTTCACTGCCTTTGCCGCCAAAGTGGCCATCTTCGATATATTTCTTCGCATTATCCCAAGCACCGCCACCGGTTGTCATGGAGATCGCAACAAACAGACCGGTTACGATAGAACCCATCAGCACACCGCCCAAAGCTTGTGGTCCCAGAATCACGCCGACTAGTAAAGGAATCAGTACGGGTAATAATGAAGGGATCATCATTTCTTTAATGGCTGCCTGAGTCAGCATATCCACTGCGCGTGAATAATCAGGCTTGGCTGTACCTTCCATGATACCGGGAATCTCTTTGAACTGACGGCGTACTTCAATCACAACTGATCCGGCAGCACGTCCGACAGCTTCCATCGACATGGCACCAAATAAGTAGGGAATCATACCGCCAATAAAGAGGCCGATAATAACCATGTGATTGGATAAATCAAAGGTTATCGTATGCCCGGCGTGCTCCAGTGCGTGGGTGTAGTCAGCAAACAATACCAATGCGGCTAAACCGGCAGAACCGATGGCATAACCTTTGGTAACAGCCTTTGTGGTATTGCCGACGGCATCCAGAGGATCGGTAATGGCACGGACTGAATCAGGCATTTCTGACATTTCAGCGATACCACCAGCGTTATCAGTAATCGGGCCATAAGCATCCAGAGCCACGATAATACCGGTCATGGAAAGCATTGCAGTTGCAGCAATCGCAATACCGTACAGACCTGCTAACGCATACGCCAATAAAATACTGATACAAACAGCCATCACAGGTGCTGCGGTTGAGCGCATTGAAACACCCAAACCGGCAATGATGTTGGTTGCATGTCCAGTGGTTGATGCTTCAGCGACATGTTGCACCGGTGGGAAATCTGTTGACGTGTAGTACTCGGTAATGACAACCATAAGTCCCGTCAGTATCAGACCGATCGTTGCAGCCAGAAATATACGCATCACCAGCATGCCGCCAGCGACTTCGGTACCATCAATATTCAAAGACATATCGCCCATGAACCAAACGGTCACAGGCAGGTAAGCGAATAACGCGATACCGCCAGCAACAGCCAGCCCACGATAGAGTGCATTCATAATCTTGCCGCCTTCGCGCATCTTGACGTAGTAGCAGCCAATAATGGATGCGACGATGGAAACCGCGCCTAACATTAATGGATAAATCACCGCATCAACAGCGTTGGTTGAAAATAGCAGCGCGCCCAAGATCATGGTAGCGATGATGGTTACCGCATAGGTTTCAAACAAATCAGCTGCCATACCTGCACAGTCGCCAACATTATCACCGACATTATCAGCAATCACCGCCGGATTACGTGGGTCATCTTCCGGAATACCGGCTTCCACTTTTCCAACCAGATCAGCACCTACGTCCGCACCTTTGGTGAAAATACCGCCACCCAAACGAGCAAAAATAGAAATCAGTGATCCGCCAAATGCAAAACCAATTAAAGGTTTAATTACATCGCTGACCGCTTGATTGGGATCGGCACCATCAAACAACATCGCGCAATATCCGGCAACACCCAGCAAACCTAGGCCGACTACCAGCATTCCGGTCACAGCACCACCACGGAAAGCAATGGCGAGCGCTTCATTCAATCCGACGGTTGCAGCCTGAGCGGTACGCACATTCGATTGAACTGAAACGTTCATACCAAGAAAACCGGCCGCACCCGAGAGGAGCGCGCCCAGAGCAAAGCCAATGGCTGTGTCCAAACTGAGTGCTATTGCAAGGGCGATAAATAAAACAACGCCCACGATACCGATCGTCATGTACTGGCGTTTCAGGTATGCGGATGCACCCTGTTGTATAGCGGCAGCAATTTCTTGCATGCGCTGGTTACCAGTCGATTGAACATATATGCCCCTAATCCATATACCACTGAATATCAGGGCTAAAATCGCGCTACCTATTGCGATAACTAAACCATTAGCCATAAAGAACTCCAATTAAAGTCAGACCACACAAAATCACATGCAGAATCTTGGCCTAAAAATTCCACATTATTAATCACTTGTTAACAACCTAAATACGATCAGGGTGTATTTTAATATGTTCTTGTTACCTGAGTGCAGCAAATTTCATGAAATTTGGATTGCCGGATAACAGGAGTAAGATTGTATGACTCCATTACAACACCCAAACACAACACTCAAGCCGGGCAATCCAGTTATTTCTAAACCTTGAACTCACCCAGTTTCTTTATAACCGCAACATTTTTTAACCGAACATAGTCAGGTAGCCCATCTTTATAAGGCGGATAATCTTCGCCTTCAATCAGGGGCGACAGGTATTCACGGCATGCTTGAGTAATACCGAAACCATCTTCACTGATAAAATCAGCCGGCATCATTTTCTCGACATTGGCGACATCGGCAAGCTGCGCCATACCTACCTTCCAGCGATATGGTGTATTGGATTCACGAACGATCGTCGGCATGACGGCGTTATGTCCGGCGAGGGCGTATTCCACCGCAGCTTTACCCATGGCGTAAGCTTGATCTACGTCGGCTTTAGAAGCAATGTGGCGTGCAGCGCGCTGCAGATAGTCAGCGACACCCCAGTGATATTTCAATCCTAGGCCATCTTTGATGATATTTGCAACGACTGGCGCAACGCCGCCCAATTGCGCATGACCAAAAGCATCGCGCAGCCCCTGATCGGACAGGAAGTTACCATCTTCTCCCTTAACCCCTTCCGATACCACAACTGAACAATAACCATATTCCTTGACACAATGATTCACTTTGGTAAGAAACTTTGCTTTGTCGAAGGTGATTTCCGGGAACAGAATAACCACCGGAATTTCGCAATCCGGACTGGAGGCCAATCCACCCGCCGCAGCGATCCATCCCGCATGGCGACCCATTACTTCCAGTATGAAAACTTTGGTCGAGGTCTTGGACATGCTGGCTACGTCAAAACTCGCTTCGCGTGTAGAGACTGCAATATATTTGGCGACCGAACCAAAACCAGGGCAACAATCAGTAATCGGCAGATCATTATCAACCGTTTTGGGGACGTGGATTGCTTGAATCGGATAACCAAGGGTATCCGCTATTTGCGAGACCTTGAGGCAGGTATCAGCGGAATCGCCGCCGCCGTTGTAAAAGAAATAACCAATATTGTGCGCCTTGAATACTTCGATCAGACGCTCATATTCACGCCGATTCTGCTCCAGGCTCTTTAATTTGTAGCGACAAGAACCAAAAGCACCCGATGGGGTATAGCGCAGTGCAGCGATTGCAGCTGCCGAATCTGCGTTGGTGTCGATTAAATCCTCGGTCAGCGCACCGATGATGCCATTGCGACCTGCGTACACATTACCAATTTCATCGGAATATTGCCGCGCTGTTTCCAGAACGCCCGCGGCGGAAGCGTTAATAACAGCCGTAACGCCGCCCGATTGGGCATAGAATGCATTTTTAATTGCCATTTTTTTCTCCTGATTGATCAAATCGTAAGTAAATTATTTATATTCTGCTCATTTGTATATACAAGAATTCAGGTGCGATTAGCCAATATCCTGAATTTAGAATTTGTTATTTGAACCGGGAAATAAAGTCAGTTAAGTTTATTTTAATGCTGCAAAAATCCGATCACGTATTTCTTCAACTGTCCCTATGCCAGCTATTTTGATATAGCGAGGCGCACTGTTTCCGCCGTCTGCCGACCACTTCGAATAATAACCAATCAAGGGTTCAGTTTGTTCGTGGTAGACTTGCAGCCGTTTTCTGACCGTTTCTTCCTTGTCGTCATCACGCTGTATGAGCGGTTCGCCAGTGACATCATCCTGACCAGGTACTTTGGGCGGATTAAAGTCGATGTGATAAGTGCGACCTGATGCCGGATGCACTCTACGACCCGACATGCGCTTAACAATCTCAGCGTCTGCGACATCAATTTCAACCACGAAATCAATCGGCACGCTGGCTGCTTTCATGGCATCGGCTTGCGGGATCGTACGTGGAAAACCATCAAACAAGAAACCATTGGCGCAATCGGGTTGTGCAATGCGTTCTTTGACTAAATTAATGATGATGTCATCAGAAACCAATCCACCGGCGTCCATGATTTTTTTCGCCATGACACCCAATTCAGTGCCGGCTTTGACAGCACTGCGCAACATATCGCCAGTAGAAATTTGCGGAACACCAAAATGTTCCTTAATATAATTGGCCTGCGTACCTTTTCCGGCACCAGGGCCACCTAGTAAAATGACTCGGATAGCAATTCTCCCCTTGTTACCAATTTAAAATTTACTCAATGTAGTGACGAATTTATGTCTGCCACTTCAACGACATCGTGCGATTATATCGCAGGCAAAGCAGATACTCGAGTTTTTTACTACAGTAACTTGTGACGAAGTTAAACAACTTCGTCACAAGTTACATTGATGCGGCACAGGTTATGCGATAATTTGATTGACTCTTAACAGGAAAAATCATGGACGAAAATAGAAGTAAAGCGCTTGACGTTGCTCTGGCCCAAATCGAAAAACAGTTTGGCAAAGGTTCAATCATGCGATTGGGCGCTAATGATGTCGCCTATGATATACAGGTTGTTTCTACCGGTTCGTTGGGGCTTGATATTGCGCTGGGGGTGGGAGGATTGCCGCGCGGTCGGGTCATAGAAATTTATGGACCTGAATCTTCCGGTAAAACCACGTTGACACTCCAGGTGATTGCAGAAATGCAAAAGATCGGAGGAACCGCGGCCTTTATTGACGCCGAACATGCGCTGGATCCCCAATATGCGCAGAAAATCGGTGTCAATGTTCAGGAACTGCTGATATCTCAACCCGATAACGGCGAGCAGGCGCTGGAAATAGCCGACATGCTGGTACGCTCGGGTTCGGTGGATATTGTGGTAGTAGATTCAGTCGCGGCACTCACACCTCGTGCAGAAATTGAAGGCGATATGGGTGATCCGCAAATGGGATTGCAGGCACGGCTCATGTCGCAGGCGTTACGCAAACTCACCGCCAATATTAAACGCAGCAATACCATGGTCATCTTCATTAACCAGATTCGCATGAAAATTGGCGTGATGTTCGGTAATCCTGAAACCACGACAGGTGGCAACGCATTAAAATTTTATGCATCCGTGCGCTTGGATATCCGCCGTACCGGATCGATTAAAAAAGGTGAAGAAGTCATTGGCAACGAAACGCGCGTGAAAGTGGTTAAAAATAAAGTGGCGCCACCGTTCAAGCAAGCGGATTTCGATATTTTGTACGGTGAAGGGATTTCGCGTGATAGCGAGATTATCGAATTGGGCGTATTACATAAGCTTATCGACAAAGCAGGTGCCTGGTATGCGTATAAAGGTGAGAAAATCGGCCAAGGCAAAGATAATGTGCGCGATTACCTGAAAGAGCACAAAGATATCGCGCAGGAAATTGAACAAAAAATTCGATCGATTGTAGGGATCGTGGATCAAGCCAGACCAGCCAAAGAGAAAGCTGAGAAAGTCGAGAAAGAAAAAACGGATAAAGAGAAATAAATTTTGTGGATACCCGTTCTCCCCTGGAAATGCACGCGCTACGTTATCTGGCACAGCGCGAATATTCCCGTCCGGAACTGGAAAAAAAGCTTTCCGCTTATGCACGCTCATTTTCTCCGGAAGCTTTGTCGGCTGTGCTGGATGAACTGGAACAAAGCGGCTTTTTATCGGCGGAACGAGTTGTTGAACAAATCATCCGCACGCGCAGATCCCGCTTTGGCAGCCAACGTATTGCTTATGAGTTAAAAGAAAAAGGCATCGATGAACATTTGATTCATGGTGCATTGCAATCGCTCAAGGAAACCGAATTGGGTGCAGCAGTTGAGGTCTGGCAAAAGAAATTTGGCGAGCCGCCCGGCACTAGAGAAGAGCGTGGCAAACAAACGCGGTTCATGATGAGCAGGGGATTTTCAATGGAAGTAATACAGCAGGTTTTATCACAAGCAAATGAGGAGAATCCATGAAAAAATTGCTGATGCAAATGATGTTCATACTGGCAGTTTTTTTGCTGGCAGGCAATCAGGTCAGTGCGGATGACATAGTATCCATCAACGAAATCAATGAATCTGCCGTCAATTTTGATGACAAAGAAGTTAAACTGAAGGGCATTGCAAAAAACCCCACACGCCTACCGATGGTCAATCTAAAATCCTATGTATTGGAAGATAAAAGCGGCGAAATCACAATTCTAACCGAGCTCGATTTACCCAAAATGAACGAAGAAATCACCATCCGCGTTAAAGTCAAAAGTCTGGCCATCGTCCAAGGCGAGGCAGTGGGTTTGACGGTATTTGAACTGGAACGGTACGGGCAACAGCAAAAAATATGAAAAGCAGCGAAATACGACAAAAATTTCTCGAATTTTTTGAATCACATGGCCACACCATCGTAGCCTCCAGCCCGTTGGTACCGAACAATGACCCGACCTTATTGTTCACCAATGCGGGGATGGTGCAATTCAAGGATGTATTTCTGGGCCAGGATAAACGTCCCTATGTGCGCGCAGCTAGTTCGCAGCGCTGCGTGCGTGCCGGCGGCAAACATAACGATCTGGAGAATGTCGGTTACACGGCGCGGCACCATACGTTTTTTGAAATGCTGGGAAATTTCAGCTTTGGCGATTATTTCAAACGCAATGCCATCCTGTTTGCCTGGGATTTTTTAACCCAATCACTGAAAATTCCACGCGAAAAATTGTGGGTGACTGTGTATGCGGAAGACGATGAAGCGGCGGATATCTGGCTGAACGAAGTCGGTGTCGATGCTGCCCGTCTAGTACGGATTGCCACCACGGATAATTTCTGGCAAATGGGCGATACCGGCCCCTGCGGCCCCTGCTCCGAGATTTTTTATGATCATGGGCCGGACGTCAAAGGCGGGCCACCCGGTTCCGCCGATGCTGATGGCGATCGTTACATTGAAATCTGGAATTTGGTATTCATGCAGTATAACCGCGACAGCGCCGGTACACTGCACCCGCTGCCCAAGCCATCGGTGGATACCGGTATGGGACTGGAGCGGATTTCTGCGGTCATGCAGCATGTTCACAGTAATTACGACATCGATCTGTTCCAAAGTTTGATTAAAGCCGCTGCGCGCGTCACCCATACCAAAAACCTTGCGGACAATTCCTTAAAAGTGATTGCCGACCATATCCGTGCCTGTTCGTTTTTGATTACCGACGGCGTCATTCCCGGCAGCGAAGGGCGCGGTTACGTACTGCGGCGCATCATCCGTCGCGCTATCCGCCATGGCTATCAACTCGGACAAAAACAGCCTTTCTTTTATCAACTGGTAGAAGATTTAAGCAAAGTGATGGGGCAAGCCTATCCTGAACTGGTTGCCGCCAAAGTGCGAGTTGCTGCTGTGTTACAGCAAGAAGAAGAGCGTTTTGCCGAAACACTGGAAAATGGCATGCAGATTTTGGAAGCCGCGCTCAGTCAGAAAATCAAGGTATTGGATGGTGAAACCGCATTCCGGCTCTATGACACATTCGGTTTCCCGATTGATCTGACCGCCGACATCGCGCGTGAACGTGGCATTGGCGTCGACCATGCCGGTTTTGAGCAGGCCATGGCACGTCAGCGCGAACAAGCGCGCGCCGCCAATAAATTCACCATGCAGGAAGGTATTGAATACAGCGGCAATCAAACCACTTTTTATGGTTATGAAACCTTGCAGCATGAGGGGCAGGTATTGGCGATTTACAAGCAAGGCAGCGCGGTGGATTGCATCGAAGCCGGCGATGAAGCGGTGGTGGTTCTGGATCAAACACCTTTTTATGCCGAATCCGGTGGACAAGTCGGCGACAGCGGCGAGTTGCTGGTGGCGAATGGCGCTTTTGCCGTAGCGGACACGCAAAAAATACAAGTCGGCGTGTTTGGCCATAAAGGCCTACTGCGTAGCGGTCGGCTGGCGGTCAAGGATACCGTGCTGGCCAAAGTCAATCCGTTAACCCGTACCAGCATCGCAAATAACCATTCAGCGACACATTTACTGCATGCTGCGCTACGACAGATACTGGGTACGCATGTGACGCAAAAAGGCTCGTTGGTCGACGCCAATCGCACACGCTTTGACTTTGCTCATAACGCGCCACTATCTGCTGAAGAAATTCGTGACACCGAGCGTTTGGTCAACGAACAAATCCGTAACAACGCTATCGTGGAAGCGTCCACGATGAAGTATGACGACGCCATCAAGCGCGGCGCTATGGCGCTGTTTGGTGAAAAATATTCGGATGTCGTGCGCGTCATCGGCATGGGCGAATTTTCTACCGAATTATGTGGCGGTACACACGTGCCGCAAGCCGGACAAATCGGCTTTTTTAAAATTGTGACGGAATCTGGCGTCGCTGCCGGTATTCGCCGCGTTGAAGCGGTCACCGGAAAAGCAGCGGTCGACTATGTACAACAACGCGAAGCGCAATTGCTGGAAATAGCGCATAGCTTAAAAACCAGTCCGCAGGAAGTCACGCAAAAAATTGCCCAAATTATCGACAATGTACGGCAAGCTGAAAAAGAACTGACACGGCTAAAAACCAAACTGGCCAGTTCTCAGGGCGACGATCTGGCGGCACAAACACAGGAAATAAAAGGCATCAAAGTGTTGGCTGCCAATCTGGAAAATGCCGATGCCAAAGTATTGCGTGAAACGCTGGATCAGCTCAAAGATAAACTGAAATCCTGCGCCATCGTGCTGAGTACCGTTGAAGACGGGAAAATAACCCTGATCGCCGGCGTCAGCGCCGACCTGACCAGTCAGATCAAAGCCGGCGAATTAGTCAATTTTGTAGCACAGCAAGTCGGCGGCAAAGGCGGCGGACGGCCGGATATGGCGCAGGCAGGTGGTACGCAACCGGAGCATTTGCCGGCAGCACTGGCAAGTGTGGTGGATTGGGTGGAAAAGAAAATGATTTAGTTATAAATCAATCCCATGATCAAAAAATTGCTCTCATAGGCAAACATGATTACCTTGGACAAAAATATGAAGAAGGTATTGTTAATCTGAAGATTATCGCTGAGGAATAAATCAATACTTCTAAATAGAATGACGAATAAATTTAAAAATGCGTTTGTTTGCTTAATAAGTCTTTCTCTATTGGGGTGCGGAACCGTTAACACGGTTATCAAAGGCGATTCGACTGCACGGCGTGATCTCAATCAAGTGAAATCGCCCTGCGAAACAATACCGCGAATTTACAGCGGTGTTTCCTACGATGTGTGTGTATTACGTGGAAAACCATCGCGTACGACATTATGGGGGGGAGCGGCTCCGGAATTAATGCTCGTTGATTTGGTGTTATCAGCGGTATTGGATACGGTTGCTTTACCTTATACAGTTTATGGGCAAATTAACGAAGGCTCAATCCATCTCAAGTAAAGCAATAATAAGCTACTGGTTAGTATAGACGCTACAATCGCTCATTAGTGCTAACTTCAGAGCAATTAAAATTTATACCATAATCAACGCTTGAATCAGCCATTTCAGTTTCTCCAATGCAGTAATAATCTTCTGTAGAGCCGATGAAAACCCAAAAAGACCAACATACTCCCATGATGCAACAATACTTGCGCATTAAGGCGCAGCATCCGGACATGCTGATGTTTTATCGCATGGGGGATTTTTATGAGTTGTTTTTTGACGATGCGGAGAAAGCGTCAAAACTGTTGGGAATCACGTTAACGCAGCGTGGCGCTTCTGCCGGGGAGCCGATTAAAATGGCGGGGGTGCCTTATCATGCGGCTGAACAGTATTTGGCAAAGCTGGTCAAGGCGGGTGAATCCGTCGCTATTTGTGAGCAGGTAGGGGATCCGGCTACCAGCAAGGGGCCGGTAGCGCGTGAAGTGACTCGCATCATCACGCCTGGAACGTTGACCGATGCGGCGTTGCTAGAGGATAAGCGCGACTGCATTTTATTGGCTGTATTTTTGCATGAATCGACTTTGGGATTGGCGTGGCTGAATCTAGCGGCTGGGCAATTGCGTGTGATGGAAACGTCATCTCAGAATCTGCTCAGCGAGCTGGAGCGATTGCAGCCGGCAGAAATTCTGTTACCAGAAACGTTGACGCTGACTGAGCTACAAGGGAAAAATTGGGCGTTAAAGCGTTTGCCTGTATGGCAGTTTGATAACGATAGTGCAGTTGATAGTCTTACGCGGCAGTTTGCAACGCATGATTTGTCCGGTTTTGGTTGTGAGGATTTATCGACCGCGTTATGCGCTGCCGGCGCTTTATTGGAATACACCCGCTTGACGCAAGGATCGGCTGCGCTCCACGTCACGTCATTGCAAGCTGAGCGGGAAAATATCTATGTGCGCATGGATGCTGCGACGCGACGTAATCTGGAAATTTCTGAAACCATTCGCGGTGAACGATCACCCACGCTGTTGTCATTACTGGATACGTGTTCAACCAACATGGGTAGCCGTTTGCTGCAATTCTGGCTGCATCATCCACTCCGCGATCGTGCAGCCATACAAAAACGACTCGATAGCATCGCAACTTTGATCGGAGAAAATGAGCAGAGCCATTATCTGGCTGCGCGCAGTCTGTTGCGGCAGATCGTCGATATTGAGCGGATTACTGCGCGCATTGCACTCAAATCGGCGCGTCCGCGGGATTTGTCGGGTTTGCGTGACAGTTTGCAACGATTACCGGAAATTATCCAAGTCGTTGCAACGTGTAGCAGCGAGAGAATCAGCCAATTGATCCAAGCCATGCAGATCGAACCTGCGCTGGTTGAATTATTGACTAAATCTTTATTGGCAGAACCCGGTGTGGTGTTGCGCGAAGGCAATGTGATCGCCGATGGTTATGACGCTGAACTCGATGAGTTACGCGCGCTGCAAAATAATTGCGGCGAATTCTTGTTGCAGCTGGAAAAGCGTGAAAAGGAACGCACCGGTATTCCTAATCTGAAGGTGGAATATAATCGTGTTCATGGTTTTTATATCGAAGTTACGCACGCGCACAGCGAAAAAATACCCGACGATTACCGACGCAGACAAACCTTAAAAAGCGCTGAGCGCTATATTACGCCGGAGCTGAAAGCTTTTGAGGACAAAGCATTGTCCGCGCAGGACCGGGCGTTGGCGCGAGAAAAATTTTTATATGATGGATTGTTGGAGGCGTTATTAAAGTATGTTGGCGCATTGCAGAAAATAGCTGTGAGTATTGCTGAGGTCGATGTTCTGTGTGCAATGGCGGAACGTGCGCAAGCACTTGATTATTGCGCCCCGCATCTATCGGATGAGGACGTTTTTACCATAGAGGCCGGACGTCACCCGGTCGTGGAGAGCCAGATAGAGAATTTTGTTGCCAACGATGTTCAGTTAGGCGCTGAGTCTACCGGAAAACCGCAGATGTTGATGATTACCGGCCCCAACATGGGCGGCAAATCCACGTATATGCGGCAAATCGCGCTCATTGCCTTATTGGCTCACTGTGGCAGTTATGTGCCCGCCAAACAAGTGTGCATCGGTGTGCTGGATCAGATCTTCACTCGGATCGGCGCTGCCGATGATCTTGCCAGCGGCCGTTCGACATTTATGGTGGAAATGACGGAAACGGCTAATATATTGCATAACGCGACGGCACACAGCTTGGTGCTGATGGATGAAGTCGGGCGCGGCACTTCCACTTTTGACGGTTTGGCGCTAGCGTTCGCAATTGCCCGGTATTTGCTGACCAAGAACCGCAGCTTTACATTGTTTGCAACGCATTACTTTGAATTAATAAAACTTGCGGAAGAATTTAAACATATCAAGAATGTTCACTTGGATGCGGTGGAGTATAAGCACCGTATTGTTTTTCTACATAAAGTAGCCGAGGGTCCGGCAAGCCAGAGCTATGGTCTGCAAGTCGCCGCACTGGCAGGTGTTCCCGAATCAGTCATTAAAGTGGCGAGAAAGCACCTGATTAAACTGGAACAGAAGAGTGTAAAGAAAGCGCCGCAACTGGATTTGTTTTCCAGTTGCGTTCTTGAGCCGGAACAAGATACTACAGAAGAGCATCCAGTGATTGCGATGTTACAAAATCTTGCGCCTGATGAACTCAGTCCCAAGCAAGCACTCGAGCAGCTTTATCTATTGAAGAAAGCAATTGATATTGCAAAATGACGGTTAACCTTTCGAGCAACCGGATGCAGTTTTTCTGTTAACAAGGCGGTTGAAAACGATTTGTTAATGCTCGTGACCATGGCCGTGCGCACCGTGTACGTGTTCATGAGTAATTTCTTCCAGTGTGGCTGGTCGAACTGCGGTTACCGTGCAGGCAAAATTCAATCGCATGCCTGCAAAAGGATGGTTGCCGTCGACAATGACGCTATCGTCAGTCACGTCGGTTACTTTGTAAACGATGATGTCATCCGAGTCTTCTGCGCCACCCTCAAAATGCATGCCTATCGCCACATTATCAGGAAAAGAACTGCGCGGTTCTACGCGGATCAATTCGGCATCATATTCACCAAAAGTATCTTCCGGTTCCATGGAAACGGAGCAGGAGTAGCCAATTTCCATTTCGTGCAGCGCTTCTTCAACCAAAGGAAAAATGCCGCCGTAGCCACCGTGCAAGTAACTGATTGGCGTATCTGTTTTTTCCAGAATGTTTCCTGTGGCATCTGATAATTCATAATCGAGAGAGACCACGGTGTTTTTTTCGATGCGCATAGTAGGCTTATCCTTATCTAATCTAATACTCAAAAAATTTGTCTAAAACTTACACAAAATTAAATAAACGCCATTATACGCACAAAGTAAATTTTTGCCTTGTTTTGGAGGCGACAGATGCTCGGTGAAAATGCTATCCCCAGCATTGCAATTATTTTTATTCTATTGTCAGACTGAAATTCAGTTATTGGCTAAGCAAATCCAGGTTACCAACGCTTGATACGGCTGCTTGTGTGAGTGCATCTTGGGACAATATGCTTTTCCTGACCGGCGCAAAACTTTGCCGGTGCACCTCGCAGGCGCCATGTTGTTGTAGCGCGGCCAAATGTTGTTTGGTGGGGTATCCCTTGTGCTGATCAAATCCATACAATGGAAAACGCTGATGTAATCTGTGCATTTCTGCGTCCCGCGCTGTTTTGGCAAGGATCGAAGCGGCTGAGATTTCAGGTATCAGGCTATCGCCTCGTATGATGGTGCGTACCGGGCATTTCAGGCGCGGGCTTTGATTGCCATCAACCCATACCAGATGCGGTGTGAAGGGTAGGCTCTCTACCGCGCGTTTCATGGCAAGCAAGCTCGCTTGTAGAATATTGAGCTGATCGATTTCTTGTACCGAAGCAGAAGCGATTGCCCATGCTTTAGCATGTGTTTTGATCGTGCTTGCCAGCGCGTTACGTTTTTTTTCGCTCAGTGTCTTGGAGTCAGCCAGTCCGTCTATTTTGTAGTCAGCATCCAACACCACGCATGCTGCGAAAACAGGCCCGGCCAGTGGTCCTCTGCCGGCTTCGTCGGTACCGCAAATCAACGTATCGGTACCAGTCGCTTCGATTCCTGGATTTTTCATTCGCGGCTGCTATAACAGCAGGGGATGGTTATGTGTTATATATTTCTCGAGGTACACATCAGTTTGGCTTCAGTGACGAGCTGCCCATCGACTTCAGCACGCGCCGAATACTTCCATAAGCCTTTTATTTGCCGTTCGATGGCCACCTTGAGTATTAGCTGATCACCGGCCATGACGGGTTTTTTAAAGCGAACGCCATCAATGCCTACAAAGTAATAAACTCTGTCATCCTTATTGGTTGTGTCTTCTGTTCTAAGTGTCAGAATGGCGGCAGCTTGTGCTAATGCCTCTACAATCAGCACGCCCGGCATGACAGGATAATGCGGGAAATGTCCTGAAAAGAAGGGTTCATTGATAGAAACATTTTTTAGCGCAACGATATCCTTGCCCGCCTCGAAAGAGATCACTCTATCCACCAATAACAGTGGATAGCGATGCGGAAGATATTTCAGGATTTCGTGAATATTCATGGTGCTCATATTGTTGTTTTCCTTTTAACGCAATATCCATCGTAATAGGCGGTTGGATTCTACAAATGATGGATTATTCACTATTGAGTGCTTTAATGACTTGGTCTGTAATATCAATGCGATAGCTTCTATAAACAGAGTCTTGCAGTTGCAAAATCAGATCATACTTTTCTGCTTCGGCGATTTTACTGATCGCCCGATTGGTGCGCTCCAGAATGACGCCGTATTCCTCGTTCTGACGCACGCTCAGATCTTCGCGCATTTGTTTTTGTGCGCGCTGATATTCCCGGCTAAGATTGGCCAGATTTCTTTCTAAGTGGCGTCGTTCGGTCTCTTCCATGGTTATACCGTTTTTTTCAAGCTTGTCTTGAAGTGTCTTAGCCTGTACAGCAATTTTTTTGATATCTTCGTCACGCGGCACAAATTCCTGTTCGATTTTTTTCTGTGCCTGTATCGCCGGCAAAGATTCTCGCAAAATCTTTTCGGTATTTACCACGCCAATTTTGATATCGCCGGCAAACGCAATATCACCCGCCAACCCACTGACGGAAGCTATGATGATAAGGATCATCAGCTTATTACACCACCATCGATCGATTTTTTCCGGTATTTTCACCTGACAGGACTCAACTGAATTTAGAATTGTTGGCCAAACATAAACTGGAATCTTTGCAAATTATCGCTTGGTTTATCATTTAGTGGTTCCGCAATACTGACTTTCAACGGCCCCATTGGTGAAATCCAGGTAAGCGCAATCCCAGCGGAGTAACGCACGAGATTATTAAGTTCATTGAAATTGTTAAATACCGTACCACCATCCAAGAACGCACTCAAACGCAGCGATCTGTCATCTTTCATAAAGGGCACGGGATACATCAGTTCTATATTACCAACAACACGTTTACTGGCGCCTACTGCAAACAATCTTGAATTAAGTCCAGAACTGCTGCTTGGGATAATCGTATTATCACGAGGACCCAGAGAATTTAAGTCATAACCCCGTATGGAGTTATTACCACCGGCAAAGAAGTTCTTGAAGAAAGGTAATGATTTCCCGGTATAGCCGTCGCCGTAACCAAACTCTCCATTCAGCATCAGTGTCAGGTCCTCGGTAATGGGATAAAACCATTTTTGATGGTAACTCACTTTATAGTAATTTAAATCCCCACCCGGTATGCTGACTTCGCCAAACAACCGATGCGTCGTTCCAGAGGTTGTCCAAATTGCACTATCGCGACGATCACGCGCCCAACTGACTGTGAACGGGAAATTGTTGGTCGACGTGCCAAATTCATCAACGAAATTTTTATAACGTTGCGGACTATTCTGAAAAATACCCAATTTTGTATTCTCTGCTGCTAAACCAAACGATACAATATCATTTTCTGCGATGGGTACGCCTAACCGTATTCCAGCGCCTACCGTTTGAGTTTTAAATTCACCGAACGTCGTTAACGGACGGGTATCCACGTCGCGTTTGTAAACATCGAATCCAAGGCTTATCCCGTTCACTGTAAAATAGGGATTGGTGAATGATGCGGCATAAGTTTTATTAATCGCGCCGGTATTGACATCAAGGCTAAAGAAATTACCGGTGCCAAAAATATTGTTTTGAGAAACTGAACCGTTCAGAATCAGTCCTTGACGATCCGAGTAACCTGCGCCAAACATAATGGATCCGGTGGGTCTTTCTTCTACCTTGACGTTGATATCGACCTGGTCGGTTTTGTTGGGTACAGCAGGTGTTTCCACGTTAACGCTGTTAAAGAAGCCCAGTCTATCAATGCGTTGCTTGGACATATTAATATTTTTAGTGGAGTGCCAGGCACCTTCCATTTGACGAAATTCACGGCGTATGACTTCATCGCGTGTACGGTCATTACCCGATATGTTGATACGCCGCACGTATACGCGTCGCCCCGGATCAATAAAGAATGTGAAGGCTGCTTGCCGATTTTCATAATCCAGTTCCGGTGACGCATTGACATTGGCAAATGCATAACCGTCATCGCCTAAACGGTCTGTGATTAATTTAATGGATTCCGTCAGTTTCTGGCGTGCAAATACTTGTCCAGACTTAAACAATATCAATTTGCGAATTTCTTCTTCCGGTATCAGGAGTTCGCCAGCCACTTTGACATCAGAGACTTTATACTGAGCGCCCTCAGTAATATTGATGGTGATGTAAATATCACGCATATCGGGTGTTATGGATACTTGCGTGGATTCAATATTGAATTCCAGATAGCCGCGATCAAGATAATAGGAGCGTAGTGTTTCTAAATCGGCGCCTAGCTTCTGTTTTGAATATTGGTCATTTTTGGTAAACCAACTCAATAAATCAGGTTTCCTGAGAACAAGCAGGCCACGTAACTCGCTGTCTTTAAATTGTTCGTTGCCGACAAAATTGATTTTTCTGATGCGGGCGGTACGGCCTTCATGAATATCAAAGTTAATGCCGATGCGATTACGTTCTAGCGGTGTAGTGGTGGTGGTGATTTTGACGGCATATTTGCCGCGGCTGATATATTGACGCTTTAGTTCTTGCTCGGCGCGCTCCAAAAGTGAGCGGCTGAATATTCGGGATTCCGCTATACCCGCCTGTTTCAAGCCTTCAGCAAGCTTATCTTTTTCAAATTCTTTTGCGCCGTTGATGCTGATTTGAGCGATAGCTGGCCGTTCATCGACTTCTACGATTAGCACACCGTTTTCAGATTTTAATCTGACATCTTTGAAAAAGCCTGTTGCATAGAGTGCTTTGATGGCTTCTGTTGCCTTTGTTTCATCCATCGTATCGCCGACTTTAATCGGGAGATAACTAAAAATAGTACCGGCTTCAGTGCGCTGTATGCCTTCAACGCGAATATCTTTAACTACGAAGGACTCACTTGCCCAGCATGAGATTGCAAAGAAGAAGCCAGCCAGCGCAACAAAATACTTAAATTTCATTATCTAACCAGTGATAAGCCGATTAATATCGTTATATATGGCAAAAACCATCAGTGTAAGTAACATTGCCAGACCGATCTTCTGGCCAATCAGCATAATCTTGTCAGAAAGCGGCGCCCCTCTGATCATCTCGATGAGATAATACATTAAGTGTCCACCGTCCAGAATGGGGATGGGTAGTAGATTCAGTACGCCAATGCTGACGCTGATTAAAGCAAGAAATGCCAGATAAGATACCAATCCCATTTGCGCAGATTGGCCAGCATAGTCAGCAATTGAAATGGGGCCGCTGACGTTTTTCCAGGATACATCGCCCATGATCATTTTAGATAGCATTTGTAACGTCAGAATGGTCGTTTCCCATGTTTTCTCAATTGCTTTCTGAATTGCTTTGCCGGGTGGATAACTGACGGTGATCATTAATTCTTCGAATTCAGCTTGATTGATGACTGGCGCTATGCCGATCTTGCCGATTTGCTTGCCATTTTCTGTGGCTGCTTCGGGCGTGATGGCCAGCACGATCATTTGATTGTCACGTAAAATTTCCAGCTCCAGGGTGCGCTCTGGATTGGTACGTATTTCTTGCACCAGCGTCATCCAGGTTTCGATCTCGATATTATTGACGGCTAAAATTTCATCCCCTACGAGTAAGCCGGCATGATAACCAGGGCCATCCGCGACTACTTGAGCGATAACAGGTCTGATCGTAGGCTGATAACTATTTAATCCGATAAGTCCAAGCAAATTTTCATTCAATTTATCGGGATCAATATGACTCAAGTCTAAATGTCGCCAGTTGATCTCACCATTCTTATTGACGGTTTGTACTTTGACGTTTGCCGATTGATCAATCGCGTATCGTAATAAAGTCCAGCGGGCGTCCTGCCAGCTGGCAACCGCTTCATTTTCGATACTGACAATGGTTTCATTCGCTTCAAATCTTGCATGGGCAGCAGGCGTGGCCGGTTCAACTGGACCCAATACTGGCTTCATACCATTAACACCCAGTATAAAAAGTAGCCAATATAGCGCGACAGCTAATAGAAAATTGGCTATGGGACCGGCTGCAACGATGGCAAAACGACGTGCAACTGGCTGACGATTAAATGCGCGAGGTAAGTCTTCAGGGGCTACTTCCCCTTCATTCTCGTCCAGCATTTTAACGTAGCCGCCCAGCGGGATAGCTGCAATCACCCACTCTGTTTGATCTTTTCCCCAGCGTTTACGAAAAATGGGCTGACCAAAACCAATACAGAATCGCAATACTTTGACGCCATTCCAGCGGGCTATCAGATAGTGGCCAAATTCATGAAATGTAATCAGGACACCTAAAGCAACAATGAAAGAAATGATTGTATAAGCTATTGACATATCAAGTTGTGGTGCCAAATATGCACATGGGGGAAGATGTTAACTGCGTGGCGCTGGTCATTTCAGGGCTTCATTGAGTAAATGCAAGGTAGATACTATCACTAATTAAGAAAAATTGAAGCCATCAATCGTCAACAAGTTTCTTCGCGTCACTTGTTACAGATTTACAAGCCACTCTTGCGCTTTATCGCGCGCTGATGCGTCTGTTCTTAGCACATCATCCAGTGTAGACATCTCTTCTCGTTGTGTTGCTTGCATAACATGTGCAATCATGGCTGGGATTGCTGTAAATGCCATGCGCTTTTTAAGAAAAGACTCCACGGCGACCTCATTGGCGGCATTTAGTACTGCGGGCATGTTTTCACCCGTGGCAAGTGCTTGGTAGGCTAATCCTAGACATGGGAATCTATTAAAATCAGGCGCTTCAAAATCGAGATGGGCAACTTTGAACATATCTAAAGCGGACACCCCGCTTTCAATTCTATCGGGATAGCCCATGGCATGCGCAATCGGGGTACGCATATCAGGGTTACCTAGCTGCGCGATGACCGAGCCATCAACATAGGCAACCATCGAGTGAATCACACTCTGCGGATGAATGACTACCTGGATTTTATCCGGCGCTGCATCAAACAGCCAGTGTGCTTCAATAACTTCCAGGCCTTTATTCATCATGGTGGCTGAATCCACTGAAATTTTCTGTCCCATGTCCCAATTAGGGTGCGCGCAAGCCTGCTCAGGCGTTACTTCCTCTAAGGAAGCCAAAGGAGCGCATCGGAATGGCCCGCCCGAAGCGGTGAGCAGTATACGACTGATACCTGCTGCAGCTAGGTTACCAGTAAAGTGATGTGGCAATGATTGATAGATCGCATTATGTTCACTATCGATTGGTAGCAGCGTGGCATTGTTTTGCTTGACCAGATCCATGAAAATTCGCCCAGCCATAACCAGCGTTTCTTTATTGGCGAGTAACACCAGTTTTCCTGAGCGAGCTGCTGCAAACGTCGGACGGATACCTGCAGCCCCGACAATGGCTGCCATGACAGCATCCACTTCTGGCAGAGAGGCTACTTTTTCTAATGATTCGATGCCTGATAAGACTTCGGTATCGATTCCGGCTGTTTGTATTGCTTGAGTCAATTGTTCGGCACTGTCCGCGTTTAACATTACCGCATAGCGTGGCTGGAAACGTTGGCATTGCGCCAGCATCTTTTCAGTACTATTGTTGGCAGTCAGTGCAAAAGCCTGGAAACGATCAGGGTGGCGCGCGATGACATCCAGTGTACTTTCTCCAATACTACCGGTAGATCCGAGTATGGTTATTTGGCGGATAGTTTTCATAACGAAGGGGAGTAATAAATGAGTAATGCCAATGTAGCAAGTGGCAATGAAGAGGTCAGCGCATCAATGCGGTCGAGTATGCCGCCATGGCCTGGCAGAATGTTGCCACTATCCTTAACGCCCGCCTGACGTTTTATCAGTGATTCGTATAAATCTCCGATAATGCCTAGGATGGCCATAGCCATCAGTAATGGTATCAATGTTATCGCTGAAGATTCTTCAGTTATCCAGAAATTCCAAGCTAAACCATATATCAATACAGCAATTAAAGCGCCTGCGACACCTTCCCAAGTTTTGTTCGGACTAATCGTGTAGGCAAGTTTATGTTTACCTAGCGCTCGTCCGGTGAAGTAAGCTGCTGTGTCTGAAATCCAGATGGTTGCCATAAAGCCCAGCAAAAGTAATGGACTAATAGCACGTAATTGATAGAGTGCCAGGCAGGTTGGTAACAATACGATCCAGCCGATCAACATCCAGATCACGGGGTTCTTAATGGTATAAAGTTGTTTTAGATAGAGTGGTGCGCCCACTATCCAAAAAATAGCGGACAAGATATATACCCATAGTAGGTCCGATGAATAGATACTGATTTGTACAGATTCACGTAATTGAAACAATAATTCTCCACCTACTATTACCGTGAGTAGCATATAGGCGATGGTATTTCGGACCGAGAGTTGCGCTAATTTACTCCATTCGCGTGCACCGATGGCTGTCAGCGCCAGTAAAAAAGTTACCCAGAAAATGTCTTGCAAGTAGAATATTGCGGATAGAAATAAAGGCAATATGATGATTGCGGTGAGGATACGAGCTTTAAGCATGTATATTGCTCTTCTTATCCTTCGGCAGATAACGCTATTCGAAGCTGCTCGCTGGTGCGACCGAATCGACGTTCTCGCTGTTGATAAGATTGAATGGCTAACTCAAGTTCATGTTCATTAAAATCAGGCCATAGCGTATTGGTAAAATATAATTCAGTATAAGCGAGCTGCCATAGTAAAAAATTACTGATACGATACTCTCCGCCGGTGCGTATGAATAAATCCGGTTCGGGTGCATAGCTTAGGGAAAGATATTGTGCCAGATTTTCTTCCTCGAAGTTGAGCGGTACCTCGGGTGATTGCGTCATCATTTTACGCATAGCCTGCATGATATCCCAGCGCCCCCCGTAATTGGCAGCGATAGTGAAGGTTAGTCGTGTATTTTGAGCAGTTAACTGCTCGCCATTCTGGATGAACTTTATTATTTTAGGTTCAAACTTTGAGATATCGCCGATTACTTTAAATCGAATACCATTTTCATGCAGCTTGGTAATTTCTTGCTCCAATGCGCCTGTAAAAAGCTGCATCAAAAAAGAAATTTCTTCTGCGGGGCGGCGCCAATTTTCGCTGCTGAATGCGAATAAAGTGAGATAGGCAACATTACGCTCTATGCAGGCTTTTATGACACCACGAACGGTTTCAACGCCTTGCTGATGTCCAGCCATACGAGGCATGAAGCGATTCCGAGCCCATCGCCCATTACCATCCATGATAATAGCGATATGTTTGGGTATTGAACCTGTTTCAGGTATCTCTAACGTTGAACTCGGGCCTTGAGGCATATCAAACAGCCATCAATTCGGCTTCCTTGACTTGTAAAACTTTATCGATCTCAGTGATGTAGCGATCAGTCAGCTTTTGAATATCGTCTTGACCACGGCGCTCATCATCTTCCGATATTTCTTTGGATTTTAGTAATTCTTTCAAGTGTGCATTGGCATCGCGACGTATATTGCGCATTGCAATACGAACAGCTTCCGCTTCATGTTTTACCACTTTAATAAGATCTCTGCGCCGTTCTTCAGTGAGTGCCGGCATAGGAACACGGATGGTTTCGCCAACAGGCATCGGGTTTAAGCCCAAATCGGATTCCCGAATTGCTTTTTCAATGGCACTACCCATTTTTTTTTCCCAAGGAATAACGCCGATGGTTCGTGCATCAATCAAATTGATATTGGCCACTTGGTTGATCGGTGTTGGTGAACCATAGTAATCAACAGTAATATGATCAAGAAAGCCAGTATGTGCTCGTCCACTTCTGACCTTACTTAAATCTACTTTTAATGCTTCGAGGCTTTTTTGCATTTTTTGTTCAGCAGATTTTTTTACATCGGCAATCATAATATTTATCCCTTTTGTATCTTTATTTCAAGAGATTACAATCAAATTCGGATCAGACTGTTACTAACGTTCCTTCATCTTCTCCAATTATTATACGTTTAAGAGCCCCAGCCTTAAAAATACTAAATACATTTAATGGTAATTTCTGGTCACGACAGAGTGTCAATGCCGTTGCATCCATCACTTGCAGATTCTTGGCAATCGCTTCATCAAAAGATAATTTATGAAAACGCGTTGCTTCCGGGTTAATTTTGGGGTCGCTGGTATAGATACCATCCACCTTGGTAGCCTTAAGCATAATATCGACATTCATTTCCATGCCTCGTAATGCAGCCGCGGTATCTGTAGTAAAAAAAGGATTTCCGGTTCCTGCTGCGAAAATAACTATTCTACCGTCTTGCAGATAACGTATCGCTCTTCCGCGAATATAGGGCTCTACCACTTGTTCGATGCGCAAGGCGGATTGTATGCGCGGTACCAGTCCAGCCAGCTTCATGGCGTCTTGCAATGCCAAAGCATTCATGACGGTAGCCAGCATACCCATATAGTCTGCAGTCACACGCTCAAGTCCGTCATTAGCTGATTGCATACCACGAAAAATATTGCCACCGCCTACAACGATTGCAATTTCAACCCCTAGCTTACTGATTTCTTCAATCTCAGCAACGATTCTTCCCATTACTGCATGGTTAATGCCATACTTGTCTTCGCCCATCAGGGCTTCGCCGGATAGTTTGAGTAAAATACGCTTATAGGCAGTTGTGGTCATAAAGAATGGTTTTTTGAGAGTACCGTAACTTGAATGATTATACTTGTCCCATCTGTGCTTTTACTTCCTCAGCAAAATTTTCAGATTTCTTTTCTATGCCTTCACCTACAACGAACATAGTAAAACCATTCACTTTGGCTGATCTTTTGGCCAGTAATTTTTCCACGGTTTGCTCGGGATCTTTAACAAAGGGCTGGCCTAATAGTGTGATTTCTGCAAGATATTTTGCAATGCGCCCATCGACCATTTTTTCGATAATATTCGCTGGCTTACCGCTATCGGCTGCTTGTGCAGTGAAGATCTGGCGTTCGTGTTCCAACACATCTGCGGATACTTGTTCCTTGGATACGCACACGGGTTTACTGGCCGCAATATGCATTGCCAAATCCTTACCAAGCGCTTCGTCTCCACCTGTGTAATCCACCATGACACCGATTTTGGTTCCATGGAGATAGGATGCCAGCTGACCTTGTGTCGTATGGTGTGCACAACGGCGGATACTGATATTTTCACCCAATTTCATGACGAGTGCCTTGCGGGTTGATTCCACAGTTTCGCCAGAAGGTAGCGGCGCGTCACTTAATGTTGCAATGTCGACCAAGCTTTTGGTTGCTATGAGCTCAGCCAGGCTCTTGGAAAAATGAATGAAGTCGTCGTTTTTGGCGACAAAATCCGTCTCGCAATTGACTTCAACGAGTGCACCGCAGCGACTATCTGCTGAGATATATACGCCAACCACACCTTCCGCTGCGATTCGGCCAGCTGCCTTACTTGCTTTGGCGCCACTTTTAATTCTCAGCAAATCCTCAGCTGCCTTCATATCTCCAGCAGTCTCTGCTAAGGCTTTCTTGCAATCCATCATGCCGAGCCCTGTCATTTCACGCAATTCTTTTACCATGCTTGCGGTGATTTCCGCCATTTTTACTTTACTCCAGATACAAAATTAGTTTACGAACGGGATACAGATACTTACCAGGTAGAGAGTATGTTTATATTCTATACAAATCTGGTAAGTTGCACATATGTAGTCCAATATGCCTGATGAATACTAAAGAAAAGCAGTTTTTTGCTTACTCAGCTTCTGCAGTACTCATTTCAACAATTTCTTGAATAGCTTGATTACGTCCTTCTAAAATAGCATCAGCCACACCACGGGCATATAAGCGTATTGCCCGACTCGAATCATCGTTTCCTGGGATGATGTACTGTAAACCATCTGGATTATGATTGGTATCCACTACGCCAATGACTGGAATGCCAAGCTTTCTAGCTTCTGTAATAGCACCTTTCTGATATCCAACATCAATGACAAATAAGGCATCGGGAAGGCCTTTCATATCTTTGATGCCACCTAAGCTGTTGTTGAGTTTGTCTAATTCTCTTTGGAGATCAAGTGCTTCTTTTTTTACCAACTTATCCAGCGTGCCATCTTGAACCATGCCTTCCATATCTTGTAGGCGCTTGACAGATTGCTTTATGGTCTTGAAATTAGTCAGCATTCCGCCTAACCAGCGTTGGTCTACATAAGGGGAATTGCAACGCATTGCTTCCTCGCGCACAATGTCACGCGCTTGTCGCTTGGTGCCAACAAACAAGATAATACCTTTGTTTGCTGATAATTGACGTACATATTTCATGGCTTCTTCATACATCACCAAGGTGTTTTCAAGGTTGATGATATGAATTTTATTACGATGGCCAAATATATACGGGGCCATTTTGGGATTCCAGAAGCGTGTTTGGTGTCCGAAATGAACACCCGCTTCCAGCATTTGTCGCATGGTTACAGACATAAGTTCTCCTTTAGGATTGAGCCTCCATCCACCGCAATCACTCCGCATACAAGGGGATATATTTTACAGACGAATGTGCGAATTTAATTTGACTTGCATATAATGCAGGCATTACAACCAGTTACCAACAATTGAGAGTCAAATTATCTGTATATTATAGCATTTTTCAATACTTACTCAAGTTGGTATGAAACAGAATAGGCGCGCTGACGATTCTTATGTTGCGATGAAAGCCTCTGCAGGGCGTTGATCTGATAGGATATTCTGTTGATCTGTGGCGAGATCGTCGAGGTTTATTAGGTATCACAAGTTGTGTTTCCCATTTTCATTCTTAAACGAGTAATATCGTTTATTTGTATATGTTTGTTATCGACTGCAATGATATTTTCATCCTGAAGTTTAGAAAAAGCGCGACTAACGGTTTCCAGTTTAAGGCCAAGGTAGCTGCCAATCTCTTCGCGCGTCATGCGCAGATTAAAATTACATTCGGAATAGCCACGTATTAGAAACCGGCGCGATAAGTTGAGCAGAAAAGTTGCCAGACGTTCTTCCGCTTTCATACTGCCTAGCAGCAGCATAACCCCGTGATCTCGCACTATCTCGCGGCTCATGATCTTATGAAAATGACGCATCAGTGATGGGATAGCACGACTGATTTCCTCTAATTTCTCAAAAGGGATCTCGCATACTTCACTATCTTCAAGGGCGACCGCATCACACGTATGTATTTCTGTGCTGATAGCATCCAATCCCAGCAATTCGCCTGTCATATGAAAACCGGTAACCTGTTGCCGCCCATCTTGTTCGAGTATACAGGTCTTTAAAAACCCTCTGCGAATGGCAAATAGTGATTGAAACTTTGAGCCTGTGCGATAGAGCGATCCGCCTCGTTGAATTTTGCGTTTATGGCTTACTACATCGCCAAGCGTTTGTATTTCTCGCTCATTAAGGCCGACCGGCAAGCATAGTTCGCGCAAACTACAAGTCGCGCAACTTGACCTCATGTGTGAAATATCAAGGTGACTACATGTCGAGGTTTCTAGAGTCAAAATATTTTCCAAGTGTAAGAAATTGCGTATTCATACTCCGGTTGACTTGAATCAAAGCTGGTAATTGTGATTTATGCATAATCTTACCGATATTATTCAGGAAAGTGGAATTTCTTTTGATTCCCATCGTTACCAAGGAAAATATCTTAGTGCATTCACCATCAGCTGCTGATTTGCTGGAAATTAATTTGCATCTTATGCGCCACTTCGGATGTCATTATGCAGATTATCGCGTATATCCGGAAATAGATTATTTTGTTGAAACATTTGATGCGCATCGATATTCAGCTTGGTTTGATCGTCGTAAGACGGGATCTTTTCGCAGATCGCTGTCATTGTATGTGCATATTCCTTTTTGTCATTCTGCCTGTTTTTATTGCCATTCTAATCAGATTGTTTCAGGTAATCAGGGCAGTATAAAAAAATATCTTAATTATTTGTCACGTGAAATAAGGCTCCAAGGCCAGTTACTTAAAAATGCTCCCCTAGTTGAGCAATTGTATTTTGGAGGCGGTACACCTACTTTTCTGAGTAATGCGCAATTAGGTGGCATTATCAATGACATTCAGAAAAATTTTAACTTAATAAAAGCGGGGGAGCTTTGCATAGAAATTGATTCGCGGCAAATTACTAAGCTTTCTATGCCCGCATTGAAAGCAATCGGTTTTAACTGTGCCATTATCGGAGTACAGGATTTTGATCAATCGGTACAGCGCTCCATACACCGTATTCAAACAGAAGATGCTACATTGCGTGCCATTCGCGATGCGCAGCAAGCAGGTTTTAAGACAATCAGAATTGAATTGATTTACGGATTACCTAAACAGAGCCTGGAAAAATTTGCCTATACTTTGGAAAGCATTATTGCTGCAAGTCCGGATCAAATTAATTTATTGAATTATTGGCATCTACCAGAGAAATTCAAGCCACAGCAAAGTATTAACTTAGAAGATTTGCCAAATGAGAAAACTAGGCTTGAGATGTTGTTACTTGCAATTACTCGTTTGACTGGTGCGGGTTATACGCATATTGGCATGAATCTTTTTGCTACACAGGATGACCAATTAGTCATAGCGCAGCGGCAAGGAAGGTTGCATTATGATCTACAAGGTTATTCGATTCATCCTGATTGCGACCACATCGCATTAGGTGTTTCAGGAATCGGAAGTGTCGGGCCGACCTTAAGCCAAAATCATTGTGATCTTCTACGCTACTATGACAAGCTAGAACACGGTATGCTTCCAATTATGCGTGGGATTGAATTAAGTGCTGACGACTTGATGCGCCGTTCCGTTATGCAAGCGCTTATTTGTCACTCAGTACTCTCATTCGAATCGGTAGAAACTTTTTTTCCAGTTGAATTTAAATGCTACTTCGCAGCGGAATTAAAAGAACTTTTGGTGTATGCGCAAGCTGAATTGATAACGTTGGATGATGAAGAGATTGTTGTTACACCGAGAGGGCAGCTGCTGATTAGTAGTATTTGTGGCGTTTTTGATAAATACCCGCGTATCAATCAGCAGCGCAAAAATCACTCGCTGCTGATATGATTTAATTTTACCTACGGGTCTATCCAGATTGCCGGGTGAAACGCTATTTGCTGACTTGACTATTAGTCAGAACATAGTCAGCTAAACGATCTGCGGCCTCACCTTGAATGTTTTTGAATGACGGCATTCTCATGCTTCCCGACTGAAATTTCTTAATAATCGCTTCCTTGCTAGCAACTTTCTCACTTAGCACCATCGCAACATTAGCACTTATCGGTTTGTGGCATTCCGTACAGGCTGAGCTAAAGATCGTTTCACCAGAAGCATCCGCTGGAGGAGTATAGTCTTTACTCGCGCCACAGCCGACTAATATCAGTAGCGCCGACATTGTTAACACACAATTTAATTTTTTCATTTTATAGCTCCGGTTTGCAGTTTTATTTAATTCAATTCTCAATAGCACGGAAAAGGTTTCATCTCCCCGTTTAAAAATTAGCTACATTAGCACTATATAATCAGTCCCCATATAACCGGCCTACCATACCCAGTGTTGCGATAGCTTGTCAAACAAATGTTTTAAGTTGGCTATCAATTACTTTGTACTCGCTCTTCTTGATGTGTTTAGTGTAATGATTATTAAAGTAATTTATGGCGAAAGAAAGTATATTATTTTGATAAAGGTGAAAGCTCTTAAAAAATAACGCCGGCTTATAAGTGTGAAGCCTTAGTGAGAACAATTGAAGTACTATCACACACTGTTGTTTTTTCTTGACACTTTCTTAACACTTTCTTAACAATTGCCGTGTTATTGTGCGCGGCTGTGTCATAAAAAGATGTCATTAGAGTTCTTGGATTTCTAACTTAGGTTATTAAATCTTAATTGTAATTAGCTGTAATAGTATGGTTTGCTGCGGTCGTTTTTCTTGATGCTTTCTTAACATTTATTGTGTTAGTGTGGGCGACTGTGTAAATAGTAAGTAAGGGTGCGTGAAAATTCATTTTTCAGGCGAGAAAGTGAAGCAAGTGGCTCCTACACTTAAAACCGGTGTAGTTGATGTATGTGATGACGCTGCTTTATTTTATATTAACTAACAGCTTCAGAGAATTATATTGTTTTAAAAGGGAGATTGCATGTTTAAGAAAATAAACAAACTTGTTTTATTGGCTGCGTTTGGTTTGGTTTTTAGTAATCCAGTTGCTGCCGAAGCTACAACCGACGATTTTGAGGCGTGGGGCGCTCTTTTCACACAAGGTAGTTTTGGTTTTGTCAATCCAAACAATCCGGACTTAAAAAAATTCAGATGGTGGATGGAAGGACAAGGACGTTTTGGTAATAATGTTTCTCAATTTTCGCAGTCCCTGATACGTCCCGGTTTAGGTTATGCGATAACCGATAAAATTGTTGTATGGGCGGGTTATGCCTGGGCGCCAACGTGTGAACCCCTCAATCGTGTTGGTTGCTTTGATGAGCATCGAATCTGGCAACAAGTAACTTGGGCGGATAATTTTTCGTTCGGCAGATTATCGGCGCGTAGCCGTTTTGAGGAACGATTCTTTAATCATCAAGCACCCATTCCTGGTAGTAATGATGTGGCCTATCGATTCCGCCAATTGGTTAAACTGGCGGTTCCAATGCCGGCAATAGATCCGAATCTCAGTTTTATCGTTCAAAGTGAGTTGTTTATTGCCATGACGACTATGGATAGTAATCCTGGTTTTATTTCCAACGGCTTCGATCAGAACCGCGGCTTCGTTGGATTGGCTTATAAAGTCAATCAGTATGCAACCGTTGAATTGGGTTATATGAATCAATACATCAACAGACCGCATAGCGCTCGTCCTGATCAAATGATGCACAATATCGTAGCTCATGTGTTTCTGAATTTCTAAACTGATTTGCTGTACTGATCAGTAGTGTCTGTTTCCTATTTGGCTGATTAATCTCCTTTAACTTAAGGAATTAATCGGCTAAAAATTTTCTGTTTCCAAACTTGTATCAAAGCATATCGATCAACGGATCTTCCGCTTCCGGGTTTTCTTCTAAACGTATTGTCTATTCGTTATCTGAACAGATCCAAGAAATAGTTATATTTTTTCTTGTTTCCATTACTATATTGTTTTTTTTCTAGCCACAAAGCATGACATGCACGATTTTAAGCCGGGTCAACGTTGGATTTGCGATGCTGATTTGCAACTGGGGCTGGGTACGATCCAGAATGTTGAACATAGAGTAATCAACATCACTTTCGGAGCGGTGAATGAAACTCGCGCATACGCCAGACTTTCAGCGCCGTTGACACGTGTTGTTTTCAAGGTGGGCGATGTCGTCAGTAGCCATGACGGCATTTCATTGAAAGTCGAGCAGGTGGATGAGCAGGATGGTCTGGTTGTCTATTCCGGCCTAAATGAGAGCGGAGACTGGATGGAGCTTGCTGAACAGCAGCTAGCACACCATTTGCAACTGAATCGTCCGGCAGAACGCTTATTTACCGGTCAGCTTGATCAGGATAAGTGGTTCCGGATTCGCTATCAAACCTTGCTGATACGTAATCAACTGGCAAGTGCGCCGCTATACGGATTGATCGGTACTCGTACCAGCCTGATTCCGCATCAACTCTATATTGCGCATGAAGTTGCGCGTCGTTATGCGCCTCGTGTTTTACTGGCGGACGAAGTGGGGTTAGGAAAAACGATTGAAGCGGGATTGATACTGCACCAGCAATTATTGACAGAACGTGTCAAGCGCGTACTCATTGTGGTTCCGGAAACCTTGATACATCAATGGCTGGTGGAGATGCTGCGGCGTTTCAATCTGCAATTCAGCATATTTGACGAAATACGCTGTCAATCGCTGGAAGAAGGTGATGAGTGGGAAAATCCATTTCATAGTGAACAACTCATACTGTGCAGCTTGAATTTTCTGCGCGCAAGCCCAAAACGATTTCAGGCCGCATTGGCAGGTAATTGGGACTTGTTGGTAGTCGATGAAGCGCATCATTTGCGCTGGTCTGAGCAGGAGATCAGCCCGGAGTATGCCATGATTGAGCAATTGGCGGCCTGTATCAAAGGTGTGCTGTTGCTGACGGCGACCCCGGAACAATTAGGTAAAGCCAGTCATTTTGCGCGTCTGCGCTTGCTTGACCCGGATCGCTTCAACAGCTTTGTGGCCTTTGTTGCTGAAGAACAATCCTATGAACCGATTGCCAAAGCGGTTGAAGCGTTATTGGAAGGCCGCGGGCTGAGTGACGCAATCACACAGATGATTATTTCGACCGTCGATTCCGCGCAATGCAAAGAATTACTGACGCAGCTACAAAACCGGGAAGCGGACGGGGAGCAAAGCCGGCAAGCAAGAAAAATGCTGGCTGAATTATTGCTGGATCGGCATGGAACCGGCCGCATATTGTTTCGTAATACGCGCGCGGCAGTTAAAGGATTTCCTAAACGCAAACTTAACGCGGTTCCCCTGAAGTTACCGGCGCAATATCAGCAATGTTTGACCACCTTTGAGACAACGAACCTGTCAAAGCCCCAATTGTTGTTGTGTCCTGAATTGCTCTATCAGGTCAGAGCCGAGCCGGAAGATCCTTATTGGACAGACGTAGATCCGCGTATTCACTGGTTAACTGTCACGTTCAAACAGTTGAAACCGGAAAAAGTGCTGGTTATTACCGCTAATGCGCAAACCGCCCGGGATATCGCTCAAGCACTCAAGATTCTGACTGGTCAATATATACCGGTATTTCATGAGAGCATGAGCTTGATTGAACGTGACCGTGCAGCGGCCTATTTTGCTGATAAGGATACCGGCGGTCAGGTATTGATTTGTTCGGAAATCGGTAGCGAAGGGCGCAATTTTCAGTTTTCCCATCATCTGGTCTTATTTGATTTGCCGCTCAATCCTGATTTGCTGGAGCAACGCATAGGCCGACTGGATCGTATCGGCCAGACCGATACCATCAATATCTATGTTCCTTATCTGGAGGATAGTGCATTGGCGGTGATGTTCCATTGGTACCACGAGGGATTGAATGCGTTTGAGAAAACCTGCCCGGCAGGCCAAACTGTCTTTTCGCAAACGGAAGACGCGCTCATCGCCGCGCTGCACCAAACCCAAACCCAAACCCAAACCCAAACCCAAACCCAAACCCAAACCCAAACCCAAACC
>CAZYHY010000001.1:170440-200714 GCA_964647635.1 uncultured Nitrosomonas sp.
CACGGTGACGCGCTGTCAGATCTGATCGCTGTTACGCAATCGGTTAATCAGGCGCTGAACGAGGCATTGGATCGCGGACGCGATAAGCTGCTGGAATATAATTCTTTTCGTCCCGCTATTGCGGAGAGCCTGTATCAGGAAGCGTGCGATCAGGATGACGCCCTCGTACTGCCACGCTATATGGAAACGGTTTTTGATTGTTGCGGCGTGAATGTCGAAGAACACCGTGCCGGCAGTTATTTGATCGAACCAAGCGAACACATGAGTATGCCGTTTCCCGGCTTAATGGACGAAGGTTCGGTGATTACTTATGCCAGGAATGTTGCGCTTGCCAATGAAGATATGTATTTCCTGACGTGGGAACATCCGATGGTCATCCACGCGATGGAGCGCATCTTGAATCATGAAACCGGTAACGCAGCGGTTTCCGCCATGAAACATAAAAAGGTACAGCCGGGCACCTTATTTCTGGAAAGCCTGTTCGTGCTGGAAGCGGGCGGGCAAGGTGTGCAGCAAGGCAATCGCTACTTGCCGTCCGCGTTGATTCGTGTTTTGCTGGATGAACAGGGTAACGACGACTATTCGCACCTGGGGCATGATGAGATTAACCGCCACCTAGTGCCGGTAGCGGCAGGTATCGCCAAACAGGTGATTCAACTGAAAGAAGACGCGATAAAGGCTTTGCTGGCTTTAAGCGAGCAAAAAGCCAGTGAGCAAGCGCCGCAACTCATTGCGCAGGCTGAAGCGCGTATCCAACAAACCTTCACCCCGGAAATCCAACGCCTCAAAGCGCTGCAACAAGTGAACCCAAATGTGCGTGATGAAGAAGTTCAATTTTTTGAACAGCAATTGCTGCAACTGACCGGCGCGCTGAAATCCAGTAATATGCGGCTTGATGCCGTGCGAGTGATAGTGGCGACTTAAGGAAACTCTGAATAATCCGCACTCGCCATATCCAGATATAATGAGGAATCTTTGTTAACGCTGGGTTAATGCCGATCCGATGCGTAGCACAGGATCAGCCCTTCAAAGTAAGCGCTTTTTTCTCGCTCCACTGCAGCGGCGAGACGGTAGCTGACGAGTAGTTTTTTAAATGCGGATATTATGCGTTCGTGATTATGGATAGGGCATCACGGTGTTGTCATCCCGCGTCAGTAAATGCATCAGCTTGGGATGAATAAAGAGCTTTTCGCGCCCGATGGCTCGCTCCTCAAGCACGTTGATATCTACCAGTTGCTTAAGATAGCGCGAGGCGGCTTGGCGTCCAGCGATGTTTTTTTCAACCAAATTCTGAATCCGGCAGTATGGCAGATCGAAAATCAGATCGACCAGCTCGCGACTGTAGATTTTTTGTGCTTTCTGCTTCACATAATCAATCGTGAATCCTGAGAGCGCGCGGATTGCGGCAATCTTGGCGATAGTCCAGCGCGCGGTGTCTTCGATACCGCGCAGCAAGAAGACAATCCACGATTCCCAAGTTTGGTTGCACGTGACATCGAGCAGCAGATGGTAATATTCGGTTTTGTTTTTGATGATGTAGCGGCTCAGATACAGAATTGGCAGCGTCAGCAAGTCTTCCTGGATCAGATACAAACTGTTTAGCACACGCCCGGTGCGGCCATTGCCATCGATGAACGGATGGATTGCCTCAAATTGGTAATGCCCGACTGCCATGCGGATTAGTGGATCGATTTCGCGTGCTTCGTGCAGGTAGCGTTCCCAGTTGGCCAGTTTGGTACGCAACAGGTCTTCCCCGGTGGGCGGTGTATAAATCACTTCACCAGTTGCCTGATTGGCCAACGCTGTTCCGGATACACGCCGCACTTGCATGTCTATGCCCTTAATGCGCGTACATACTTGTTCTGCGGTGAGGGTGTTCAGCGGGTGTTGCTTTAATGCTTGAAACCCTTCCAGCAGTGCACTGCTATAGCGCAGGGCTTCGCGCGTGGCCGGGTCGGCATACTCGTTTGCGCTTTGAAACTGAAACAAACGGTCTGTGGTGGTAACAATGTTTTCGATTTCCGAGCTGGCCTGAGCTTCAAGCAGCGGCAGGGCATTGACCAAAACACCCTGATTGGGGATGAGTTCGGCAGCCTGCTTAAGTTCTGCTAGTGCCGCCCGTGCGGCGATACACTGCTTCAGCACCGTGCGTGTTTCCAGCTCGGCTGCGGGAGGTAACAGCGGTAGATCGTTGTAAGGTTGATCTGGATGCCAGGCAGTCATGGTTTGATTTTTGCATTTTTGCGACACGTTGTCAGTTTATGTCGTTTGCAACGACAGGTCAATTCAATATGTTGCAAATTTTGCATTTTTGCGACATATCAATCAAACATTAAATCGGAAATGCATCACATCGCCATCTTTAACGATATATTCTTTCCCTTCCAGGCGCATCTTGCCGGCTTCCTTGGCGCCTTGCTCGCCATTACAAGCGATAAAATCCTCATAACTGATCACTTCAGCGCGAATAAAGCCTTTCTCAAAATCAGTATGTATGACGGCAGCGGCTTGCGGTGCGGTATCGCCTTTGTGAATGGTCCATGCTCTGACTTCTTTGACGCCGGCGGTGAAGTAAGTTTGCAATCCAAGTAATTCATAACCGGCGCGCACCAGGCGATTGAGCCCGGGTTCCTCCAGGTTAAGGTCGGCTAGGAAGATTTGCTTATCTTCATCAGGAAGTTCTGCAATTTCTGCCTCAAGTGCTGCGCATATGGCGACTACCGGTGCATTTTCGCTCGTTGCATATTCTTGTACGCGTGTTAACAATGGATTATTTTCAAAACCGTTATCGCTCACATTGGCCACATAAATGGCCGGTTTTGCGGTTAGCAAACAAAGTGGTTGCAGCAATTGTTGTTGCTCCTTATCCAATCCGAGTGTTCTGGCTGGTTTGCCGCAGTCAAGATGCGCTTGCACTATTTCCAGCAAGGCGCACAATTTGATGGCTTCCTTATTGCCCGACTTGGCCACTTTGGATTCGCGTTGCAGTGCTTTTTCTATGGTGGCGAGATCAGCCAGAGAGAGTTCGGTTTGAATGACTTCAATATCCGATATCGGGTCTACTTTGCCGGCGACATGAACGACATTATCATCAGCGAAGCAGCGCACCATGTTGACGATGCCATCCGTTTCGCGAATATTGGCAAGAAACTTGTTACCAAGGCCTTCTCCCTTGGATGCGCCAGCCACCAGTCCGGCGATATCGACAAATTCGACGATAGCCGGTTGCACTTTCTGCGGTTTGACGATGTCACTGAGCTTTTGCAAACGGGGATCCGGTACTTCAACAATGCCGATATTGGGATCTATTGTACAGAAAGGATAATTTTCTGCGGCGATGCCTGCTTTGGTAAGTGCATTAAACAATGTGGATTTGCCTACATTGGGTAGACCCACGATTCCGCATTTCAGACTCATGACCTGATTCTCATTAAAATGTGTTTGAACAATGGCATGAAGTTTTGCAAATTAATAGCATACAGTTTTGTATGCGCTTATGTTTTGGTATGCAATTTTAACATGGCTGCTTCACAAGCGCCTTGGGCAAGGAGTGGCCATACTTCCAAGCTTCTCTCAATCGCTTCTGCAATTAATTGTGCTTCTTCTTTTCTGGGTGGGTGTAATACATAACCGACTACTGCGCTACGATCGCCTGGATGACCTATACCTATTCTTAATCGCCAGAAATCCTGCGTACCCAATTTTGCCGCAATGTCTTTGAGCCCATTGTGGCCGCCCAGACCCCCGCCTTTCTTTAATTTGGCGGTGCCTGGCGGTAAATCGAGCTCGTCATGGATGACGATCATTTCTTCAACCTGGATTTTATAGAATTGACATAGCGCAACTACCGCGCGTCCGCTCAGATTCATATAAGTTTGCGGTTGCAGTAGCCATAGATCAGTATCTTTTTGGCTGACATGTGCGCATAGCCCATGAAACCGTATTTCCGGTTTAAGCGTGACATGTAACATTTCTGCAAATCGGTTGATCCACTCAAAACCGGCATTGTGGCGTGTGCCAACATATTCTTTGCCTGGGTTGCCTAGTCCAACGATAAGCTTCATGAGTGTGATAAGACTGATGAGATAAACTCAAAAGATAAATCTGCTGGAATTGAACAAATACCAGCAGATTTATCAGGTGTTAAGTGCGATCAAGCAGGTTTTTTCTCTGCGTCGGCTTCTGCAGTGGAGGCTTCATCAGAGAGTGCGGAACGTGGAATGACAATCGCCACAACCGCTGAATTGTCACCTTTTGTCAGCGCAACAATTTCAACGCCTTTGGGCAATACCAGATCACTTAAGTGCAGTGTATGTCCGGCTGTGAGTTCGGCTAAATCGACTGAAATGAATTCGGGCAAGTCTGCCGGCAAACAACTGATATCCACTTCCGTCAGGATGTGCGTAACAATACCGCCGGATGTTTTTACACCGGGGGAGTTTTCCGCATTGATAAAGTGCAACGGAACTTTCATGTGTATTTTTTTATTCTTATCAACTCTCTGAAAATCCACATGTAATACTTGATGTTTGAAAGGATGCATTTGTATATCGCGTAACAGTACTTGCTCTGTTTTCCCTGCAACACTGAGCGATAGAATGGATGCATGGAAAGCTTCCAGCCTGAGCTTGTGAAATAAATCATTATGATTCATTTCAATCGATTGCGCTTCTTGATCACCGCCATAGATGATTGCTGGTACTTTACCAGAACCACGCAGGCGGCGGCTCGCACCCTTTCCCTGCAGTGTGCGCTTGTCGGCACTGATTTCAATTTTCATCGTTACTACTCCATAATTGTGATTTGTTCGCGACCAAACAAACCGGTTAATAAAAACGGTTCAATTTATTCCATGAATAGTGAGCTTAATGAGCTTTCATTACTGATACGCAGCATAGTTTCTGCCAGCAGATTGGCGATACTGAGCTGACAAATACGATCACAAGCCAACGCATCTTCGCGCAAGGGTATTGTATCGGTGACTACCAGCTTATCCAGATCTGAATTTTGGATGCGCTCCACCGCGCTGCCTGATAATACCGCGTGCGTGGAATAAGCCAATACCGATTTGGCTCCATGTTGCTTGAGCGCTTTTGCGGCTTCACACAATGTATTGGCAGTATCTACCAAGTCATCAATGATGACACATGTGCGATCCCTAACTTCACCAATGATGTTCATGACTTTTGCTTCATTGGGTTTGGGGCGCCGTTTGTCGATAATCGCCAGATCGCATTCCAAACGCTTGGCCAAATGCCGGGCGCGTACCACACCGCCAACATCAGGCGATACAACCATCAGATTCTGATAATTATGTTTCCAGATATCTCCCAGCAGGATGGGCATACCATAGATGTTATCAACAGGAATATCAAAAAAACCCTGAATTTGGTCGGCGTGTAAGTCCATGGTCAGCAAGCGGTCAATGCCAACGGTCGTCAGCATATTGGCAACTACTTTGGCGGTGATTGGCACACGCACTGAACGTGGCCTTCTATCCTGGCGCGCATATCCAAAATAAGGAATTGCGGCAGTGATGCGACCGGCAGAGGCGCGTTTCAGCGCATCCACCATGACCAATATCTCCATTAGGCTGTCATTGGTTGGTGCGCAGGTGGACTGCAATACAAAAACGTCTTTCCCTCGCACATTCTCAAGGATTTCCACCATGATTTCGCCATCACTGAAGCGCCCGACAGTCGCACGTCCCAGATGGATATTTAGATGCTTTACAGCATCCTGGGCCAATTTGGGATTGGCAGTACCGGTAAAAACCATCAAACTGTCATAGGACATGTTGTTTCTTTGAAATAATTAGCTGGAAAAGACGAACACAGGTTTCTCTTGTTAATATAAACCGTTACAGAAGTTTAGTGATTGTATTGCTATTCGTCTATTTTGTGAATGAAATTGATTGATCAATTAATCAAATGAAGTTTTCTCTAACAGGCCATTGAAAAACTATCTGCGTTTTGCCACTACGGTGTTAACAATAGGCTCAGAGTGTTCATTTGTTAAGCATAAACTGCGCTTTTTCGCCCGCTTTTGCCTTGCATCGGCCATATCGAATACGTTTTTCAACGGTCTGCTAAACTAAAACTGGCTGGGGAGGTAGGGATCGAACCTACGAATGCCGGAATCAAAATCCGGTGCCTTACCACTTGGCGACTCCCCAAAAATCTTTATTCCATCAATTTAACTTGTGTAGCGGATGAAAATCTAATCCTTTTGCTACTAAGCCTTTCATATTGTCTGGAATTTGTTCAAAAGCGGTTTGTGCTGCTAACTCTGTTGTAAACTCAGCAAACACACAAGCGCCCGAACCACTCATAGCCGCTATTGTAGTATTTTCTAGCTGCTTTAGCCACTCCAAACATCTGGCTACTTCGGGGTATGCTTGGCAAACGACTAGTTCCAAATCGTTATGTCCTTGCCACACAGAAAAGGGCGGTATTTTGATAGGTAATGTGTTGCGTGTCAATTCTTTACTTGCAAAAACTTCTGCGGTCGATACCTGCACAGAGGGTACAAGCACTAAGTACCAAGCCAGTGGTAATTCAATAGCGGTCAGTTTTTCGCCAACGCCTTCTGCAAAAGCATTTTGCCCAAAAATAAATATAGGGACATCAGCGCCGAGCTGTAATCCTAATTTGAGCAAATGATCTTTGCTCAAATTCAGCTTCCACAGATGATTAAGCGCCAACAAAGTAGTTGCTGCATCAGAGCTTCCACCTCCCAAACCGCCTCCCATCGGAACCCGTTTTTGTAGAAAAATATCGGCGCCTTGTTGGGTATTGGTTGTTTGTTTGAGTAGCGTGGCGGCACGAACGCATAAATCTTTATCCTCCGGCACGCCTGCAATGGGATTGTGCAGTTTGATGATGCCGTCAGTACGCAACTTAAAACTTAATTGATCAGAAAAGTCTATCAAACGGAAAACAGTTTGCAATAAATGATAACCATCCGGTCTACGGCCTACGACGTGTAAAAAAAGATTCAACTTGGCGGGAGCCGGAAAGGTATGCATGGATAAATAGTAATTTTTGTTTTTAGTGAAAGAATAATTTATTCAGCTTTCCAATTATCAATGACCAATTTGATCTTCAGATTTTCATACGTTAGGTATAAAACTCTGGGAAGAGAAGGGTAATTGGGTTGCGCAGGCGTGTAATTACTATAATAAATTTTCCAGCCATCCTGCCGGATAGCTACCACCTGATCTTTGTTATCCAAGTCTTTTTCCGCGGCGGTAACAGGTGAGTGCACGCCTTGTATCCAATATTGCAAGCCATCAAGCGGTAACCGCCACCCTAAAATTTCTTCTGTTAAGCTTTCTACATCATTGGCATAGAAAGCTTCCAGTTTTGATGTGATTAAACGTACACCCTCTTGATCTTTGGTTATTTCCGCCACGGCTTGACCGAGTGGCGTAAATAACAAGATTTCATCACTGCTTACTAAATGTTGCCAGCGAAAGCTGCCGGAGGAACTTTGATTCTGGCTTTGAATGGATATTCTGCCGAGCAGATTAAAATCAGCGGCTGGAGCAATTTGAGCACCGACAGCAGGTTCAATGAGAATGGTTTTGACAACGGTGTCAGCTGTTGTTTGATGAGCCGTGGTAACACAACCGGAAATCCATGGAAAAGTACTACATATCAGGATCCCCGCGTAGATTATCTGCTGATTGTTGCTGACAGGTCGCTGAAGAACTACTTGCGCTGTCGTTATGGTGTTAAAAACAGACTTAGCATACTCATTTGTCGCGCATAAACCGCGCTTTTTCCCCAGTTTTTGCCTTGTATTGGCTACCTCGACAACGCTTTCCAGCAACCTGCGAAACCAGAGCGATAGTAATTTGATATTTCTCACTTCTCTAATTATTGAGTCCCTTATTGGAATGCTGATAATCAGGTAGTACGATATTCAATTCTAATGTTTCCTGATTCTCGTCTTGCTCAAAATTAATTGATATTGCATCCTGATCTACAGTGATGTATTTACGGATAACCTCTAACAGTTCTTTTTGCAATTGCGGCAAATAGGAAGGCTGGTTGCGATGACTGCGCTCATGTGCGACAAGAATTTGCAATCGTTCTTTAGCAACCGATGCAGTTTTAGGTTTAGATGATCTAAAATAATCCAGTAAGCTCATTTTCTTCCTCCGAAAAGCCGCCTGAAAAACCCTTGCTTACTGTCAATGAATCGATGTGGCCGCTCCGCTCCTAAATATCGCGCGACGACATCAGCATAGGCCTGCCCCGCTTCACTTTTTTCATCGAGAATGACCGGTATGCCGGCATTGGACGCAGACAACACTGATTTTGATTCAGGGATGATGCCTAACAAATGCAACGATAGGATTTCTTGAACATCCTCAAGACTTAGCATTTCACCCAATCTGACTCGGTCGGAATCGTACCGAGTTAATAACAAGTATTCTTTGATCGGCTCTTCACTTCTTTCAGCGCGTCGCGATTTGCTGGACAAGATACCCAGCATGCGATCGGAATCCCTAACCGAAGAAATTTCCGGATTGGTAACGACAAAGGCGTCATCAGCAAAATACAGTGCCAAATTGGCGCCTTTCTCAATACCGGCAGGAGAGTCGCATACAATATATTGAAATTCTTTGGATAATTCATCCAGGACTTTGCCGACTCCTTCTTGTGTCAGTGCATCTTTATCGCGCGTCTGAGAGGCTGGAAGGATGTACAGCAAGTTACAATTCTTATCACGAATGAGTGCCTGATTGAGACTGGCTTCCCCGTTGATGACATTGATAAAATCATAGACAACCCGGCGCTCGCAACCCAAGATTAAATCCAGATTGCGTAACCCCACATCAAAATCAATCACAGCAGTCTTGTGGCCGGCTTTTGCCAGCCCCATGGCGATTGCTGCGCTTGTTGTGGTTTTACCAACACCGCCTTTGCCTGATGTCACGACGATAATTCTTGCCAATTGAGCCTCCTTTGCCGTATTTGGTCTTAAGCAATCTCTTTAATGATCAATGCATGATTCTGCAAATATATTTGTACCGGACCTGCGTAGGTTTGCTGGTTTAAATCCTCGTTGGTTTTATAGTCTCCGGCGATGGAAATAAGTTCGGCCTGCAAATCAAAGCAAAATATCCGGGCGGCCGTGTTGCCATGCACGCCTGCCAACGCGCGGCCTCTCAGCGTATTATAGACATGTATGTTGCCTTCAGCCATTATTTCAGCACCTGCGCTGACCTGAGAGAGAATGATCAAGTCGCTGGATGCATAAATGCGTTGTCCTGATCGGATCGGTTGAGTAACGAGTGTTGCTGCTGCAGAAGCGGGCGGAACAGGGGCAGGATTTGCCGATTGCTTAACAGCGGATACTTCCGGTTGTGGGGGCGGTTGTGGTGTGGTTTCCTGTTTTTGTGCTTCGCCAATACTGATAGAGCTGTTCTGTTCGCGTACGGTGTCAATCGGAATGGATAATGCGTGCGCCTGTTTGTTTTGCTGCTCGTTACCGCCGCGGATACCTATCGGGAAAAAGCCAACTCTGTGCAACAACTGCACTATCTGAGTAAAATCTAGATCCTGGTTTTGTTTGTTGAGTTCGCGCAAATCGACAATCAGCGGAGAGTCTTTAAAAAACTCCGGCGCCAGGCTTATTTTGTCTTGCAGTGCTTCTTCAATTGCCGCCATGTCATTGTTGAAAAGAATCAAAATAGGTGCAAAGAAGGTACTGCTTTTAAATTCAAGTGCAGGTGAAGTGTTAAGCATGTCTGAGGATTCTATCGATACCCATAGAAAGTTGATTGATGATAGTGATTGTTATTTTGCTTGGTTTCATCCCGCCGCTAATCCACCACTTTCTTTTTCATAAAACGCTGCAAGGTTTCAATTAATACTTCGTTATCCGGATCTTTCTCTAAGGCAAAACGCCAGATATTTTTAGCATCTTCTTTGGCACCTTGCACCCACAGTACCTCTCCCAGATGCGCTGCAATTTCCGGATCAGGGCGGGATGCAAAAGCCAGATTTAAGTAATTTAACCCCTTAGTAAAGTTACCCATGCGATAGTATACCCAACCCAAGCTATCCATAATATAGGGATCTTCCGGGGACAACTCGACCGCTTTGTGGATTAATTTCAAAGCTTCCGGTAATTGATTGCCGCGCTCGGCGAGACTATAGCCCAACGCATTGTAAGCATGCGCATTGTCCGGTTTGAGTTGTATCAGCTTGCGCAGGTCTTGCTCGAGAATAGCGAACTTACCCAGTTTGTCTGCTGCCAACGCCCGATCATAAAGCAACTCAGGATAGTCAGGTAGTTTTTTTAACCCATCACTCAATAAGTTAAATACCTCCTGATACGCTCTGGTTCTTCGCAAAAGTTGCGCTTCTGCCAGTATCAGATGGGCTGCTTGCTGATCGTTGGCGGCTGGAAGTTTCTGCAAATGTTCGCGCGCTTCGTTCAAATAGCCTTTCGAAGCCAATAAATCTGCGTAACGTATTTGTGCCGGTATATAGCGTGTACCGCTTTTTACCATTTGATACGACTCCATCGCAGCATCGATGCGCTGTGTTTCCTCGTAGACCTGACCCAGATGAAAATGGATAGCGTTTGGATCTTTATATCCCAGGTCCAGCGCTTTCTTAAAGCTTGTTTCCGTGATATCAAAATCACCCATTTCGGTAGCGAGTAATCCAATGGCCAGCATGATTTCAGGATCTTCCGGGTTCTTAGCTAACAATAATTGCAACTGTTCCCGAGCTAAGTCAGTACGACCATCGTTGATTAATAACCGGGTATAGGCAATCTTGACCTCGTTAGCTTCGGGATATTTTTTTAAGTAATCATGAAAAAAATTAATCGCGTCACTATTCGATGTACGTTGTAATATTCTGCCATTGTGAATCGCAGCGATTTCCCAATCGGGACGTAAAGCCAGCGCTCGTTGCATTTCTTCCAGCGCCAGCTGATGCTGGTTGGCAAACCACGCCGCCTGGGAAATTGAAAAATGGATTTCCGGTAAATCCTTATAAGGCTGGGCGAGTTGCTGTACTAACTGTAATGTGGCCGCTTTATCGGGATTGCGTGACAATAGCTGATTAAGTTGCATGAATGCATTGCCTACCCCGTCTTTTTCCGAAGCCAGTAATTTCTCTAAATGTGGTCGTGCTGCGTCCAGTTTGCCCAGATTGACCAATAATGCAGCAATGGTTTGGCGTGCATCCACTGAATCGGGCTCAAGTGCAACCCACATGGTGGCTGCTTGTTCCGCTGCATATGGATTTCCTGCGTGCAAAGCAATTTCACTGGCACGTTTTGCGATCCGTGGATCGCGCGTAGCCTTGGTCAGTTTGAGATAGCGATTAACCGCAATATCCAGATTGCCGCGCTGTAAGGCGGTTTCGCCTACCAAAAAATCAAATAAAATAGGCGCGGTCAGTTGCTGCTTGGGTAAATTAAGCGGATTGATTTCTTCTTGTTCTTGTTCAGTGGATTCTCCGGTTTCTTCTACTCCTTCTTTGCTGGGAGTCTGCGCGCAGGCAGTCAATCCAAACAGCATTAATGCGCATAAAATTCTAAATTTCATGAAAAATCCAATTGGTTCCAAATATAAGATAAAAGATACAACTATTCCGCGACACTTGAAAGAACTATGAAATTAAATCACTTAGTATTATTCTTTCACTCCGCGATCTTTGCATTCGTAGGCAGATTCTTACATCAATGCACATATTCTACGTTTATACCGGCAATAAAGTGAATAAATAATTATTTAACAGGCCGTTGAAAAACTGTATGCGTTGCAGCTATGGTGCTAAAAACAAACTAGAAATGCTCGTTTATTACGCATAAACTGCGCTTTTTTGCCTGTTTTTCCTGGTACCGGTTGCCTCGAAAACATTTTTCAACGGGCTTGTTAGCGCTTGTAGTATTTTATGTCACGATGCCAAGCAATGTTAGAATTGCGCGCGAAGCAGTCATTAATTAATTTATGATAAGAAGAATGAGAACAGCATCAGATCATGAAAGTTCATATAATCTCATACTGCACATTGCGCTTATTCTATCGGCTGCTTTGTACCTTGTTCACTCCTCTTATCCATTAAGCCATCTCGCGGGTTCGCTTGAAAAATCTGTATAGCATTCAGCTGATTATTGTTTTCTTATTGGGCATGTTGACCGTGCTCGGTTTTGCGCCATTTTATCTGTTTCCGGTACCCGTCATCACACTGGCCGTGCTGTTGGGATTTTGCCATAAAAGTCGCTTCCCTATGCGTGCAGCCTTGCTTGGATTTTGTTTCGGCATGGGATTATTCTGTGCGGGAGTAACCTGGATCTATGTCAGCCTGCATGATTTTGGTGCCATGCCGATGTCCAGCGCGGTAATTGCGCTGATCGTACTGTGTGCTTATCTATCGCTATTCCCGGCTTTGAGTGTTTGGATATTGGCTAGGCTGCGGTTGGCATCACCGCTGATCTGGGCGGCGGTCGCCGCTGCGCTGTGGATGTTGTTTGAATGGCTGCGCGGTTATCTGTTTACCGGTTTTCCATGGCTGGCGCTGGGCTATTCACAGGCGCCATTTAGTCCATTGGCAGGTTTTGCACCCATCATCGGTGTGTATGGTATTTCGCTGGTGCTGATATTCAGCGCCGCGTTGCTTTTTCTGTGGGTGGAAGCAGGTTTCAGAAAATGGTGTTATGGATTGCCATTTGTTTTGATTTGGCTCGGCGGCTTTGGTTTGCAAGCGATTGAATGGGTAAAACCGGAAGGAGAGCCGGTCACGGTGAGTCTGCTGCAAGGCAATATCGCACAGGATATGAAATGGCGTGAAGACCATCTCGAGAATTCCATGGAAACGTATGCCAAGTTGATCTTGGAAAGCGATAGTCGGCTCATCGTGACGCCGGAAATCTCCATTCCGCTTTTCAGCGACGTTATGCCGCAATCCTATTTGTCACATATTGCCGCACATGCCAGAAACAATGATGGCGACGTTCTGATTGGTCTGGCTGAGCGCACCGTCGACGGCAGTGACGACTATTACAACACCATGTTCAGTTATGGTTCCGCACCGCAGCAGCGCTACCGCAAACACCACTTGGTGCCTTTTGGCGAATTTATCCCGCTGAAACCCATCTTTGGCTGGGTGATTCAGGTGCTGCAAATTCCGTTATCTGATTTTTCACGCGGTAGCTTGGATCAGCAGCCGATGGATTTAGCGGGCCAACGGGTTGCCATCAATATCTGCTACGAAGACGTATTTGGCGAAGAGATTATTTATCAATTACCGCAAGCGACGATGTTGGTGAATGTCAGCAATGATGCCTGGTTCGGGCGCTCGATCGGGCCGCAGCAGCATCTGCAGATTTCGCAAATGCGCGCACTGGAAACCGGACGCTATATGCTGCGCGCCACCAATACCGGCGTGACGGCGATTATCGACGAACGTGGCAGAGTGCTGCAAACCATCGAAATTTTCACTACCGCAGCGCTGCACGGATTGGCGCAAGGCTTCACTGGCGCCACACCGTATGTGCGCACCGGCAATTACCCGATGCTTGGACTGGCCAGTTTGCTGGTGTGCATCGGATTGATGTCCGCGCTTTCGCGCCGTACAAAAAAACCTGTAAAATCCAGCTAATGTTCATTTTAATGGTGGTTTAATCCAGATTCTTCATGTCGACACTGACTTTCCAGGAAATTATTCTTAGACTACAACAGTATTGGGCCAAGCAGGGCTGCGCGATTTTGCAGCCTTACGATATGGAAGTGGGCGCGGGAACCAGTCATACCGCCACTTTTTTGCGTGCCATCGGTCCCGAGCCGTGGAAAGCGGCGTACGTGCAGCCATCGCGCCGGCCTAAAGACGGCCGCTATGGCGACAATCCCAATCGCTTGCAGCATTATTATCAATTCCAGGTAGTGCTCAAACCGGCACCGAAGAATATTCTGGATTTGTATTTCGATTCGTTGCGTGATTTGGGATTTGATTTAACGCAAAATGACGTGCGTCTGGTTGAGGACGATTGGGAGAATCCCACGCTGGGCGCTTGGGGTTTAGGTTGGGAAACCTGGCTCAATGGCATGGAAGTCACGCAATTTACTTATTTTCAGCAAGTCGGTGGCATTGATTGCAAACCGATCACGGGAGAAATCACGTATGGACTGGAGCGCTTGGCAATGTATTTGCAGGGCGTGGAAAGCGTGTTTGATCTAGTTTGGACCAAGGGACTGAGTTACCACGATGTGTACCATCAAAACGAGGTGGAGCAATCGACATATAACTTTGAACACAGCGACACCGAATTTCTGTTTCTGGCTTTCGGCAAGCACGAGGCGCAAGCGAATCATTTAATCGCACAGCAATTAGCGCTGCCAGCCTACGAACAAGTGTTGAAAGCGGCGCATACGTTTAATTTGCTGGATGCGCGTGGCGCCATTTCAGTGACTGAACGTGCGGCGTATATCGGCCGCATCCGCAATCTGTCACGGCAGGTTGCCAAAGCGTACTACGACAGCCGCAAAAAACTGAGTTTTCCCATGGCACCTCCTGAATGGGTTGCGCAAATGCCGGATGTCGCGGAATCCGCATCATGACCCAAAATTTACTGGTTGAATTGCTGGTCGAGGAACTGCCCCCCAAATCACTGAAACAGCTGGGCAACAGCTTTGCGGAGTTATTGGCTGCCGGCTTGAAAGCGCAAGATCTTTTGGCGGCGAATGCGCAGATCACCGCGTATGCCTCGCCGCGGCGTCTGGCGGTGCATATTACCCATGTGTCAGCACAGGCAACCGATAAAGCGGTCACGCAGAAATTGATGCCGGTCGCGGTCGGCTTGGATGCGCAAGGCCAAGCAACACCGCCGTTATTGAAAAAACTGGCGAGCCTAGGGATGGACGCCTTGGTGGTGCCGCACCTCAAGCGCGTGATGGATGGTAAGGCCGAAACCCTGTTCTTGGATACTACCGCCAAAGGCACACTGCTGACCGATGGCCTGCAAAGAGCTTTACAGGAAGCCATCGCCAAATTGCCGATTCCTAAAGTCATGACGTATCAGCTGGCAGACGGCTGGAACAGCGTCAATTTTGTACGTCCAGCGCATGCATTGATCGCGCTGCATGGCGCGGATATTGTCCCGGTCAATATTCTCGGTTTGCAAGCTGGACGCGAAACACAAGGGCATCGTTTTGAAGCCAAAATAAGTCCCATCGTGTTAAAGGATGCAGATAGTTATGCACAACAACTGCTAACCGAAGGCGCTGTCATGGCCGGTTTTGCCGAGCGTCGCACAGAAATTGCGCGCCAGCTTGCCGTCGCTGCCGCACAGGAAAATCTCGCCCCGATTGACGATGACGCATTGTTGGACGAGGTTACTGCGCTGGTCGAACATCCCAACGTGCTGGTTGGCACGTTTGGCGCGGAGTTTCTGCAAGTACCGCAGGAATGCTTGATCCTGACCATGAAAGCCAATCAGAAATACTTTCCGCTATTGGATGTGCAGGGAAAACTGATCAACAAGTTCCTGCTGGTTTCCAACATACGACCCACCGATCCCGGTTTAGTGATCAGCGGCAATGAGCGCGTGGTACGTTCACGTCTGGCCGACGCCAAGTTTTTCTTTGATCAGGATCGTAAAAAAACGCTGGCATCGCGTGTGCCGCAACTGGACAAAGTGGTTTACCACAATAAACTGGGTACGCAGGGACTGCGTATGCACTATGTCCGAGCGATCGCAAGCATGATCGGACAGCAATTGGGCGGTGATGCGCTGGCAAAGCAGGCTTATGAGGCCGCTACGCTGGCGAAAGCGGATTTGCTTACGGATATGGTGGGTGAATTCCCGGAACTGCAAGGCATCATGGGGCGATATTATGCGCAGCACGAGGGTTTAAGCGACGATATCGCACTTGCCATAGAAGATCACTATAAGCCGCGCTTTGCTGGGGATGAGTTGCCACGAAATCAAGTTGGCATTTGCTTGGCGTTGGCGGATAAGCTGCAAACTCTGACTGATATGTTCAATATTGGTGAATTTCCGACCGGTGACAAGGATCCATTTGCGTTGCGCCGTCATGCTTTGGGCGTTATCCGCACCTTGATTGAGAAAGGTTTGCCGCTTGAACTGAACAAATTGATTCAGCAGGCGATTGACACCATTAATGATCCTGCAATCCTGCAGCAATGGGAAAATTCGAGTAATTCTAGTGAAGGTGTCGTAGTTCGAAGAATGGCGCATACTTTAAACCAAGCGAGTTGTTTAACTGAAGAATTTCCAGGATTACCTAGAAAATTACAAGCCTTTATTTACGAGCGCCTCAGTGGTGCTTTACGTGAACAAGATTATACCGCGCAGGAAGTCGATGCCGTGCTCAGTTTGAATCCGCAACAGCTAAGTGATATCCCTAAACGCCTTGCCGCCGTGCGTGCTTTTGCGGCGTTGCCGGAAGCAGTCAGTTTGGCGGCAGCCAACAAGCGAGTGGGCAATATTCTTAAAAAATCGGAAGGCGGCATCAGTTCTGAGGTAAATACCGATTTATTGCCAGAATCCGCCGAGCAAGCGCTCTATCAGGCATTAATCAGCCTCTCTTTCAAAACTAAAGAAGCTTTTGACGCCGGAGATTACACCGCTTCGCTGCAAATCCTGGCCGCGCTGAAGTCGCCGGTCGATACCTTTTTTGATCATGTGATGGTGAATGTTGAAGATGAAGCCTTGCGCAACAACCGACTCGCGTTGTTAAAACAGTTGCATCAGATCATGAACCGGATTGCCGATCTCTCAAAACTGGCAAACTGATATGAAACTGATCATTCTAGACCAAACCGGTGTGATTAATCAGGGCAGCGATACGTTTATTAAAATACCCGATGAATGGATTCCCATTCCGGGCAGTCTGGATGCGATCGCCCAGCTGACGCATGCCGGTTATCGTGTGATCATCGCCACTAATCAATCAGGTATCGGTCGCGGGCTAATCGATATGGCGACTTACAACGCGATCAACGACAAAATGTATAAGGCGGTTCATCATGCCGGCGGACGTATCGATGCCATATTTTTTTGTCCGCACACTATCGTGGATAAATGTTTGTGCCGTAAACCCGCGACCGGTATGCTGGATGACATCATGCAGCGGTATGGCGTTAATTTGAAGCATGTTCCGGTAGTGGGTGATTCATTAAAAGATCTGCAGGTTGCCGCCGCAGTCGGTGCGCTACCGATGCTGGTGCTGACCGGCAATGGACAGATAACTCGTGCTGCGAATGAAATTCCCGCCAACACACAGATTTTCGAGAATTTGGCGGCGGTAGCCGATGCGCTGGTTGGGGGAGCATGATGCAGGCAATGTTACGTTCGGCACTGTATATGTTGCTGCAAATCATCATTACGCCACCGTATGCACTGCTGACACTGGCTTGTTTCCCATTGTCGCCGCATAACCGCTATCGCGTCACTTCCAGTTGGACCATGATCATGCTGTTTCTGCTGCGACATCTGTGCGGTATTCGCTACCAAATCATCGGTGCGGAGCATATCCCTAAAACCCCGAGCATCGTGCTTTCCAAGCATCAATCGGCATGGGAAACGCTGGCTTTCCAGAAAATTTTTCCGCCGCAGGTCTGGGTGCTTAAAAAGGAATTGCTGCGCATTCCATTTTTTGGCTGGGGACTGGCGATGACGAGTCCGATTGCCATCGACCGGAGTGCGAAAAAAAAGGCGCTGGAACAAATTGTCGAGCAAGGCAAAGACCGATTGCAACAGGGATTCTGGATCGTGATTTTTCCCGAGGGCACGCGCATTCCACCGGGGCAGCGAGGAAAGTACCGTATCGGTGGCGCCTGGTTGGCGACGCACACCGATGTACCCGTAGTACCGGTAGCGCACAATGCCGGCGAGTTGTGGGGGAGAAACTCCTTCGTTAAACATCCGGGTACGATCACTGTCAGCATTGGCGCACCCATCGATCCCACCGGCATGGAAGCAGGCGAATTGAATGCGAAAGTGGAAGCCTGGATTGAAGCTGAAATGTTGCGTATCAGCCATCCAAAACAGCTAAAAGCATAAAAGTGCTCGTCAAAACCATTTTAAATGGCGAAGAAATAACGTATACGCTCAAACGTTGTAAGCGTAAATCCATCGGGTTAAGAATAGATGGCCACGGATTGAGTATCAGCGTGCCATTACAAACCGCACTGCCTCACGTTGAAACCATTCTGCAGGAAAAAGCAAACTGGATCACGAAAAAGCTTCAGCATTGGCAAAGCAAACAAAGCCTTGCGCTGACATGGGCGCATGATGCGACATATCCATTATTGGGCGAGCCGTGGTGTATTGCGCTGAAACCCTTGGGTGAGATACAAATGGTATGCCAGTCTGCCAATACGGCAGCAGATTCGGCATTTGCGGGACAATTCACGTCGCAACTCGATCCTCGCCAAATCGAAAAATTCGTGATGACCTGGTATGGCCAACAAGCTATCGTCTGTTTCAAACAACGCATCGCGATCTATGCACAAGCCTTGAATGTGTCCGCACCCCCATTCCGCCTGTCGCGCGCCAAAACCCGCTGGGGCAGCTGCAACAGCCGCGGCATCATCCACCTGAACTGGCGTTTGATCCAGATGCCGCTGCATTTGGTGGACTACGTGGTTGCGCACGAGCTATCGCACTTGATTGAAATGAATCACTCGACGGTGTTCTGGGCGTTGGTGGAGAGTGTTTATCCGGAGTATCGAGCGGCTCGGACGGAGCTCAAGGGATATGGATAGGGAGGTAGGCTAATAGATGACCAATGTATGATTGCCTTGAAGGTAAAGCTGGAACAGGATTTGCAAGCTAACTTCTGGCGCAGGTCTGCAAGCGCACAGCGTTTGCTTAATGCATTGTTCATACAACCTGCTATCAGCATTGAAGAAGTCCAGAAAATTTGCGATACCAGTTCAAAGCTGCTAATGAACTGATTGCTCAGATGTACAAGTATGGCGTTTTACAGGAAATCACAGGGCAAACCCGTAATCGCGTATTTATTTTTGCCGAGTATTTGGCCATTTTTAACGATTAAGTTACGGTTATGGTTTGCTTGATTATTACAGGTTAGCGCAAACCAATCATGCCGATGAATTGAGGTCATCAGGTGGGTCTTTTCACTCAGTTCATATTCCTCAGGAGTGATATGATTTGGCTGTAAAATAATCAATTGGAGGAATCATGCATAGCTCAGAAACTGAAGAATCCGGTTTGAATTTTAATCTGATCATGCCGGCCGCATTATTGCTGGTTTTGTTAATCGTACCCTTCTCGGTCAATTCCTTTATGCATATGCTGTCGGCTAAAAAGCATTTTAATACGCTGATGATGAGGGTTCCGATTGATAGTGATGCGATCACAATTCCGTCAGCAGTCAAACAATACGAGCCTTTCGACGTGACTTTAAATCTGGAAACGAAGCGGCTTTCTAAGTTTTTGAATGAAATTGTTTCGACAGCATCCGAAGGCACCGCAATACAAGGGATTGTCGGTGTGGTGTCGTCAAACATGAAGGCAGAAATTGCAGGTGAGGATTTTTCGATTGACAAGCTGGGGCCGCAAGAACAACTATCTGCTTATGGCGGGAGGGCGGACTGGCGTTGGCGCGTTACACCGGAATCATCGGGATCTCATGGCTTGAAATTTCAGTTGCACCTGGTAACGCAACATAACGGTCAGCAGAGTATCAAGGTTCTTGATCTTGCCGAAGCGAGCTTTTCTGTTCAAGCAAACCTATCGGAATGGTTTAAGCGCAATGGGTTATGGATTGCGCTACTGTTGTTGGTGCCTGTTGCGATCTTTTTCGGATTGCGGCATCGTTATGGGCGATAGAATCAATTTTCACAATTGTTATCGATAATTTTTTTGTTAACTGTTTATCAGACTGCTTGAAAAAAAATGAATGATCCTTATATCCATTACTGAAGTTGTATTGTTGTAACTGTAAAAACGCCGCATTGAAAGTTTAGCGGTTACGGATTGAATGAGGCGTTGATGTTGTTGATACGCAATGTACTTTTTTAATCGATAAGGAGAAATGTATATTATGGCTATTGCACGTTATGAACCTTGGGGTTTATTGAGTCAGCTGCAAAGAGAATTGGAGCGCAACGCTGCTGAAGGCTCTACTGCAACTGCGGAGTGGGCGCCTGCGGTGGATATTAAGGAAGAGGCTGGCAAATTTGTCATTCACGCGGATATTCCGGGCGTAAAACCGGAAGAAATCGATATCAGCATGGAAGATGGTGTACTCACCATTAAAGGTGAGAAGAAGTCGGAAAGTAAAACCGAGAAAGAAGATTATAAACGTGTTGAGCGCACGTATGGTTCCTTCTACAGACGTTTCAGTCTGCCTGATACGGCAAATGCTGAGGCAATCTCGGCATCGTCGAAACATGGCGTGTTGGAAGTTGTCATACCGAAGCGTGAAGCCGTGCAGCCGAAAAAAATCAGTGTGACTGCGGCGGCGTGATTTAATTAATCTGAATTTTCCAATTCAGTGCGTTTTAGAAATTAGCGATATAAAATAAAAATGGAGTCTTCGGACTCCATTTTTATTCACACTTGTTTTTGCCAAGCTTGATAAAGCATGACAGAATAGCCGCTTGTTTTCTTGAAAATCCTGATGAATTCCACAGATCAGCAGTTTTAAACTTTCCCCGATGCCGCTTATTACATTAGAAAATGCCTGTTTGGCTTTTGGCCATCACGCCTTGCTGGATCACGCAAGCTTGCAGCTTGATCCGGGTGAGCGTGTTGGTTTAATCGGCAGAAATGGCGGGGGTAAATCAAGCTTGCTGCGCGCCTTATCAAGTGAAATAAAACTGGACGATGGCATACTTTGGCTTGCTCCCAACTTGAAGTTGGCTTATGTGCCGCAGGAGCCCATACTGAATCCCGTTAACACGGTCTATCAGGAAGTTGCAACGGGTCTAGGTAACATCAGTCAGATATTGCTGGATTATCATACGGTTTCTCATGCGTTAAGTGAGGCGGCAGAAGATACGCAGGCACTACTGATTCGACTACAGGATCTGCAAAGCGCTTTAGAGGCTCAGGAAGGCTGGAATCTGCAAGCAAAGATAGAGACAGTCATCGACAAGCTCAATCTGCCTACGGATACTTTGATTGCGCATCTTTCCGGTGGCCTAAAAAAGAGAGTGGCGTTGGCGCGCGCGCTGGTGGTATCGCCGGATGTGTTGTTACTCGATGAACCTACCAATCATCTTGATTTTTCATCCATTGAGTGGTTGGAAGGATTGCTGCAAGATTTCTTGAGCAGTGTCTTGTTTATTACGCATGACCGGCGCTTTCTGGATAATGTGGCAACCAGGATTATCGAACTGGATCGCGGGAAGCTGGAATCTTTTTCCGGAAAATTTACCGACTATCAACGCAAAAAAGCAGAAATGCTGGAAGTTGAGGCGGTTCATAATCAGAAATTTGATAAAGTCTTGGCACAGGAAGAAGTCTGGATACGTAAAGGAATTGAAGCACGACGCACTCGTAATGAAGGCAGGGTTAGAAAATTAGAAGCATTGCGCTTGGAACGTGCGGCGCGACGAGAGAAAGTAGGTAAAGCCAATATCAGCGTGGATGTAGGCGAGCGCTCGGGTAAGCTGGTTGCTGAACTGGAACAGGTCAGTAAAAATTATGGCGATAAAATCATTATCGAAGATTTCTCCTGTCGCGTTATGCGGGGTGATCGCGTAGGATTATTAGGGCCCAATGGTGCTGGGAAATCGACCTTATTAAAATTAATCCTCGGTGAATTACAACCGGATTCCGGTAAAATTCAACAAGGCACCAAGCTAGCGGTTGCTTATTTTGACCAAATGCGTGAGCAGCTCAATGAAGATATGATTCTGACGGATACTATCAGTCAGGGTTCTGAATTTGTGGAGATTAACGGTAAGCGCAAGCATGTCATCAGTTATCTGGAGGATTTTCTGTTTGCGCCGGAGCGTGCTCGTTCACCAGTCAAGTCCCTGTCAGGGGGCGAAAGAAATCGCTTGTTGCTGGCGCGTTTATTTACCCGCCCTGCCAATGTCCTGGTGTTGGATGAGCCGACCAATGATCTGGATATTGAGACACTCGAACTACTGGAGGCTTTGTTGCAGGATTATACTGGTACATTATTTCTGGTCAGTCATGACCGTGAATTTCTTGATAATGTCGTCACACAAGTAATTGCATTTGAAGGAAATGGAAAATTATGTGAATATATTGGCGGTTATGAAGATTGGATACGTGTAAAACATTTTGAAGATGATATTAGGCGGCAGAAAATATCATCGAAGCAGTCAGAAGCTTTACCAACCAGTATTCCTAGATCCACCGGGCTTGCTCGAGCTAAAAAACTGAGTTACCAAGAAGCGCGAGAGCTTGAGGCATTGCCTGGTAAAATTGATGTGTTGGAACAAGAACAAGCGAATATTACTATGCGCTTGAACGAACCAACTATTTATCGTGATTTTCCGGACGAGGTAAAAGCGTTGCAAACTCGCCTTGCTATGATTGAAAAAGAATTAACAGATTGTCTTGCAAGATGGGAAAAACTAGAGTCAAAATCTACCACTAAAACGTAGCGCCTGCGACAAATTTCCCCATAAACAACATGGACATGCTTGCACTTATACATTGACCAAATCGGGCGCATCGTTTAAAGTTCAACTTTTGAGAGGAGGAGGCTTACATGAAACAAAAATCGATTATGAATTTATTACTTGCTTTGGGCATGCTTTTGGCATTTTCTGGGGTAACTCAGGCGGCTGGAGATGCAGTAGCAGCAAAGGGAAAAACCTCAATGTGCGAAGGATGTCACGGAATCCCCGGCTACAAGACAGCTTTCCCAACTGCTTATCATGTTCCTAAACTGGGTGGACAACATGCAGAGTACATCATAAAAGCATTGGAAGGCTACAAAAATGGCACCCGCAGTCATCCTACTATGACAGGCCTTGCTAAAACGCTATCTCAGCAAGATATTGAGGATTTTGCTGCTTATTATGCCAAAAATTAATTAAGTCACTAACGCAAGGAACGAATTATGAAGAATTATGTGATAGCCGCTTTGAGCGGTGCAGCCTTGATACTATCCAGTCAAGTAATGGCTGCAGATATTGAAGCAGGTAAAAGTAAAGCAGCTGAAGTTTGTGCTTCATGTCATGGTGCAGATGGTAATAGCCCAGCGCCTGCTTTTCCAAAGATTGGCGGACAATACAGAACATACATAGTAAAAGCACTGAGCGATTATAAATCCGGCACCAGGAACGATCCAATCATGGCTGGAATGGTTGCTAATTTGAGTAAAGCAGATATTGAAAATTTGGCCTTCTATTATTCAAGCCAACCAGGCAATCTGAATTCGAACAAGTAGAGTTCAACAAAAACACCAATAAAAATAAATTTGTTGGGTTTTCAAATTTAAGAGCGGGATAAAGCTACTAATTGGTTTTATCCCGTTTTCTTATTGATTTATGGCATTGAGCTGTCTATCCAGGCAGTCAAAATAAATCGTTGCATCTGGTGCAGACTGAGTACGCTGCGCTTGCCAGATCATTTCCGCTAAACATTCCATCGCTTGATGTGTCGCTGCATGTTCATCTTCCGCATTTTTCTGCAAGCGTGCAAAGCGTTCACAAATACCGATTGGCTGGTTAATCGATAATTGTTCTTTGATCGCCACATGCATGCTCATATGTAAAAACGGATTGGTATCGCCCATTTCAGGTAAATAATCCTTATCAAGATAGCGCTCGGCATCATCCAGAATGTGATGATATTCCGGGTGCAGCAATATCACCTCCAGCGCAATCGTCTCAATACCGGATAATATTTCCCCTTGGCGATATTTGTGCCAGGTATCAAAAAATAATTGGCGTGCCTGTTCTCTGGACGGTTTAAACATAGTGTGATCGAGGTCAAATAGTTTTGTTTTTATATTCGCAGAGATGATTGATTTTGCATACTGTACACTCCGGTTTTCTGGCTTTACACACATATCGGCCGTGAAGAATCAGCCAATGATGTGCATCCAGGCGAAATTCTTTGGGCACTGCTTTAAGTAGCTTTAATTCTACCTCCAGAACGTTCTTACCGGGCGCAATACCGGTGCGATTGGCAACCCGGAAAATATGCGTATCGACTGCGATGGTGGGTTCGCCAAATGCTGTATTCAAAATCACATTCGCCGTTTTACGCCCGACGCCGGGCAATTTCTCCAGCTGCTCTCGTGTGCGCGGCACTTCGCTCTGGTGCTGCTGTATCAACAACTGGCAAGTTGCGAGAATATTCTTGGCTTTGGTTTTATATAATCCGATACTTTTTACAAATTCGGTTAAGCCCGGCCCGCCCAAGGTAATAATTTTTTCGGGGGTATTAGCCAGTAGAAATAATTTTCTTGTTGCCAGGTTTACGCTTTTGTCGGTGGCTTGCGCGGAGAGAATGACAGCGATCAATAGTTCAAACGGTGAACGGTATTCCAATTCAGTGGTGGGATGCGGGTTTGCTAATTTCAGACAAGCAAAAATTTCATGACGCTTAACTGAGTTCATGCGGTGTTTTGTCGGTGAATTTGTTTGGAGCTGCCTGTGTTCGGGCAGCTATTGCGCGCTTTATCGCCGCTTGAACAATGGCCTGCTTGCGTTCTTCTGCGGATGCTGGGGCTGTTGCAGATTGCACGATATTTTTGTGTTTGAGAGATTTGTTATTGGCTTGCTTTTCTCGTTCAAGTCGCTGTTGCCTAAATTGATAACGTGAGCGTGCCCTATCTGCAGCCTGCTTCTTAATCGCATCGGCTGGCAGATTAAGTACGTCATCCATATGTTCATCGACCGGAATCAAGCTGATGCAATTCATCGGACAGGGAGCAATGCATAGCTCGCATCCTGTACATTCTGCAGCAATCACGGTGTGCATTTGTTTGGCTGCACCGACGATGGCATCAACAGGACAGGATTGAATGCAAAACGTACAGCCGATGCACATACGCTCATCGATCCAAGCGACAGCTTTGGGTTTGGGAAAGCCATGCGATGTATTCAGCGGCTTAGGTTGTACACCCAGCAATTCCGCCAATTTGTAAATGCCCTCGACATCTCCGGGTGGGCACTGATTAATATCCGCGCGGCCTGCCGCGATGGCTTGCGCATAGGGTTTGCATCCTGGGAAACCGCATTGTCCACATTGGGTCTGCGGCAAAATGGCATCTATTTTTTCTATCAGCTGCTGATCCATCTTAATCAAAATTCTGTTTTGCTTTGTCGGCACAAACGGCCTGCGCAATTTCTCTGACCAAATCAGGGCCACGATAAATCAAACCGGTATACAACTGTATCAAGCTGGCGCCGGCTTTGAGTTTATCCTGCGCATCGTGCGCCGACATAATGCCGCCGACACCCATGATAGGCATGGTATCTTGCAGCAGGTGATGCAATTGATGAATCACTGCAGTGGCGCGCTGCGTCAGCGGAGCGCCGCTCAATCCACCATTTTCCTGCGCTACCGGTAAATGCTCGATTCCAGCACGTGAGATGGTTGTATTGGTCGCAATCACGCCATCTATTTGATGTTTCATCAGTAACGCAGCAATTGACTCAATTTGCGTTATTTCTAGGTCGGGTGCGATTTTGACCGCCATCGGGACATATTTGCCATGCACCTGTGCGAGTTTCGTTTGCTCGGATTTCAGTTGATTTAGCAACTGATCGAGCGCGTCGGCAGCTTGTAATTGCCGCAAATTCTGTGTATTCGGCGATGAAATGTTGACAGTGACGTAACTCGCATAGCGATAAACTTTCCGTAAACCAATCAGATAATCATCCGCCGCCTGCTCCAGCGGTGTATCAAAATTCTTGCCGATGTTAATGCCCAGTACGCCTTGATAAGCCGAGTGTTTGACATTTTCTATCAAGCGATCCACGCCATGATTATTAAAACCCAATCGATTAATCACGGCATTAGCTTGAGGAACACGGAAAATACGCGGCGTCGGGTTACCCGGCTGAGGTCGTGGCGTCACCGTGCCAATTTCAATAAAACCGAATCCCAACGCAGCGAGTGTATCCAAGTGTTCGCCATTTTTGTCCAGTCCGGCGGCAAGTCCGACGGGGTTGGGGAAATCCAAGCCCATGATTGTGCGTGGCTGACAGGCAATTGGCGTGTTTTTCAGTAATCCGAGTTTTCTGGCATTTTCAATTACGCTGAAAGTAAAGCAGTGCGCGGATTCCGGGTCAAGTTTGAAAAGCAGTGGGCGAAGGAGTGTATAGAGCATGCGGAATTTTATCCTGAACGACTGCTGGTTTAAATAAGTTTCAAGAAAGACTGTCGTTGTCCAGCAATTGCCATTGACCATCTACTAGAACTTCCAATGGCTGAAAATTGACTTTATAGCGCATCTTGCGGTTTTCTTTGATCCAGTAACCCAGATAAAGGTAAGGTAAACCAAGTTTTCGGCACTGTTCAATTTGCCACAGGATGTTATAGGTGCCAAAACTGGCATGGGTGGCATCGACGTCATAAAAAGTATAAACCGATGAAAGCCCGTCGGGCAGCACATCGATAATACTGACCATGCGTAACGCTTCACCTTCATGGAATTCGACCAGTCTGGAATTCACGTGGCTTTGTAATAAAAAATTCTGATACTGCTCAAAGCAATCATGATCCATACCGCCACCTGCATGACGCTTTGCCTGATAATGTTGATAGAGTGCATAATGATCAGGCTTGAAATGCAGTGCGTGCTGTGTGGCTGTCAGATGCTGATGATGTTTCCACGTGCGACGCTGCGTACGCTTGTAAACAAACGCATTGACATTGACGCGCACCGATAGGCAAGCATGACAATGTTCGCAATTGGGGCGATAAATATAATGACCGCTACGACGGAACCCAGCCTGCAGCAATTTTCCATACGTTTGCGTATCAATCGGATAATCCGGCGTGACCACTTCAGAGCACGCCAGCCTGTCGGGTAAATAACTACAGGAATAGGGATGGGTAGTGTGAAATTTAAGCACGGGTATCGTCCATTGTACGATCGAAGTTCCATCGACTGCCTGGTTCTAATTGGGTTATCAGCGTCTCTAACTTTTGACTGAATTCCCGTCTGGAAATTTCCCGTGCGCCCAACGATGCCAGGTGGCCGGTTCTAACCTGGCAATCAATCAAACCAAATCCCCAATATTGTAATTGCTTCACCAGATGCACGAAGGCGATTTTTGATGCATCCGGTATGCGCGAGAACATGGATTCGCCGAAAAATACTTCACCCAGCGCGACACCATACAATCCGCCGACAAGTACGCCATCCACCCAGGTTTCAACGCAATGCGCCAATCCCATTTCATGCAGCGCGGTATAAGCGGCAATCATTTCCGGGTGTATCCAGGTGCCGGCTTGTCCTTTACGCGGTGCAGCGCATGCGTGCATAACCTGGCTGAAACTGCAATCGGTACGAATTTGGTAGTGGTCCTTATTAAGTGTTTTGCGCAAAGAACGAGAAATATTTAATTCATTGGGAAATAACACCATGCGTGGATTAGGGCTCCACCAAAGTATCGGGTCACCTTCGTTAAACCAAGGAAAGATGCCTTTGCTATAGGCTTCAAGTAAACGTTGTGGCGAAAGATCCCCACCGGCGGCCAGTAAGCCGTTGGGTTCTTTGAGTGCACTCTCCACCGATGGAAAATAAGGGCAGGATCTAATGCTGGAACGCATGAAATTTTTCAAAAATATATATTAATTGATAATAACTTGATACAGATCAAAGTTCCTATTTTAACGTTTATCTATCATCAGGTTTCGATTTAGAACCTAAGAATAAATAAAATATATAAAAGGAGATTCAAGTGAAAAATCTTTTTGACAGAGTGCGGCCGGCTTCACGCATTACTGCAAGTTTGTTTGTTGTAGTCAGCGCACTGGCGGCACCCCATGCGCTGGCGCATGATAGGGCAGCAGAACGCATCAAGCAATTGGAACAAAGCTTACAGGCCATTCAGGCTGAATTGCAAAAAATTAAATCTGAGTCCGCTCAAGCTGCGCAAAAGGTAAATAATATAGAACAAACAACGAATCAGACCGTACAAAAAGTAAACACCATCCAACAGAGCAATGCCGCGATGGAAACGCGCATGACTCCAATCATAGACAATGCAAAAAATACGCACCACATGTTGTTTTTTCGGGGTGGTTTTTCACATATGATGAATCACCGCGACGGTGTCACCATACAAAATCAAGTCCTGCCGATCGGGGCCCAGGATCAAGCTAGTAAAGACGGATGGTATGTGGGCGCTGGTTTTGATTGGAATCTGACCAACGATGTATGGGGTGCCATGCCAAAAACCTCCGTTTTTGCAGAACTGATGTTTGAATACAAACAATTCGGCTCGCATGTTTTGGGCAATGGAGCAGTGGGTAATATACCCAGTATGCTAGCAGGGGGAACGTTAAATCCAATTGACGTAACCGTCAATCAATTTACTTTGACGGCATCACCCAAAATCAAATTTCTTGAAGGTTCAAAACTGAGACCCTGGATTATTCCTGCAGGCTTGGCAATTCACGTGATGAGTCCGCCCTCCGAATCCATCACGTATATCGTACCGGGCGTTCAGTTTGGTGCGGGTGTTGACTACAACGTATGGAAAAACTTCTTTGTCGGCGTAGATGGACGCTATCAATTAACAGCCGGCAAGACGGACGGCATTAATTTGAGTGGTATGACTGTTGGCGGTTATCTTGGAATTGGTTTCTAACAAGGCTGTTGAAAAACTACCTGTGTTGCCGCTGCGGTATTAAAAACGGGCTCAAAATACTCATTTATTAAGCATAAGCTGTGCTTGTTCACCTGTTTTTGCCTTGCATCGGTTGCCTCAAATACGTTTTTCAACGGCCTGCTAAAGATTCGGATGCTGAAGGAAGACGAGAGAAAAAAACGATGAATTAGCAGTGCATTGGTTTACGCAAAAAATTAATAGTCTTTTCCTGTTCTTATAGCAATGCATTATTGTTTCGTGTGCAATTGAAGGGTATGAGCGCTTACGAAGCCTTTACACCTCACTTTTTTCGTGAGGTGTTTTTTTATTTTGTTTCCTGTGTTTTTGCGAATTACTTAGAGCTTACTCAAAAATCATAACCATTTGATTAAATTGCGCAGTAGTATACTTTCTGGTAAAACAGTGCACGTAAATATGTGAGTTAACACCAAAAACCGTGCACTATGATTCGTTATGTCAGCCAAAAGCAACTGCCCCTCGAAGGATTTGATACACCGCCCGGGATGATACTTGATCCCGCTAATCGCTGGGTAAAACTGAGAGATTGCATACCGTGGGATGAGTTGCCCGAGGGCTACTATAAGACGTTATGTTCAAATATTATCGATTTCAGATGAAGAGACTGTTGAACAGATTCGAGAAAATGCGTACCTGCAATATTTTATTGGTCTGAAAGGTTTTTAAGCGCAGGCGCCCTTTGCGCCATCATTACTGGTTGAGATACGCAAACGCATGGACCAGGCGGTATTTGATGAATTTCATGAAGCGATCATCGAGACGGTTGAGCCTCGGCGGACAAAGAAGTCAGTCAAGGCAATTGATGATGCCAACGACGACAATGGCGTATCCAATAGCGGTGATGTAGGCAGCAGTGATGCTGCCACCGCAATGGCGGCAGATCAATCTTTGGCAGATGAACTGCCTCGGAATCACGGCAAATTAATACTGGATGCCACGGTTGCAGAGCAGGCCATACGCTATCCGACAGATCTTGGGCTGCTGAACGAAGCGCGCGAATTGAGTGAGCGCATCATTAGCTGCATGCCATCCGTCACCGGACGCAGAAAAAGAAGCCACGCACTTATCGCCAGGAAAGCCTACCTCAGCTTGGTCAAGCTGAGACGACCGTGCAACAGAAAGCGCCGTGCCGGTATCAGGCAGCAATTGCAGTTCTTGCAGCGGAATTTAACGCATATTGAAGCGATGCTGACGGCATATCCGCCTGGCACGCCCATACCGTTACCCAATTGGCTGTTGCGCCGCTACTGGGTATTGCCCCATCTATACCAACAACAATATGCCATGTACAAAACCAATATCCGACGTTGCGATGACCGCATTGTCAGCATCAGCCAGCCGTATCTTCGACTCATTATCAGGGGAAAGCTCGGCAAGGCCGTGGAATTTGGCGCCAAAATAAGCGTGAGTCTGACTGAAACAGGGTTGGCGCATGTCGACAAGCTGCACTG
>CAZYHY010000002.1:0-121948 GCA_964647635.1 uncultured Nitrosomonas sp.
TTCTCCTTTTTATTGGTCGATCTGCCGAGATCTTTACCAACAGGTTACACCGCTTGCTCCTCCCTTGTCATACACCGAAAATAATCATAGCTCAGAAGAACAGACCGGCTTGATAAGTAGCATTTCATTGCCGCCTCGCTGAAACTCATAAGCTACGCGCCTTAATTCGACACTAAAACCGTAGTTTGCAAAATGTTTGGTTACCAGATTGAGATATGGCGAAAGGTTGCCGTCAAGCGTAAGCACAGGAAACACTCGCACCTCATGAGCTACGCGTAACATTTCTTGAAGGCTGTGGAGATGAAACTCGGCCGATAGATGAGCGCTGTACAGAAACAAAAAATGAGACGACAAAGCAATGTCGAATCTTTTGTTTCTGAAGGGTAGCGATGGTAATTCTCCGGCAATGTATCTATCCTCTTTTATTCCAGTGCCTAAATCTAATAGAAAAGTATCCATCGCGGCTATGCGAGTACGTCCGAGATCTTCAACTGACGAGATGACATTCCAAACGTAATCAACCTGATTCTTGCGCATCTGGGTCATTACCGTTTCGTATGTTTCAGAGATACGATTCCTGATTTGTGCAGCGTCAAATGCATAAATCGGATCAAATGAGATGACATTCCCACCCTGTTTAGTCAGCATCGCATTAAATCCAGCTGGACCATCACCACAGCCAAGTATATGAAGCTGAAGATCAGACGCCGAGAGATCGAACATGCTGACGTACTCATCATAAGAACGTCCCCATGGCACGACTTTATCGAGTGTAAAACCCATAAGCCACCTCAATCAGGCCATAATCAAAAATGCCGAAGCAAGTTCCTGATTCACGACCTGATTCTTTGACTACTTCGGTGTTTCCTTCTTAGGTTTCTTCGCTTCTTTGGTTTTGCGTTGCTGCCCTTTTGCCATGGTCATTCTCCTTATGTGATGACAATGACATCATAAACTGAATGGGGGCTTTGTTTCCAGTGCATTTTATCTGGATAACGCGTGTTTCGTAACTGCGCTGTCAGTCAATATAAAATACCCCTCGTTGCCGAAGCATTTTCCAGTCGAAATGATCGTCTTGGCGGCACACGCCGTAGCGGAAAGAAGGTGGCAGCGCCGGGAATTGGAAACGCAGGTCGTAGAACCAGACGCATGAGCCTTGTTCTGAGGTATCCATGCGTTCCAGCACCGGGAATATTGCAAATGCGCGGAATGGTGCAAAAGCGGGATCAAGCCAGGCTGCGCGGGCGAGTGTTACTGTCTCCAGATCGTCGCCGAATTGCGGATACCGTTGCCAACTATTTTCTGCAATCGGGCGATACGCAGCAGCCATTTTCGGCAGTAACCAGGTGGCTTGGTTTTGCTGTGGATGGTCGGATTGCCGTAGGTTGACAAGTGCAAGGTGATAAGTCTCATCGTGCCGGATGATGATTTTCCAGTGAAACGGTGACAATGGCTGCGGTAGCACACTGATTTGCGCTTTCGGCATGGCTTCTGCCGTGACATGGCGAATGGCGATCTCAGTGGCTTGCTGATGTAACGTCCATAAAAAAATCACATAACCGCACAAACTTACCAAAGCAATAATCGCTGGGATTCTGCGTTGCGGATAACGCCATGAAGCAATCAGCCCAGCGATGACAATCAGGCTGAACCAGGGATCGATGACGAATACCAGCGATAGAGAAAAACGCTGGGTAGAAAAGGGCGCGAACAGCATCAATCCATACGATGTAATCAAGTCTCCGGTAATATGGATAGCGATACCCAAACCAGCGGGCACAACAAATAATTTCCAGTCATAGCGTCTGTGAGAAAGCCATGAAAACAGCCAAGCCAGTAACCATGCCCACAGCGGCAACAGAACCAGCGAATGCGTCGGACCTTGATGCCAATTGAGATAGGTCAGCGTGTCGATCAGACGCAGCGCAAAGTCAACATCGGGAAACGCCGCTGCGACAAAACCGGCGGCAATCTGCATGCGTAGCGGCAATGCGGCTCGCTCAGGATGCGATGGCGCTGGCAGTCGTGCGACAGCCCGCGCCAACAAAGCGCCGCTTAAGGCGTGCGTGAGCGGATCCACGGCTTAATCGGACCTGGCATGCATTTCTGGCGTCATGGATTCTGTCAGTGGAGCAGCCTCGACAACAACTGGGATTTCATGTGTCGTGCTGGTTTCCGCTGAAGAATCAACGGCGGTTTCAGTGCGTGGGGTTCTGTAGATTAAACGATCCAGCGTCTCGGCTACCTGTAGTTTCTGTTCCAGAAAATCGCGCGTGCACTGTGAATTCTCGGATTCGTCGCGCATCCAGTACGCAAACGTGGCCAGATAAATCGTGGTCAGCGCGGTTTCTTCCAGTGCGCGGCGTACAAAGGTGGCATCACGCTGCGCAGCTTCGCGCATCCACTGCACCGTGCGACTGATGCGCATAATGGCAGGGATCTGGATGTGCAGATGGCCGGGTTCCAGCTTGGCGCCGATCATCTGCCGCGTAACCTTGCGGTGTGCAGTCAACGCATCCAGCCAGGTCATGATGAGATGATGTAAGCGTTCTCGCGGCGACAGCGACAGAAACCCCATGGTTTCCGCAGCCTTGAGCATGTGGCTGTCAGCCCGGTCAAACCAAGCGTCAGCCAGGTCTTCCTTTTCGCGGAAGTAAAGACGGATATCATCCAGGGAAATGTTCAATTCAGCAGCCACATCAAACAACCGTACCGTCTCCCAATTTGAACGTTCCGCGATGATAACAGCCGTATCCACAATCGCCTCGCGTATCTCAAGCTTATCTTTCTTCATCTTGATCCTCCACACAGCGTTAATAGGAGTGGCATACTATGATGCCGTTTTCACTATAACATACATGAAAAATATAGGAAATTAGATGCCGACTTTGGCAGCGACGGGGACGTAATTGTAATGTTAGTTGAACGACTCGAACGATTGGCTGCTGATCAATAAATCTAACAGAGAAGTTTGAGTGATGCGCCAATCCGGATTCCATCATATCAAGCTTTGTTAAACCAGCAATCACGCAATCTCCAAGCCATTGCTTTTTTCAAACCGCGCATTTAAAATACTGAACGTTATCGCTTTCTAAAACGCCGATTGAACGATTGGCGTCATAGCAACTCAAAAAGCAGTAATTCAATGGAAACTAGGGTTCCGGTCGGTGCAAGAAACGGCGTCAGGTCCAAGAGTTTCCGGTCTCGTGATAATGAGACTCCACGGAGGGAAAAAAGCCCGGGAGATTAAGCGTAATGTACTTGGAGTGCATTACAATCTCGGCAAACCCTTTTTGTATGGAGACTTGTTATGTCAGTTTCAACGAAACAAATCGCTTCTTCACAAGATGCTCATGTAACCGGCGATATGCTCAATCGCAGCATGAGTGTATGGCACAGCTTTACACTGGGTTTTGCGGTTGTCTCGCCGGTCGCCGGACTCTATGCCATTATCGGCGTGCAAACCACAGTCACCGGCGGCGGTTGGTTTGCTGCATTGGCGGTGTGCTTGCTCATGCAGCTACTGGTAGCCACTGTTTATGCAGAATTGTCTTCGCAATTCCCGATTGCAGGCGGCGCCTATAAATGGGCACGGCAACTGGGTGGCGCCATCGCCGGGCAATATGCGGGCGTGATTTATATTTGCTCCACCATTGCCATGGTCACGACAACCGCTTACACAGGCGGTTTCTGGCTCGCCACCTTTTGCGGGTCACAAGGCGATAGCGGCGCGATGATGGTGCTCTGGGGCGCCCTATTCCTCTTTCTCTGCACGCTACTCAATCTGGCACCTGTCGGCATTTTCAATCTGGTGATCAAACTCGGTGTTTACGCCGAGGTGGTAGGATCACTCGGCGTTGCGTTGCTGTTATTTCTTTTCTTCCGCCAACATTCTTTCATGGAATTATTTCAGCACATGGGTACCGGAACTGCGCCCAGTGAAATGACCGCTTTCCTGGCCGCACTGGCTATTGCTGGCTGGGCTTTTATCGGCTTTGATGCCTGCTCCACCACGGCGGAAGAAACCCATCAACCGAAACGCATGGTGCCGCGTGCAATTCTCATGTCGCTACTGGTTGTCGGCACGGTGGTTTTATTTAACTCAGCCGCGCTGATCCTGGCATTTGATCATGACACATTAAGACATTCCAGCCACACCGCTGATCCGGTCACACCATTGATTGCCAGCAGCATTGGCGCTTGGTTTGAAAAACCCTTTCTGGCCATTGTGATGGTTGCTTTTCTGGCCTGCGGCGCGTCCATGACCAAATATACTTCCCGCATCGTTTATTCCATGGCGCGGGAAGGCAATATGCCAGCCATATTAAGTCGGGTCACGGTCAGCAAAACACCGCGTAACGCGGTTCTCTTTACCGTTCTGCTGGCAGGCTGCGGATTGATTTTCGGGCTCAACGATGACGCTGTAGCCACCATTATCGCTTTCGGTACCGGCGGCCTATATGCCATGTTCACGTTCACGACCGGATTCGCATTGTTTGCCCGGCTCACAGGCCGGTGGAATCCTCAACTTGGCGAACTAAAACTTGGCGCATGGGGATTGATCATCAATATCCTGGCATTTATTTGGTCGCTGTTTGAGGTGATTAACATCGCCTGGCCACGGCCGTATGCCATTTCAGCCGATGCGCCGTGGTGGCAATTATGGGCAACGCCACTGGTACTCGGCAGTATTCTGACGGTCACTACACTGTATATCCTTTGCAAGAAATGGATTAGCACGAAGTAAAATTGCTTTCATAAGGAGTTCATCATGAATCAACAAGACATCATCTGGAAACAATCCATACCCGGCGGATGCCACTGGTCCGGCATCATGCGTCGCGGTGCCACATTGCGTCTGACGGACGTAAACGGTGGCGCAAATGCGGCGGTGCTGTTCTTTAATCAGGAAGAAAAGCTCGAGCGCTACAATATGGCAGACACATTGAAATCGCAGCATACCTTCCGTCTGACCCAAGGGCATGCGTGCCATTCCGACATGGGGCGGATTTTCTGCTGCATTACAGCAGATACCGCTGGTTGGAACGATACCGTATGCGGATTGAGTGATGCTCAGTCAATACAACAAAAATATGGCACTGCACGCTATCAGGAACATCGCAATCACATGTTCCGCAGCGGCCTGGATGGCATGCTAATCGAACTGGGTAAATGGGGATTAGGCATGCGCGACGTTGTATCCAATATTAATTTCTTCAGCAAAGTCACTGCTGATGCTGATGGCAAGCTGACATTTCATGCTGGCAACAGCAAAACGGGTGATCATGTTGATCTGAGTTTTGAAATGGATACCTTGGTCATACTCTCGACTGCCCCGCATCCGCTGGATACAGAACCAACTTACCAGCCCGGTGCCGTTGATTTGTCGGCATTTGTGACACCCGATGCGACAGCCTCCATGTGCCGGGAAATCGCTGAAAACGTTAGAGGATTACACAATACCCATCGGTTCTATCACCCCTGTGGAGGTGCGCAATGAATACGCCAACTATGATAGCCAGCAAACTCAACCCGGATCTCGCCGTAGTCGATGAAATCTGCGCAGCCGGCGAACCCTGGGTCGGCATCGTCAAGCAAGGGCAAACTTTCCGTATCGTTGATCTGGAAGGCAATCAAGCCGTCGATACGCTATTTTTCAATGCCGACCACGCCTTGGAGCGCTATAGCGCCACCGATACCATACGCGCTCAGAATAAGCTATATCTGACTACCGGCAGCAAGCTTTGCTCCAATTTTGGTAATACCATGCTCACGATCGTAGCCGATACCTGTGGGCGGCATGACACACTAGGCGGCGCCTGTGCGGCAGAAAGCAACACGGTACGCTATGCACTGGAAAAATACCCGATGCACAGCTGTCGCGACAATTTTCTGCATGCGCTGGCACATGATACAGCTTGCGAGCAGCTCGGCATGAGCAAGCGCGACATACCCAGCAACATCAATTTTTTCATGAATGTCCCGGTCACCGAAGCAGGTGGCTTGGAATTTGTCGATGGTGTCTCGGCACCGGGCAAGTACGTCGAAATGCAGGCTGAAATGGATGTACTGGTATTGATCTCGAATTGTCCGCAACTCAACAATCCGTGCAATGCCTATAATCCAACACCGATCCGGTTATTGATCTGGGATTCCCAATAACCGATAAATCCAGTTGATGATTCATCAAGAAAAAGGATAACGCTATGTTCGATAAAGTCTTAATTGCCAATCGCGGCGCCATTGCTTGCCGGATTATCCGCACCCTGCGCCGCATGCAAGTCAAAAGTGTCGCCGTTTATACCGAAGCCGATGCATTATCGCGGCACGTCACCGAAGCCGATGAAGCCTACTGCATTGGCAGCGGACTCGCTGCGGAAAGCTATTTGCGCACCGACAAAATCCTGGAAATTGCTCAGCAAAGCGGCGCGCAAGCCATTCACCCCGGTTATGGTTTTCTTAGTGAAAAAGCGGATTTTGCCGAGCAGTGCGCTGCACACGGCATCCGCTTCATTGGCCCTACGCCGCAGCAAATGCGCGATTTTGGTTTAAAGCACACGGCGCGCGCCTTGGCATTGGAGAATCAAGTGCCACTGCTGCCCGGAACCGGTTTGTTGGAAAGCCTGGATGACGCTTGTCATCAGGCCGAACACATCGGCTATCCCGTCATGTTGAAAAGCACCGCCGGCGGTGGCGGCATCGGCATGCGTTTGTGCTGGAACCAGGATGAATTGGTTGGTGCCTACGAATCGGTCAAAACGTTGGCACAAAACAATTTCAAGGATGCCGGTTTATTCCTGGAAAAATTTGTCGACCGAGCACGCCACATCGAAGTGCAGATTTTCGGTGACGGCAAGGGTCAGGTCGTTGCACTGGGTGAGCGTGATTGCTCCATGCAACGACGCAATCAGAAAGTCATCGAAGAGACACCTGCTCCCAATCTTGCACCGCATCTGCGCCAAGCATTGCTGGACACGGCGGTGCGTCTTGGTAAAGCGGTCAACTACCAATCCGCCGGCACAGTTGAATATATTTTTGACGATGCCAATGGTAAATTTTATTTTCTTGAGGTCAATACCCGTCTGCAGGTCGAACATGGCGTGACGGAAGAAGTCACCGGCATTGACCTGGTGGAATGGATGGTGCGGCAAGCGGCTGGCGACCTCCCTCCCCTTGATTCTTTCACGATCAAACCCAGCGGCGCTTCGATTCAGGTACGGGTGTATGCCGAAAATCCCGCCAAAGGTTTTCAGCCCTCCAGCGGTACGCTCACCGCAGCGGAATTCTCTGCTGCAGCGCGCGTTGAAACCTGGGTTGAGCGCGGCATTGAAGTATCCGCATTTTACGATCCGATGCTGGCCAAGATTATCGTGCATGCACCACAACGGGAAACCGCCATCGCCAAACTGCTGGCCGCATTAGACGGCACGTCGCTACAAGGCATTGAAACCAATCTGGCTTATCTCAAGCAAATATTGCACAGCACGGTATTCCGCAATGGGCAGTCGAACACGCAATTTCTCAATAGCTTCCATTATCAACCGCACAGTATCGACGTTCTGAATGCCGGCGTGCAAACCATGGTACAGGATTATCCCGGTCGGATCGGTTACTGGAACGTCGGCGTTCCACCTTCGGGACCGATGGATAGCCTAGCTTTTCGCCTGGCTAACCGGCTGGTCAGCAATCCTGAGGACAGCGCCGGATTGGAAATTACGCTGGCGGGCCCGACGCTGCGTTTTAATTGCGACAGCGTCATTGCCATCTGTGGTGCGTCTATCGATGTATCGCTGGATGGCAAGCCGCTGCCACTATGGCAATCCCATGTCATTAAAACCGGCGCGCTCGTGCAGTTTGGCAAGACCCGGCAAGCCGGCAGCCGGGTTTATCTGGCCGTACACGGTGGTTTTCAGGTACCCGATTATCTCGGCAGCAAATCCACCTTCACACTCGGCCAGTTTGGCGGACATGCCGGACGCGTGCTGCGCGCCGGCGATGTCTTGCATGTAGAACCGCTGCCGCCTTCCCAGCCGGCGCCACAGCATTTGCCGCAGGAATGGGCGCCGCTTTATACCAATCACTGGGAAATTGCCGTATTGTACGGCCCTCACGGCGCACCGGATTTTTTTACCGAAGCGGACATTGAACAATTTTTTGCCGCCGAATGGAAGGTGCACCATAACTCCAGCCGCACCGGCGTGCGTCTGATCGGCCCTAAGCCCCAGTGGGCGCGTAGCGATGGTGGCGAAGCCGGCCTGCATCCCTCCAATATTCACGACAATGCCTATGCCATCGGTGCAGTCGATTTTACCGGCGATATGCCGATTATCCTCGGCCCTGACGGCCCCAGCCTAGGTGGTTTCGTGTGCCCGGTCACCATCGTTCAGGCGGAATTGTGGAAAACCGGTCAACTCAAACCCGGCGACAGCATCCGCTTTTATCCGATATCGATGGAGCAAGCGCTGGCGCTGGAACAACAGCAGAACCAACTGATTCAGCATCTTCGCGCGGATGCAAGTGCGCCGATGGTGGCTCGATCCGGAAAGCCGGGTAGTCCCATTCTGCACTGTATTCCGGAGAGCGCGACACAAGTGCAAGTCACTTATCGCCAATCCGGCGATAAATACCTGCTGATCGAATATGGTTCGGCAGTACTCGATTTGAATTTACGCTTTCGTGCGCATGCATTGATGACATGGCTACAGCAGCACATCAATAGTGGTGAACTTCGCGGCATATTGGATCTGACTCCCGGCATACGCTCACTGCAGATTCATTTTGACTCAAGCCAACTGGCGCGCGAGGAATTACTGGCGCTTCTGATCGCGGGCGAGAGCCAGCTGCCATCGATTCATAACATGGAAGTACCGTCTCGCATTATCCACCTGCCTTTATCCTGGGATGATGCGGCCACGCGACTCGCCATCGAAAAATACATGCAATCGGTACGCAGCGACGCGCCCTGGTGCCCGAGCAATATTGAATTTATCCGCCGCATTAACGGGCTGGAAAGCATCGAAGAGGTTCGACATATCGTATTTGCAGCCAGCTATCTGGTGATGGGACTGGGCGATGTCTATCTGGGTGCGCCTGTAGCAACTCCGCTGGATCCGCGGCATCGTCTGGTCACCACCAAATACAATCCGGCGCGTACCTGGACACCCGAAAATGCCGTCGGTATCGGTGGCGCCTATTTATGCGTATACGGCATGGAAGGTCCGGGCGGCTATCAGTTCGTCGGCCGTACCGTACCGATGTGGAATCGTTATCGCCAGACCGCCGATTTCAAAGACGGCCAACCTTGGCTATTGCGCTTCTTCGATCAAATCCGCTTCTATCCGGTCAGTGAAAGCGAATTGCTCAAGCTACGTAAGGATTTCATCACCGGGCACTTCAAACTGCGCACGGAAGAAACGACACTGAACCTGAAACAATACCATGCTTTCCTGCAGCAACACGCCGCCAGTATCAGCGCATTCAAAACCCGGCAGCAGGCTGCATTTGAAGCCGAACGGCAACGTTGGGAAGCCAGTGGTCAAGCGCAGCATGTCAGTGAAGATACGCTCGATGAAGCAGGCCCACAAAGCGAACTGGATTTGCCGGAGGGCGCGCAAGCCATCAGCTCGCAGGTAACCGGCACCGTGTGGAAGCTACTGGTCAAAGAAGGTGATCAAGTGGAAGCAGGCAAGCCAGTGGTCATGATCGAGTCGATGAAAATGGAATTTCCGGTGGATTCACCCGTTACCGGCACGCTACAGCAGTTATTCTGCAAGCAAGGCGGATATGTCTCCGCCGGGCAAGTGCTGTTCATCGTCCAGGAAAACCAATGATGATGCAAAAACTTCTTCCACTGGGCGATATGCCCTCTTTACTGCGTCGCTACGCCAGCGGTGAGCTATCGCCCACGCAAATGGTCGAAGCCATTCATGCCGACATTCAGAATGATCCCGATCATATCTGGATTTCCATACTGTCACTGGAATCGTTGCGGGACTACGCCCGCAAAGTAGAAGCGCAAGACATGACGTCACTGCCACTGTATGGCGTGCCCTTCGCCATCAAAGATAATATCGATCTGACAGACATACCGACCACGGCAGCCTGCCCGGCTTTTGCCTACACACCATCGCGTAGCGCCACAGTCGTGCAAAAATTGATCGATGCCGGCGCAATCCCCATTGGCAAAACCAATCTCGACCAATTCGCCACCGGATTGAATGGCACGCGATCGCCGTATGGCGCATGCCGCAATGCATTCAATCCCGAGTATATTTCCGGCGGCTCCAGTTCAGGTTCGGCGGTCGCTGTCGCCAAAGGGCAAGTGTGTTTCAGTCTCGGCACCGATACCGCAGGTTCCGGCAGAGTTCCCGCTGCTTTTAATAACTTGATCGGCTACAAACCTACCAAGGGCTGGTTTTCTGCGCAAGGTATGGTACCCGCCTGTCGCTCCCTCGATACGGCATCCGTGTTCACCCATACGGCCGCCGATGCAGCGCACATCCTGGCAATTTCCGCCGCTTATGACGCAGAAGATATCTATTCCAGGGAAAGAGAGGGACATGGCTTTGATTTTGGCGCTGCACTCCATTTTCGCTTTGGCATCCCGCGCCAACAGCAATTGAAATTTTTCGATAATCATGAGAGTGAACGACTGTTCAACGACGCAGTAGCTCGCATGCAAGCACTGGGTGGAGAGGCTATCGAGATTGATTTTGAACCGTTCCTTGAAGCCGCCCGTCTCTTGTACGAAGGTCCCTGGATAGCTGAGCGTTATGCCGCCACTCAATCTTTCTTCGAATTGCACAGCGATCAGATTATCGCACCGGTGCGCGAGATCATCGCAACCGCGAAACAGCGCTCCGCTGCGGATGCTTTCAATGGAATCTATCAATTACGCAGCATCAAACAACAAGCAGATCAGATTTGGACACAAGTTGACTGCATGCTGACACCAACTGCCGGCACGCTTTATCCCATTCATGCCATGCAGCAGGATCCCATACGTCTCAATACCAACCTGGGCTATTACACCAATTTCATGAATCTGCTCGACTATGCCGCAGTCGCCGTGCCTGCCGGTTTCCAAAGTGATGGACTGCCTTTTGGCATCACGCTGGCAGCACCGGCCCACCAGGATGAACCGCTGCTGCGTCTGGCGCATCGACTGCAACAAGTCTATTCACTGCCATTGGGTGCGACCGGCATTGCGATGCCCCAACATATCTCCTTTCCTGCCGCATCTCGATCCGGTCAGGTACGGATAGCCGTGTGTGGCGCACATTTGTCCGGTTTGCCGTTGAATGAACAATTAACCAGTCGCCAAGGCCGGTTAGTCGCCAGCACGGCCACTTCATCCGATTACAAGCTCTACGCGCTACCGGGAGACCCGCCACTACGCCCCGGCTTAGTTCGAGTTAACAAAGATGAACAAGGCGTTGCCATCGAAGTGGAGATTTGGGAGTTACCGGCACGCGAGTTGGGCAGTTTTGTAGCCAGTATTCCAGCACCCCTAGGAATCGGCTCGATAACCTTGGCAAATAGTGAAACGGTATCAGGTTTTCTGTGCGAGCGCTATGCCATCAATAATGCAAAAGACATTAGTCATTTAGGTGGATGGCGCAACTATCTGCGGCAGCTGGACAATCCATAACCAATAGGATTGGCGTTATTTTCCAGCAATCGAACTACAGTATTTCCAACACGATCGCCCTGCTCATCTAATTAATTCTGCCTATCTTCGGAGAATCTCAACCATATCTATCTGGAAATGAATGAGTAACAGGCGAGCCTAACTTAGAAAACGAACACGCCCCGTCTCCAGTTCATAAATGCCCCCCATAAGGACTACCCGTCCTTCCCGCAAAGCCCGCGCCGCTGCGGGTAGCGTGACGAGTTGATGCAAAGACCATCGAACATTTGCTTCCACCGCAGCACTGATCAATGCATCTTTATCCACTCCTTCCTTGCGCACTTCCAGACTGAGGCTGGTTAGACCGGGCTTGATCAACTGGATCAGCGATCCGATGTGTTCAGGTTCAGTAGGCGTATTGATCATTTCCTCCACGGTAGCAGCGACGGCACCACACTTTTCATGACCCAACACGACTACTAATGGAGTACGGAGGTGGCGCCCGGCATATTGCAATGAGCCGATCACATCTTCCGCAATAACATTGCCGGCAACACGAACTGTGAAGAGCTCACCAAATCCAACATCAAAAATGAGTTCAGGCGGCACACGCGAATCGCTGCATCCCAGAATGGTGGCAAACGGTTTCTGCTTTTCCACAAGAAGGCTGCGCCAGGAAGACTCCTGGCGATCATGTAACGGTTTATCATCCATAAATCGTTGGTTGCCCGCTTTCAATCGTCTCAGTGCCTCATCGGCATTACGTGGATAAGGCTCTGTGCTGATTGATCCGGATGAAGGTGCGTCTGCTTTAACGCCCAAGGCCGCTCCCAGACCCAAACCGCAGGCCCCGAGTAAGCATTGTCTTCGTGTGATATTTCGATTCGTCATAATAATCCTTTCTGAAAAAATTGAATCATGGAACGCAATTACTTTAGTCTCTTGACCATTTACTCTCTCACCTGCTCGCGGCCCGCGAGCCAGTCATTTTAGCTCCGCAGCTTACCACGAGCATGATCAAACCCGACAGACAAGCCCAGCAAAAAATCTCGAAGCTGGTCGCGCGCCGCTTCATCCGCCATCTCACTGAGTGACATCGACAGATTTTAGATCATGTACGATAAGCAGCTTCACGTTAGAGGGTAGTGAGGAAGTTTATGTCAGCTGCACAATATCTATTTGCGCAGCAACACTTTCAGATTCTCTTTCATAAATAAAGTTTAACTTGATGTTGCACAAAAAAATATATTCTTCCAACCCATCTTTTTAGGCAATAATTTCATAGCCTTATGATAGGATAGTTTGGATAAACCAGATAAATTTACCTAAAAACAGTAACTTGAAGGAAAAATGAAAAAAGTGTTTTTTTATACGATTATTTCAATCTTGGTTTTGGCTGCAATCATTGCCCCTGTAATGATTACTTCGATAGAAAAAAGTCAGTTTGATAAAAACAGCAGCTTGCTTTCAAAATCAGAGGCATCAAAGCAATCGGATATCGCCGTCATTTATTTTTCACGCTCAGGAAATACGGCGATCATGGCGAACAAGATTGCTGAAATGCTCGATGCGGAACTCATCAATATAGAAGCGCCCAAGTATGAAATCGGGCTGAATGGATTAGCAAACGCCGCAGTGTCTTTTCAAGATCGTGAAGTAGAAATTACGCCACAAACTATTGATCTTGCTAAATACACTAAAATCTATCTGGGTTCGCCGATATGGTTTTATCGACCTTCTCCTCCTATCTGGAAATTTGCAGAAAATAATCGCTTCGATGGCAAGGATGTTGTGTTTTTCAATTCTTACAACAGCAATTACGGGCAGAACCATATTGATGAATTCAAATCTCTTGTCATGAAGAATGGGGCAAAATCTTTCGAACATAAAGCAATCATTCGTGGGCGCATGGGAAGCCAAATATCAACCGAAGAGTTTTTGAGCGAAGTTGAATTATTGTTTACGGAAAAATAAAAAATTAAATTGTGCAAATGGTAGCTGCCAGGTATCTAAAAGTCCGATGGAACTGGAACTGGAACTGGAACTGGAACTGGAACTGGAACGTGAAGTATTTTTGAAGGAATCGCCACGACAAGGAAGCAATAAATTTTGATGCCCCCGGTATATAATCAGGGGCTTACTGCTATGCGTTACTGTATATTAACATGCTTCACTAGGGCAGACTGTGTTGACCAACGGTACAATATTATTGCTCGTAAACGGACTGGCGCCTTGCACCATCGGATCAGTGCTGGTGCGGCCCCAACTTGTCACGGCAACAATGGTATTCTTTTGAGCGCTTGAACCTGGAAGATCAGGTGATGCAGAAGAATCCATACCAAAATTGATAATCCAAGGTCCGCCACTGGAACCACCCCTCATTCTTGAACCAATCTGGATATTGTTAAACCATCCGGCAGTTGTTATCGTGTAACCAAGCGAATCTGTACGCTGCATCACACCTCCATTCTCCAGTCCTACCGGATAACCTAATTGGGTAATTGCAGCTGCATTAAGCCCTACAAAAGAAGTGAAACCATAGTTATCCCAGCCGTAGCTCAAGAAACCTGTGCGGGTGCCAGGGTATACACCTTCGATGGGCGCTGCTACCAGCACAGCGACATCATTGGGACAAATAACATCACATCCATCAGTTCCATCGATCCATGACGACATGACTACGGCATCTGTAACGCTATATACGCCATAAGGCGCATTAGGAGTAAATCGATCGTTCTGGGCAGGCACATAAACCCAATTACTATGAAACTCGCCAGTACCGTATCCCGCTACACAGTGAGCGGCAGTCACTATGATGCCTTTTTTGATTAAGGAAGCAGAACAAACGTATGAGCTCGTACCGATATTGAAAAATAGCTTACCGGATGCGCTAAAAGGATACTCTCTAGACACTTGACCCGCTTTAGCGTCGGCACGTGATGTAGTGAAGGGATGTTGGGACGTTCCAAACTCTTGCGTTGAAATGCTATCGTTCACGTCGATTGCATTCAGCTTAGGGATCGACATGGGTTTTCTCTTTCCATTACCTGCTTGCCCAGATACAAAACCAGGCGCTCCTTTAAAGACTTTCCTTGTTTTTGTTTCTCTGGAAACTTCCAGAGTATCCGGTACCATGTGTGGCGGTTCTGGCATTTGCATTGCACGCGCATCAGAGAAGCTAATACTAGCACTAGCCATTTGAGGCTGCAGATTATTTGACGACACTGTTAAAATAGTTACACCGCCACTCCGCTTTACTTCACCACCAGAAGCTACTGCATAATTCATAGCACTTAAGAAAGATAGCGACATAAAAGCCGCAGCTAATCGAAAAAACTTGTCCTTCTTCATCACACGAAGCTCCTATTCTTTTAATTAAATTTGAATTGTACTTAAGGATATCCTCTGCTCTAATTTTGTTAATTTGTCCGAGACCACCTAGTCGATAAATCACCAAATGTTAGAAACTCAGCATCGATCCTCTAGCTCAGGAAGGTTTATGAGAAAACATCCCTTAATACATAATATAACCTGTATGAGTAATCGCAGTCATGTGGCAAAACTCACGTTCCCATGAAAAAATAGTTTTGGTTGAGAATTCTCATGAATTGAGCCGCGCCAGAAACCTTCCGAATTGCGCATTTGAACAATAGCGTAGTATGATAAATAGGCGTGATTCCTCAATAACAGGAGACAACTCATGATAGCGATAAAACCTGAAGTATCGCTCAAGAAATTATTGCGCATTCAGAGAAATACAAGCCAGCACTGGGTCGGTGATGGTTTTCCGGTGCGCACACTATTTTCCTATTCAGCGCTGGGGCCCATGATCAGTCCCTTTTTGCTGTTCGATTATGCTGGACCGATGGAATTCCCGCCGACCGAACAACGCCGTGGCGTGGGAGAGCATCCACATCGCGGTTTTGAAACCGTCACCATTGTGTATAGCGGTGAAGTGGAGCATCGCGATAGTTCCGGTAGTGGCGGCAAAATTGGCCCCGGCGACGTGCAGTGGATGACGGCAGCTTCCGGTCTGGTTCACGAAGAATTTCATGGCCGGGATTTTGCGCGGCGCGGCGGTGTACTTGAGATGGTGCAGCTATGGGTCAATCTACCGACCAAAGATAAGATGTCGCGCCCACGTTATCAAAGCATCCTGAATAGTCAGATTCCGGTCGTCCAGCTCCCGAACGGCCAAGGCAGTGTGCGCGTCATTGCCGGTGAATTCGATGGAACTACTGGGCCGACACATACCTTTTCGCCGATCAACGTATGGGATTTGCGTTTAACCAATGAGCAACCTATCGACCTGGCTGTGCCGGATGGCTACAACACACTACTGGCAGTGCTCAAGGGGTCAGCGCGTGTCAATAACTCTGAAGCCATTGGCGCAGCAGAAGTCGGTCTGTTCGATCGGGTCGGCAATTATATTCATATCGATAGCGCACCCGATACCACAGCGTTGCTATTGTGCGGCGAACCGATCGATGAACCCATCTCAGGCAGCGGTCCGTTTGTGATGAACACGGCGGAGGAAATTCGCCAGGCCATGGTGGATTACCAAAGCGGCAAGATGGGAAAAATATCATGAGCATTGACAGATTGCTTAGGCAATCGCATTTGTTGAATCAGCCACCATTTAATTCGGGAAAAATAAAAAATGACTTTGGAAGAAAAGCTCAATGACCTAAATCAGATGATTCTCAAAGGCGAAATATTGGAGTCGATGGACAAATATTATCATCCCGATTGTATCGTGATCGAAAAAAATGGTGTGGTGGCGCAAGGTTTAGAACAAGCCAAAGACCGGGAATCCGAGTTATTCAGTGGCGTTGAAACATGGCTTAAATCCGAAATCATATCGACTGCCGTGGGTGACAACGTAACAATGACCGAATGGCATTACGAATACCAGCACAAAGACTTCGGGCATAAAAAATTCGACCAGGTAGCAGTGCAGCACTGGCAGGATGGCAAGATCATCAGAGACCGTTTCTATGCATTGTATTGAACGATGACTTCATCATCAAACCCTGTCGAAGGCTTGCGCGCCCTATTTCCAATTATCTTCCGAATTACCGCATCTGAAAGACCTTACATGGACACCCACAGTTTGCAAGGCATTCAATTGCTGATGATGAATTGGTTTAGATTGCAGCCATACATTCGGATTTTCATTGTTTCAGGGTTATCCAAATAAGGGTTCATTACCTGAAAGCCATTGGTCAGTATACCGGAGTAGCGTAACTCACGATTCAAGGCGATTACTTTATCTGCAATGGTTTTTGACATAAAGATTTCATTTGTTTCCTATCCCGCAAACTCTTTTAACATACTCATAGAAGGGCAAAAGAACAACGTTCCTGTTGTAGCCTTACTAAAATCTAAAATTCTATCGTAATTACCTTCTGGCTCACCTTTAAACATTCGGGTTAGCATTTTTGTTACCGTACTAAAAGTACTTGCATAAGCTATAAAGTAGGTTCCCATTTCATTGTTCGCCATATTGCCAAAGGGCATATTGTCCCGAATAATTTTCAGGTCATCGCCGACATTTGCCAATGCGGCATGTGAATTTGAAGGCTTTACATCATCAGTCATTTCAATATCATTTGCTTTACTTCTGCCGAGAACCTTTTCCTGTTCGGCAACTGGCAAAGCTCTCCACGCCACTAAATCGTGAATATATTTTTGAACAAAAAGATAGCTCCCTCCTTTATACTTTTCATCCTCATTACCGATAATCCCAAAAAATGTCCTGTCGGCACCAGAAGGGTTTTCTGTGCCATCTACAAATCCTAAAATACTTCTCCCATCCCAATATCTAAATCCGTGAACTTCTTCTACGCATTCTGCTATTTGCGATAAGATCACCGAAATTTCTGCAGCCATATCAATGCAATAACTTTTCTCGTCGGCTCGGATATGAAAGTGTAAATCGCCTTGTGTGGCTACAGCCACATGCTTTTGTCCAACTATTGGATTAAAGTCAACCAGCTCTTTTGGGAGCGGTTCGGGCAGGTCCAGTTTTTTCCAGGCTTGAGAACTAATGCCCATAACTACACTTGCTTTTGAAGTGGTAGTACGTACCTGGGCAGAATTATTAAGATTGTTCATCAAGGCACATATTTGTTGAAAGACGGGCTTTATAGCCGTATTGTTCTTGAAATTCCATACCATAAAAACGGTATTGTTATTCGGATAATCGATTACATTTTGGGCATCCATATTTACACCTGAAATGGTTGGTTGTTTATTTTTTATAATTTGCTTGTATTTTTTAGGCTTGTCAATTTCTTGACAGTTCTTTGTACATTGATTCCCAACTTTGTTTCAAACTGTTTAAAAAAATTTCCCGTCGTAAAGATCTGCATAACCCTGAAAATTTTACTGTAGCGAGCGGGGAAAATTTCCGGATGACACGGGTTGTGCGTTTTTTGACAGGAAGTGAAGTTTTTTCATTTTTTAAGGGAATTTTCTCCCCTTGTCTACAAAAATTTTGTTGACCGCTTTTTTCAGACTCATGCAGATACTTTTCAGCATCACTGGAGCGTTGACTTTTATCGTGCCGAGAATAGTGGTTTGTTCTTGTACGCGCGGTGCATGATTGCGCTCTTGTCTTTTGTTTTCTTGGAAACTGGCGGAGGTGGCTGCGCAGGGGTTATTTTGTTATGATTAATTCTCTGAATGATATGATATATTTAGATAGCTCTCATTGCATTTGTTATTGACGGTTTCCGCAACCTGCCTAGCAAATAGCTAATCGCGAATGCACTGTCAATCGGGATGTGTCTTTCTTACCAGCGTTACCTGTATCTGTATCTGTATCTGTTTCACGTTTAAGAAAATTGCTGGCTGAAGCAAGCTAACCATCTAACTTTTGTTATGGAGAAAATTATTATGTCCAGTCGTATCGTTTTCATTGATTCCCTTGTTACCGATTATCAAAGCTTGATCCCGCAAATATCTTCCGCTTCAGAGATTGTTGTGCTGGATGCGGATAAAGATGGCGTGATGCAGATACTTGCCGCTTTGCGCAGCAGATTTGAATTGAGCGCAATTGACATTATCTCGCATGGCGCACCGGGTACATTGATGCTGGGGTCGGGCGAGTTAAACAACGCCAATCTGGCAGGCTATGCGGAACAACTGACCGAAATTGGAACGCACTTAAGCGATAGTGGCGACATCCTGCTGTATGGTTGCGAGGTGGCGCAAGGCAATGTTGGCCAACAATTTATCGAACGATTGGCGCACTTGACTGGCGCCAATGTTGCGGCATCGACCAATCTGACCGGTGCGCAAGATCTGGGCGGAGACTGGGTATTAGGCACGCAAATTGGAACCATTGAATCGAGAACCCTACAGCTCTCCTATGGTGGCGTTCTGGAATTCAGGGTCAGTCCCATTACAAATATTTTTCAAACCAACCCATCGATCACGGCGTTGGCGGCTGGCGGGTTTGTGGTGAGCTGGCAGTCTTATGACGGCAGCGGTGATAGCATCTATGCGCAACGCTATGATGCCAGTGGGGTGGCTCAGGGGGTTGAATTCCAGGTCAATACCCATACGCTTTTGAGTCAAAGCAAGTCATCGATCGCGGCGCTGACGGATGGCGGATTCGTGGTGAGCTGGCAGTCTAAAGATCAGGACAGCAGCGATTGGGGCATTTATGCGCAGCGCTATAAAGCCGATGGGGCTGTTCAGGGCGATGAATTCCAGGTCAATATCACTACAGGTGGTCCTCAAGAAGAACCATCGATCACGGCGCTGGCGGATGGCGGGTTTGTGGTGAGCTGGACGTCTCAGAATCAGGACGGCAGCGGTAAGGGCATCTATGCTCGGCGCTATGATGACAAAGGGGTGGCTCAGGGCGGTGAATTCCCGGTCAATACCACTACAACCGCCGATCAATATAATCCATCGATCACGGCGCTGGCGGATGGCGGGTTTGTGGTGAGCTGGGAGTCTCCTGACGGCAACGGTGATGGCATCTATGCGCGGCGTTATGATGCCAATGGGGTGGCTCAGAACATTGAATTCCAGGTCAATACCACGACAACCAGCGGTCAATATGATCCATCGATCACGGCGCTGGCGGATGGCGGGTTTGTGGTGAGCTGGCAGTCTAATGATGACATCTATGCCCAGCGCTATAAAGCCGATGGGGCGGCTCAGGGTGGTGAATTCCAGGTCAATACCACGACAAGTGGTTATCAAGAAGACCCATCGATCACGACGCTTAATGATGGCGGATTCGTGGTGAGCTGGCAGTCTGATGGTCAGGACGGCAGCAGTTATGGCATCTATGCGCAGCGCTATGATGCCAATGGGGTGGCTCAGGGGGGTGAATTCCGGGTCAATACTTATACACTTGGTGATCAATCTGCACCATCGATCACGGCGTTGGCGGATGGCGGGTTTGTGGTGAGCTGGCAGTCTTTTGGTCAGAACGGCAGCAGTTATGGCATCTATGCGCAGCGCTATGATGCCGATGGAAACCCAGTCACCACTCCCCCTGTCGCCATAGACGATACACTGACTACCGATGAGGACCAAGCCTTTACACTGAACGTGGTTGCTAATGACACCGATCCGGATGGCGATGTTTTAAACGTATCGGACGTAACCCAGGGCGGGCACGGTGCAGTGACCTTTGCAGATGGATCTATAACCTATACCCCAGCGGCAAACTACAATGGCACCGACAGCTTCACCTATACCGTATCAGATGGAAAAGGGGGGACTGGTATTGCAACGGTTAATGTCACCGTAAATCCGGTCAATGACTTGCCCACAGGCGCGACAACAGGAGCGCTGACAGATGGTACTGAGGATGTTGTTTACTCCGTTAGCACAGCCGCTCTGCTGCAAGGGTTTACTGATGTAGATAATGGTACTTTGAGCGTAATAAATTTGATTAGCGCCAATGGCACACTCCTCTCTACTGCGGATGGCTGGAATTTCACCCCGACCCAGGATTACAACGGTTCAGTAACCTTCACCTATCAGGTCAGCGACGGTGCAGGGGGCGTTGTCAACGTTACCCGTACTCTTAATCTGACGCCCGTCAATGACAAACCCGTTGGCTCTCCTGCTGGCGTATTGGCCAATAGTCAGGAAGATACACCCTATACCATTTTGCAAAGCGATTTACTCAATGGCTATAGCGATGCGGACGGTGATGCGCTCAGTGTTACCGGTCTGATGATCAACCACGGAACCCTAAGTACTTTCAATAGCAGCACAGGTTCCTGGACATTTACACCGGACAAAGATTTCAATGGCACGGTCAATCTGAGCTATGGCATTACTGACGGCAAAGGAGGCAATGTTAGCGATATTGACCACAGCTTTGTCGTGGATCCGGTCAATGACACTCCCATAGCCGGTGATGACCAGGTCACAATTCTTGAAGACGCATCCGTGACCTTCGGTTTTGATGCTTTCCTGAGCAATGACCTTGATGCCGATGGTTCCGGTCAAACCATCGTTGGCCTTGATACGACCGGTACAAAAAGCAGCGTATCGATTGACGCCAATAATCGAACGATTACTGTCAGTGCCGACGCGGATGTCTTTGACTTATTGGCTACCGGCAATACCGCCATGGACAGCTTCAAATACATACTCCGGGGCAGCACCGGAGAAACCACCACAGCCACGGTTCAAATCAGCGTGCGGGGAGTCAACGACGGCAATCCGAATCTGCTGGGTACTGTTAAGGCTGACATCTTGAATGGCACACCAGGAGAAGATCGTATTAAAGGAAACAACGGTAACGATATCCTCAATGGCGGTGAAGGCGCAGATGATCTGTTTGGCGAGAATGGCGATGACACGCTCAACGGTGGCAACAGCATTGACAATCTGTTTGGCGGCAATGGTAACGACCTATTGAATGGCGGTAACGGCAATGACTGGCTGGGAGGTGAAAAAGGTAACGATACGCTGATTGGTGGCTTGGGTAGCGACGTATTCCTGTTTGCCAAGTCGGGCGGCAACGATATCATCACCGACTTTGCCAATGGTTTCGACAAAATCCAGATTGCAGCGGACACCGGCAAGACAAGCTTGAGTCAATTAACGATAACCGGGGGTACTGGCGCAAATGGCATCGTTTACACCACAGTCAATCTTGGCAATGGCGGCCAGGCTACCCTCATTGGCGTTCCTACCACTGATGTTGATGCCACAGATTTCATCTTTCCAGTTTGACGCTTAGTCGCGAAGAAGGATTGAACACAGGCTGAAAATATCTAGTTTGATGATTGCTGTAAAGAGCGCGGCAATCAGTCAGACTTTCAAATATAACCGGCTTTCCATCGATGCCGCCGTTCTGCTGCCAGCAAACCGCCAGGTAGCTGGCATGCAGATGGTGAGCTGGTTTACTGCGACTTGCAAATGGCACCGTAACTAGCGCAACGGTATCGAAGGTCTGGGCGCCCTGCTCTCCAATTATCTTCCGAATTACCGCATCTGATGACGAACGACTTTGCCACCACCAAGAAATAAAGTGGATTAGCTTCCATCGACACCGGAGGCCGACGGAGAATATCGATTACATGGAATTACTGAAAAACATCCTGCTAATAATATTCTGACTTGGCATAACTTTCGAAACGCGTATATTCGCCCAGAAAAGTCAAATCAACCTTTCCAATCGGCCCGTTTCTTTGTTTGCCGATGATAATTTCTGCAATACCTTTGTCGGGTGAATCCGGGTTATACACTTCGTCGCGGTAGATAAACAAAATCACATCGGCATCCTGTTCTATTGCGCCTGACTCCCGCAAATCCGACATGACCGGGCGCTTATTGGGGCGCTGTTCAAGGCTGCGGTTAAGCTGGGACAATGCGATCACAGGCACTTTAAGTTCTTTGGCTAGTCCTTTTAAAGCACGCGATATTTCCGAAATTTCAGTGGCGCGATTCTCGCCTTGACTACTGGAAGACATCAACTGCAAATAATCCACTACAATCAAGCCCAATTCACCATGCTGACGATACAGCCGCCTGGATCGTGCTCTCAGTTCCAGCGCATTCAATGCCGCGCTCTCATCGATAAAAATAGGCGCTTCGTTGAGTTTGCCCAATGCATGGATCAATCGAGGCCAATCCTGGTCGTCCAATCGACCGGTACGTACCTTATGCTGATCCAGCTTACCGACAGATCCCAGCATACGCATTGCCAACTGTGCGCCACCCATCTCCATACTGAATACAGCGACTGGTTTATGCAATTCCAAGGCAACATGCTCTGCGATATTGAGCGAGAAGGCAGTTTTACCCATGGATGGCCGACCCGCTACAATAATCAGGTCTCCGGGTTGAAATCCGGATGTCTTCTGATCGAGATCATGAAAACCGGAAGCAATGCCAGTTACATTGCTCGGGTTATCCTGGCTGTAAAGTAATTCTATTCTTTCAACCACCTGCTTCAAGAGTGGCTGAATATCCATGAATCCTTCTTTGCCTCGGGCACCTTCTTCGGCAATCTCAAAGACTTTTGCTTCCGCTTCATCTAATAAATTGGCTGCAGAACGACCAGCGGGATTATAAGCAGAATCCGTTATCTGTACACCGACCTGTGCCAGATTACGCATAATTGAACGTTCACGAACAATCTCGGCATAGCGTTTGATATTAGCGGCCGACGGGGTATTTTGTACGATCGTGCCTATGTATGCGAGTCCGCCAACAGTCTGAAGCTCCGCTGATATTTCCAACGACTCGGCGATCGTGACCACATCGGCGGGCTTATTTTGCTCGATCAATTTACAAATGTGGTGATAGATCATACGGTGATCCTGCCGATAAAAGTCACCATCGGTAATGATGTCGGCAACCTTCTCCCAGGCATTATTATCCAGCATGAGCCCACCCAGCACAGATTGCTCACTTTCAATAGAGTGCGGTGGCGTTTTATAGGGATCTAAAAACTGATCTTGATTAATACTGATGGGTAATTGCGCCATGGATATCCATTTAGGAACACAAGTGGTTAATGTTTCATTCTATCATCTACTGAATTCCAAATAAAAAAGGACTATTCGCATAGTCCTTTTTCAGCATTTTCTCTAAGCGTTTTTATAACTATCAAACCATTGCTTCGCCTAACACAGAGACAGTAACACTTGCTGAAACATCACTGTACAACGCAATGGTAAGTGGGTAATCCCCAACTTGTTTGAGCGGCCCATGCGGCATGCGAATCATCGATCTTTCAACAGTAAAGCCTTGCGCAGCAAGTGCTTCAGCAATATTCGCATTGGTAACTGAACCAAATAATTTGCCATCATTGCCGGTTTTTTGGGTAATCTGTACTAACAATCCGTCTAATTTATCAGCAATGGCCTGGGCAGCTGCTAACGATGCAGCTTGAATCTTCTCAAGCTCGGCACGTTTAGATTGAAACTCTGCAATCGCCTGTTCGGTTGCACGCTTTGCTTTTCCTTGGGGGATTAGATAATTGCGCGCAAAACCGCTTTTGACATTCACAACGTCACCCAATTGCCCTAAATTAATAACTTTTTCCATCAAAATGATTTGCATATCATAACTCCTCAGTGCTGATCAGTATAAGGCAATAATGCCAGAAAACGAGCATATTCCACTGCGGTACTGAGCTGGCGCTGATAAAAAGCGCTGGTTCCGGTTATGCGTGCTGGAATGATCTTGCCATTCTCGCTAATAAAGTCTTTTAAGATTTCAATATCTTTATAATCAACGTGCTTTATGCCTTCCGCAGTGAAACGACAAAACTTTTTGCGCTTAAACAACGGGCGATTAGCTTTTTTCTCTCTTTCTTTATCTTTGCTGTCTTTACGTCTTGTAAAACGTGCCATTTTAATTCCTATTATCTGATTAAATAAGTTCGATATGATCTGTATGCAATACCAACTGCTGATTCATATGGCTTTTTCTATTGAGAAATCCGGTGAGTTTAACCGTACTGTCAGGCTTAAATCCGGCAACAGTCAAAGCCAATTGTCCCAATGCTACTGCAAGCATATCAAATATTATTTGTCGAGCCACACCGGCTTCCTTTTGTCGAGATACATGCTTTATTGTAAATTCGATAACGGCAATACCGGCAGGCGTGTAGCGCAAAATGCCCAATTTGGCAATTTTTCCACAAATAATTGTTTGATTACATTCCAATTGCTACAGTCTACGCAGAGGCGCTGGCTTCTTCCGGCGTATCATCAGACTCCTCAACGCTTGCATCCGCAGTGTGCGAGCCTACGGCACTTGATCTTTCCTCTTGCCGCATCATGGATGATGGTTCTGTGATAGGGCCTTTTGTTTTAATGGTCAAATGTCGCAGAATAGCATCATTGAATTTGAACGCGTGATCCAAGTCATCCAGAGTCTCTTGATCACACTCGATATTCATTAACACATAATGCGCTTTGTGAACTTTCTGAATCAGATAGGCAAGCTGACGGCGCCCCCAGTCTTCCATACGATGAATTTTGCCGTTCTTTGCGGTGACAATACCACGATAACGTTCGATCATTGCTGGCACTTGCTCACTTTGATCAGGGTGAACAATAAAAACTATTTCGTAATGTCGCATAAATTCCTTTTGGGTAAAGTCTCCCATCGATTAACATTAATGATAGTGAGACAAGGTTTAAAACCGTGTGATTTTACTGAATTAATAAGGCAATATCAAATAATGTTCAAATAATTGCGATTATGTTATTAGCATTATCATTGAACTGGTAAAATTTATTCGTTTAATTTGACCGCCCATCATTTGATATAATCTTTCTCACAAGAACCTTAACAATAACATGTACAAACAAAGCATTAACAAATATGTTGCTAATGATCGATAATTACGATTCTTTTACCTACAACTTGGTGCAATATTTCTCTGAATTAGGCGAACACGTTGTTGTATATCGGAATGATGAAATTACCCTGGATAAAATTTCGCAGCTTAACCCCGAACGAATAGTTATCTCACCTGGCCCCTGCACGCCCAATGAGGCGGGGGTATCGCTGTCAGTGATTAATCAGTTCAGCCGGAATATTCCGGTTCTAGGGGTTTGTTTGGGGCATCAAAGTATCGGACAAGCATTCGGCGGCCGGATTATTCATGCAAAACAACTGATGCATGGCAAAACATCGCCAATTTTTCATCATAATCAAGGTATTTTCCGAAATTTGCCGAATCCTTTTATCGCAACCCGCTACCACTCACTGGTCGTCGAGCGCTCGACATTACCCGATTGTCTTGAAGTTACCGCATGGACCGAAGACGATGAAATTATGGGGATACGTCATAAAACACTGGCCATCGAAGGCATCCAATTTCATCCAGAATCCATTTTGAGCGAATATGGCCATCAAATGCTCGAGAATTTTCTTAAACGATCCGTCAATTAGGCAAAACAAGGTCATGTAATGACTCCACAAGAAGCACTGCACCGCATTATTGCGCATCAAGAAATACCACACGATGAAATGGTGTCCCTGATGCGGCAAATCATGCAGGGAGCAATCTCACCCGTTCTTATCGCTGCAATCATCATCGGTCTCCGAGTAAAAACAGAGACCATCGGAGAAATAGCCGCGGCTGCCGAAGTCATGCGCGAATTAGCAACCAAGGTTGAGATTCCCGATAGCGCGCACCTGGTCGATACCTGTGGCACCGGCGGAGATTCGTTACACACATTCAATATTTCAACGGCTTCAGCATTTGTTGCCGCAGCTGCGGGGGCGCGCGTCGCTAAACATGGTGGCAAATCAGTCTCCAGCAAATCAGGCAGCGCTGATGTACTCGAAGCGCTCGGTGTTAATTTAATTCAAACACCGCAACAGGTTGCGCAGAGCATCAGTGAAATCGGCGTGGGTTTTATGTTTGCACCGAATTACCACGCTGCCATGAAACACGCCGCGCCAGTACGACGTGAACTCGGTGTCAAAACATTGTTCAACATCCTCGGACCGCTCACTAACCCTGCCGGCGCAAAACAGCAAGTGCTCGGTGTATTTAATCGTGAATTGGTTAAAACGCTGGCACATGTGCTACAACAACTAGGCAGTAATCATGTATTGATAGTCAACGGACACGATGGATTGGATGAAATTACAATAACCGGTGAAACACATGTCAGTGAATTGAAAAGTGGCAAGGTCGAAACATATACCATCCGACCGGAAGATTTTAATCTTAAGACATCTTCTATCGAAGCAATTCAGGTTACAGATAGCGCTCACGCCAAAACAATGCTACTTGCCGTGCTGGAGAATGTCACCGGCGCTGCTCGTGATATCGTTTTACTCAACGCAGGTGCTGCGATTTATGTGGCCGGTATCGCGAGCACGCTTGAGCACGGCATAAAAACAGCGCAACAAACTATTGAAAGTGGTACCGCATTAAAAAAACTTCATGAACTCGTGGCGTTCACCCAAAAAAATTCTGCTGAAAAATAACATGTCCGACATTCTAAGAAAAATTCTTACCGTCAAGAAACAAGAAATTGCTGCTGCTCAGGCACTGAAACCCTATTCTGCATTATTCGAAGAAGCGCAATCAGCACTGCCGCCGCGCGATTTCGTGACAGCAATCCGTAGCAAAATCAATGCGGGACAATCCGCTGTGATAGCTGAGATCAAACAAGCCAGTCCCAGCAAAGGCATCTTGCGTGGACGTTCGTCTGGGACGAATCCGCAATCATTTGAATTTTTGCCTGCCGAAATCGCCAGAACTTATGCCCAACATGGCGCAGCCTGCCTATCGGTATTGACGGATAAACAATTTTTCATGGGCAGCCCCGAGTATTTACAAGCAGCGCGTTCGGCATGCCTACTGCCGGTTTTACGTAAGGATTTTATTCTTGATGCGTATCAGATCGCTGAAGCGCGTGCCATGAATGCGGATTGTATTTTGCTGATAGTCAGTGCTTTTTTGCTAGAACACGATGGCCGTGACTCCGGCACCGAGCCTTTGGCGCAAATGCTGGCGCTTGAAGAATTAGCCCATTCGCTGGGTATGGCGGTTCTGGTGGAAGTGCATGATGCCACCGAACTGGATCTGGCACTGCAACTCACCACGCCATTAATTGGCATAAACAACCGTAATTTACAGACTTTTGAGACATCATTAAATACGACGCTGGAATTATTGCATCAAATCCCGCTCCATCGAATGGTAGTCACAGAAAGCGGCATACATCATCCTGCAGATGTTGCATTGATGCGCAACAATCAGGTGCATACCTTTCTTGTCGGCGAAGCTTTCATGCGTGCTGAAGATCCGGGCGTTGAATTAGAACGATTATTCTCGTGATTCATTGCTGCATAGCTTTAGCACATCCGCTTCAGAAACACATTCAGTGCCAAGATATTAAAAGCTGATAGCTCGTTGTTCCTAAAAATTTATCAAGAAATGTCGTAGGAAGCTGCACAACACCTTAAATCAGGAGCTAAGCATGCTACCGCAGAAACAACGAGAGCTATCAGAATGGGTAGGCTTTCTCACCACCGCAGAAATTCCTGTTTTAAAACAAACTGCACGTAATCTTGCGATTCTGCAACAAGATGAGCAGCACTTAAGCGCTCGCGGCATTGCCCACGCTGTGAAACATGATCCGCTCATGACAGTTAAGCTATTACGCTATTTGCAGCAACATAAGCATCCCAGTCAAGGACATGACGTCGTGGAAGTCGAACAGATCGTCATGATGCTTGGACTCGAAACGACATTAAGCAAAGTCGCTGCAAAACCACTGGTGGAAGAAATTCTGGGACGCAACAACATGAGCGCACTGGTTTGCTTGTTGAAAGTCGCTCACCGTTCAAACATTGCCTCTTCCTATGCGTTTGACTGGGCAGTTCGCCTGCACGACTTACATTTTGAAGAAATCCGTGTCGCTGCATTACTGCATGATATTGCTGAAATATTGATGTGGTGTTTCGCACCCAGCGAAATGCTACAGATCAGAAACCTACAGAAACAAGACAAAACCATACGCAGTGCAACAGCACAAGAAAGCATTTTTGGATTCACATTGAATCAATTGCAACTGGAACTCGCTGTAAAATGGAAATTACCGCAGCTGTTAATTACGCTGATGGACGACAATTGCTCAGCCCTGCAGCGCGTTCGTAATGTGACCCTCGCTGTCAATTTAGCCAGACATTCTGCCAATGGTTGGGATGATGCCGCTTTGCCGGACGATTATGAAGACATAGCTAAGCTTTTGCACTTGCAGGCACGGGAAGTCATGACCATCATAGGCGCTGATAAGCAACAAGAAGACTAAATTGGAACTGAGATTTAGCGCAACTTATTACGCCTCTCTACTTACCTGGTCAATTGTCTGCCGTACATAATTACCATCGCGCCTGCTAAACAAATCAGTACGCCAATCCAATCTGTGATAGCTGGCCGAATTCCGTCAATCATCCACAGCCACATCAGCGCCACACAAATGTAAACACCTCCGTATGCGGCATAAATACGACCTGCAGCCTGCGGATGAAGTGTCAGTAACCAGACAAATATGCCTAAGCTAATTGCTGCCGGCAGCAGTAACCAGATAGATTTTCCTTCCTTTAGCCAAAGATAAGGCAAGTAACAACCAATTATCTCGGCAAGCGCAGTTGCAATAAATAAACTTAATGTTTTTAAAATTTCCATTACTTAGTGTTGAAATGGCATTGAAAGTAGCTGTAACAAAATTGTTTTTGGGTCAGTGCAGCCAGTTGAACACCGTCTTGCTATCTTGCTTCCGGTATCGTATATAGTATGTTCACTTAATACCATTTAAAGGAATCTATCGCTATGACTCAGGATGCAATCTCGTGCGAACTTCATGATTTTGTCGAAGTAGCTTGTATGTATGGTTATCAGCTCAAACTCATATTAAAAAACGACCAAATCATTGAGGGTAAAGCCATTGATATCGTTAATTCTCCTGAAAAACGCGAATGTTTAGTCATTGATTGCGGTTCGAGACAGCACGTTGAATTAATCCAGCTTGCCAAAATGCAAGTGCTGACACCCAATGCCAAATTTAATGAAGTCGTTTTTGAGTAATTTTTTTACCAAAACTATCAATATTGCTTCCCCCTTGATAGAGTAGGCTCGGTTGATCAGGTTCTATTCCACAATAATAACAACGCATGCGTCGTCCCATCCTTTGAAAACAGCTGACTTATTCGCGCAAGCATGTCATCAATCGCAGCTCAGTTAAACCATTGGCATAAGCAACACGGCCGCCATCATTTGCCTTGGCAACGAAGCCGAGATCCTTATGCTATCTGGTTATCCGAGATTATGCTACAGCAGACGCAAGTCAATACGGTCATTCCTTATTATCTGCGCTTCATGCAAGCATTTCCGACAATCAGCAGTCTGGCGCAGGCGCCTCTCGATGCGGTGCTGGCGCTCTGGAGCGGTCTTGGCTATTATTCACGCGCCCGCAACTTACACCAAGCTGCGCGCATCCTGATGCAAGACTATCAAGGACAATTCCCGGATACCTTAACAGCACTCCAACAACTACCAGGAATCGGGCGTTCAACCGCTGCTGCCATAGCCGTTTTCGCTTTCGGCAAACGCGAAGCTATTCTGGACGGCAATGTGAAGAGAATTCTCACACGCTGCTTTGGAATTGCAGGCTATCCGGGCGACAGTAAAATACAAGCCTCATTGTGGAACAAAGCCGAAGAATTATTACCCGTTCATTATCGTGACGGTCAGATTGAAACTTACACGCAAGCATTGATGGATCTGGGCGCTACTGTTTGTACACGTCACACCCCGCTTTGTCAGGCTTGTCCGCTGCAACAGCACTGTGTTGCACGCATAGAAAACCGGGTGGATCAATTACCAACAAAGAAACCTCGCAAACCCTTACCGCAAAAGGAAACCGTTTTTTTGCTGCTGGTACAACATCAAAAATTACTTTTGGAGAAAAGACCCGCTTCGGGTATCTGGGGAGAATTATGGTGTCTACCCGAAATCGAAACCAGCACAGATGCTGCACTCTATTGCCAGCACCACTGGGGCATCAAGGTACAATCCCCTATTGAATTGCCAACGTTAGATCATCAATTTACACATTTCAAGTTACGCATTTATCCACAGCTACTGCAAGTTGTTTCAAACACTTTCGTACCACAAAATAAATTCATTTGGATTAAACCAGCTGATGCACTTGAACAGGCTATTCCGACGCCTGTCAGGAAACTGTTAAAACAAAATTTTTTATCTGACAACCACACCACTACTACCTGAGCTCAAATAAAAACCATGGAAAATTTATCGGAGTGGAAGAAACATCAACGTAAGCAACTGATTGCAGCTCGCGAGGCCATATCGAGTGAAGTTCACCAACAATGGAGTCAAGCAATTTCTGATTCTCTCAAGCAAGGCTTCCCCAAACTTCAGAAAATGACGATTGGAATTTATTGGCCATTCCGCGGTGAATACGATCCACGTCCCATTGCTGAGCACTTTAGGCAACAGGGAGCAACGCTCGCATTACCGGAAATCATTAACAAAAATGAGCCGCTTTGTTTTCGTGAGTGGCTGTCCGGCGCACCCATGAAAAATGGCGCTTATAATATTCCCTTTCCTGCAGATGCAAAAACTGTCAGGGTTGATGCGGTTTTCATCCCGATGGTGGGGTTTGATCAGCATGGCTATCGCTTGGGCTACGGCAGCGGATATTTTGACCGTACTCTGGCCACCTATCAGCCGCAGCCATTAACCATCGGGATCGCTTTTGAGATCCAGCGATTGGAAAATATTCATCCCCAGTCACATGATATCGCGATGCATTATGTGGTAACCGAAGCGGGCATTTTTCATACCCCAAGCCATGCGTTCGCACCTGCCACCACACTCCCGAATTCTGCCGAATAGATGTTCAACATATTGACATTGCCAACTTATTACCAGCTTATTGCTGATTCTCCGCTCCCCAACGAGGCATCAACGTATGCTGGATACCCAGATGATCCAGGATACGGGCGACAACAAAATCCACCAGGTCCTGTATCGTCTGCGGGTGATGATAAAAACCCGGATTCGCCGGTAGAATGACCGCGCCGCTACGCGCCAGCTTGAGCATGTTTTCCAAATGAATGACAGAAAATGGCGCTTCTCTTGGCACGATAATAAGCGGACGGTTTTCTTTTAATGTCACATCCGCCGCGCGCTCGATCAAATTCTGGCTCATGCCTGCAGCAATCGCAGCCAAGGTTCCCATCGTGCAAGGACAAACCACCATGGCATCAGCAGGATTCGAACCGGAGGCTACCGGCGCAAACCATTCTTCGCGTCCAAATACACGTAGTTGTCCTGCGGGCAAATGATAGCGCTGATTAAAAAATATTTCGGTTTCCTTAGCGCGGGAAGGCAAGGCTAATTTCATCTCCTGCTGCGCGACAATCTGTGCTACTTGCGAATACAGCAGATAAACCTGCTTACCCTCAGCCAACAATTTCTCCAGCAAGCGAATACCGTACGGCATTCCGGATGCACCGGTCAGCGCCAGCGTAATCGTTTGGGGATTCTTCATGTCAATCGGAGTTAATCTAAGAAATCGCTCTCATTAAGAACGAATTGGAGATATTTTGCAAATATTGCGTTATTTTTGATCTTTGTTTGCTGATTCGTCATTCATGACTTGTTCATGGCGCTCAATAAAATCCTTCATGCTATTGATACCGCGTAATTGCAAGACATAATTCCGTACCGCCGCCTCAACCAGAACCGCCAGATTTCGTCCAGCCGCCACAGGAATAATGACTTTACGAATATCAACATTCATAATATTTTCGTTCAAATTACTCAAAGGCAATCGTTCCAACACGCTGGTATCGGTTCCGCCACTATTTTGCAGATGCACGATCAACTTCATATTCTTATGACGTCGCACTGCTGTTTCGCCAAAAATTGTACGAATATTCAGCATACCCAGTCCCCGTACTTCGAGATAATCCCTTAGCATCGGGGGACAGCGGCCTTCCAATGTTTCAGGCGCGATACGGCGTAATTCCACGACATCGTCAGCAACCAGACCATGACCGCGGCTGATTAATTCCAAGGCCAGTTCACTTTTACCCACGCCGCTTTCGCCTGTGATCATGACGCCCATACCCAGAACATCCAGCAATACGCCATGCAAGCTACAGGAAGGAGCCAAAACGCCTCCTAAATAGGTGCGTATTACCCAGATAATTTCCAGACTAGGGTATGGCGAGCACAACAATGGAATGTTGCAGCTACTGGCCATGTTAAAAATGGATACAGGGACTTCAGAATTATCAGCAACGATAATACAGGCCAGATTACTGTGTGTCAGCTGATTCAGCTTCTTCTCAAGCGAAGCCGGTTCGAGTTTGTTTAAATAATGAATTTCATCACTACTGATGACTTGAATCCAATCCGGATGAATAAAATTCAGGTGACCAATCATACCTTGAGCAGATTTCCCAATCGCCTCATCGCTGAGTTCGATAGTGCCGCCGCTCTGACCAGCTATCCAGGCTAGCCCGAGCTTTTCCTTCTTATCTTCAAATAACTGCGCAATACTAATTTGTGACATTCGGTTCCCAGTCAGCAATGAATCTATGAATCTCCGCCGCATCCTTACTGCGCAGGATATTCTCACGAAACTGTTTATCGCTGAACATTTGCGCTAATTCACTTAAAATCTGCAAGTGCTTATCGGTAGCTTTTTCCGGTACCAACAAAATACAGGCAATATTGACTGGCTGGCCATCAGGCGCATCAAATGGGATGGCTTCCTTCATCGTTACCAAAGCGGCAATCGCTTCACGCAACCCTTTGATACGACCATGCGGAATAGCAACGCCTTGCCCCAAGCCTGTTGAACCCAGCTTCTCGCGTGCAAACAAGCTATCAAAAACCTGGCTGCGCGCGATCTGGCTGGTGTTCTCAAATAATAGCCCGGCTTGCTCAAACACGCGCTTCTTACTGGCAACATCTAAATCAACAATAACATTGGACGGCGGTAGTAGTTGTGAAATTAAATTCATGGAAAAAAAGATTAGTTCAGTCAAATGCTAATGTGGTGCTCCAAGAAATATCAAGGTGCTATTGCTTGGAAACAGAGGTATGCATAATAATTCTTTATTGCTCAAAATCCTGATCTTTCAATGCACCGTGGTTGCGACGCTCAAGATTCTTTTCTTTGTGCTTGAGTATTTGCCGATCCAGCTTGTCTACAAGACTATCAATCGATGCATACATATCTTCACTATCAGTTTCCACGAAAATATCTTTGCCGCGCACATGAACGTTCGCTTCCGCTTTTTGTTTCAGCTTCTCTACCGATAAAATGACACTGACATCAATCACATGATCAAAATGACGTGTAATTTTACCGATTTTTGAAGTGACATAATCACGCATGGCATCGGTAATTTCTACATGGTTGCCGGTAAGTTTAAGATTCATTATCCATCCTTTATTCTAATTAAAATGATTTGCGAAGATTTGCTGCAGGGATTAACAGCGATTCCCGATATTTCGCGATAGTTCTACGAGCAACGACAATACCTTGCTGTTCAAGGATATTTGCAATTTTGTTATCGCTCAGAGGTTTCTTGGAGTTCTCTTCTTGTACCAATTGCTTAATCAATGCACGAATCGCTGTAGCTGAACAGGCTCCACCGGAATCTGTGGATACATGGCTACCAAAGAAATATTTCAGTTCAAAAATCCCGCGAGGCGTATGCATAAATTTTTGCGTAGTCACACGTGATACCGTAGATTCATGTAAATTCAAAGTCTCTGCAATCTCTCGTAATACCAGCGGGCGCATCGCAACTTCTCCATGTTCAAAAAATTGCTGCTGCCGCGCCACAATAGCGTTAGCCACATTCAGAATGGTACTTGAGCGCTGCTGAATATTTTTAATCAGCCACTTCGCCTCGCCCAACTGGCTTGCTAACATACTTGCCGAGTTATGCTGCGCTTGTTTCAATATGTTAGCATACAGATGATTAATACTGAGTTTCGGGAACGCGTCTATATTAAGACTCGCCACCCAAATGCCATTCTTTTTTGTCACTGTAACATCCGGCACAATATAGCGCGCGCTTTGAGAACTGAACTCAGCACCCGGCTTAGGATTCAAGTTGATAATCAACTTCTGAATAGCGCGCAAGCTCTGGTCATCGCATCCTAATAGCTTCTTGATTTGAATGAAATCATGCGATGCCAAGATTTTCAGATATTCTTGCACCACTCGTAACGCCTGATCGCGATGCGCCATGCTATTAGGCAGCGCCAGCAATTGCAGCGCCAGACATTCCTGCAGGTCACGCGCACCCACACCCGGCGGATCAAGGCGCTGCAAATATTTTAGCGCACTTTGTAAATCATTGAGACTGATGCCTAGCTCTGCAGGCAGCATTTCCATAAGCTCGCTTAAAGGCTGGAGCAGATAACCGTCATCGTCCAAACTATCGATCAATAAACCAATAATCCTTCTCTCGCGTTCGGAAATCTGGTTCAAGCACGATGCTTGCACATTTAAATATTCACGCAAGCTAATGGGTTTGGCAGGAATCTGGGGCGCATCATGATCGTCGTCCTCATAAGCACCATAAGCAAAAAGACTCTCCTGAGGCCACTCAAAATCATCTCTATGCGTTTCTTCAGGTAATACTTTATCTTCAGAAGAGCTTGCCATCTCAGCTGGCTTATTTTCAAAATCTGGTGCATCAGAAATCTCTGAATTCTCGGATGGACAATCTGTTACCGGCGTATTCCAATCTTCACGCAATTCCAATAATGGATTTTCCTGCACAATGCGCTCAATTTCCTGATTGAGCTCAAGCGTTGATAACTGCAGCAATCGAATAGACTGCTGTAGTTGAGGTGTCAGTTTAAGCTGCTGAGTCAGCTTTAATTGAAGTGTTGGTTTCATGATTTAGGAGCAACTATCGATTGCTAAATGACTCAATCCATTCGTAACGTTACAATCGAAAATGTTCTCCCAAATAGACTTCCCTGACTTGTTCATTATGAATGATCTCTTCCGGTTTACCTTTAGCTAGCACCTGACCTTCGCTAATGATATATGCCCGATCACAGATTCCTAATGTCTCGCGAACATTATGATCAGTAATCAATACACCAATTTTTCGTTCTTTAAGAAACGTGATCACTTTCTGTATATCCAAAACAGCAATCGGATCAACGCCAGCAAAAGGTTCGTCAAGTAGGATAAAACGCGGCTGCGATGCCAAAGCACGAGCTATCTCAGCACGGCGGCGTTCGCCTCCCGACAAACTGATGGCAGAATTATTACGCAAATGGCCGATATGCAAATCGTGTAATAAGCCATCTAAATACCGCTGTTTTGTCGCATCATCCAAATTCTGCAACTCTAATACGGCAAGAATATTCTCTTCGACGGTCAAACGCCGGAAAATCGATGCTTCTTGCGGCAAATAGCTCAATCCGAGGCCTGCTCGTTGATGAATCGGCAATTGACTTAAATCCTGATCATCCAGATATACTCCCCCGCCATCGAGAGGCACCAGACCAACGATCATATAGAAACAGGTAGTTTTCCCTGCGCCATTCGGGCCCAGCAAACCAACCACTTCACCGCTATTCAGTGAAAAAGAAACATCTTGCACTACAGTACGTGATTTATAGCGCTTTTTTAAATTACTGGCTTTTAGCTCGCTCATTCGCTGGAATTACATTGGTTTCTAATCTAGCACCGAAATGTGCTACTCAGATTTGTCTTTAGGTTGGATAATGATGCGCACTCGCTTATCAGGACCCGTTTCAACACCACGTTCCTTGCTGCCAATCACTTTAAAGAATTCACTATTCATATCATAGGAAATATAGTCCCCTTGCACTTCATCAGAGCCACGCTTCAATCGCGCTTGCCGGAATAATTCAATTTTATCCGTCTTACTATCGTACTCAACTCGCTGACTCCAACCTTCAACATATTCATCCAAGCCATCGCGTTTCTGACGAAAACTAACCAGATCTCCGGTTGCTGTCGCCTGCTTGAATCCATTCAGGTCTTCTTTCATGATTACCTTATCAGCGTTGATTCGCATAGTGCCTTGAGTAAGTATTACATTCCCTGTGAATACACTGACTCGACTGGCTTCTTTACGGTTAACATCTTCAACCGTCGCACGATCTGCTTCCAAATGAAGCGGTTTTTTACGATCAGCCCGCTCAGCTACCGCAGACTGAACAAAGAACAAACCACATAAGCACACGACATAAATAAATTTCATTGTTTCTTCTATCACTTAGTATTGACTGCTTTCACTCGTGCCAAGAGCTGTATCATCCCAGACTGATTATTCAGTTCCATCCCGATCGCGTTGATCGTAGTCTGCAATCTTGAAATAGTTACCGCTTGGTCTGTTTTAACCAAATTCTCATCCGGAATAAGATGCAAAAAATTAGTCGTCAAGGTAATTTTGCCTTTTTCATCATCAGCACCTCTGATTGCTGTCACATTGTCCGTCAAGAAAATATTCTCACCTTTATTTCTCACTTGCGCACGATCCGCTTGCAAACGAATGAGCGGTTTATCCGGTTCGGTATTCACAAAACTAACGTGTTCCATCTGCGTAACATTCTCACTGAGATAATGAAACAATTTCTGAGCAGTAAATTTTCGCTGAATTGTTCTATCGTACTCCACCTGGATGCCCGATAAATCTTCAACGATATAATCGGGATTACGATACAAATCATCATCCTTAGTTTGCTCAGGCGGCCGGGTTATCCGATCCAACCAAAATGTCATCAGAATCAGAAGAATAAAAAGAACCAAAGGAAAACTGATATGGAGGCGACTGAACATTTAAACGATTATTGGTTAAGATTATTCCAGAATATTCAACATCAATCTAATCTCACTGATTACAACACATGCCTGCTGAATTATACCAGAACTAAAATTCCCACTTAACGAATAGATTTTTGTATGATTTTTCCATGCGTTTAAACTTCCAGCTTGAATCGATATCTGAATATGATACTGTGTATCATTCGACAAACATTTCATAAGAAAATATCGCAATGCGTGCAGAAGCCTTTGAATTTGAAAAATATGATCAATTACAAGACGAAGCGTGTGCACAGCGTATTATCGCTGCCAAAAATATTCTGGGAAAACGCGCCGTCATTCTGGCTCACCACTATCAACGGGCAGATGTATACCGGCACGCCGACCTGACCGGTGATTCGTTAAAACTCTCTCATCTTGCGGCTCAAACTGATGCGGATTATCTGGTTTTCTGCGGTGTTCATTTTATGGCTGAAGTTGCGGACATGCTCTCCAGTTCGCGACAAACCGCTATTTTACCCGATATGGCGGCCGGCTGTTCGATGGCCGATATGGCCAATCTTTCCAATGTAGAACGTGCTTGGCGCGAGCTTGCGGAAATACTGGATCCTGACGAAATGTTCACGCCGGTCACCTATATCAATTCTGCAGCCGATCTCAAAGCTTTTTGCGGTGAACACGAAGGTATTGTCTGCACATCCAGCAATGCCGGCAAAGTCCTGCAGTGGTCATTCAATCAACGGGAGAAAGTCTTGTTTTTCCCTGATCAACATCTTGGTCGCTGGAGCGGGCATCAATTAGGCATTCCACTGGAAGAAATGCCGGTGTGGAATTTTGATGAACCCATGGGTGGATTAACGCCGGAGCAAATCAAAAAGGCCAAGATCTTATTATGGAAAGGCCATTGTTCCGTCCATCAAATGTTTCAGCCGCAGCACATTATCCGCTTTCGCAATCAATATCCCGACGGTATCGTCATTTCACACCCCGAATGCAGCTATGAAGTTTGTAAAGCGTCTGATTATGTCGGTTCGACTGAATACATCATCAAAACCATTGCAGCAGCAAAAAGTGGCACGCGCTGGCTGGTCGGCACTGAATTGAATCTGGTCAGCCGCATTACGGAAGAATTCAAATCAGAAGGTAAAATTGTCCAGTTCATGTCACCCATGGTATGCATGTGTTCAACCATGGCACGAATTGATCCGCAGCATCTGGCTTGGGCATTGGAAAATCTGGTCAGCGGCAATGTCGTGAATCAAATCAAGGTCCCTGAGAACGAAGCCGGATTGGCCAGATTGGCGCTGGATAGAATGTTAAAGATTTCGTAGTGATGCTGCTAACCAGCACCCGAAAATGTCAATGAGCGCATTCGGATGCTGCATTATCAACAGATTATCCGTCGATGAAAAATTTTCATTTTGTTGAGAGCAATCAAATTGCCCTGTTACGCAATGGGGAGGAATATTTTCCCGAACTGGAAGTCGCAATAGAAAAAGCACAATTTGAGATACACGTTGAAACATATATTTTTGAATATGATGCAATCGGCAGCAAAATCTCACAAGCTTTAAAACGTGCAGCACAACGCGGCGTATCGGTGCATCTGTTGCTGGATGGTTTTGGTTCGCAAAATTTCCCTCAGACCGAAATCAACGCCATGCTGCAAACCGGAATCAAGGTACTGATATTCCGGCCGGAATTTATTTTCTCAAGGCCGCGTCGTTATCGTCTGCGTCGCATGCATCGCAAGCTAGTGATTATTGACGCACAAATCGCTTTTATCGGCGGCATCAATATCATCGACGATCAACATAATCCGGAAAAACTGACACCGCGCTTCGATTACGCGGTTGCTATCAAGGGCCCATTGCTGGTTCAGATACACCAAGCTGCGAAGCATTTATGGATGTTAGTGGCATGGGTGCACCTGAAGAAACGCTGGATTATCCCTATTACTATCAAACCAGCGGACAAGCCTTGTGGCAATCAGAAAGCTGCATTTGTGATACGCGATAATTGGCGTCATCGCCACGACATCGAACACGCTTATTTGGAAGCCATTAACCAGGCAAAGACTGAAATCATCATTGCCAACGCTTATTTTCTGCCGGGAAGAAAATTTAGTAACGCACTCAAAGATGCTGTTCAACGAGGCGTTAATGTTGAGCTTTTGCTGCAAGGTAAAATTGAATACCGTTTGCAATATCATGCCACTCAGGCACTCTATGAGAACCTATTGAAAGCCGGAATAAAAATTTATGAATATCATCGCAGTTATCTGCATGCCAAAGTAGCTGTGATTGATCAATATTGGGCAACGGTAGGTTCATCCAATATTGATCCCTTCAGTTTGCTCATGGCACGAGAAGCGAATGTTGTCATTGAAGATTATCAGTTTTCCAATGAACTCAGAACAAGCCTGAAAATTGCCATTACACAAGAATCCGTATGCATTATGCCGACCAACAGGAGCTTTTTCTCGTGGCGCAAATATATCGTCAATTGGCTAAGTTTTTATATCGTGCGTATGATGCACGGCATGTTAGGTTATGACTGGCACGACAATATACCGTAGCTGCTGACAAAGAATTATCGAATCCTCTTTTTGTTTGAATTGAAAAGCAAAAACCATGCGAATGGAACAGACACAGTACGCTCTCAGCAAATCAGATCTGCCACTGCAACAACAAGAGCAGATTACCGCAGCCACGCGGTTATTATGCGAAGGCGGTGTGGTGGCCTTCCCTACTGAAACTGTTTATGGTCTCGGTGCTGATGTCACTAATCCCGATGCAATCAGCAGAGTCTATAAAATAAAACAACGGCCTATTGATCACCCACTGATAGTTCATATTGGTGCCATCGCCCACTTGGATTATTGGGCACAGGCAATACCGGCGTCTGCCTGGAAATTAGCCAATCACTTTTGGCCCGGACCGCTCACATTGATTCTGCAGCGCAGCCGTCACATACCTGACAGCGTTACCGGTGGTCAGAGTACCGTAGGAATACGCATACCGGCGCATCCGATTGCACTGGCATTACTTGACGCGTTAGGACCGACAAAAGCGTTAGCTGCACCATCCGCGAATCGTTTTGGACGCATCAGTCCGACTACAGCGGCACATGTGCAACAGGAACTAGGTGCCAATGTCGACATGATTCTGGATGGCGGTGCCTGTGAAGTAGGCCTGGAAAGTACGATCATCAGTTTTCATGATGAATCACCCAGGATACTGCGCCCAGGCGGAATTGCGTTATCCGTACTTGAGACTGTGCTGAACGGTCCGGTCATGCTAGCGCACAACACCATCAACCCGACAATACGCACGTCCGGATCATTACCGGCACATTATGCACCCGTAACACCATTAAGCGTATATTCGCGCGAACAAATAGGACAGCACGCATTACTATTAGCCGCAAAAAATTTGCGAATACTGATTATGACTTGGTCTAATATCGATACAGCACAACTTTCAGGGCAATCTATCGAACAATACTCCATGCCTGCAGATCCAATTGCATATGGCCAACAACTGTATGCAAAATTGCGCCAGTTTGATCAAGCGGCATTTGACTATCTGCTGATCGAGGCACCACCTGATCACCCTGACTGGTTAGCCATTGCGGATCGTCTGCAGCGTGCGAGTCATCACTTATCCGGCAATCACTAAAACTATCTAACACAATGAATACCAAAAATAAATTACAAGCTGTATTGTTTGATGTTGACGGCACACTTGCCGACACAGAGCAAGACGGCCATCGCCTTGCCTTCAATGCTGCATTCAAACAATTTAGTCTCGACTGGCACTGGGGCATTGATCTGTATAGCAAGCTATTGCAGGTTACCGGTGGAAAAGAACGGATTCGCTATTACATGGAAAAACATGCTCCCGCTATGCTGAACCAAAGCGATTTGACAGAATGGATTGCCGGCTTGCACAAAACCAAAACCAAGCACTTTGAATCACTGATGGAAACCGGCAGCATTCCGTTACGCCCCGGTGTCGCTCGGTTAATTCACGAACTGCGCCAGGAAAAAGTAAGACTGGCGATTGCCACCACAACGACGATGGAGAATGTCACTGCTTTACTCAAATCAACGTTAGGCGAAGAATCGATTGACTGGTTCGATGTCATTGGCGCCGGTGATATTGTGCCCATGAAAAAACCGGCACCCGATATTTACGACTGGGTGCTGAAACAACTGAATTTAACCGCGCAGTACTGCATTGCGATAGAAGATTCGGAAAACGGCCTGAAGTCTGCACTGGCAGCAAACCTCCCTACGCTCATTACCGTCAGTGGTTATACGCGTTCACAGGATTTTAGCGGTGCCATAGCTGTTTTGTCGGATCTCGGCGAACCATCCCAGCCATGCACGCCAATTAAAGGCGAGATTCCTGCTAACGGATGGGTTGATTATAGAATGCTCAATAGTCTGGTTCATTAACTGCTAAACTTCGGTGTCAAAGTAAGAAATCTTTTTTAAATCTAAACTAAAAAGGAGTGGCATCATGAAAATCATGAGAATTATCATGACAGTCAGTTTATTAGCAATTTTCCTCAATGCTAAGGTTATTGCCTCTGAGGTAAATCAGCACGCCGCTGAAGCGATAAAACATGCAGAGACAGCTCAAATTCATGGTCAAGCAGGGCATACCAAGGCATTGCTGGATCACTCGCAAGAGAGCCTTACGCATGCAAAAGCCGCAGAGCAGGAGCTTGCTGGCGCGCACCGACAACATATGACTGAGTCAATCAAACACTTGGATGAAGCCATCGCGCATGCCAAACAAGACCATGCCGATGTAGCAACCCAACATGTCGCAGAAGCCCTAAAGCATATGCGTGACTCAGCTACAAAATAATCTGATTAGCATAAGGCAAAAAAGCGGATACCGAGATATGCTGCCAAGAATGGAGTACTGAATAAACAACCCCGTGGCGAGACCACGGGGTATTAGAAAAACTCAAGTTGACGCAGCTCCTCTTTTGGTTTGCCTTGATTCTTTTTATACCGCTTAACTACACTCCAATCTGCTCTTTCCTCTATAGTCGCAACATAATAACCATCCGTCCAAAACTCGCCGCCCCACAGATCTCGTTTCAAATCCGGTTTCCTCTTAAACAATTCCCAGCGCCGGGGGTGTAACTAACTAGAGCTTACTCAGAAACTCAGCGATCAGTTATTTTCAGCCAAGTAAAAATTCTGATTTGAGATGAATTGGCAGGCGTGAGCAAACCCAATTTTCTGGGCATACTCTTTTTTGTCACCCACGATGCTATTTTGACAGCAAGATTCCTCAGACAAATAAAAACCGACACCAAAATGAGCAGATTCATGACCAGAAAGATACTATTAATCCATGCAGCAGCTGTATCAGCTCGCTTAGCTCGAATATATCCATGCTTTCCTTAGCCAAACTTCCCTTCAATTGGAATGCGCTTGCGTATCTCAACCAGTAATGATGGCGCAAAGGGCGCCTTGGCTTGAAAACCTTTCAGACCAATAAAATATTGCAGGTACGGATTTTCTCGAATCTGTTCAACAGTCTCTTCATCCGAAATCGATAATTTATGTTTGATAGTCACCGCTCCGATCACAATTCTGGCATCTTTGGCTGGGCGGCCCAGATTCGAACATAACGTCTTATAATAGCTTTCGGATAACTCATCCCACGGTATGCAATCCCTCAGTTTTACCCAGCGATTAGTGGAATCAAGAATCATCCCGGGCGGTGTATCAAATCCTTCGAGGGGCAGTTTTTTGGCTGACATAACGAATCATAGTGCACGGTTTTTGGTGTTAATTCACATATTTACGTGCACTATTTTGCCAGAAAATATATTATTGCACAATTTAATCAGATGGTTATGATTTTTGAGTAAACTCTAACTAACAATTCATGGCAAATCCTCCCAAAAACACCCAAACTCGCTGGCAAGCCGTCAAACTGGCAGCCCGGTTTATCTCGCCCTACAAACGCCAAGTCATCTACAGTCTGTTGGCTTTGTTGTTCACAGCGGCAATCACGCTATCGATCGGACAAGGTATCCGATTGCTGATTGATCAAGGGTTTGCAACGCAATCGAAAGATCTGTTGAGTCAATATGTGGTGATATTTTTGCTGCTGGTGATAGCCTTGGCTATCGGTACGTTTACCCGTTATTACTGGGTTACGTGGTTAGGCGAGCGGGTGATTGCGGATATCCGCCGCACAGTATTCAACCATTTGATCCATCTGCATCCAGGCTTTTTCGAAGAAAACCGCAGTCTCGAAATCCAGTCACGCCTGACCGCCGATATGACATTGCTGCAAACCGTGATCGGGTCGTCCGTTTCATTCGCGTTACGCAACCTGATTATGATGCTGGGCGGCATTATCTGGTTATTCATCACCAATGCGAAACTGACCGCATTGGTCACGATTTGTGTGCCGCTGGTGGTTATTCCCATTTTGATCTACGGCCGCCGGGTGCGGCATCTGTCGCGCCAAAGCCAGGACAAAATCGCTGCGGTAGGCGCATATGTCGGCGAGATACTCGGACAAATTAAAACGGTACAAGCTTACAATCACCAATCCATCGACCAACGTATATTTCACGCTCAAGTGGAAGAGGCTTTTGCGGTTGCTAAACAACGCACTACGCAGCGCGCACTACTTGTCACCATTGTCATCGTATTGGTGCTGGGTGCGGTAGGGCTGATGCTATGGGTGGGCGGCATCGATGTGATTGAGGGCCGCATCAGCGGTGGCGAATTGGCTGCTTTTATTTTCTATAGCGTCATCGTGGGTTCGGCTGTCGCTTCCATTTCGGAAGTCATCGGCGAGTTACAGCGCGCCGCCGGTGCCGCCGAACGGACGATGGAGTTGCTACAGGCTCCCAATCTGATTCAGTCCCCAGCGAAACCCCAGCCATTGCCTAAAGTATCCGGCAATATCGAGATTGATCAACTGTGCTTCGCTTATCCTTCCCGCCCCAATGTGCTTGCCATCGATAACCTGACGCTCACTATTCGAGCCGGCGAAACACTGGCGCTGGTAGGTCCTTCCGGTGCCGGCAAATCGACGCTGTTTGATTTGCTGTTGCGCTTTTTTGATAGTCAATCCGGTTGCATCAAGCTGGAAGGAACCGATATCCGGCATCTGGATCTTTTTGCTTTACGCCAGTGCTTTGCGCTGGTATCACAAAATCCGGTACTGTTTTTTGGCACCATCGGCGACAACCTGCGCTATGCCCGCCCTGATGCCACCGACGCCGAAGTGGAAGCGGCTGCCAAGGCTGCTTACGCGCACGATTTCATCTGTAAGCTGCCGCAGGGCTATCAAACGCGCTTAGGCGACTCAGGTTTAGGATTATCGGGGGGACAAAAACAACGCTTGACTATCGCACGTGCGCTGTTGGCCGATGCACCGATTCTGTTGCTGGATGAAGCAACCAGCGCGCTCGACGCGCAGAGTGAACATTGGGTGCAACAAGCACTGCAGCGACTGATGCATAATCGCACCACGCTGGTTATCGCCCATCGCCTGGCTACCGTACAATCCGCCGACCGCATCGCCGTGCTCGATCATGGTCATCTGGACGCATTGGGCACACATACCGAATTACTGCAGTCCAGTGCATTGTATGCAGGTTTGGCTGCGTTACAACTGCAATCACAGTAGCCGCTCTCTCTTGGATTTTATACCGATTGATCGGCTGCTTGAGCATCCAATCCAGCGCCGGCCGATTGAATCACCCGTGACAGTGTTTTGCGTGCGGCACGCATACCAGCGCCCATCCGAAGCAGCGTATTCACATGAACCGAGCGTTTCAGTAATAACGCGAGCAGACGCACCGGATTGACTCCCCCATCCGGATATACCGCACTGAGAAGTGCTTGCGGCGGCGAGAATTGCAGCGGATCGATAATGGCGCGTACAGCGATAAAAGGTATGCCTGCTGCTGCTGCAACTTCAGCAATAGCACCGCTCTCCATATCTACCGCACAAGCACCCGTTGCTTGCGCCAGATGGCGTTTTGCTTGCTCATCCGTCAGCGGCACTGTGCTGTTCGCCAATATGCCGTTGACCGTGGTGATATCGGCCGGAAGCATTTGCTGTAACCGATTGCGCCATGCCGTGGTGACAGGCAACTGTTCCCCGGCATGGATAATATCCGGAAGTACCAGATCGCCCGGCTTCAAATTGGCATCCAGCGCACCGGCAACACCGAAACTCACCAGTGCAGTCGCGCCATGCTGACACAACCCCTCTGCTGCTGCCCGCGCCGCTTGCGCGCCCATGCCACTTAACCACAAAACCGCATGGCCGCTAACCTGCACCTTTTCGTTGAATGGAATATGCGCTGATAAGATGCAGCTGGCTTCGGCTCGCAAGGCCGTCACCAGGCCGGTTACATGCACGCAGCTACTGTTCTGGTCAGCGCACGATAACGCGCCAGCGCCCAAAGCGGAAAGAATTTTGAATAGCCGTGATAGCGCAGATAGAAAACACGCGGAAAGCCCGGCGCGGTAAACCAGGGGTCTTCCCACAAATGATCACTCGCTTGATTGCGCAGCAAGTAGCCGATGCCTTTACGCACAGATTCACTATTGACTTCACCGGCCGCCATCAAGCCCAATACCGCCCAGGCTGTTTGAAAGGCCGTACTGGTTTGAGCAAATTGTCCTGCCAGTTTGATATCCAAATAGGAGTCGTTGGTTTCACCCCAGCCACCGTCCGCACGTTGCACGGAATTCAACCACCTCACGGCACGGCGTACCGACGTATGCTGCAGATCGAACTCGGCCAAGCGCAATGCTTCCAGCACAGACCATGTGCCATAGATATAATTGGTACCCCAACGTCCAAACCAGGCACCGTTTGATTCCTGTTCCCGCAACAAGTAACTGATACCGCGCAGCACCGCATGCTGGTGATGCTGCTTGCCATATTTGCCAAGAAAACCGACGCAACGCGCCGTCACATCGCTGGTGGGCGGGTCGATCAGTGCACCGTGATCGGCAAAAGGAATTTCATTCAAATAGTGATAGGTGTTATCGATGTCAAAGGCTGCAAAACCACCATTGCGCGATTGCATGCCGCACAACCAGTTGGCTGCGCGCTCCAGCGCTTTCTGATAACGTTGTGCATCGCCCTGATCCAGTGCCCAAGCCACCGCAGCCGTATCGTCGAGATCCGGATAATGCGGATTCGCATATTGAAAAGCCCAGCCGCCACCCGGCAAATCCGGCCGCTTATCACGCCAATCGCCGGGTTCATCCAGAATCTGTTGCTCCACCAGCCAATCCAGCGCTTGCAGCACCGGTTTCTGATCCGTCGTTGGGTCTTCCTGTAATGCCAGAGTTGTCAGTACCGTATCCCAAACCGGCGAGGTACAAGGCTGACACCAAACACGTTCCCCTTCATCGACCAGCAACCCGCGCAACGCGTTACGACACTGCACCCGATTAGGGTGATCATAGGCATAGCCCAACAATGTCAATGCTTCATGCGCATTGACCATAGCGGGAAAAATAGCGCCAATACCACACTCGCCATTCAGGCGTTCGAGTATCCAGCTTTCTGCACGGCGTATGGAATATTGACGTACCGATTGAGGCAACTTGGGCTCCACCCGCGATAATATGCGCTCAACCAGCATAAAAACGCGCTTAAGCAATGTTTCCGCTTGCGGAAAATAGTTTGTTTCCTCTTCCGGTGGAACAATAAACAATTCACGAATATTGACTTGGCGCGGATTGATAGCACGCGCCCTCATCGTGCACAAGATGGATAAAGGCACCATAACGGTGCGTGACCAGTAGGAAACCTTGCTGAGATGAAAGGGAAACCAGCGCGGTAGCAGTACCAGTTCCGAAGGCACAACAGGCACGCCGCGCCACGGAATCTGGTCATACATTGCCAGCAGCAAGCGGGTAAAGACATTGGCTTTGGCTGCACCGCCGCGCTCTAAAATAGCTGCTCGTGCGCGCACCATATGCGCCGCATCGGGAGAATCGCCCACCAGCTTCAGGGCATAATACGATTTAATGGTGCAACTGATATCAAACGCGCCGCCATAATATAACGGCCATCCGCCATGCGCCATATCTTGTTTATCACGGATAAAGCGCGCAATTTTATTTTCCAGGATGACATCGATTTCATCCATGAAGTGCATCATCAGAATATATTCCGCCGGGATGGTGCAATCCGCTTCGAGTGGAAAACACCAATGTCCGTCCGGATTCTGTAAAGACAACATAGCCGCGCGAGCCTGGGAAAATTTCTTTTCCAGCTCGTCGGCATTAATTTTTTCAAGACTCAAATCCGCTGTCATATCCACTAAAGGTGCTTCGTTCTCAAAAATGAAATCATTCCGTTGTTGCGTGTTAGATTTTCTTTGGGATCCGTTCATATATTCCTAAGCGCTATGGCTGTTACAAATTTTCCAATTGGTATACATATATATACCGCCCAGTCTAGCTCTACTTTATTCACATAAAGATTCTTATCATCTGCCAGTATCATTGCCCTTGAAGCGTTTGACTATAAAACCCTAACCAAAGTCAGTTAGTTTTTTTCTGCTTTTGCTTTTCCGAGCTTTTATCAAAAGGATTATCCTGAAAAGGCTCATAATAAAGGTCCAATGGCGGCTTGCCATCATGAACTAGAAATTCACGCTGTTGTAATGATGCTTCGCGCACAAATAAATAAGGATCCAGCGCTGCTTCATCACGAATACGCATCGGGCCGGCTAAACGTGCGCGCTTGTCGATAGCGCCAAGAATCGTCAAAGGCGCAGCAAATACCGAACCCACTGCAAGACCCGCGTAAAAAAGCACATTGGTGAAAACACTGACCGGAATACTTGAAACATCACGCTCACTACTCGGTCCCAGGAACGGAATAAACAAATAAGAACCTGGGTCAACTCCCCATACGCCTAGCGTTTGGCCGAAATCTTCATCATGTTTCTGCAAACCCATGTGAGTCGCCATATCGAAAAGCCCAAACATGCCAATCGATGAATTAACAACAAAGCGTAGCGTATCTTGGAAACCCTGCTGTACCTTACCTTGCAAGAAAGAATTCAGAACAACATTGGGATACGATAGGTTATCGTAAAAATTCCCGATAGATCGCTGCGCTGCATTGGGCACATAATCAGCGTAAGCATTCACAACGGGCTCAAACACCGCCCGATCGACTCGATCGGTAATATCATAGGAAGCGCGATTGACTGTCTCGTGTGGATCGACTGGATCCACATCCAGATCATCACCCTTTGGCGCTGTTGCACAACCCTGTAAGATCACGACACATAAAAACAACATACTACTAACTAACTGCCTGATATTTACTACCGAGTGTATATTCCTCAAAATTCTGGTGCTCTCATTCATTTGCTTGTAAAACATTCAGTTCCGAGAAGAACATCATTATCACAAAACGAAACTATCAATCTTTGCACTTATTTCACTAAAAGCAAGCAAAATACTCTGTCAATATTCGATTCGGCCGAAGTATACACTACTCCGTCAACTTCATGTACCAGCTTGACCGAAACCATCTAAGCTCCTTAAGAAATATAAGAAAATTGAAAAAATATCAGCATTTCTTAACTTTCCCGTTCACCATGCACGATTTCTATCAGCTTTAAAGCCTGTAATTCCATCTCAAGAACGAAGCCATCGACTTTCGCACGAAAATGGCGGTAGAAAATCATGCTCGGAATCGCTACCAGTATGCCGAATGCCGCATTGTACAAAGCCACAGAAATCCCATAAGCCAGTTGCGCCGGATTACTACCCGTAGGAGAATTTGAACCAAAGATCTCAATCATACCCACCAGGGTACCAAACAATCCCATCAGCGGACTCAGCGCGGCAATCGTACCCAGCGTGGTCAGATATCGACTCAAATCATGTGCAACCACGCGGCCTGATTCTTCAATCGACTCCTTCATGACTTCCCGCGAGCTCTTAACATTTTTAAGTCCGGCGGCAAGCACTTCCCCTAACGGTGAATGCTGTTGCAGGCGCGCAACCATCTCAGGGTTTACACCATTTCTTTTATACTCGTTTAATACTCTGGGCAATAATTCTTTGGGAGAGATAACACCTAAGCGCAGTGTCCACATCCGCTCCACAATGATACCCATGGCAACAATGGAAGCAATAATGATTGGCCAGATCGGCCAGCCGGCCGCTTGAATCAAAGATAACACGCGATAAACTCCTCACTCACGATAGATCAGGTATTATTCTGCGACTTATAAATTACCTGATGATTTGCTTATTTTATAACTAAGCGATCAATTTGGCATGTAATGTATCTTGATCGTGCACTTTCAGCAACAAAGCAGTGCTTTTTCTATCCACAATTTCTGTGGATAAGTTTGTGAATACATTACGGATAGCATTATTAAGTTAGCATATTCAAACAACTTTTTTAACTTGATCATTTATTAATCTATATATAATTTTATTAATAAACAGATAATTATAAGAAATTATCTCTCTTGTACGCACTCTGACAATACACTACACACTTCCTACAAGATATGTGGATTATTACATAATAGAAGTAACCAAATGAATCTTCCTCCCATCATGCTCGGTAACGTTCATAAAGTACTGACGGTCAGCGAATTAAATCGCACTACCAAGCAATTTCTGGAACAGAGCATTCCATTGCTATGGGTTCAAGGTGAAATTTCCAATTTAAAACGTTATCAATCGGGTCATTGGTACTTTTCCCTCAAGGACGCCAATGCGCAGGTTCGCTGTGTTTTATTCGGTCACAAGAATCAATATATGGATTGGCAACCTATGGATGGCATGCAAGTGGAAGTACTTGCGATCGTCACACTATACGAGCCGCGCGGTGATTTTCAGTTAAATGTTGAGACCATGCGGCGCGCCGGACTCGGCGAATTATTCGAGGCCTTTGAAAAACTTAAATCCAAATTGGAGCAGGCCGGATTATTCAGCCACGCGAATAAAAAACCATTACCCGCATTTCCGCAACAAATCGGCATCATCACCTCCCCGGATACTGCAGCGCTGCGAGACGTGCTATCGACATTGCAGCGTCGCATGCCAACATTGCCCGTCATTATCTACCCTACCTTGGTACAGGGAAAAACAGCGGCCGGCAGTATCGCCGATGCGATTAAAATCGCGTGCCAGCGCGCGGAATGCGATGTGCTGATATTGTGCCGCGGTGGCGGTAGTATTGAAGATTTATGGGCATTTAATGAAGAAATTGTAGCGCTTGCCATTGCTGCCAGCTCGATACCCATCGTCAGCGGTATCGGTCATGAAACAGATTTTACCATCGCAGACTTCGTCGCGGATATGCGCGCGCCCACACCAACCGCAGCCGCTGAGCTGGCCAGCAAAGATCGAAAGGAATTGAGCCATCGCTTGAGCATGCTGCATCAACGCATGTATCGCATCACCTTGCATCGTATTGAGTACGCCATGCAGCAAGTGGATATTCTGACGCATCGTTTAATTTACCCGGGCGATCGCATCAAGCAGCAAACCTTGCATCTGGAATATTTGCAGGATCGACTCATCAACACTTGGAGACATCAGATCGAAAAGAAACAGTGGAAATTACTCGAATTCAGCCAACGGCTGACGGCCGTAAGTCCCAATCTTGTCCGCTTGGCAGAACAACAAAAAGAGCTGGCTTCACGTTTCCATTATGCCTATTCCCGTTATTTCGAAACACTGTCAGTCCGGCTGCGACATACGCAAATCCAGTTATCCCACCTGAATCCGCAATCGGTACTGGAACGCGGATATAGCATCACGTATTCCATGCAAGGCATCATCATCCGTGACAGCAAACAAATGAATCCCGGCGACAGGATTCAGGTAAAATTCGCGCACGGAATGTGCGAGGCGGATATCACAAAGACCAAAAATTCCTGATACCTATCCATAGCACCGGCGCTCATTCCATTTTATTCAAGACAACAACAAGGACAAAATCACCGATGCCAAAAACTTTCCTGATACTGGGCGCGCTCAACACGCTTTTATGCATCGCACTGGGCGCATTCGGCGCACACGGCCTGAAACGCGTATTATCGGCCGATATGCTCACGGTGTATCACACCGGCGTGCAATACCATTTTTATCACGCCTTCGGAATCATTATCATTGGCCTGCTATTGCTGCACTTTCCCAAATCCCGCCTAATCCCGATATCTGGCTGGCTGATGATGGTCGGCATTATTCTATTCAGTTTCAGCCTTTACATATTAAGCGTAACCGGAACGCGCGGACTTGGCATGGTCACGCCGTTTGGCGGTGTTTCATTCCTGACTGCTTGGGGATTGCTGGTTTATGCCATCTGGAAAGAAAAATAAAGATACTAGCAGCGCGCACGTATAGTGTCTGTAGCTATACGTGGCAAATAAACAGTTGGTCGCCCCTGAAAAATCGCATTTGAAACTGACTCTGATCGTGCAGAGCTCTAGTCTCGATTGCCTCTTCATTACCCTATCTTCTCGAGAAACAGAGCCTCCTGTAAAACCGAGGCGATCCATATCAAAAAATACCTACCTATAACAGTTCTTTTCATAAGAAAGAATTACCAATAAATTTGTTATATTTCCCGAGAAATTTTATAGCTTTCGTCGCAACTGCATTTTTGATTCATTTATAAACTTATTTGGTTAATCAATTCTATTAAAGGGGTTGTGTGATGAACTGGAGCCTTAAGCAGATTCTTACGATAATGGGAAGTTTAGTTGCTCTGTTAGCGATAATCGCTATTGGCAGCATTATCATGAGTCAGCGCTATTCAGGTGTACTAAGTGAAGCAGCAACGAATCGCTACCAAATGTATCAATTAGCCGATGAGTTGCGTCAAAGCTCCGATGATTTGACGCGCCTGGCTCGCACTTATGTTGTCAGTGGTGGCGAAGCCAAATGGGAAAAGCAATATTTTGAGATTCTCGATATTCGTAACGGCAAAATACCTCGTCCACAAGGCTATGAGCAAATCTATTGGGATTTTCGTGCAGCCGATATTAATCCTTCGAAAGGCCCAGATGAAACGATTGCTTTAATCGATTTGCTGAAAAAATATGGTATTTCAGAAACCGAACTCGCTAAACTTTCCGAAGCGCAAGCCAATTCAAATGAATTGGTGCAAACTGAAACGATTGCAATGAATATGGTAAAAGGTTTATATGCGGATAGCGTCGGTGGCTTTACCGTGAAAGGTGAACCCGATTTGGCAAAAGCCCGGGATATGATGCATAACCTAGCTTATCATCAATATAAAGCCAAAATCATGAAGCCAGTCAATGAGTTCTTTCTATTGCTCGATCAACGCACACAAAATGAATTTGTTAATGCTCAAATCCTAAGCGCATATTGGGAATATGTGGCTATAACGACAACCATTATTATGTCAGTTATGGTTTTGATAGCGCTACTTGTCGTTAGAAAACGAACTTCGGCTTTATTGACACAAGTAAACGGCATTGCAGAAGGTATTGCTAATGGTAACTTAAGCCAAAAGATTAGTGCTTTAGATCACAGCGAAGAAGGTAAATTGCTATCCATCATGGGTACGATGCAAGACAAGCTTGCCAGCGTTATTGGTACCATTCGAATAAGTGCTGAAGGTGTTGCAACAGCTAGCTCTGAAATTGCACAGGGTAACTCTGATCTAAGCAGTCGTACGGAAGAACAAGCGTCCAGCTTGGAGGAAACCGCCTCATCCATGGAAGAATTGACTTCGACAGTCAAACAAAATGCCGACAATGCTCGTCAAGCCAATCAACTGGCCGAGGGCGCATCAACTGTTGCAGTTAAAGGTGGCGAGGTAATCAATGAGGTTGTCAATACGATGAAATCGATCAACCATAGTTCGCATAAAATTGTTGACATCATTAGTGTCATTGATAGTATCGCATTCCAAACCAACATTCTGGCGCTGAATGCAGCCGTAGAAGCAGCTCGTGCGGGTGAGCAAGGTCGCGGGTTTGCAGTGGTTGCGACCGAAGTTCGCACGTTAGCACAACGCTCCGCGGTCGCAGCTAAAGAAATCAAAGAACTGATCAATGATTCAGTCAATAAAGTTGATGAGGGTACACACTTAGTCGATAAAGCCGGCGTGACTATGAGCGAGATTGTCAATTCTGTAAGACGTGTCACCGATATCATGAACGAAATTTTCGCAGCTTCAAACGAACAAAGCACCGGTATCGAACAAATCAATCAGGCGGTTACACAAATGGATGAAGCGACCCAACAAAATGCTGCATTGGTTGAACAAACTGCAGCGGCCGCAGAAAGTTTAAGCAGCCAAGCGCAACAGTTGGTGCATACAATTGCGATGTTCCAAATTAATCAAGGTAAGAAAGCGGCAATCTCAAACGTTAGCAGTAATGTAGAGCGCCGCGCTCCTAACCGTGCTCAGAACGTTTCGCGTTTACCTGAATTTGGTTCTAAATCTGTAACGACAGGCACTGAGGATTGAGTCGATGTTCTACAGCTGTCTGAATACAGACTAATAATCAGCAGCATGGAATAAAGTTATTTATTTAACTTTATCTACTATTTTTCGATGGGAAGCGGCCATTTCCATGTTGCGCTCTGCCGATTTGGTATACTTCTTTAATAATGCTTCGTGATGCGACTCGAAATCCAGGCCTTCCCTACCATAGTATTCGCTGTGACTTTTATACTCCGCCAGCAGCTTCTCTTGCTCTTTTGCCTTTTCTTTCATTGCCTTGGCTTCATTCTCGTAATACACGGCCAGTCCGGCATGATCAAATTTAGTTTTGGCTTTGGCTTCAGCAATCTCGTTTACTTCTTCTGATTCTGCAGCGATGCAGATACTTGAAGCCAGGAAGGTAAAGATAATCAGAGTCGTAAAAAACAGCTTCGCTTGCATGGTGAATCTCCTTGATGAGATAAAAATGAAAAAGGAATTCCAGTGCTATTATCAATATTCAGCCAACTGAATTCGTTCATCATAGCAAATTGTGTAGAATCCACAAATGATTAATGGATAAATTGGGGTATCAATCAGACTCATGATAAACACAAAATGAAATTATTATTTTTAATTATTCTGCTCATTTGCATCAGTGTTCTGGGCTATGCGCAATATCTACAACATGTCGAAGGGCTTCTGCCCTGCCCACTTTGTGTAGCGCAGCGAGTCGCCTATTGGCTGTTGGGATTCACTGCATTCGCGGCGTTTCTCCACAATCCCCAGCACATTGGGCGTCGCTTCTACGGTTGCTTGCTAGGTGTTTTCGCATTCGCCGGAGCAGTCATTGCTGCGCGGCACGCTTGGTTGATACGTTTTCCGGAATCGTTTGAATGCGGCATCAGTCCGGAGGAAGCCTTTTTAAATGCTTTACCGATTGCCGAATGGTGGCCTGGAATGTTTGAGGCCAATGGCGATTGCGCGAATGTCGATTGGAAATTTTTGTCGCTAACGATCCCGGACTGGTCGTTGGCGACTTTTATCGGCCTTGGGGGGCTGGCACTTTATGCGCTATTGGCTAAGAAATAATCAAAACCGGGTCATCCCCTTGGGTGATGCGCGGCGTGTAGTTGTTTCAGGCGTTCACGTGCAATATGCGTGTAAATCTGCGTAGTCGAAATGTCAGCATGACCCAGTAACAGCTGCACCACACGCAAATCAGCACCGTGATTGAGCAGATGAGTAGCAAATGCATGACGTAGCGTATGCGGAGATAGCTGTTTGGTAATACCCACTATATGCGTATAGCGTTTGATGAGATACCAGAATGCCTGACGTGTCATGGCTGCGCCGCGTGCAGTCACAAATATGGTATCGGTGACAATACCATTTAGCAGAGCAGGTCTAGCTTCTTTGGTATAGCGACTCAACCATTCGAGCGATTCTTCTCCGAGCGGTGCAAGTCGTTCCTTTCTGCCTTTCCCCATGACTCGCAGAACCCCCATGTCCATGCTGACTTGCGAATACTTTAGATTAATCAGTTCCGATACCCGCAGTCCGCTGGCGTATAAAACTTCCACCATCGCACGATCACGCAAACCGAGCGGGTGCTTAAGATCGGGTACGCTCAGCAACAATTCGACTTCTTTTTCTGTAAGACTCTGAGGCAAGCTACGCTGCAATTTAGGCGTTTCAATGTTAAGACTGGGATCCGTCGTGATTTTGCCCTGGCGCAATAAAAAACGATAGAAACGTTTCAGACTGGACAATTCCCGACTGGTCGTGCTGGCCTTGATCTTAGCGGAAACTCTGGACGCCAGAAACTCGAGTAAATCAGAATGCGTTGCGCCCATCAGTACCCTATCTTCCTGATTCCTTGTTCTCAGCCATTCACTGAAAAGTCGTAAATCATTGCGATAGCTATCCAGCGTGTTACGTGACAAGCCATCTTCCAACCATAAAGCGTCGGAAAACTCATCTAATAAATTTGCGTCTAAATCAAGCACTCTCATGACGTAATAACCATCGTTTGATCTCTAAGGGATTTCCATCACTTGCATTCATGAAGCCTCCCAATCCACCATTCTTAGCAATCACGCGATGACAGGGTATGATGATCGGGATTCTATTGGCGCCGCATGCTCGACCTACTGCTCTGGGTGCTGAATGCAGCTGTGTCGCTATTTCCGCATAACTATTCGTTTTTCCACTCGGAATGGTCTGAATGGCTTGCCACACCCGACGTTGATGCACTGTGCCGCCGATATGTAAACTTAAATCAAACCTGAAATCGGGTTCAGCTAAATACGCTTGCAACTGCCTGCAAACCTCCTTGGCGAGATAACTCTGTGGTGCTAAAGGCTGCGTATCCATAGACAAATACTCGATATCGGTCAACCAATCCTCTTCAGTAATAATTCCTAGCACAGCAAATGGAGCAACCAGTTTTGCTTGATAGGTTTTGACTGAATCAGTCATCTGATTATTCTTCGATCTGCCCACTATCTGTTATAAATCGCTATTTGAAAAATTATCTACCGCTTCCACTTTACTCAAAAATTGACATTAAAAATAAATAGAAGTTTCAAATATCAATTCTTATCCCGGCGCCATGGAATGTATGCCGGGAATTTTTCTAACAGATCATTCAATTTTTTTCACTTACGACTTCAGTAATAACAACTCATTGAGTCTCTTTACAAAAGCCGCCGGGTCCTCCAACTGACCGCCTTCAGCCAGTAAAGCCTGATCAAATAAGATATGACTCCAATCTTCAAAATTGTCCGTCTCTGCTTTTAATCGCTGCACCATCGGATGATGCGGATTGATCTCTAGAATTGGCTTAGCATGCGACACCTTTTGCCCCGCCGATTTCAACAATCTTTCCAAATTACCTCCCATTTCATAGGTATCGGCAACAAGGCAAGCTGGAGATTCTGTTAGACGGAAAGTAACACGCACATCTTTTACTTGTTCGCCCAGCGCGACTTTCATTTTTTCTGTCAATTCCTGATAAGCACTGGTCTCTCTCTCACGCTCTTCTTTCTCAGTCTCATCTTCCAGACTGCCCAAATCCAAGCCGCCTTTAGCGACAGATTGCAGCGACTTACCTTCAAATTCAGTTAAATTACTTACCAACCATTCATCCACGCGATCTGCTAACAAGAGCACTTCGATACCTTTTTTGCGGAAAACTTCCAGATGAGGGCTGTTTTTTGCCGCTTTCAGATTATCCGCTGTTACAAAGTAAATCTTCTCTTGCCCTTCTTTCATGCGCTGCACATACGTTTCTAACGAGATTGTTGGCTCGTCCGTGTCGCTTTGGGTAGTCACGAAACGTAACAACTTAGCTATTCGTTCACGATTGGCATAGTCTTCGCCGACACCTTCCTTAAGGACTTGGCCGAACTCTCGATAAAAAGTACTAAATTTCTCTTTACCTTCACCATCTTCGTTTTTGGATAAATCCTCTATCAATCCCAGAACCTTCTTGACCACACCTGCTCTGATCGTGTCGATATCTTTAGATTCCTGCAATATCTCGCGCGACACATTCAAAGGCAGGTTATTTGAATCAATCACGCCGCGGACAAAGCGCAAATAATTAGGCAACAGTTTTTCAACATCATCCATGATAAAAACCCGCTGCACATATAACTTAATACCGTGACGACGCTCACGATCAAACAAATCAAAAGGTGCCCGCGCCGGAATATAAAGTAGCTGAGTGTATTCCTGCTTCCCTTCCACCCGCGCATGCAAATATGCAAGCGGCGGTTCGAAATCGTGCGCTACATGCTTATAAAATTCATGATACTGCTCAACAGTAATTTCATTTTTTGGACGCGCCCATAGCGCACTGGCCTGATTGATTGTTTCATCTTCATCAGTGATTGTGTTTTTCTTCTCTTCCTGCGACCACTCTTCCTTCTTCATCACGATGGGCAACGTGATGTGATCGGAATACTTGCGAATAATGTTACGGATCCTCATGCCATTGAGAAACTCATCTTCATCCGCACGCAAATGCAGGATTACTTCAGTACCCCGTGTCGCTTTCTCGATGGTTTCCAGCGTGTAATCACCTTCACCGCCGGATTCCCAACAAACGCCATGCTCGGCGGTCAAACCGGCGCGCCTGGTATTTAATGTCACCTTGTCGGCAATGATAAATGCCGAATAAAATCCGACACCGAATTGGCCGATTAAATGAGCATCTTTGGCCTGATCGCCGGTTAACGAATTAAAGAACTCCCGTGTACCCGATTTGGCGATAGTACCGATATGATCAATCACTTCTTGCCGGGACATACCAATACCGTTATCGGAAATAGTGATAGTCCGTTTATTGCTATCGTAGCTCACGCAGATCTTGAGATCGGAATCGGATTCATACAATGCCGCATCCGTGAGACCTTCAAAACGAAGTTTATCTGCCGCATCAGAGGCATTCGAAATCAATTCACGCAAAAAAATTTCCTTATTACTGTATAAGGAATGAATCATCAGCTTTAATAGCTGTTTCGCTTCAGTTTGAAAACTTAGATGTTCTTTGGTTGTTTCAGCTTGCACATTTGCCTCCTTAAGAAATTTGCTTATTTATGTGGGGATCATGCGAAAAAATTCAAGTCAATTTGTCAGTGAATTATTTACCTCAAATAAAGACACTAATATCCATATAACTTCCTGTAAATAACACGACTTAAATGACGCTCGAAAAGCCATCGCGATTCGCCTGGGAATTGATATTGAAGAATATTCTGGAGGAATGTAGTTTGCCAGAATTGCGACTGTTCACAGTAACCTCCGGTGAATAAAATAAAAACCGGGTAAACAAGAGCGCAACCCTGTTGATGATATTTTCTGCTTGTGGTTGGAACAGCAGTGCAGATCAAAATCTTCGCAAGATTCGGCATCAACTGGTGTTTTGTGTACTCATTCTGGGATCAGTTGGTATCGGTTAAGGTTCCATAAGCATCCAATCTACCGCGTGATTATTGAGAAAAATAGTTTTCCATGGACCGCTGCTTAACAAAAATTTTAACTTACAATACCTTGAAAATATTAAGTCAATTCGGAAGGACGATATAAGATGAAACCACACAATATTTTTTTAAATATCCCTCATCGCTTGGATAAAGAATTATTTGAGTGCTTGCTCAAACACGATACGGTAGCCATTGAGAGAATTATCTCAAAAGGCCACAGATCCGCCGAGTCCGATTGGTACGATCAAGAAAAAAATGAGTGGGTTATGGTATTAAAAGGAAAGGCTGTATTGTCCTTTGAAGATCAATCGTCAATACAGCTCAATGAGGGAGATTTCGTTAATATCCCCTCTCATAAAAAACACAGAGTTGCATGGACGGATCCAGATAACGAGACAATTTGGCTTGCTGTACATTACTGATCAGAATTACTCTGATTAATTAATCACCAGAATAATCCATGTAATTCAAGCACACCCAAGTAACGTAATCATTGCGCCCAGCAACACTTACTTACATTTGCTTGCAGATAGTTGAGGAAACTGACGTTACCAGCAAATGTTATTTAGTACCGTATTTTTGGCGGAATTTCTCGACTCTACCCGCAGTATCTACGATCTTCTGTTTACCGGTATAAAATGGATGACAAAGCGAACATACTTCAATATTCAACGCCTTGTTCATGGTAGAACGTGTTTTAAAAACGTTGCCGCAACTGCAAGTTACTGTTATTTCCTGGTAGTCTGGATGAATGTCTACTTTCATTGCCAATATCCTCAATTATTCCATCCCCAAGGGGGATATTAAAAAGCGATGTATTATCCTTTAATGCGCGTATCGGTGCAACTACGAAAACCTATGCTTAAACTCGTCTCATCGAATCAAAAAAATCAGAATTACTCTTTGTTGCCTTGATCTTATCCAGCAAGAACGCCATCGCGTCCATATCATCCATAGGATGCAGCAATTTACGCAATACCCAGATTTTCTGCAGAACATCCGGGGGAATCAATAATTCTTCTCGCCGCGTACCCGATCGATTGACATTAATAGCCGGATAAATACGCTTTTCAGCCATTTTCCGATCAAGATGGATTTCCATGTTACCGGTACCCTTGAATTCTTCATAGATCACATCATCCATGCGCGATCCTGTGTCAATCAACGCGGTCGCAATAATGGTCAGCGACCCACCTTCTTCGACATTACGCGCAGCACCGAAGAAACGTTTAGGGCGCTGCAACGCGCTAGCATCCACGCCACCGGTCAACACCTTACCCGAAGCAGGCACCACCGTATTGTAAGCGCGCGCCAGCCGCGTGATTGAATCAAGCAATATGACGACATCTTTTTTATGTTCCACCAAACGCTTGGCCTTCTCAATGACCATATCGGCCACTTGCACGTGTCGCATGGCCGATTCATCAAATGTGGAAGAAATCACTTCCCCCCTGACCGAACGAATCATCTCCGTGACCTCTTCAGGGCGCTCATCAATTAACAGCACCATCAGAATCACATCGGGATAATTAGCCGCGATGGCATGTGCAATATGCTGCAGCATAACGGTTTTACCTGATTTGGGACTAGCAACCAGCAAACCACGCTGACCTTTGCCGATGGGCGCGATCAAGTCGACAATACGGCTGGTGATATTCTCTTCTGCTTTAATGTCGCGCTCGAGCACCAATCGTTCGTCGGGAAATAATGGCGTCAGATTCTCAAACAGAATTTTTTGCTTGGAATTTTCCGGAGGCTCATTATTAACTTTATCAACTTTTACTAGTGCAAAATAACGTTCACCATCTTTGGGAGGGCGAATTTCACCGTCTATCGAATCCCCTGTATGCAAATTAAAGCGTCTGATCTGACTTGGCGAAATATAAATATCATCCGGTCCGGCCAGATACGATGTATCTGGAGAACGCAAAAAGCCAAAGCCATCCTGCAACACCTCCAGTGTTCCATGGCCATAAATATTTTCACCCTTACGCGCCTGATTCTTAAGTAATGCGAAAATCAAATCCTGCTTCCGCATTCGATTGGCACCGTCAATTTCGTTCTCGATAGCCATTTTTACTAATTCAGTGACATGTAGGTTTTTCAGATCAGATAAGCGCATGAAAAGGCTCGTGAAAAAATAATACTTAAGTGAAAGATAGTGATGCCGGAAGGAAAGTTGTTACAGACGGGGTAATTAAAATAGATATGTGGTCTTTACAATTTTTATATTGACCCACAAATTCATATTCGCAAGACTAACGGGTTTAAATATGACTGTCAATAAATGCCGTTAATTGTGATTTTGATAGCGCCCCCACTTTGGTCGCTTCAATATTACCATCCTTAAATAGCATCAATGTCGGAATACCGCGAATACCATATTTTGGTGGTGTAATCTGATTTTCATCAATATTCAGTTTAGCCACCTTCAGACGTCCGCCATACTCGCTTGCAATTTCATCGAGTATCGGTGCTATCATTTTACAAGGACCACACCACTCCGCCCAATAATCAACGAGCACGGGGACTGTAGACTGCAACACTTCTGCTTCAAAATTGGCGTCAGTAACGTAATGAATATGCTGGCTCATATAATCCTCATTCAAATTATTCAGTTTTAAGATGTAACCCTAACGTTATTTCTGAGACAAATTAACAACGGGGTATTTATTGGGAATAAAGTTTAATAGAAAGGTATAAATACTACTGACTCAATATGCTATAGAAAAAAGAACCAAAAGGGAAGTACATCCCGCCAACAAAATATTATGGAACAATTATCAGGCACAGTTAGCGCAACACATCGCCATCAAAACCATCACGATAGCATTTCACTGAATGCCACGACATGGTCAACCTCAAGCCTGATGCCTATTTTCTCACCGATCGCATGATTATGGTGACTAGACACGAGTGACAGTATTTGCGCTCCACTGGCAAGATGCAGTGTATATAAAATCTCCGCACCACGAAATGCCTTGTGAACAATAGTTGCTCGCAAAGAACTGCTATCATCATGCACAATATCATCGGGGCGCAACAACACCTCCACCTTGCAACCTTTGCCGTAGCGATCACAATCCGACGCATAGCGCTGCGGCATCTTACCCCTTAACACGCCCAATTCGATTTCAACCTGCTGATCGTTAATCATTTTCCCCGGAAGAAACACACCCTGACCAATAAAGTCTGCAACAAAACGATTAGACGGGCAATGATAGAGATTAAAAGCGCTATCCCATTGCTGAATCTCACCCTGATGCATGACACCGATCTCATCGGCAACAGCAAATGCTTCGGCCTGATCATGCGTTACCAGAATAGCGGTAGTTCCCAGGTCTTTCAGAATCTCACGCACCTCCATGCTTAAACGTTCACGCAAACTAACATCCAGATTGGAGAAAGGCTCGTCCAACAACAACAACTCCGGTTTCGGTGCCAGCGCGCGCGCCAGTGCCACACGTTGCTGCTGACCACCTGACAATTCATGCGGATACTTTCCGGACACCTCAGACAAATGCACCACATGCAGTAATTCATCAATACGTCGTTCGCGCTCCGTTCTGGTCAGTCGATGCAAGCCAAAACCGATATTGGCAGCGACATCAAGGTGCGGAAATAGCGCGTAGTCCTGAAAAACCATACCCACTTGCCGCTGCTCCGGTGGCACAAAGAAATTTGCGCTACTCACACACACGCCACTGAGCAAGATTTCCCCTGCTGACACCGGCTCAAAACCGGCAATACACCGTAATGTGGTGGTCTTACCGCAGCCACTCGGCCCCAGCAAACAGCCAATCTGCCCTTGCTGCAATTGCAGAGATAAATCACGAATAACGACCTGCTCACCATACGCTTGCCGGACATTGTTAAGTTGCAATAACACTGGACTCATCAATTTATTTTTCAGTTTGACGCATGAACAATATAATCGGTATCAAACCGGCCAATACAAGCGTCACGGCAGGCAAAGCCGCCTGCTCCCACTGCCCTTCCGAAGTCATTTCAAAAATCCGCACAGCCAACGTATCCCAGCCAAAAGGACGTGTCATCAACGTAATGGGCATTTCCTTCATGACGTCAACAAACACTAAGGTAGCCGCGGTAAAAATACCCGGCTTCAGTATCGGAATATGTACTTTCCGGATCATCGCCCATCCATGCAACCCCAAACTCATCGCCGCCTCATCGATGCTGTGGGTAATCCGTTGCATCGCGCCATCAATAGGATAGTGGCTGACCGCCATAAAGCGTATTAAATAGGCAATCAGCATGATTATCAGCGTGCCTTGAATCAGCTGTCCTGTTTCAATCCGGAACCAGTGCAGAATCAACTCGCTGAGTTGACCATCCAGCCAGACAAGTGGCACATACACACCAATCGCCAACACCGCACCGGGCAATGCATAGCCAATGGTTGCGGTACGCACCGCAGCACGTACCGCAGGACCGGGATAACGCCGCGCCGCATAAGCCATAGCAATCACAACCAGGCAGGTCAACACAGCAGCCAAGCCGGACAACGATAGCGAATGCCACAGAAATTCCAGGTAGCGAGCGACATCATAGTCCTGTGTAAATGATCGTATCGCCCAAACACTTAATTGCGCAACCGGCAACAGGAATGCAAAAAACAAGACACTGAGAACAAAGCCGGTAACCAGCCAATTATGCCAACCTGTCAACTGAATACGTTGCGCTCTTGCGCTTCTTTTATTTTCAGCATAGCGCATACGTGCCCTGAATTGTTGCTCCACAACAATCACCACAAAAACAATCACGATCAACAAGGAAGCAAGTTGGGAGGCCGCATGCAGGGAAAACATGCTGAACCACGCTTTGTAGATAGCCGTCGTAAACGTATTGTAGTTAAACACCGCCACAGTGCCGAAGTCCGCCAGCGTCTCCATCAGCACCAACATGATACCTCCGGCTATCCAGGGACGCGCCATCGGCAGCACCACTTTGAAGAAACCTTGCCGACGGTTTAGCCCGAGCGATTGCGCCACTTCCAACGAGCGCTTACCCTGACTCAAGAAGGCATTGCGCGCCAGCAAATACACATAGGGATAAAAAGCCAATGTCATGACAATAATGACACCTACCCTACCGCGTATATCCGGAAACCAGGATAAATCGGAATCCAACCACGCACGCAATACCGTCTGTAGCGGACCGGTAAAATCAAACAAACCCAATGCAACAAAGGCCGTCACATAAGCGGGTATCGCCAGAGGTAATAGCAGCGCCCAAGAAAAAAAGCGGCGCCCGGGAAATTCATACACTGCCGTAAACCAAGCCAGACTGATGCCCAGTAATGCAGTGCCGGTGATGGTTCCGAGTGCAAGCCAGAACGTATTGATCAACAAAAGCGGCAGTGTGGTTTCAACCAGATGTTGCCAGATGTCACTGACAGGCACAAAAAATGATGAAACGATCACACCAACAGGTGCCAACACCAGTGCAGCGGCTATAAAAGGAACCAAGCGCCACAGGGTCATGACACGATATGGATTGAATCGACCGGACAAATTCGTTACAGGGGTTTTATTTTGTACCACCCCGCGGGCTGCATTGTTCTGTGCACTCACCCCGCCTAATTACCGATAACCTGCGCGATCCATCAATTTCACGGCAGTCGTCTGCAATTCGCCGGCCTTGGCCAGATTCATTGGATTTTGCTTAAAGTCGCCCCACGCTGCGACAAACGGATCCGCGGCAATTTTTGGATTAACCGGATATTCCATATTCACATCTGCAAACAGATTCTGCGCTTTGTCGGACGATAAAAATTCCAGCAACTTAATGGCGGCTTGTTCATTACGGCCATGACGCGTGACGCCGGCACCTGAAATATTCACATGCACGCCACCGTCATTTTGATTAGGCCAGAAAACCGCCAGCGGTAAATTCGGATCCTTCTTCATTAGTCGGCCGTAGTAATAGGTATTCACCAAGGTCACATCACATTTACCGGCAGCGACAAATTCCAGCGCCCTAGTATCATCCGACAATGGATCGGTTGCCAGATTCGCTACCCAGCCTTTGACAATCTTCTCAGTCGCGGCTTCGCCATGTTCGGCAATCATCATGGCCACCAGAGATTGGTTATACACTTTCTTTGAGGTACGCAAACACAAACGATTACGCCACTTAGGATCCGCCAGTTCCTCATACGTCGAGAGTTCCTCGGGCTTTACTTTTTTAGTGTTATAAATCAATGTGCGTGCACGTATCGACAAACCAAACCATTCATTTTTAGGATCCCGTAAATGCGCTGGGATATTGTTCTGAAGCACATCGGATTGCACAGGCTTCAGCAATCCCGCTTGCGCAGCCGCCCAGAGATTACCGGCATCTGCGGTTATCAGCATATCAGCCGGTGTATTTTTACCCTCTGCTTGCAATCGAGCCAGCAATGCACCTTCATTGTCCGTAGTATATTTGACTTTGATTCCGGTTTCCTTGGTAAAAGCATCAAACATAGGCTTGATGAGCTGCTCAATCCGCGCCGAATAAACGACCACTTCTTCAGCATGTAACGAATGGGTAGCCAACAAAGAAAAAAAACAGAAAACTGTCACAAAAAAATAATTTAAATTAAATCGACGCATTGCAAAATTCCAGGAAGAAAGTTCAAGAATTGAGTTGGATTGCTTACTGCCGCCTACTATAGTATGAATAAGAATAATTATCAATTAAATGATCACGGTCATTTTTCAACCGCTCAAAGGTCATGAATCCAGATTTTTACGTCCTATTAACGGCAGCCTGATCGCCGGTGGATCCAGATCAGCGCCAAAAGAAAGTCCGAGAAAATTGAACTCAACTCCTTCCACCGTGCTGACCAATACACCCATCAAACCAAACACTGAAATCTGGAAACCGCTGCCGCTCGGTGCTTGCGAAATCAACCGATAACCCAGGTAATCCTTGCCGATTGCTGTTGGCGGCAAATCGAGCTGAAGTTCCGGAACAGTCCGTGACACCCAAGCGGTAAACGTATTGGAATTCGGCCCCGGCCAGATCGTATAATTCTTGGCATACGGATAGCTCTTTGCCGCCTGATCAATTTTCTCAATCAATGCATCCACGCCATCGCCCCGCTTCTCCAGCAGTATCTCCGGAACATTGCCATACCAGCGCCTGTCAGGCACGTTTTCATAAATCACTAGCACCGGCATATTCCTGCGCTGCAGCCATCCGATCACTTCATAGATAGTATAGGACTGAGCTCGGGAGGGTTTCACCGCAATCCAGGTATGAATTCCCAAATAGCCGCGCCAACCATAAGCGCGCGCACCATATACTTGAACGACCGCTTCCGGCGTTGTCGTAGGATCCGGTGCTAATCCAACCGGCTCACGGCTTGCATTCCACCAATATTGTGCCTGCGACTGACTCGGAATGACCGACAGCACGATAAAACTCAATAAAAACAACAGAAAAAATGTCGGCAAGAAACGATTCACTTATTGACTCAACGGGTAATCGGTTAAAACAGAATTGCACAATATTCTATTCAAAAAGCTTGATCTCGGCACATGAAAATCCGGTGTGTGTTGTTACCATGCCATCGCATCGTTATCACTCGGCGCGTTTGCCCAATATTTCCGGCAGATTCCGCAAGAACCGACCGGCACCCACCATCTGGCGGCGCAGCATCACCCAGTCTTCGGCACGCTTCCTGGCGTCCAGACAGCGCATCAAGCGTACTCTGAGCGCCTCTTCCTGATGATCCAGAATAACCGCCCACAGCGTATCATCCACGTTATAAACTTTACCACTCAGCAAACAGACCGGAATGACCCGCTCTACCGGCACCGCAAGATCAGCAGCGATAGCCAGCACCGCGGCGTTGATGTTGCCTGCCTTACTATTCAGCCGATCGGTTAAATCATACGGAGGCTGCCATTCATTAACTGGGCGCAATTGATCAATATGGCTGGCCACGACCAGCAATGGCGGCGGATGGCGATCAACGCTTGCCGCCTGGGACGCACGCAAGGCATCCAAACAATCCCGCTCAATCTGTCGATCAGGGCGATTGACCGGGCTAGCCCATAAAATCAAATCAGCATTCCCAGCCGCTGTCAGCATTTGTTGGTTGTCAAACAGCGGACTATCACACCCAGGGCTATCAAATATCAACGCCTGAGTTAATCCTTCACGTGACAAGGCAAATGGCTTAAGCGCTTGGGTTGTATCAGGCAGCACATCGGTGGCCGTCGTCAGCGCTCCAAACAGCGCATTGATCAAACTGGATTTACCCGCGCCGGATCGCCCAAGAATCAGGATACGCAACGGCTCCACAACTGTCTTCGCCGTTTCCTCAACTTGGTCTAGATCCGCCCTGGATAGCGGTGTTGGCAATGCCGTCGGCTCTTCATCACTTAATGGCAAACGGCCGCTATACAGATCGATGGCGTAATAACCTACCTTGCACACATACGCACGCAAAAACCAACGATGCAATTCATTCCTGGCCTGATCAAAACTGCGCGCGCGCAAATGCCGCCACGCTTCGCCAAGCAAGGCATTGACCGGATTGAAAATGACGCTGCCCGCGCGATAGATATTGACTACTTGCTCTGCCTTGGCCTTCCAGCGTTGCATGCGGAACAGATCACCGATGGTCAGGCGATTGCTGAACGGTATTTTTTCAGCGACATCCTGGCGCAGATCACGGCTCGCGCGTTCGATAATCAGCAGCGTATGCGGCACAGTCAGTTCGAGCAGCGGTTTTTCCACATCCGGATGATAACAATGCGCCACGGTTTTCAGCGCTTTCTGCCCCAGTTCCAGCATCCATGTCCCATCCTCGAGCGGCCAATCCTCCGGACTGCATGCCGCCGCCAATGCTTCAACTTTCTGCCATACCACATCCGCGCTCGGCGGCCACTCCGGATTGGGTTCGGTGGTCGCATCCGCTAACAATCGACGTTCACGCCGCACCAGCCACTGCTGTAAGCCATATCCCAAACCACCGCATAGCGCCATGGCGATCAGCCAAACCTGTAGGTTTCCACTCTGCCACAGCCATAGCACACCGAAGCCCAGCAATGCCAGCACGGGCAGCAGCATCAGGATAAAAACCAATAATCGTAGCGGATCAAAACGTGGCAGCGGTGTTTTCATTCGGGCTTACCCTGTAAACGATCTTTGAGTATGGATGCGCCGCGTTCCAATTCCTCTGCATAAATCCGGCGCAGCGCGTCAGGATCGACATTCAGGCCATCCTTGCGCCGGGCAAAGAAGTAAATCGCCGCCTTGCCCAATGCATACGTAGTCGCGCCACTGGAACTGGCGCCCCATACTGCTCCGACCGTTTGCCCCCAAAAAGGAATCACTTTGACCACAGCGCGACTCAGCAATCGAGCAAGGTACCCGGATGCAATACCCACTCCCGCCAGTCCGAGAAATTCTGTTATGGTGCTTTTATCCCAGCGCTGCCCATACAACAGCGCCAAACTATGCAGCAATTTTGCCTGAACCGCCGATACCGCGACCAGATCCACCACCGGCAAAGCGCCCAATCCTGCCGCTGCGAGCGCATATCCCGCGATATGCTGGTGCGCGGTGCGCGCATACAGATCGTGCACTTCTTTATCACCACTTAACTGGTGTTGTAAACCCAGCGGCAACAGTAATTCAATCGCCTGCCACAAGGCTTCCAAACCATAATTCGGCAGCTCAAACCCATCTTCAGGTAGCGTCAAATCCACCGCCACCCAGCGTACCGGTGCAGCACCGGGCAATTGTTTCAAGGCGCTGCGCTGTGCTTGTATGGCACGGCGCAAATCAATCGGAACCGTTTCCGGCAATGGATCGCTACCATAGGGCCACGGCTGCACGTGTCCGTATTCATCGGGATAAAGTTCATGCAAACCGGTTTGCACGATCAATACAGGCCATTCGGGATGACGCCGGCGGATGGTATGTAGCACGTCGGATACCGCAGTCTGGTTGATATCAGCCACTTTCATCACAGCAACCAGCAAATGCGCTTGAGATTCGCAGTAGTGAATATCGTCGTCAGGGTCATACGAAACTTCGCCCAGCCCGCGCGTATCCAGAAACCTGATAACCGGTGCCTCAGCAGGAAAATCATAAAAACGAGAACTGCGCGTACACGACTGAAAACCGTTACCGATTTCGGCCGCCTCGCTGCCAGTCAGCGCTCGGATAATCGATGTTTTGCCGGCTTGGGTCTTGCCCAGCAGCCATAATACCGGCACCGGCATTTTGGTACGCGCTGCGTGCAAAGATGCCTCCAGCAGTGCCTTATCGACTGCCGGTTCCAACAACGCAACCCGGAGTTGCTCCCAGTAGTCCGTCCAGTTTTTCAGATCGCTTAGTTTCATCATTCTGTTAATTCGCCCATGCTTCTGAAGCATCTTCTTCGCCAGATCTCTCCGATATCAATAAATTGCCCGGTCAATCATATAGTGACATTATCTCCGACTTGACAAACCGATTGACCCACTTGAAGCCCGGCTTAGCATTATAGCTTGAATGAACCTGGAAGCCTGTCATGTATCCGCATCTTGCCTTGCGCTTCAGAAAACACGCGCATCGTACTCAATCGAAGCTTCCAAACTGATGTCCGACAGGGCGATGCAAACTTACAACCGTAGGAATATTCCCCGTACAATGTCGGTATTTTTGACCAACAACGGAAGATTTGCTATTTTGTTAGTCCATATTGCAGAAAAGGTTGATTACTTTTTGGCTTACCAGTGCGATAAGCACGTACAACCTAATGGAAACCATGCCCTCACTAAAAATCCAGGCATCGCACGACCGAAACGATCCAATCAGAATCGGCAATCGTGCAACCCAGAAATCGATAAATAACACCTACTTGTGTTGTAACAATAAGACAAGCAAGCAAGTAGCACCTGTGCATTCCATGCGATTAGTTACGCCACACCCATGAATTTTATAGGGATCACGCATTATTTGAACTTCTCTTCCAGGCATACTTGATGAAGAAATCCGACTATCTCCTTGACATCATAGAACACAGCGGGCTGCTTGTTTACATCAAGGATGATCAAGGTAAGTTTTTGTTTGTCAATGAAAAATTCGAAATAATTCTTGATGTTCATCGCGATGATATTTTAGGCAGAACCAGTACTGAGCTTTTTCCTAAGAATATTGCCGCTATTCTGAATCGAAACGATCGAACGGTGATGCAGTCTGAAAAACTGGTTGAATATGAGGATTATCTGGAGTTTGCTCACGATCAACGCTATTTCGCCTGCTCCAAATTCCCTCTTTATAGCGCTTTCGGGCGAAAAACAACGATCTGTGCCATATTGACCGATATCACCGAGTGCAAGCACACTGAGATAACACTTAAGAACATCAAGATTCACTATCGTAATTTATTTGAAGAGTCACATGATGCACAGTTAATTCTCGCTCCGCCGACTTGGGAATTCCAGATAGCCAATTCGGCAGCCGTCAAGATGTTCGGCTTATCCAAGGCTTCGGATTTTATAACCTTAGCACTCAATCCCTGGAATATTTCACCGGAACGACAACCGGATGGCCGCCCTTCCTTGGATGCCGCGCTCGCCATGATTGAAATCGCGCTGCGCCAAGGATCACACTATTTTGAATGGAAATACAAGCGGGTAAATGGTGAAGAATTCCCCTGCACGGTGCTGCTGACTCGCATGCAATCCGACGAGCTGGACTACCTGCAGTGCTCAATACGGGATATTACCGAACAGAAGCAGAGCGAAGCACTACTGCGCGAGAGCGAAGCCAGATACCGCAGCTTGTTTGAAGAGTCTCGCGATGCGCAATTTATTCTGGCATCTCCGACATGGCAATTCACCCTGGCCAACCGGGCGGCTGCAAAAATATTTGGCCTGACCAAAGAAACCGACTTCTTTGATTTGGGATTGAATCCCGTCAGCATCTCACCCGAGCGGCAACCCGACGGACGCCTTTCCGGGGATGCCGCCGTCGACATCATTGAAGCAGCCTTGCGTCAAGGCTCACACTATTTCGAATGGCAGCATCGGCACGTCAACGGGGAAGAATTCCCCTGCATGGTATTGCTCACCCGCATGCAATTCGCCAACCAACTCTTCCTGCAAGGCACTGTGCGTGACATCACGCGGCAGAAACAGGCTGAATCAGCCTTGCGGCACAGTGAAGAAACATTAAAACGCGCCCAGGCAGTCGCACACATCGGCAGTTGGGAACTCAACATTGCTACCAATCAATTTATCTGGTCTGCCGAAACCTACCGCATCCTCGGCGTACCGGTTGACGAACCCGTTACCCAGAGAAGCTTTTATTCCCGTATCCACCCGGATGACTACCACCAGGTGCAGGATATGTGGAATTTAGCACTCAAGGGCGAGCCTTTCGATTGCCATCACCGTATTCAGGTTAAGAATAAAATCTTTTGGGTACGCTTGCGTGCCGAAATTTTATTTGCTGCAGACGACTCTCCACTTTCCGTGCTCGGCACCATCCAAGATATTACGCAAACCCATGAAATCAGTGAATCGTTGCGCCGTAGCGAAAAACGCCTGTCCTATGCACTGCAAGCTGCCAGTGAAGGCTTGTGGGACTTCAATATCGAAACCAATGCGTTATATTATTCTCCGCGCTGCATGGAAATAGTGGGGTATCGCCCCAACGAATTGCCGCCAAGTCTTGATACGTGGTTAATGCTGGTGCACCCGGACGAAAAAGACAAAGTCCTGGCACAACTCAACGATTACCTGGCAGGGCGCTCGAGCAAATATGAAGCGGAATTCCGCATGCGGCATAAGGATGGCCACTGGGTGCACGTCCTGTCGCACGGCATCCTGGCGCGCGATGGCCAAGGAAAACCGCTTTCCCCTCAACGCATGATCGGCACTCATCTGGAAATCACCGAACGCAAACAAGCGGAAAATCAATTGCGCGAGAGCGAGGCGCGCTATCGCACACTATTCGAAGGCTCTTATGACGCCATGATCATACTCATGGCAAACCCACTGAGATTCATCACATGCAATTCCGCCGCACTTGAAATGTTCGGCATTCCAGATCTAAAAACCTTCGCTACGCTCACGCTACAGGACCTTTCTCCGAACAAGCAGGGTGATAAAACATTTTCAGAAGATAAAGCACATCAAATGTCCGAGCTGGCTTTGCAAAATGGCTTTCACTACTTTGAATGGACGTACCAGCGCTTGAACGGCGGAACCTTTCCGGCAACGGTGATGCTCAGTCGTTCTAAAATCAATGGCGAATTATGCCTGCAAGCAACCGTACGCGACATTACCCAACAAAAGCATGCCGAAGAGCAGCTGAGGCTGGCTGCCGGCGTGTTCGCTCATGCTCGCGAAGGTATCATGATCATAAATGCCGATTCCATTCTCATTGATGTCAATACCGCTTTTACCTATATCACCGGTTATGAGCGCGACGAAGTCATAGGCAAAAAACCCAGCATTCTCAAGTCCGGTCGACACAGCAAGGATTTCTACGCAAACATGTACCAATCCTTGAACGAAAAAGGACATTGGTACGGAGAAATTTGGAATCGCCGCAAGAATAACGAGCTCTATGCAGCATTGCTGAACATCAGCCAAATTCGCAGTGAAGATGGCGAAACCCATCATTTCGTGGCGATTTTTACCGACATTACCTATATCAAAACCCATCAACGCGAACTTGAACATCTCGCACATTACGATATTCTAACCGGTCTGCCGAATCGCGCGTTGCTAACCATACGGCTGCAGCAAGCCATGGCGCTCACAAAGCGACTCAGTAAATTCATTGCGGTGGTGTTTATTGATCTGGATGGCTTTAAAGCCATCAACGATCAATACGGCCATGAAGCCGGCGACAAGCTGCTGGTCAGTATTGCCAAGAATATGCAGGACTCATTCCGCAAAGTCGATACGCTGGCTCGTATTGGTGGCGATGAATTTATTGCAGTATTTCAGAACCTGAATACCAGAGCCGACTGCGAACCATTCGTGCGGCGTATTCTTAGCTCGGTAGCCAAGCCAGTCGTCATTCATGATGAAACACTCAATATTACCGCCAGTGTCGGCATCAGTCTTTATCCTCAAGATGAAGACGCATCCCCCGACTTGTTGCTGCGTCAAGCCGACCAAGCCATGTATGAAGCAAAACTCGCCGGTAAAAATCGTTTTCACTTTTTTGATGCCGCGCACGACAAGCTGATCCGCAGCCATAACCTCAATCTTAAACGCACTAAATTGGCTTTGGATCGGCAGGAATTCGTTCTGTATTATCAACCCAAGATCAATTTACGCACGGGACATGCGTTCGGCGCCGAAGCCTTGATTCGATGGCGACACCCCGAAAACGGATTACTGTCACCCGCGTCGTTTTTACCCGAACTTGAAAATCATCCGCTCGATATTGAATTGGGTGAATGGGTCATCGAGACCGCATTGACACAAATCGAAACCTGGCAAGCCATGGGTATCAATATGCAAATCAGCGTCAACGTCGGCGCACGTCAACTACAACAACCTAACTTTTCTACCAAACTGTCCGCCTGTCTTGCAAATCACCCGCGTGTTCAGCCGCATCAATTAGAGTTGGAGGTACTGGAAACCAGCGCCCTGGAAGACATCACCCATGTCACAAACCTGATTGAATCCTGCCGTAAAATCGGTATTGGGTTCGTGCTAGACGATTTCGGAACAGGTTATTCGTCGCTCAGCTATCTGAAACGATTACCCATTCGTTTGATCAAGATCGACCAAAGCTTTGTGCGCGATATGCTCAGGGACAAAGAGGATCTGGCAATCATTAAAGGTGTAGTGGATTTGGCCAGCGTATTTCACCGTAATGTCATCGCGGAAGGCGTCGAGACTGCCCAGCACCATCGTTTGCTCATCAACCTTGGCTGCGAACTGGGACAAGGATATGGAATTGCCAAACCGATGCCGGCAGCGGCATTTCCGGCGTGGCTATCGACCTGGCGACCTGATCCCAGCTGGCTATCGGCGCCCATAGTCAGCCGTGATGACCTATCGCTGTTATTTGCCAAGGTAGCGCATGATGCCGGGCAGATCCCCGATTTATCCCATTGGCACGACAACCAATCGGCGCCATGCCCAATCGAATTATCCGATTGCTTACTCAGCCACTGGCTGGAAGGCGAAGGTCGACAGCGATTCGGCGACACTGCTTGGCACAAAAGTGTCGTAGCGCTGCATCTTCAAGCACACACGCTAGCGGCCCAATTGACTAAATCGCTTGCCGATACACAACATACCCACTACATCAATGCAGAAAAGCACCTAACGACCGAAATCGAAAAGTTATTTTGCTCTGCCCCCACTAAGAAGCATCCTTTAAGTCACTAAGAAAGCAGCACGCCAAACACCATCACATGCCGCCAACGATAATGGCTCCGTCCACAGCGCCTATAAGCCGCTGCCTCGGTTGGGATCACGCATCATACTGCTGGCAGCTGGCGGGATGCAAAACCGGAATATCGCTGCACAGGTGAGGATGGAACGACCTCAGTTGCACGTTGGCATGGACGCTATGTCGAATCGCGACTTACCGGACTGCACTCCAAGCAAAATAGCACGCATAAAGTGCGCTTCTTTATCCATATCGTCGGATTGACACACTGCTAAAATCCGCTTCGTTCGATCAACGATTAAACGAATGTGATAAAAACGTTAATGGTCAAGTGCCTTTTTGCAAAATTCCCGAAAAATTCGATTCCGTTAACATGCCGTTCGTCACTGGCAAATTCGTTATTGTGATGATGAACCCTGAAATATATTTTATGCCGCAAGCGGCGAGGAATATAACCCGAAGAAATTATGATCGGATTGGAGCACTGCTATGATACCCAGCACTTTATATCAAAAAAACAGGTAATATTTATCGTGGCAATTGGTATATCCAATATTAAAATTTTAACGAGAAGGAAATAATCTATGAAGCTCACCAAAAAGACTCAAGGCTTTTTTTCTGTTACGACAGCGCTGGCGCTCTTTGCTGCAATGCCTGACAACGCTACAGCAGGCACAGAACCATTTATTGGAGAGATTAACTACGTTGCTTTTAATTTCGCACCCCGGGGCTGGCTCCCATGTAATGGACAACTACTGCCGATTAATCAAAATTCAGCGATGTTTGCCTTGCTTGGCACCACGTACGGCGGCGATGGCGTAGCCACCTTTGCGCTACCCGACATGCGCGGCAAAGTTCCCATTCATCAGGGCCAATCTATCAGTGGTTCAAACTTTACGATGGGACAAACAGCGGGTTCCGAGAGTATTACGCTGACGACTGCTGAAATGCCTTCCCATTCTCATCCAGTCAATGCGACTTCGACTTCCACTTCGGTAGTTGCTCCTGGTGCATCCGCGACTTCGACATTGAAAGTAGTCAATGCGGCTGGCAATACCAATACACCAGAAGGCGGCGCCATTGCAATGTCTCCAGCGCTGACCAAAATATATTCCTCGACAGCACCCAGTGTAAGTATGAATCAAGCTTCCATTGAAACTACGCTCAGTGGCATCAATGTGACAACTACGACAGTTACCACGGCGACTGCCGGTCCTGCCGGAGGATCTCTACCATTTTCAATCATGCAACCATACAACACGGTTAACTGCATTATTGCAACCGAGGGAATGTTTCCTTCGCGGCCTTAGACACAGTTAGCTGAATTACTTTACATTCTGATCAGAAGAATTATCGGTTAATTAAACAGCAGTCGGATCAATTCGCCACTGACGGCAATTAACTGGTGATTCCATTAACAACAATGAAAAATGCTTTGTTGATATTTCTGTGCATGGCGATGCTGTTGCTTGAAGAAAACGCAAGTGCGCAAACAGACAACCCCCGGATCATGAAAGATGCCCAAGCAGCATTGGCAATGGGTGATTATGAAAAAGCATTTGCCGGATATCATGCAGCAGCCAGCGATGATGAAAACGCGCTGGCGCAATTTTCTCTGGGTCTTTTTTATCAGAACGGCTGGGGGCGCGCAGTGGACAAAATGATTGCTTGCCAATGGTTTGAGAAAGCGGCACTAGGTGGCATCCCGACAGCCCAGCATCTGACCGGCATTTGTTTTGAAGAAGGCATACACCACCCGGCGAATCCCGCAACAGCAGCAAATTGGTTTCAGAAAGCAGCTCAGGCAGGACACACGCACTCTTATTGTCATCTCGGCAATCTCTATATGACCGGCAAGGGATTTCCCAAAGACCCCATCAAAGCGCTTGCGCTTTGTCATCCTGCCGCGCAGCAAGGCGCCATTCCCGCGCAACTATGGATGGGAAAATTTTATCTGCAAGGCGATGCATCCATTCAAGATATACAAGAGGCTTTCCGTTGGTTTGAAGCAGCTGCACAAAAACAAAGCCCTGAAGCCTTTTATTATTTAGGTATTGTCATGAACAAAGGTTCATCACCAGGACATACGCCCCAGAAGGCCCGGCAAATGTTTGAACAAGCCGCTGCACTAAAATACATGCCAGCCTATTTTCAGACAGGTAAACATTTTTTTGGCGCAGAACCCGACCCTGGAACCAATCAATTATCGGCGGAGCACTTGGCAAAAGCTTATGTATGGCTTTCAGCCACCGTGCAACGATCAGAAAATCCGGAAGAAGTCAGTGTAGCAAAACAGATTCTGCAGCAAATATTAGCCGTAATGCCAACAACATGGCTCGCCGAACTTGACCATAAGGTCACCCAGCACTTGCTGGAGAGCCACTGAGCACGTGTCATATTTTTTACACATACACGTAATAAATATTACCTGCGCATGTAATATTTATTGCAAGGACATTAAGCACATGTAATTATTGCCGTGTCATGTTAAGAAACAAACAAGCGGCTGTTTTACTGAGTTAATCATGAAATAACGATTTAATCAGCAGCGCTACAATGAAACTGACAATATAGGTATAAAACGATGACTACTCGAACAATACAACCCCAGCAATCCATTTTATTCGTTGACAGTGGCGTAGCCGATTATCAGACCCTGATTAACGGCGTTAAAGCGGGAACAAGAGTTGTCATACTCAATGCCGACCAGGACGGCGTACAGCAAATTACTGACGTGCTGAATCAGTCTTCCAATGTAGACAGTATCCATATCCTGTCGCATGGTAATCAAGCCGAAGTGATGCTTGGCAACGCCACATTAAACCGCAGTTCACTCGCTGCCTATCAGCCTGCCTTGCAATCCTGGCGCAACGCGCTCTCAGAAACAGCAGAAGTTGTACTGTACGGCTGCCATGTGGCCAAAGGCGCTAGCGGGCAACAATTCATCCACCAGCTCAGCGCAACGATCCAGGCGAGCATCGCCGCTTCTGTCGATCTGACCGGCGCTAAATCTCTCGGCGGAAACTGGGAGCTCGCGTTCCATTGCGGACAGATCCATTATCCACAGATTCTTGCACAAAGCGCTTTAGACAGCTACGCCGGCACCCTGGCGATTGAAACAATTGCATTTGCTGAAGATGAGCTTTCAAGTGAACCAGTTGCGACTTATACCAAAGGAACCACCGGCTACGGCAACCTGACCATCAAAGGCACCGACTCCGGCACCGGAATAGCTTTTGGCTCATTAGTCAATTTGTCCAGCCCTGCCGGTTTATACGATTCAGCTACTCAACTTAATCCGGGTAATTCGGTAGGTATCGGCCTAAGTGATGGAAGCAACGGCGGCACGACGGGAACTTGGTTTGTCTTTGCCACCGCCAACGGCGGAGAGTTTGATCTGGTGTCCCTAAAAATGACTGAGGGAAATAGCCTATTCACCTCGATGGAAGCCGTAGGCTTCCGCAATGGATTACAAGTCGCCATGCAGTCACTGACGCTCTCAGCTGGTGCAACGCATCAAACCCTCAACATGTCCTCCGGCTTTGATAATGTCGACGAAGTGCGTGTCCGGCAAACGACTCCTGGGTCTTTCGATAACGGAACACAGCCAATACCCGGACAAGACGGCGTACTATTCGAAAATTTTATTTTTCAACCGGCCTCATTTCCCACCCTCACCTCGGCCACTTACAACGCCGGCACCAATTCGCTGGTAGTCACCGGCACCAACATGACGGCCACAGCAGGTGCCGCCAACGATATCGATGTGTCAAAACTGACCTTGACCGGACAAGGCGGTGCGACTTATACCCTCACCTCGGCTAACGTTGAAATTAACCCGGCAAGTGGATTCACCGTGACCCTGAATGCCACGGATCAAACGCATGTGGAAGGGCTGCTGAATAAGAATGGCACCTCCGCCGTCGATGCCACCACGTTTAATATCGCCGCTGCGGCTGACTGGAATCCTTCCCAAACCGGTTATGCAGATACCACCGGAAATGGAATTACCGTCAGCAATGTACAAACACCCACCATCACGTCCGCCACCTACGATGCCAGCACCGGCGCATTAGTGGCAACCGGAGAGAATTTCGTGAACGCCAATGGCGCCGCCAACGACATCACCGCCAATAAATTCACTTTCACCGGCGAAGGTGGCGCAACCTATACCCTGACCGATTCCGCCAACGTCGAAATTACCTCCGGCACGGCTTTTACCATTACGCTAAGCGCAACGGACAAAGCCGCAATCGCTCAAATCATCAATAAAAATGGCACCAGTTCTACTGGCGCCACAACGTATAACCTGGCTACCGCCGATGATTGGAACACGGTGATCGGCAATGCTAATGTCTCGGATACCGTCGGCAACGGTATTACTGTCAGTAACGTTGCCATACCTGCCATTACATCAGCGACCTACGATGCCAGTACCGGCGCATTGGCGGTCACTGGAACCGGTTTTTTGAGCCTAAGCGGCGCCACCAACGACATCATCGCCAATAAATTCACTTTCACCGGCGAAGGCGGCACGACCTATACATTGACTGATACTGCAAACGTCGAAATCACTTCCGGCACAGCTTTTACGCTGACATTGAGCGCAACCGACAAAGCTGCCATTAATCAGATCATCAATAAAAACGGCACGTCATCAACGGGTGCCACCACCTACAACCTGGCTGCCGCGGAAGATTGGGCGGCAGGCGCTGACGCTACGGTTGTCGTCGCTGATCTCACCGGAAATGGCATCACCGTTTCCAATGTGGCTGCGCCAACCATCACATCGGCGACTTATGACGCCAGCACCGGTGCATTGGCAGTCACTGGAACCGGTTTTCTGAGTCTAAGCGGTGCCAGCAATGACATCGTCGCTAATAAATTCACTTTCACCGGCGAAGGCGGCACGACCTATACATTAACCGATACTGCGAACGTCGAAATCACTGCCGGCACAGCGTTTACGCTCACACTGAGCGCAACCGACAAAGCCGCCATTAATCAGATCGTCAATAAAAACGGCACGTCATCAGCGGGTGCCGCCATCTACAACCTGGCTGCGGCGGAAGATTGGGCAGCAGGCGCTGATGCTGCGGTCGCCGTCGCCGATCTCACCGGAAATGGCATCACCGCTTCCAATGTGGCCGTTCCCACGATTACATCGGCGACCTATGATTACGACAGCAACGTATTAACCGTTACCGGCAGCGGTTTCCTACAACAAAACGGCGCCAGTAACGACATTGATCTCTCCAAACTGACCATTACCGGAGAAGGCGACGCCACTTATACCCTTGCCAGTGCAATGGATGTGGAAATTACGTCGGCAACTTCATTCTCAGTGACACTGACGGGTGCAGATCTGATCAATGTGGAAACGTTACTGAATAAGGATGGCGCATCGGCAGCCAGTGGCACAACCTATAATCTTGCCGCAGCCGAGGATTGGGCAACCGGAGCCGATGCTGCGGTCGTCGTCGCCGACCTTACCGGTAACGCAATTACGGTTAGCAACTATGCCGCCCCGACGGTCACTTCTGCTACGTTTGACGCCGCCACCAATGTGTTGACAGTAACCGGAACGAACTTAGTCGCTAACAGCGGTGCAGCCAACGATGTTGCAGTTTCCCTGCTGACATTAGTCGGCGAAGGCGGCAGTTACGCGCTAACTTCAACGGACGTCGAAATCACTTCGACGACCTCATTCAACGTCACGCTGAATGAAATCGCTTCGGTGACTTCATTCAGCGTGACGCTGAATGCCGCCGATCAACTCGTGGCACATGGATTGTTGAACAAAGATGGTACGGCTTCTTCCGATGCAACTACCTACAATATCGCGGCGGCTGAAAACTGGATGGCCGGGACTGCTGCTTCCATCACAGTCGCCGACCTCACCGGTAACGGCATCACGGTAAGCAATGTCCAGACGCCCGCCATGACTTCAGCGACCTACGATTCCGACACCGGCCTATTGGTTGTGACAGGTACCAATTTTTTCAACAAAGTTGGCGCAAATAACGACATTGATATTTCAACATTGACATTGACCGGCGGCACTGCAAATGCCACCTACACAATTACCAGTACCGCGGATATTGAAATCACCTCGGCAACTTCTTTTAGCCTCACGCTATCCGGCGCAGATAAAACGAATGTCGATGCTTTACTGGACCAAACCGGCACCACGTCATCAGGCGGATCTACCTATAACCTGGCTGCCGCGGATAATTGGTTATCCGGCGCAAATGCGGCCAGCGATATCAGCGATGCAATCAATGCCGTGACGGTTTCCATTAACCCGCGCATCACTTCAGCCACCTATGATGCTTCAACAGGCGCGTTGGTGGTTACCGGCACCAATCTGCAAGCCAATGGCGGCGGCTCCGATATCGATGCGTCCACACTCACCCTCACCGGAGAAGGCGGCACCACCTATACCCTGACTGATTCAGCCGATGTCGAGATTACCTCCGCCACAGCATTCACTGTCGCGTTAAGCGCCACTGACAAAGCCGCGATCAATCAGATCATGAACAAGAATGGCATAACTTCCACCGGTGCTACGACTTACAATCTGGCCGCAGCGGATGACTGGAGTACCAATGTAACGACCGGCGATACATCGGATGCCACTGGCAATGGCATCACCGTCTCCAACTTAGCTGCTCCCACCATCACATCGGCCACTTACGATGCCGGCACCGGCGCATTGGTTGTCACCGGCACAGACTTCCTGAAAGCCAACGGCGCAGCCAACGATATCGATGTATCCCAGTTCACTTTTACCGGCGAAGGCGGCGCTACTTACACACTAACCGATTCCACCAATGTCGAAATTACCTCCGGTACCGCATTCGCCGTCACTTTGAGCAGCACCGACAAGGCAGCCATTAATCAGATCGTCAACAAGGACGGCACGGCTTCAACCAGCGGCACTACCTACAATCTAGCCGCTGCTGAAGATTGGGCGGCTGGCGCCGATGCGGTTGTCAATGTGGTCGACGCCACCGGTAATGGCATCACCGCCTCCAACGTGGCGGTGCCAACGATTACCGCATCGACATACAACGCCAGCACTGGCGCGCTGGTGGTAACTGGTAGCGGTTTCCTGAAAGCCGGCGGTGCAGCCAACGACATCGTCGCCAATAAATTCACGTTCACCGGCGAAGGTGGCGCCACCTATACCTTGACCGATACGGCCAACGTCGAAATTACCTCCGGCACCGCGTTTGCGCTCACCTTGAGTGCGACGGACAAGGCCGCTGTGAATCTACTCCTGAATGAGAGTGGCACGGCATCAAGCGATGCGACCACCTACAACATCGCGGCAGCAGAAGACTGGGCGGCTGGCGTCGACGCGGCGGTCAGTGTCGCTGATCTGGCAGGCAATAGCATAACAGTCACCATTCCACCTAGTGGCGGTAGCGGTGGCGGCACCTCTACCCTGCCACCCACCACGATTATTGATGGCGCCACTACCAGCACCACAACACAACCCGACGGCACAGTTATCACGACTGTTTTGCCAGCCAGCGCTAACCGCCAAGATGATCCGCACAGCTTATTCAGTCAATATGCGGATATCCCCGTCATCCGTAATTCAAACGGCGATACCTTACTGACTGTCAGCCTGGCTGCCGGTGTGGGTTTGAATATTGCCGGTAAATCACAATTATTGAATTTACCAGAGGCTACCGATGATCTAACTCGGCGCATTGAACAGAAAACCGGTTCAGACAGCGCTTTAACTCATGAAATCGTCAGTCGTGCCAAGGATTTTCTAGCGACATTGGCTACCGATCAACACGTCACCGTGCAAGCCATCACGCCATCGCTCGAAAATAACCAATCACGCGACGCCCCCATGATTATTACCGGATCGAATATCGATGACGACGATAAACAAATCTTGATCATCGATGCCAGAAACCTTCCGCCTGATACCGCCATTCAGCTGGACAACGTTGCATTCGCATCCATTATCGGTGCTGTCCGGGTTGTCGGCGGTAACGGTGAAAACTTTGTTGTCGGCGATAATCAAAATCAGAATATCGTGCTGGGTGCCGGCGACGACATTTTGCTGGGTAGCGGTGGTAATGATACGGTCGGCAGCCTAGCCGGTAACGATCAGACTGCCGGCGATGCAGGCGATGACATTGTTTTCGGTGGCAGCGGCAATGATTTATTGAGCGGCGGTATCGGCAACGATCAGCTCAATGGCGGCCTGGGTTTTGATAGCGCATCCCAAGATGGGCAATTATCGGATTATCAAATTAAAGCACAAGGCAATGCGATTACGCTTACCCAAAGTAACGGCGAAGTCGATACATTGACCGATGTTGAGCTGATCCGTTTCGCCACCGGTCCCAGTTTGCCCATCGCTTATTCCAGCGTTGAAGCGACTGCACATCATCTGGTTAAAACCTGGCTGGGACGTGACCTGACAGCTATTGAAGGTGATGCGGTACAAAACTGGCAAGCAGCCACTACGGATGACATTTTAACTGCTTTTCACAACCTGCCCGAAGCAGCGGCATTCCAAGATAAAACCAGCGATGAATTGCTGGCCGGTCTGGAAACGGACCCCAATATTATCCGCCTCGATGTAACCCGCGAAGTCATTGCCGGCGCTGGTAACGATCAAGGCTATTTACCGTTGGGATTGGCTTTAACTGCAGATGGTGGCGAAGGTTTTGATGTATTGCGTATGCTGGGCAATCGTGACGATGTTCATCTGGAATTTGTCAATGATCGTCTGGAATTAACCCGCCTCAATGATGGCGCCATGCTAAGCCTCAAAAACGCTGAAATGATCGCCTTTGACAGCGGCGAAACAGTGGTAATTGCACATAATCAGACTGAAGACATTCTAGCGCGCCTGATACATAGTTTCTTTGACCGGGACGCCACCCAGGAGGAATGGCAATTAGGGCGGGAAGCATTGGATGCTCAAGTAAGTCATCGCAGTATTTTGGATTGGCTCCAGCAACACGCCGGTCTGGATGGCCTGCCCAATACGGATTATGTGCAAACGATTTATACCCAAACGTTGAGACGTGCTGCCACAAATGATGAACTCGATCAACAGTTGTCGCGTTTGGATAGCCATCAAGTGGATCGCGAATGGCTGGCGGTTGAGATCGCTCAGAGCACCGAAGCTGCCACCCATCTAGTAGGCAGCGTCATGCTGCAAGAAGGATGGGTATAGTTTTGTTGATCGAAGAATCGAGATGGAGAAACAGTTCGAGCACTGACGCGAGAATCTGCCGTTCTCTGAATAAAAACCTATAACAATAAAGGAATCACCGCGTGTCGTATTATCCATTCACATCCCTTTTACCAACCCTCCGATTTCTTTTTTGCACTGTTTTTCTATGCATTCCCTCAATTTCTTATGCCGTATTTATTGACGCCAAAGAATTAGAGCAGCAGCTGTCAAAGCCCGCCTCGCTCGCGCTTAACAAAACTGGGATCGCGAACCTACAACGATTTTATGCGGCTCGCAATTATCAATCGGTATGGATAAAAACAGGAGCCGACTTATCTTTGCTTGAAACAGCACTTACTTTCATTGCCAATGCAGACAATGAAGGATTGGATAGCCAGGATTATCAACTGCAACAATTACAACAATTACAGCAGCAAGCCAAGCAATCCTTACCGGCAGCCATCGAACTGGAGCTACGCACGACGCATGCAGTAATGCGGCTAGCCAGGGATTTATCACGCGGCCGGCTGTCGGCCACCGCCGCTGACCCCGACTGGCATATCCGGCAACCCGATTTTGATGCGGTAGCGTTCTTGCAGGGGGCAGTCAAAACCGGGCGACTACAGCAATCACTCGATGGTTTATTTCCCCAGAAACCCAGCTACCAATTACTCAAGCAGACGCTGATCCGTTACCAAGCACTGATCAGCCATCATCCTGAGTGGACTCATATTCCCAGTATCTCAACCATTCGTCCGGGGAATATGGATACCATCATTCCGCTGATCCGCCAACGAATTGCTCAGGCCTACGCGGCTGACGGTATGGCTGAATATCACATCACTGCAAAAGAAAGCCAGCATTACGATGACGAACTGGTCACCGCAGTCAAGGCATTCCAGGTTCAGCATGGCCTGAACCCTGACGGCGCTATCGGAAAAAATACCATACGCGCTTTCAATATCCCGCTTACCTGGAAAATACGCCAGTTGCGCATCAATATGGAGCGCCTGCGTTGGCTTCCAAGGGATCTAGGCAAACGCTATGTGTTGGTTAACACGGCCGGCTTCCGACTCACCGCCGCTGAACAGGGCGGACACACGCTCAATATGCGCATTATCGTTGGACTTGATTATCGTTCGACCCCTAGTTTTAATAGCGCGCTCTCGTACATGGTTTTGAATCCCTACTGGAATGTGCCTGCCAGTATCGCACGCAAGGATTTATTGCCGAAACAACAGAAAAATCCGAATTTTTTCACCAACGGCGGATTCAAAGTTTACTCAAGCCATAGCCGTGACGCCGAAGCACTTGATCCGCACACGATAGACTGGCATGCCATTAAAAAAGGATTTCCTTATGTATTGCGCCAGGATCCGGGAGCAGGCAATGCATTAGGCAGAATAAAGTTCATGTTTTCCAATGGCTTTGACATTTATCTGCACGACACACCATCCAAATCACTGTTTCAAAGAGATATTCGCGCATTCAGTTCGGGCTGCATCCGCTTGGAAAAACCGCTGGAACTGGCCGCTTTCTTACTGGGCGGGCAAACGCTATCCGACAAATTTCTCGCCGACATGGACAGCGGCAAGACCACGACCATGCATTTACCTAGACAACTGCCCATTTACTTAGTGTATATTACGGCTTGGGTTGATGAGCAGGACCAGGTACATTTTTCACCCGATATTTACGGCCGGGATTTACGCGCGTTGCAATATGCCGGCTGGTAGTGTTATTAACTAAAACAATAACAAAATTTTCCGGAGAAAAAAATACGATGCTGATATCAAAATTTTTGAATCAAAATCATTTATCAGAAACCGAGATGGTGCATAACCGCCGCCGTTTTTTAAAAGCAGGATTAGGCGCATGCACTTTGTTGGCACTCCCCCTAGCAGCAACATCCGCACATGCGGCATTCAAAAGACCCTTCGAGAAGAAACTGAGTTTCCTCAACTTGCACACCGGCGAACGCACTCGCGCCACCTACTGGGCCAATGGCCGCTATATCCCCGAAGGCATGCGCGCGATCAATCATGTGCTGCGCGATCACCGTACCGGTGACCGCTATAGGATAGATCCTGAATTATTCGATATGCTGCATTTGCTGCAACGCAGACTAGGCACCAATCAGGAATTTCACGTGATTTCCGCGTACCGCTCACCTGCTACCAATGCCAAATTAGCAGAGCAAAACGGCGGTGTTGCTAAAAACAGCATGCATACGCATGGGAGAGCCATCGATATCCGCTTGCCGAGCCGTAGACTTTCCGATCTACGCGCTGTTGCCATGTCCCTGCAAGCAGGTGGGGTGGGTTATTATCCGTCTTCTAATTTCATTCATTTGGATACCGGAGATTTTCGTTTCTGGGGTGGGTAGAAAATATCAGCCTGACGTACGCGCGCATTATTGAATCCTGAAGATAGCGCGCGCCATCGCTGGTTGATTTGGTATTAAGAAAATCAATAAAAAGCTTATTGACGAAGCAGTTCAATAGTGTAGTAAGACAGTTCTTAATCTGACTCAATATCCTGCAGATTAGTAACTTCAAGACATCATGTTTAGTAACTTACATCATCATTTCACCAAACCAAGTGTTTTTTGATCGCAATAAATCGAGCACATGAAAAACGATAGTTTCTTACATAGAAACTGACTGAATGGCACAGAGGGCGATGCCTTTCATGCCATGCTCTAGGTTGCGGACACAACCAGCGAATGATTCTGAGGAAGCCGAGGCTTCTTCTCGTCTTCATTCTCATGCAATTGCATCGGCCATTAATGAATGACGACGAAACCAATCATCATCCTACACATGCCTATGTCTGAGACATCGAATTGTTCAGTGTCGACAATTACGCAAGCATAGAAATATTGCGCTTTCTAAGTCGAAAATAGCCGGTTTGGAGTGATTATCCCAGTTTATTCACGAGAAAATAACTTAAAAAATACCGACTAATAGCCATTAGACCGGAAACTACAGTGAAATAAATAATCTTCGTGATTTTGCAAAAGTCTCGTATATTGCATTCTTTTTATGCAAATAATGTCTTGTGAGAAGATAAATTATTTAAATACAATATTGAGATTAAATTTAGGGAGAGGAAAAAAAGAATGGCTTGGAAAAATACACGGCGTACCCGTTGGATGGTTTTTACCATTGCCGGGTCTCTTTTCGGTAGTAATCACCTATTTGCGGCAGAGGAAGCGGATAAAACAAAAAAGTCATCCGTCGTTATTGTCCAAAATAAAACCACACCAGCCAGTAAAGCCGATCACGAACCCTTCAGCGCACTAGGCACACCAGGAAGCACACGGTTTGACTTCGACAGTCTGTCCAAGTTGATGGAGGAGAACAAAACACCGCTCGCCGCGATGATGCCGAATTGGCTTAATGTCGCGATTGAGCAGCGCACCCGTTACGAAGTATACGACCACGGTTTTACCAAAGCCATTCCGGGATTCGACGAGCAAGTCAATCAACGCACCCGATTCTTGTTTGAAGTCAAAAACATCATCGATCCGCTCAAGTTCACCCTTGAGCTGACTGATATCCGCGCTTCGCTGGCTCGCTACGGGCAAGAACATAACCCGAACATGGCCGATCACTTTGACTTTACCCAAATGCGCCTCGGTGTGCACGGCAAGAGCTTCTTGAACACGGGGTATGCGGCGAAGTTCGAGGTCGGTCGCTTCATGATGGACTTGGGTGAATCCCGTCTGGTGGGTGGGCATCGCTGGGGAAGCTATTCACCCTCGTTCGACGGCTTGCACTTCATGATGGGCAATACGGATGAGAAATGGAGTCTACGCGTATTTGGCGCTCGTCCGGTGCAGCGGGTTACGACAGAGCTAGACTGGAACACTCCCGCCACATACTTCTCCGGCGCATACGTCACCAACCGCGATCAACACTGGGCTAACTTCGACGGTTATTTCCTGCAACTGAACGAAAGCGATCATCTCAAGCGACGCAACTTATCGACCACCGGTTTCAGGCTTTTTGCCAAGCCCACGAAAGGTAGCATGGATTATGAAATCGAATCCATGTATCAGTTCGGCGACACTAGGGGCGAAAGCGTGTTTGCCCATCGCCATCACGGTGAAGTCGGATACAGCTTCAGTACGCCAATGCCGCTGCGGGCCGTTTACTTATTCGACTTCGCATCGGGAGACCGCAACCCGGATAAGAACTTCGACGTTCTGTACGCAAGACGCCGGGTCGAGTATGGCCCGACCGGTATGCTCGGAGCGTTCTTCCCGTCTAATTTGATGTCGCCGGTTGGCTTTCGTGCCACGCTCATCCCTATACCTAACGTACGCTTGATGATGTCACATCGCGCATACTGGCTAGCAGATAAACACGGCGCATATGTCGGTAGCGGCTTGCAAGACCCGACCGGACGAGCCGGCAGTTTTCTGGGCAATATGCTGGATATCAGCCTAGGCTGGGATCCGCAGTGGAGTTACTTGAAACGAATGAGTTTCGACTTTGGTTACAGCCATATATTCAAGGGGGACTACTTCGATAAAGTGCCATCCAGCCCCGGTATGAAGGACACCAATTACGGTTACACCATGGTGACCTTTAAGTTCTAACTTTTCACAATTATCGAGGACAGAACGACTCCTTAAAATTAGTTTAAGGAGTCGACTAATCAATTCCGTAGTGTACACGATAGCCCTCTACTGCATGGAGGTGATGTTGAAGTTCTCGATGATTCTGCAAATATTCCACCAAATCATCCAGATTAATAATCGAAGTCACCGCCAGGCCGTGCATTTGCTGCACTTCCTGCACTGCCGAGAGTTCTCCGGCGCCGCGTTCCATGCGGTCTAGCGCAATCACCACATCCCCAGGAATCGCGCCCGAGGCTTTAATCAGTTCAACCGACTCACGCACCGAGGTACCCGCGGAAATCACGTCATCGACGATCAGCACCCGCCCGGTCAGCGGCGCACCGACCAGTACGCCGCCCTCACCGTGATCCTTGGCTTCTTTGCGGTTAAAGCAGAACGGATAATTGTGTCCCATCTCCGCCAGCGCGATTGCAATCGTACTGACCAGCGGAATGCCTTTGTACGCGGGGCCAAACAGCATATCGAACGGAAGCTGGGCAGCGACAATCGCTTTGGCGTAAAATTGCCCCAGTTGACGCAGAGAATCACCGTCGTTGAATAAGCCTGCGTTAAAGAAATAAGGCGACATGCGCCCCGCTTTGGTTTTAAATTCGCCAAAGCACAACACGTTGCGCGTGATGGCGAACTGAATAAATGCCTGCCGGAAATCGGACATAAAATTAACCAAACTAAAATGAAAGATGCAAATTATAACGCTTAACCTGAACGGCATCCGCGCAGCCGCAAAAAAAGGCTTCTTTGAATGGCTGGCCGCACAATCGGCGGACATTGTGTGCGTGCAGGAACTCAAGGCGCAATTGCCCGATCTTTCCGCGGAGATGCTGTCACCGGATAGCTACCGGGGCTACTTTCATTGTGCTGTGCAAAAAGGTTATAGCGGTGTCGGTATTTATTGCCGAAATCAGCCGGACAACATCATCGAAGGCATTGGAATCCCTGAAATCGATGCTGAAGGCCGTTTTATCCAGGCGGATTTCGGTAATCTGAGCATTATTTCACTCTATCTGCCGTCTGGGTCCAGCGGCGAACATCGACAAGCTGCGAAATTCTTTTTTATGGAAAAATTCTTTCCGGTACTAAAAACATTGATAACGAGCGACCGAGAGATTATTTTGTGCGGCGATTGGAATATCGCACACAAGGAAATCGATCTAAAAAACTGGCGTTCCAATCAGAAGAATTCCGGTTTTCTACCGGAAGAACGCACCTGGTTGTCGAATGTTTTCGATGACATGGGGTTTGTCGATGTGTTCCGGCAGCTCAATGCCGAGCCGGATCAATACACTTGGTGGTCCAATCGCGGACAAGCCTGGGCCAAGAACGTCGGTTGGCGCATCGATTATCAGATTGCCACACCCGCGATAGCGCAAAAAGCGCGCAGTGTCTCGATTTATAAAACCGAGCGCTTCTCCGATCATGCGCCACTGATTATCGACTACGATCATACCTTATGACATCCACCGGATTTTCCAGTTGGTTGCAGGCAATGCGGGTTTATACCCACCCGCGCGTACTGGGCATGCTGTCGCTGGGATTTTCCGCCGGCCTGCCACTGCTGCTCATCATGGGCACTTTATCATTCTGGCTGCGCGAAGCCGGCATCGATCGCACCACCATCGGCCACCTGAGCTGGATTGGCTTGGCATACAGTTTTAAGTGGCTGTGGTCGCCGCTGGTGGATCGGCTATCGTTGCCGCTGTTGACACGATGGCTGGGCCGGCGGCGAGCATGGCTGTTACTGTCGCAAATTGTCATCGCTGCCGCCTTGGTCGGCATGGCATTTACCGATCCCGTTGTCAGTCTGACGCAATTGGTATTTTTCGCACTCGCAGTGGCATTTGCTTCCGCCACGCAGGATATTGCGCTCGATGCGTATCGCATCGAAGCGGTTGCGGTCGAATTGCAGGGCGCCATGGCGGCGACGTATCAAGCGGGTTACCGCGTCGCGATGATCCTGGCGTCAGCCGGTGTGCTGTGGATTGCAGCGACGATCGATGTTTCAACCACGTATGACCATGCGCCGTGGCGTTTCGCTTACTTGGTCATGGCCGCCAGCATGGCGGTCGGCATCATTACCACGCTGATCATCCGCGAACCGGATGTCTCCTACAGCCGGTTGATTTCAGATAATGAAAAGATCGCACAACTCGCCATCGCAAAGTGGCATCTTCATCCCCGCATCAACGCCATGCTGGTATGGCTGTACGGCGCACTAATCGCGCCTTTCCGCGATTTCATCGTGCGCCACGGCAGACAAGCATTGCTGATCTTAGGCTTGATTGCCATCTATCGCATTTCCGATGTGGTGATGGGCGTGATGAGCAATCCGTTTTATGTGGATATGGGCTACAGCAAAGAGGAAGTCGCCACCATTTCAAAAGTATATGGCGTCATTATGACGATCGCCGGTGCCGCCATCGGTGGTGTGCTGACCGTCAAAATCGGCATTATGCGCACGCTGTTCCTGGGTGCCGTGTTATCGGCCGTCACCAATCTGCTGTTTGTCTGGCTGGCAGGCCGCGGACACGATGTCAGCGCACTGGTTTTTACCATTTCAGCCGACAATCTATCGGCCGGCATTGCATCCAGCGCTTTCATTGCGTATTTATCGGGTCTGACCAATTCCGCCTATTCGGCCACTCAATACGCATTATTCAGTTCGGTTATGTTGTTACTGCCCAAATTCATTGCCGGTTTCAGTGGGCAATTCGTCGATGCGTATGGTTATGAAAATTTCTTTATCGCCACGGCACTGCTGGGTTTTCCGGTTCTGATATTAGTCTGGCTTGCCGGGCGGGCCAAATTTGCAACCTCTGAATCATCATCGCCATAATCCAACATGCAAACCACACCCCAAGACACCACACCGCAAACCGCCTACCATGCATTGATACAAGACGGCGAGCTCAAACCGGATACCGATCAAGCCAATGCAGTTGCTGCACTAGAACGATTGCACCGCGAACTGATCGATTATCCGGTGATAACAAACAAAAGCAGTGGCTTCCATTTCAGGTGGCCCGCCGGTTTATCGCGTTGGCTGGATAGTAACAAGCCCGCCCCTCAAGGCATTTATCTTTACGGCGGCGTTGGGCGCGGCAAGTCGATGCTGATGGATCTGTTTTACGCGGTCGCTCCGATCGCATCAAAACGGCGCGTACATTTTCATGAATTCATGCTGAATATCCACGCCCGACTTAAGGAATGGCATGATCTTTCAGTACAAGAACGCGCCCAGCAAGGCGGGCGCGCCGGTGATGATGACCCAATTCCATCGGTCGCACGGAAAATAGCTGGTGAGGCGACATTGCTGTGTTTCGACGAGTTACAGGTCACCGATATTGCCGATGCGATGGTACTGACCCGATTATTCAAAGAATTATTTGCCCGGGGAGTGATCGTCGTCGCCACGTCCAACCGACCGCCTGATGATCTTTACAAAAACGGCTTGAATCGTCAGCGCTTTTTGCCTTTCATCGAACAAATCAAGGAGAAACTCGACATTATTGCGCTGGATGGCCCGGTCGATTATCGCTACAACCGCTTGAAAGGCGCGCAAACCTATTACCACCCGATCAATGCGGAAACGACAACGCAATTGTCGGCCATCTTCTTCCGCCTGACCGATCGCCGGGTGGAAGACCGTGCCAAGGTTCCCAGCGAAGAACTCAGTGTGCAGGGACGCCTATTGTTCGTACCCAAAGCAGCGCGCGGCGTTGCCGTGTTTTCGTTTAAACGCTTGTGCGCAAATCCACTGGGACCGGCAGACTATCTCGCGATTGCGCGCACCTATCACACCATCATCATGGTCGCGATTCCACAGTTCAATAAAGAAAACAATGACGCAGCCCGGCGCTTCATTACATTCATCGACGCACTGTATGAACACAACGTCAAGTTTCTGTGCTCAGCGGCTGTGCCACTGCAATCCCTGTATGTCAAAGCGGATGCCAGTTTTGAATTTGAACGCACGATTTCGCGTTTGATGGAAATGCAGTCGGAAGACTACCTGACTAGAGGCCATGGCAAAACTATCGCGAGTTAGCAGGCCGCAGAAAAATTATCATAAAGACTCCTGCACAACTGTATTTATAGAGTTTTTCTGTATATACACTGCTTATAAATCAATTACTTAAAAATGTAAAATTTTCTAATAAGTAAGTTATGCAGAGGTCTTTCATATGTGCCGACAAATGGAGCAATTGCGGCGATAAATCTCTTCGATCAGCGACCTCTGATGCTTGCCTGCCAATCTGGCTTTTTTGTTCAACGATAAATCCGCTTATTTTTTACTGAAGTGCGCGAGGAACGGCTTCGACTGAATCAACATTGCTATCTTCTCTGGTTCCGGTCATTACCATCACTGATGCAGTTGTTCCCACACGCAGTTTGATTGTGTCGGGAACCTCGAGAAGGCGAATGCGTACAGGTACCCGTTGGGCTAATCGAATCCACTCAAAGGTCGGATTGATGTCGGGTAAAAGTTTTTCTCCGACGCTGCCGTCACGCTGAGCAATACCCCAAGCGACACTCTCAACTTCCCCTATTATGGGTATACCTGGATAAGTCATCAGTGTAACAACAGCTTTGTCACCCGGTCGAATAGGGGCAATATAATTTTCCCGAAAAAAACCATGAACCCAAAAGCTATTGACATCAACCAGCGCCATAGCTGCGCGATCAGCGACGGCCTGACTACCCAATCTGAGGACTAGATTGGTCACATAACCGTCAACGGAGGCTCGAACTTGGGTAAATTCTAGATTTAATTCCGCTTCCCTTAATTTGGCTTGTGCAGAGCGCAATCGTGGATTCATCTCCCCATCCGCACCGAGATTGGCTCGATCTTTCGCTAAATCTGCATCCGCTTGCTTGGCTGCAACCTGTGCATCTAATAAATTAATCTTTGCTCTATCATACTTAGTCTGCGCCACGATGTAATCGGCCTGAGCAACTTCCAACTCTCTTTGGGACATGGCTTGTTCCGGAACCAGTCTTTTGGTGCGCTTGAACTGTGCATCAGTTTGCATTAACCGCGCCTTGGTTTCGTTAATTTCTAGCGATGCCTGTTTAACCTCGATAACTCTTTGCTCCCGGACAGCTAATGAGGCCTCTACTTGTTTTTTTAAGGCTTCAATTTCATCTTGGGTTTTATCGAGTTCTGCACGTGCAAATTTTAAAGAAGCAATGTAGGTGCTCGGATCTATTTGAAAAAGAAGCTGTCCTGCTTTAACAAATTGATTATCGACAACCGTAAGCTCGACGATAGGCCCTGTAACCCTTGGCGTAACTTGAATCACTTGGGCATGCACTTGTCCATCTCGAGTCCAAGGATTGACAATATAGTGCCAATACTTGATTGCAAGCACGCTGATAGCAAGCAAAAGCACAGTGCTTGTCAGCATTAATTTCTTCAATGTGGGAGGAGTCATAAGCATTCTGTAACTAATCTAATTGACACGATATGTTCGATGCGCGTTGTTATTTATTCTCATCATTTATACCGGAACGAATAGCGTGCCAATCAATCCAGTGTAGATGATGGCCAACGCAACAAAGACAAGTGGTGGATTATAGAAGAATCGCGACAATCGTAGGTAGTTGAGCAACGCTGCTGTCAGCATAGTAGCCAGTACACCAAGAATACTTGCAATGAGCAAGGGTGGTAAATAAACGCCACCAATGGCAATTTCGTGTGGAAGATATTCCATTTGTCTACTTAGCCTTCTTTGACAACAGCCAATATTAATCTAGTCAGCTTTTTAATCATTTTCCTTAATTCTACCTAACTGTAGTTTCAGATAATTTTACATAATTTTAAATACAATCAATCATTTGATTAATTTAGAATCGAGCTTCTTGCCATTGCTCGAAGTCAAATTTTTCTGCAAGACGTGCGTGCCCGATAACAGTATCTGCTAGACTCCGGTAAATACCGAGAAGTCGATGAAAATATTCACTTCTATCGTCACTATATTCTGCTTCAGAGGATAGAATCATCATTTCTTTAAACCGGGTTTCTATATTATCCAGTCTCGCTGTCAAATACACCTGAAAACTTTCTTCAAATGTAATAACAGTCGGATTTTCAAGCCAACGGTGGAATTGCTCACCCAGCTTTAAACATAAATCTTGCAAATCGCTACTTAAGTGACTGGCTAGCAATTTGTCTTGTGGATGCCTTTTTTCATCCATCAGCGTTTTGATTCGATACACGATATCTTGCAAATTCATCACGAGCGCCTGCACTTGTTCATGTTTGTTACCAGGAAATACTTGATAGTCGATATGTTCCCCATATTTCGCCAGCTTCTCGGGTAGAAACAGTAAGTTGCTGTAATAATAGTTGGTTTTCCAAAATTTTTGGAAATTTTTCCCACTCTCTTTGTCAAGTGCTAGCTCTGATAGCAAGAAGCTGCAACATCGATAAAACCGCATAAGTAAGTGTAGAAACGCCTTCTCAGGCCGAGACGATTTAAGAAAATACTCTACAAAGATATTTACGATAACTCCCAGCATTAGCATCACTGCACCGTTAGCAAATGCAGCAAAGTCGTAGATCTGCTGATTTTCTGGGATTATAAGCGTAAGAAATGGAAGCATGGCGCCCAATCGCGACATAGTCTGCTGTGGTAGCCAGAACAGATAATGAGCAACGAAAGTCACTATAAAAATAAGTGTACCAAACTCCACATAGCCAGATAAGCTTGGCATAACAAAGACATATATTACCCCCATTACAATAGAGCCAATAGCATATGGCAATAGCATTTCTTTGGCGCTGCTTCCACTCATCAAAGCGGCTTGGCCAAAAGCAATAGAGAGAAACAGAAAATTTGCGTGCCCCGGTGGATCGACATAGATTCCTATGAGAAAACATATCCATAGAAGTACCACCATTCGTACAGCACCCAGCAAGCGATCAGGATCGATCGTCGACATAATATGTGCAGCTTCCTGCATAGGGGACGACGAAACTAGTGAATAATGCTCGCTAAATCTCAAAAAGCATTCGAATAATGACTGGTTAAGAACTTGCAAACGCTCTAATTCTGTCTTGACCAATGTTACCGCTGCGCGTTGGTAAGGGGGCAGAGCTTGGATTTTGTCTTTATCAATAATCAAATCGAACGGAGATGGCAATTGGTTCGGTGCCTCGCCATCCAGCAAGCGCTCGATCTCTCTAAATTGTAAATCCAGTCTTGATAAAAAAGACTCAAGATTTGGAATTAGTTTAGGTAAATCGAGTGATTGGGTCCCAGAAAAACTTTGACGCCACATTTCACGAGCTTCCCTCGAAGATTCCGCCAAATGAAGAAAGTGCTGCCATTGATATCGTTGCGCGAAAACTTGATTGCTCTCGACTTTTCCTGCCTTAAAATCCTGCTCAACCTTGGTCAACAAAATCGATTCTTCTCTTTTCAGGGATTGAGTTTCCTCGCCAATACCATGCATCATTAAATCACAATACGCTCGATAAAGCCTGCCTTGAGTTACCAGCAGTTTTCGGCTTGATTCTTTCAGGTCGTCCAGACTATGTCGCGGCCAAAGAAACACGACTATCAATGTATAGACCAGGATTCCCGTTACATTCTCCTCAACCCGCGCCACGGCAATCTGGAAAACTTCTTTTGGTGAACCACCTCCCCCAACAATAATGGCCATGACCACAAAGCTCGCAATATGCCAAAAATATTGATTCTTTTTACCCGCAATCATGTAAGCGCAAACACCAAGATGTAAAGAGTAACACATCATTAGTAACCAACGATCCTGGGGAAAAAGACCGAAATAGACCAATCCGGCGGTGGCTCCCAATACAGTGCCTGTGGCTCGCATAATACCTTTATTCAATGACTGTCCCATCGTAGTAGTCATACCCAGCATTAGCACCGCTAAGCCGCTCCATTGCGGCTTTTCCCAATCGAAATAAAAGGCGATTGCAAACGTGATCACCATAGCCAAGCCAGTTTTAATCGCTTCTTTAACGCGCCTCGATAAAGGAATCATAAAATCAGTAGTGGGGTTGTTTCATTTTGAGGGATAATTTTTTCATCAAAATCGGTACTTCTCTTGGAGAGGATATCAATGGCAAACCCACTGACAAACTTGAAACCGGTGCGAACTTACTCTATTCGGATTTCACAAACAAATTCAACCATAAATTTATTCTCGACCCGCAAATCAACACAGTCTCAACATTTCAACGCAATACGGTAGTTTGAGATTGTATGCAAAATACGAGGTGCGCAAGAAAACCTGGGACTGCGGCTGAATTACATCCTTGCCCACTTCAAAGTCAATGGGACTTGGAATTGGCGCTATACCGACGACACAAAATTAACTCAGGATACCAATCAGATGATCAACTTTGTTTTTCTATCCGCTTTCTATAGTTGACAATAGCACTCAGCATTCATACTGAGCTACTCGTATAAGCGCTTACAAAACAAGTATGCTGCGCTAGTCCTGCAATTATTTCTTCTCGACTTCACCCAGCGGAATACCCAACGCCTGTGCGATGCCTGCGCCATAAGCGGGATCAGCTTTGAGGCAGTTACTGATATGGCGAATTTGAATTTCGCGCGGCACACTTTTGATAGAACGCGCGGTATTCTCGAATAAAGCCTGTTGCTGTGCCGGTGTCATTAAACGGAACAACGCGCCCGGTTGCGAGTAATAATCGGCATCCTCGCGGTGATTCCAATGATCAGCCGCGCCCTCCAAACTCAATAGCGGCTCGGCAAAATCCGGCTGTTCCTGCCATTCACCGCTGCTATTCGGCTCGTAGCTCAGTGTGCCGCCGAAGTTTCCATCCACACGCATGGCACCATCGCGATGGTAGCTGTGCGCCGGACAACGCGGCGCATTTACCGGAATCAGATGATGGTTCACCCCCAGGCGATAACGCTGGGCGTCACCGTATGAAAACAATCGCCCCTGCAACATCTTATCCGGCGAAAAACCGATACCGGGCACGATATTGCCGGGATTAAAAGCCGACTGTTCCACTTCCGCGAAAAAGTTTTCAGGATTGCGATTCAACTCCATGACACCGACTTCGATCAATGGATAATCCTTATGTGGCCATACTTTGGTGAGATCAAACGGATTGTAGGGAACCTTAGCGGCATCCGCTTCCGGCATGATCTGCACGTACATCGTCCACTTGGGGAAATCGCCTTTTTCCAGGCTTTCAAACAAGTCGCGCTGATGGCTTTCCCGATCTTTGCCAATCAACGCTTCAGCTTCCGCATCAGTCAGGTTGCGAGTCCCTTGTTGCGATTTCAGATGAAACTTGACCCAACAGCGTTCATTCTTGGCACTAATAAAACTGAAAGTATGACTGCCAAAGCCGTGCATATGGCGATATGAGGCAGGGATGCCACGCTCGCTCATGACAATGGTAACTTGGTGCAACGCTTCCGGCAGCGATGTCCAGAAATCCCAGTTGTTTTTCGCGCTGCGCATATTGGTACGCGGGTCGCGCTTCACGGCATGGTTCAGATCGGGAAATTTCAATGGGTCACGCAGGAAAAATACCGGCGTATTATTGCCCACCAAGTCCCAATTGCCTTCCTCGGTATAAAATTTCACTGAAAAACCGCGAATATCCCGTTCCGCATCGGCTGCGCCACGTTCACCAGCTACGGTGGTAAAGCGCGCAAATAAATCGGTTTTTTTACCGACCGTAGAAAAAATCTTGGCACGTGTATACGGGGTAATATCATGCGTGACCGTAAACGTTCCATACGCGCCGGAACCTTTCGCGTGCATGCGTCGCTCAGGAATGACTTCACGGTCAAAGTGCGCAATTTTCTCAAGGAACCAAACATCCTGCAGCAGTTGCGGACCACGTGGCCCGGCTGTCATGACGTTCTGATTGTCGACGACCGGACATCCGGCATTGGTAGTTAATTTTTTTTTGTCACTCATAGCGCACTCCTTCTCGCTAGCAAATGGCGAAGCGATTGCTTGTTATTGATATTGATATTGATATTGATATTGATATTGATATTGTAAGGCCAAATAACCATCATCTTGAATTACTGCAGTTTTTCATCCGTCGGCGGATTGTCTGCTTTATCTTCAACCTGTTTTATTTGACTAGGTGCTACCTGTTTTGCCTGATCAGGTGCTGGCGGGGTACGCCGCCCGATTTTGCCAATCAGCACAAAGAACAATGGCACAAAAAAGATCGCTAAAAATGTAGCGGTCAGCATTCCTCCGAATACTCCCGTTCCGATCGAGTTGCGGCTAGCTGCACCGGCGCCGGTAGCTATAACGAGCGGTACTACCCCTAGAATAAAAGCCATCGATGTCATGATAATTGGACGGAAACGTAATTTTGCCGCATCCAGCGCCGCTTCAACCAGTGACGCTCCCGCGGCCAGCTGTTGATTGGCAAACTCGACAATCAAGATGGCATTTTTTGCGGCCAATCCAATCAGCGTCACTAAGCCGATTTGAAAATAAACATCATTGGTCATGCCTACCAGCCAAATGGCCAAGAGCGCTCCCAAAATCCCAAAAGGAATTGCAAGAATAACGGCGAGCGGCACAGTCCAGCTCTCATATAGTGCGGCCAATAGCAAAAATACCATCAACATAGCAAAAATGAATATGTAAACGCCTTGCCCGCTCGCCTTACGTTCTTGCAGCGATATACCGCTCCAGTCAATAGCGTAGCCCTTCGGTACCAGAACTTCATTGGCCACTTCTTCCAGTGCTGCAAGCGCTTGTCCCGAGCTGTAACCTGGCGCTGCACCACCCAATACCAGCGCCGAGTTATAACCGTTAAAATGCGTCACCGGATCCGGACCACTGGTAAATTCGGTTGTTACCACCGTATCCAATGGAATCATGGTTTGCGTTGAGCCCGAGCGGGCACGTACATAGACTTTGCTGATATCGTCGGGATTAGATCGGTATTCCGGCAAAGCTTCGGTTTGTACTCGATAAACACGGCCAAATTTTAAAAAATCGTTGATATACATATTGCCGAAATACGCTTGCATAGTGTCGAATACTTCTGAAATGGGTACCCCCAAAGCTTTAGCCCGCTCCCGATCCACCTTTGCGTATAATCTGGGAGAGCTGATGCGAAAATTAGTGTTGGCAACTGCGATTGCTGGATGCGCTGTCGCCTTGGCGGCGAATTCCTGAGCAGCGTTGGCGAACTCGGTAAAATCTCCACCACTTGGATCTTGCAATTGCGCCGTAAAGCCACCAGTGGTACCTAGACCTGGAATTGAAGGCGCATTGAAAGCAAGAATCAATGCTTCAGGAATTTTGGCAAATTCCTGGAAAGCAGCCGCAATAAGCCCAGGAACCTGTTCATTCGCATGTTTCCGGGTATCCCAATGATGCAGTGGAATGAACATTGACGCTTGGTTCGTGCCTCGAGTGGTGAAAACAACATTTTGTCCCGCCAGAGTGTCTGTTGAATGAACTGCTGGAATGGAATTAAAGAAACCTTCGATCCTTTCCAATACGCTGACGGTACGCGCCATAGAAGCACCATCCGGTAATTGCACAATGGTAATAAAATACCCTTGGTCTTCTTCCGGCAGGAAGCTACTTGGAATCGTCTTGAACAATCCCGCAAGCAACGCAATTAATAACACAAAAATGATCACAAAGATCGCTGATCGCTTAATCACAATCCCAACTGCACCAACATAGCGAGTTTGCAGCCAATCGAAAGAGTTATTAAACATTTTCCAAAACCGATTCGTTCCGTGGCTCGGTTTGAGTACGATAGCGCATAATGCCGGACTGAGTGTCAATGCCACAAATCCAGAAATGGCGACAGATAGCGCAATGGTAATGGCAAATTGCTTATACAATTGCCCGGTAATTCCGCTCAGGAAGGCAACGGGTAAAAACACTGCAGCAAGCACCAAAACAATCGCAATAACCGGCCCACTGACTTCGGTCATCGCCACCTTTGCTGCTTCCTTAGGTGAAAGTCCGTTTTCGCTCATGTGTCGCTCGACATTCTCCACCACTACGATCGCATCATCGACCACAATACCGATAGCCAGAACCATACCAAAGAGCGTCAGGGTATTGATCGAAAATCCCAATGCCTCCATACCCGCAAGCGTTCCGATCAACGAAATCGGCACAGCCACAGCGGGGATCAGAGTGGCGCGCCAGCTTTGCAAGAACAGAAAAACCACCATAATAACCAAAATCATTGCTTCGGCAAGGGTATGGAGCACTTCACGTATCGATACTTCAATAAATATGGTCGTGTCGTAGGGAATATCGTAAGAAACACCTGCTGGGAAACTTGGCGTCAGTCTATCCATTTCCGCACGCACCCGCCGGACGGTATCAAGCGCGTTCGCACCTGGCGATAGATAAGTCAACAAAAATGTATTAGGTTTTCCGTTCCATCGTCCTTCCAGATCATATGACTGCGCCCCCAATTCGATCTTCGCCACGTCGTGCATGCGAACCATGGAACCGTCCGGATAAGCACGAATGATCATGTCTTCAAATTCTTTGACGTCACTCATACGACCTTGCGTAATGACCGGAATGGTTAATTCGGTACCACTTGTCGTCGGCTCTCGTCCAATTCTGCCAGACGGAAAATCACGATTCTGCTCACGCACAACTTCCGCGATTTCGGACGGCGTAATATTCAATTGCGCCATCCGAACGGGATCGAGAATGATGCGCATGGAATAATTCTGCGAACCAAATATCATCGCATCGCCGACACCGGGAAGCCGTTTGACATTGTCGAGAATGCGCAATATCGCATAATTCGACAAGAAAATAGTATCGTGCTTAGGATCGGTAGAACTTAATGCAACCACCGCCAGCAAGTCTGGCGAGGTCTTTTTCACGGTGATACCTTGACGAATGACTTCATCGGGTAATTGCGGTTCGGCAAGACGCTGCCGGTTCTGAGTTTGGACTTGCGCGATATCAACATCGGTGCCAATCTCGAACGTAAGCTTCATGGTCATGTGACCATCGTTTGTACTGGTCGATTCGTAATATAGTAGATTATCGATACCCGGCAATTGCACTTCAATAGGACGTGCTACCGTATCCGCTACTACTTCTGCACTAGCACCCGGATAATCGGCCTCGATTTGTACCATGGGCGGTACAATCTGAGGGAACTGCGCAACCGGCAAGTTATTCAAGGAAACCAGACCGACAACAACAATGATGATCGATAAAACCGAGGAAAAAATGGGGCGATCAATAAAGAAATTTGAGTTCATGTTGCATCCTGCGCAGTGTTTTCACCCGTTGAAGGTAGCGGTGGGGTTTTTTCCTGCTGATAAGGAATGGCATTTACTTCAACACCGGGCAGGATACGGAAAAAGCCTTCCACCACTATGCGATCTCCTGCCTTCAAGCCTTCCTCGACCAACCATTCTTTACCATGCCACGTACTAGCCCGAATCGTCCGAAGCTGCGCTTTATTTTGCCCATCAATGACATACACGAATGAGCCATTAGACCCGTGCTGTACAGCGCGCTGTGGAATCAAGATGGCACCAGTACGGGTAAATCCCTTGAGGCGAATTTTTACAAACTGCCCAGGGAAAAAATTAGTGTTTCCAGGAGACAAATTTCCTTCCGGATTAGGAAATGTAAAACGCCCCTGCAAAGTGCCTGTTTCAGGTCGTATCATGACATCTGCAAAATCAAGCAATCCTTCATGAGGGTAGATGCTACCGTCCGAAAAAGTGATGATGCCGCGCAATTTAAAAATATCGGGGCGCTGAACTTTTTGCGCGGCTAGTTCACGACGACGACGCAAAATATAGCTTTCAGGTACGCTAACATTGACATACATCGGATCCAATTGATCAATGGTGGTCAGCAATGTTGTTTGTGCTGATACTAATCGCCCCTCATAAAACTGACTGCGGCCAATACGGCCATTGACTGGTGCAATAATCTCCGTATTGTCCAAGTCGAACTTAGCTTTTATCACGTCATTTTGCGCAGACTCCAGTGCTGCCCCGGCAGCTAATAATTGAGCCCGCGCATCATCCACATCCTTTTTGCTTACGGCCTGTTGCTCTAGCAGAGGACCGACACGCGCAAAGTCCTGTTTGGCTTGAGTCAAGCGTGCCTTTGCCTGGTCCACTTTTGCTTTGCTGCTGAGATACATTGCGCGAAAAGGAACAGGATCGATTAAATATAGCTTATCCCCTTTTTTTACATTGCGGCCTTCAGTAAAGGATATTTTCTTGATAATCCCGCTAACTTGCGGGCGGATTTCAACAGGCCTGAATGCTTCGGCTTGGCCAATGAAATCAGTTTCATCGGGAATCACTTGCGATGTGACAGTCATGACCTCAACCTCAGGAGGCGGAGCCTTCGGCGCCGGAGATTTACCCGAGCAACCCACTAATAGTGTTATATAAAATCCGATGCAGATATAACAAGCCGGTAAGAATAAGTTGGCATAGGCGCCACAAATAGTTTTTTTTGTCATGGGATACAAATCGCCAGAAATTAAATTGGAGTCAGCTGATTTAAAGGAATAGCATCGATAACTAGAGCCGTAGATTGAGAAGCTAAAATTAATATTTTCTAATTGGATACAAAATTAGCCGCAATGTTTTTTTACCCAGATAACATAACGATCGATCCAATTTTGCAACAGTTTTTTGCTGCTTTCACCAAGACCTCCATTGGAATCAAACATTCCATCGCGTAATTGTAAAAACACTTCAGGCTGGCCCATGGTTGGTACATCTAAATACGCCAAAATATTGCGCAGATGTTGTTGTGCCATTGCAGTACCACTGTTACCTATGGAAATTCCTAATATACCGGCCGGCTTACCACTCCACACACTTTCTCCGTAAGGACGTGAGGCGTGATCGAGTACATTTTTCAGTACGCCTGGGATGGAACGATTGTATTCTGGTGTTACAAATAACAAACCATCAGCAGCAGAAATTTCATTTTTTAATCGCTTTACTGAGTCTGCCGGGGTTGCATCATCGTCCTGATTATAGAGCGGCAAATCGCCAATTGATACTTGCTTGCATGAAAATTCCACGGGCATCAGTTTTGCAATGGCGGTTGCAAGATTACGGTTATAGGAGTCTTTCCGTAAACTGCCAACAATAATTGCGATTTGATAGTACGTCATACTAATTTCCTTATTGCGATATCATTTTAGAATCAGCAGCTCGTTCATAAATGGGCCTGTCAATGCTATCAACACTCACTGGAATAACACTCACCGGAGCCGAAGAAGGTGCGTCTTCGGGTAACCATCCCCCCCCTAATGCTTTATAAAGCTGCACAATGGAAACCAGATGAAAGCGTTGTGTGGAGCTTAGAGAGAATTCCGCGTCGAATAAATTTCGTTTGGCAAGTAATACGTCCACATAGCTCGTAATACCCCCGGTGTAGCGCAGATCTGCTATATGCAGCGCTGAATGCAAGGCATCGACTTGCTTTTTACGCGCCATGAGCTGGCTCTTTACCGTTTGAATAGCGATTAGCGCATCTTCAACTTCTTTGAATGCAACTAAAATAGCTTGTTCATATTGCGCCAAAGCCTGCCGTGCTCTCGCTTCTGCAGCGCGTTGTTCAAAACCAAGACTAGTGGCGTTTAATACTGGGAGGGCCAAACCTAAACCACCCACACCGAACTGGCTGTTAGACATTAATAAATTAGAAATTGCCGGACTCGCAACACCTAATAACCCCGTAACCGAAAATTTTGGGAAGCGCCCTGCTTTGGCTACGCCGATTCTTGCTGTCGATGCCGCTAATGTTTGCTCGGCCTGTAGAATATCTGGGCGACGTTGTAGTAATTCGGAGGGAATACCCGCAGGTACTTCAATTAAGACAACTTGCTCTATTAAGGAATGTCCCTGTGGAATAGCATGCGGATTTTCTCCCAGTAGAACGCTCAATTCATTCTCTTTTTGCGTCAATTGTCGCTCGATCTCAGCTACTCGAGCCAGTGCATTCGAATATTCTGCCTCAAATTGATCAAGATCCAATCGAGAGATGATGCCCCCTTGTAATTGCGCGCGGGAAATATCAACAGATTCTTTCCAAGAAGCTAGTGCACGGTGCGCTATTTCAAGCTGAGTTTGAAATTGCAACAGATCAAAATACGACTGCGCAACATTACTGATCAACATCAAAACGATTCCACGGCGATTTTCTTCACGTGCCATCAAATCTGCTCGAGCAGCCTCATTCGAACGGCGAATTCGACCCCAAAGATCAATTTCCCAATTCATGCTAGTCATTCCATAATAACTATAGGGCGTTGGAAAACCGGCGCGCGCAAATCCACCCATATCACCCATAAAAGGTCCGGATGCACTTGCGTCTAAGTTGGGCACAAAATCCATGAATGCGGTTTTTAAGCGAGCTTGCATCTCCTCAATGCTGGCATCGGCCTGCTTAAGTTCTTTATTGCCTAATAGCGCTTGATTGATGAGTCGCTGTAAATTCTCATCCTGGAACACTTTCCACCATGCGACATTGGCGATAGATTCCCCTTCTGCATGCGGAATGCGAAATTTCTCAGCAACTTCGATTTTAGGACGCAAATAGTCCGGCCCCATGGCACAGCCTGATAGGAGCAAATAACAACAAAGCCAAATAATTTGAGCAGAAAACCAGTTGTTGTGTTTATAGTTATCGCGAAGGTGTCTTGACATGAATTACTGGAGTTTGTGATTAGCGAATCAAAATGTATGTTGTATGTTTTTAACTTGTTCTAGTTGTTTCTTAATTTCTGACTAAAATACCCAGCGAAATTAACGACACTACCCATTATGTCAGTGCAGATAATGCCTGGATTTTAATTGTATCGCAAGTTTGTATTATTACGAGATCTTTGCACGACAACGATCCTAGGATATTGAATCGGATAATATAATTATGTTTTAAAACAGTATCATTGAAGTAAAAGCGATAGCCGCCGCCGCTGCCAATTGCCACCACAGTAAGCCGCTGCTGATACGCCTACAGGCAAGCCCAGAATTAATCAGCCACTCTGCCTGGCAGCATAGAGATAACCACCCACTGCCCCCATAATCCCGCCTAATGGTGCAGCGATGAATAGCCCAATCAATGGCCCTTGGTTGGTATCCTTAGCAAACGCCATGGGGCCGAAAAAGCCGATCACAAAGCATAATCCGCCGAGCATCAGCGCGCCGCTGACGATTGCAATCCCAACATTCATTTTCTCTCCAGCAACCAGTTTCCAGGCAGCCCAACCTGCCAACACTGCGCAAACTAGCGAGGAAATCACGCATAACCAAGCCGGAAAGCTGGTCGTAATCGACAAAATGGTGCTCATCGCCAACGTAACAATCAAAAACATCAAAAAAGATACCAGCGGTTTAAGTAATTGAATCATTACAGATCATTCTCATCATTAGTGTTTATTTAACAAGCGTTGAAAAACATATAGTAGCCGATGCAAAGCAAAAGCAGCCGAAGAAGCGCAGCTTTATGCACGATAAATGAGCATTTTGAGGCTGTCTTTAGCGCCATAGCAGCAATGCAGATAGTTTTTCAACGCCTGTTAACAATCCAATATTGTAAACTATCTCTAACCACAAGACCGATGACTCGTGGGATCTCTCATTAAAGGCTATTGATAACATGAACACATTTGACGCACAACGACGCAGGTTATTGCAATACGGCTTTATTGGATTGAGCACGTTTTTTGGTAACACACTGTTACCGAACCCCATCCAAGCGGCCGCTTTGTCGCTAGCATCATTAGGCGAGCTTCTGCCGTCCGATCAGAATGGCGTGCGCCTGCCCGCAGGATTCACTTCCCGCATCGTAGCGCAATCGGGTCAAATACTTTTCGGTTATCGCTGGCATGCGGCACCGGATGGCGGTGCGTGCTTTGCTGCCGCAGACGGTGGCTGGATTTATGTTTCGAATAGCGAGGTTGGCAATAAAGCAGGCGGCGTGAGTGCACTGCGATTCAACCGCCAAGGAGAGGTCATTGATGCCTATAGTATCTTGAATCATACCAATCGCAACTGCGCAGGCGGGCAGACGCCTTGGCAAACCTGGTTATCGTGCGAGGAGATTGAGAAAGGCCGGGTGTGGGAATGTGATCCGTTTGGTCGGAAAGCGGCGCAAATGAGAAATGCGTTGGGGCTGTTCAGGCACGAAGCAGTGGCGGTCGATACGCAAAGAAAGCAGCTGTATCTCACTGAAGATGAGCCGGATGGATGCCTGTACCGTTATACCGCGCACGCATTGGATGCCGCAGGCAATCCCGATTTAAATGCCGGGGTTTTAGAAGTCGCTGAAGTTGTTGATGGAAGTATCGGTGCAGTACGCTGGCACCCTCTCCCCGATCCATCGGCAGCCACGACACCGACGCGCAAACAGATCGTCCATTGCACTCGATTTAATGGCGGAGAAGGCATTTGGTATCACCAGGATGTTGTTTACTTTTCGACCAAAGGCGATGATCGCGTATGGGCATACCATGTGCGCCATCGTCATCTCATGATTATTTACAATGCGGCATTGTTTCTGCAGCCTGTACTCACCGGTGTCGACAATATCACCGGCAACGCTGCGGGCGAATTGCTGGTGGCTGAAGATAAAGGCAGCATGCAGATCGTTGCCCTGACCGTGGATAAGATTGTGCCGGTGCTACAAGTCATCGGCCATGATCATTCGGAAATCACCGGGCCGGCCTTCAGTCCCGATGGCTCGCGCTTATATTTCAGTTCGCAACGCGGCAAAACCGGGCTGGCTGAAAATGGTGTCACGTTCGAAATAACCGGACCGTTTTGAACGATTCTTGAACATCGAAGGCAGACGCTTTTTTATTTTAACCAACCATTAGTTGCTGATAAGACGCGCCTTGAGGCACTTGATAAATCAGCACAGCGAACCCATTTGAGCACATATATGTAGCAGATTTAATGTTCGCAAATAAGCTTCACGGTCCGATTTAAAGCAATCATAATATTGATGATGTAACAGCGTGATAAACAGGGAGAACCGATTTGGAATTCAAGGATTATTACCAGACACTTGGCGTTTCACGCGATGCAACGGCAGAAGAAATCAAAAAAGCATTTCGCCGTTCAGCGCGTAAGTATCACCCGGATGTTTCCAAGGAAACCGACGCCGAGCACAAAATGAAAGAGGTGAATGAAGCGTATACCGTGCTTTCCGACCCGGAAAAACGCGCGGCTTATGATCAACTGGGACAACGAGGATTTCAGGCGGGTAGCGATTTTCAACCGCCGCCTGACTGGGACGCAGGTTTTGAATACAGCGGGCAGGGATTTAACGGTGCCCAGACTGCAGATTTCAGTGACTTCTTTGCAGAATTATTTGGCAAGCAAATGGGTGGAGGCGCCCGGCAAGCTCATCACCGCATGCGCGGCGAGGATCATCACGCCAAAATCATGCTCGACCTGGAAGATACTTATCACGGCGCAACCCGCAGCCTGGCATTGCGCATGCCCAAGCTCGACGACCAAGGACACACTGCGTTCTCCGAACGTACGCTGAACGTCCGTATTCCCAAAGGTGTGCACGCCGGACAGATAATCCGGCTGGCCGGACAGGGCAGTCCGGGCCATGCTGGAGAAGCCGCCGGAGACTTGTTCCTGGAAGTTCATTTCAAACCGCACAGCCGTTACCGGATTGAAAATAAAGATGTCTACGCCGTACTGCCGGTCGCGCCCTGGGAAGCTGCACTGGGTGCTACCGTTAAAATACCGGTGCCGGACGGCCTGGTGGAAGTACGGGTGCCGGAAAATTCCCAATCAGGCCGCAAGCTGCGATTAAAAGGACGCGGCATCCCTGCCACCAGTCCCGGCGACTTGTATCTGGTGTTGGAAGTTATGCTACCTCCTGTTACCACACCCAAACAACGCGAATTCTACCAAACCATGGCGCAGGAGTTAGCATTCAATCCGCGCCAACATCTCGGAGTCTGAGCCATGTCGCACGAAATTGATGTCGTTTTACTTGAGGATGCCAGACTCAGTCTGGATGAGCTGGCAAGAAGCTGTCAGGTCAGCCGTGAATGGGTGATCGAGCGCGTTCAATGGGGTCTGTTGCTGAACGAAGACCCTCGCACTACCGACCCGGCTTCATGGCTATTCGACAGTCGTAGCTTCATTCGTGTCAAAAGAATCGTCACGGTTGAAAGAAATTTCGAGTGCAATCCGGAACTGGCTGGCTTGGTTGCCGATATGATCGAAGAAATTGAGCTGCTGCGCACCCGCCTGAAAGCAACTAAGCTGGATAAAGATTAGGAAAATGCTTGTTGGCGCTTCTAAATAATTCACATTTGCCATCCCGAACGGCAGTGAGAAATAAATCTCTGGCGTTAGCGATAGATTTCTCGCTATGCTCGAAATGACGGTTATTTAGACAGCTTCCTAAAAAACGAATAAAAAGGAAAAACTGCTCATGTCCTTGCATATCGTGTGCCCACACTGCCACGCCACCAATCGCGTACCGGCTGAACGCCTCCACGCCTCGCCCCAATGCGGCGCTTGCCATCAAGCACTGTATATCGCGCAACCGATTGAACTCACCGAAAACAACTTCAATCGGCACATTGCTAACAATAATATTCCGATACTGGTTGACTTCTGGGCGCCGTGGTGCGGTCCGTGCCGCATGATGGCACCGGCATTTGCCAAAGCAGCCGCCACACTGGAACCAGGGATGCGTCTGGTTAAAGTCAATACTGAAGAAGAACAGGGATTGGCCGCTCGTTACAACATTCGCAGCATCCCGACTTTGGTACTATTTAACGGTGGCCGGGAAATTGCCCGGCAATCCGGCGCCATGAGTGAACACGATTTGGTGCGCTGGGCGCAGACAGCGAATAAATAAGCGCAGCGGTCAATATCAATAAAAAAATAAAGGAGCTAACATTCATGCCCAATAACGGATTTCTATCCCGTTTTATCTGGACTTCGCTATCGGTGGTATTGCTGACGCTATTTCTGCACAGTTTTCTGTATCACTACTTTCCGGATGCGCTACACCCGGATTACTTTACCGGCAAAGACAACGAGAATGCCGAACCGCGGGTAGTCCAGGCACGTGGCAATCTGGCTGAAGACGAAAAAAGTACCATTGAGTTATTTGAAAATTCACGCGACTCGGTCGTGTTTATCACCACCCGTCAGCGCGTCATGGATGCATGGACGCGCAACATTTTCTCCGTCCCCAGCGGCAACGGCTCAGGCTTTATCTGGGATGATCTTGGGCATATTATTACCAATTTCCATGTTATCAAAGGCGCCAGCGAGGCCATTGTGCGCCTGGCCGACGGACGCGATTACAAAGCATCTCTGGTCGGCGCCAGCCCGGCACATGATATTGCCGTGCTGAGAATAGGCATTGGCTTCCAACGACCTGCGCCTGTTCCATTAGGCAGCAGTCACGACCTCAGAGTCGGACAAAAAGTATTCGCCATCGGCAACCCTTTTGGTCTGGACTGGACACTGACAACCGGTATCATTTCAGCGCTGGATAGAGCGCTGCCCAGCGGCGACGGACGCACCATCGACAACTTGATCCAAACCGATGCCGCCATCAATCCGGGCAATTCCGGCGGCCCATTATTGGATTCCGCAGGCCGCCTAGTCGGCATCAATACCGCCATTTACAGCCCCAGCGGCGCCAGTGCCGGCATTGGTTTTGCCGTACCCGTCGACACCGTCAATCGTGTAGTGCCTCAAGTCATCAGCCGAGGCAAATATATTCGCCCGGCGATGGGCATTACCGTCGATGGAAAACTCAATAGCCGCCTGACAGCGCGCTTGAAAATAGCCGGCGTGGTGATATTGAACGTCAGTCCTGGATCAGCAGCCGATTTAGCCGGCCTCAAAGGCGCAACACTCACGCCGGAAGGCAACATCATCGCGAACGACATCATCACTGCCGTTGAAGGCAAATCCATTGATTCAGTGGACAAACTGCTTGCGCGTATTGATAGCTATAAAGTTGGCGATACCGTTAAGATCACGGTACTGCGGAAAGGTGAAACGATTGAGGTGCCGGTTACGCTGCAATCCGGTGAGTGATTAAGATCATCCCCCGCATAGTTGAGGGATGATCTTATTGAGTTAAGTACTAATAACCCCCGCCTTGACTTCGGTCAACATCCACTGCCGTCACCAAACTGCCACGATTCCCCCAAGCATTGCGAATATACGACACCACGAGTGCTGCTTCTTCATTACGCAAAATTTGCTGGAACGGCGGCATTCCATAGGGCCGTGGATTTTCCGCCGTTGTGGGCGGATAGCCGCCATTCAACACACTGCGAATGGCATTCAGTGGCGACTTCATCGTCACACTGCGATTACCGGCCAGCGCAGGATAAATACCCGGCACGCCTTTGCCGTCAGCGCCATGACATGTTTGACAATATTTCTCATACAGTTGCCCACCCAAATCCAGATGTTTCCGTAAGCTACCCGACATCACTGAAAAACTGACACCAGACGCATTGCCGCTTTCATTTTCTGTCAGTGATTTCAGATACACTGCTATGGCACGAATATCTTCTGGCGATACATATTGCAGGCTTTGTTTTATGACAGTAGCCATGGGACCTGAGGCCACAGCGCGTTTCGTTATGCCCGTTTTTAGCAATGCCGCAATTTCTTCGATGGCCCAATCGCCCACGCCTGCTTCCCGTTGCGAAGACAAAGATGGCGCATACCAATTCATACCCATGATTTGCCCTCCCGTCAGCGCATCGTCCTGACTGGCGCCTAATACATTACGGGTGGTATGGCAGGCATTACAATGACCTAATCCCTGCACCAGATAAGCGCCACGATTCCAGACTTCACTTTGAGATTGGTCCGATTCATAAATGCCTGCTTTGAAATACATTGCGCGCCAGATGGCTAGTAATGGTTTGAAGTTATAGGGAAAGAAAATATCATGCGGCGGATTGGATTGCGAAACGGCTGGTAGCGATTGCAGATAAGCAAAAATCGCATTGGCATCTTGCCGCGTTACCTTAGTATATTCGGTATAGGGGAATGCCGGATAAAGCAGTCGCCCATCGCGTGACTTACCCTGATGCAGCGCTTGCCAAAAATCCTCTTCGCTCCAAAGGCCAATGCCCGTTTCTTTATCGGGCGTAATATTGGGTGTCACGAAAATACCGAATGATGTTGACAAGCGGCGTCCACCCGCAAACGGCTGACCACTTTTAGTCGTATGGCATCCCATGCAATTGCCAACGTGGGCTAAATAAGCACCATGCTCTACTTGTTGCGTTCCGATGGAGCGTTTAGGTTCGTCAGTAACCGTATCTGCAGCAAATACGACCCCTCCACACAACAAAGCAGCACATATCCAGCTACTGGTCATGAGTCTCATCGCTAGATGTCTCATTTCTCACCTCCGTTTTCCAGAATGGTTTGGCAACGATGCACCAGTTCAGATGAAAGCACATTGAATGGGCTGGGTTTTCCTGAAACAGATTGTCTCGCCAACCACTTCGCAATCGCATTGGCTTCTTCGTCAGTCAACTGCTGCGCAATATCAGACATACAATTGGCTGTTTGACCCCGCATAATGCCTCCGTTGCGCCATCCGCCGAGCTGTGCCGTAATATACGCGCGGGATAATCCCAGCAAACCCGGAATAGCAGGCTCCACGCCCATTAAAATATCGCCATGACAAGCGCTGCAGGCCGGAATATCCCTCCCCGGATTTCCCGAATGGATAAGCTGTTCTGCCAGCGCGACTTCTTCGGGTTGCATGTGAATCTGCTCAGGTGCTGGATAGGGCAACTGTAGCGCAGAAAAGTATTGGGCTATTTCCAGCAGGTACTCGTCTGTCATATTTTCCAGCAGAATAGCCATCGGCTGATAATAGCGCCGCGCATCCCTGAAATCACGTAACTGATTAAACAAATACCCCTGGGGTTTACCCGCTATGCGAGGATAATAGGCATCACGCCCTGCTTTATCCTCAGCGCCATGACAAATGCTACAAGCCTTAACGCGCTCGGCCATCGTATCAGGCACTTCGACCGATGTACCGCCATGAACATTTGCCGCACCAGTGATACAAAAAAATACCAATAGAATAAAGTAGCGCATCATTTAGGATTTCCTTGTCTAAGTTATCAAAAACGAAAGTTGTATTGGACATAGAAGAGATCAGGGGAGATTCCCGGGACTTGTTTTTTCAGGAAATCGCCACTCCACATTTTTGAATAGCCAATCAATATATCTTGATGACGGTCCATATGAAGATTAAACCGGAAATCAACTTCATCCCCGATATGACTACCTGATTCACCTGTAATGTCTCTGAGTGTAGCCGCGCCAGCTGCGTTGTATAAATAATCACGATTATTCGCCAGATAGAATCGATGGTACTGGGAAATAAAGGTAAGCCATGGCATCGGGTGCAAGGTAAATTGCGCATTGATATCATGCATATTCTGGCGCCCAACCCGATCCAGGAAACCTAGATAATAATGACCGAATGGAAAAAGCTGGTTGAACGTATTGCTTCTGCCATCGGTAGATTTGCTGTCGCCGGATGCGAAATCATAACGTATCCAACCTTGCGGGTTCATCGGCAACGGTAAACGGTAACCAACGCCGGTGGCTACGGCAAAAGCAGAAACATCCAGGTGGGAGCGCTGACCAAACTGGTACATGCCTTCCAGTTCATACAGGAAATTGTCAAAATTCCCGGCAAAGCGGCCACCTAATGTATGAACATGGGAATCACCCTGCAGAATGTTTCCTCGCGCCACATTGGCTGGCGTAAGATTTCGGTCGTTTTCCAAGCTGAGGAAATAAAGATCGATTAAGTGACCAGGTTTAGGTTTGTGAGTAGCCCATAAGCCAAAGAAATTTTGGTGGGTATCCCAATTATCGAATTGATTTGTTTGAGTAATCATCGGACGTACCCAGAATGCATCAACGTCCCACTCCGGTGTGCGCCAGAAGCTTTTGACACCTTGAAAAGTTCTACGGGTGTTGACCCAATCCAAAGTGGAAATCAATCTTTGTGAACCATACAATAATTCTTGCCGCCCTACACGAATATAAACGGGACCATTATTCACATTGGCCAGTTTGATATCGGTGAACAGATTGAGCATGTCGGTATGGTTTCTATCGGTCACTAGCGGAGGTAAATCAGGGCCGAGGATACGGGCGTCAATAAACTCAGCAAATAATCGCACCCTATCCCGATACCATAAATCTGCGTGGAATCGTGTACGTAGCAAACTGTAATTGTTGTCAATACCGGCTGGATTTAAACGGCTGTCTGTTTCGTTCGCGTAGCGATACCAGAAATTACCGCCAAAGGAAAGTAACCAATCGTCACCTAGCTGTATGCGCTTAACCGGGTCAAAAATATCTTTTTCATGTCCCGGTGTCGCCAAATAACGAAAATCGATGTCGTACCCCGGGGTAGTCAAAAGCGCAAAGGGAGCATAAGGCGCAATCGGCGGTTTTTCACGCTTGTTACCCGTGACCAAGTCCCAAAATGAGTAATAACCAGGCCCGGTGGGAGGCAGCATAAATAAACCGGGGCGCGATGCTGCGGTGACAAAGGGCACTTTGGACATATCGAAAGTGCCGCTGGCAGGACTGGCTGTCGCAGCCGCAGGAGTTGCCGGTGCGGTAGCAGCGGGTGCGTTCGTGCCTGCCGGTTTTGCCGGAGCCGGACTGGTCGCGTGCGCTTGAAAAGCCAAGCACATGATTCCTACAAAGCTGATTTTAAGTAATGATCCGCGCATGCTGATCAGTAGAATCATTTTTGTTCGCACAGTAGTCACCGATGAAGGCGTGGATAAGTCATTTTTTTCATCCAATAAATTTCTTTTGATTTTGTAAGATTGTTGATACCCATGATAAGGCCAAGCTTCAATAAAGCGATTACAGCATCGCGTCCACAAAGAAGTCATTTTACTCCTCTCCTATTTTAAAATATCCAGACTCAACAATTTTTATCTCTAGAATAGATTTAGCATTAACCGTGCCAAGAATAACATTATGATTAATATACATTTGTTATGAATTTACAGAAACAGAAATTTGTGATTCTCAATATTTTGAGATAGAATTCACAAAAATCTGAGAATTATTTTGTAATGATTAATACCTTTAAAATACTATTTCAAGATTCCCCGCTGTTTCTTGCGATGATGGATGACACACTGATTTGTCGCGACATCAATCAAATCTGGCGCAATTATTTGAATTTAGGCACAACAGACACAGTTGCCTTGTCTGTTGAAGCATTATTCGATGACTCGCATCATGAATCCGCGCCTCTGGATCAGATCAAGCAAGTGGCGCATAAAGGCCACGTGATAAAAGAAATTCCGGTTACTTTATCAACCAAACATCACGCCACCGAACTATCACACCGGGGACTATTATCGGCATGGCGCACACAACCGACGCATGACAAGCAAGTTTGGGTGTTATTGGTATTCAGTGACGCCGCTGGATGCAGTCAAACATCCAATGAATTTAGGCGCTTACAAACCATTCACGAATTGATTCTGAATGCAGCCGGAGAAGGGGTTTACGGAGTGGACTGCCAGGGCGACACCATCTTTGTTAACGAAACTGCAACGCAAATACTGGGCTGGCGTGGCGCAGATGTCATTGGAAAGCCATTACACGCTATCCACCATCATTCCTATCCCGACGGCTCACCGTACCCAAGTAGCGCATGTCCGATTTATGCTGCCTTTAAAGACGGCAAGGTGCATCACGGAGATGACGAAGTTTTTTGGCACACCGACGGTACTGCAGTTCCGGTTGAGTATACCAGCACACCGATCTGGGAGGACGATACGCTCAAAGGCGCGGTGGTCCTCTTCCGGGACATTACTGAGCGCAAGAAAATTGAACAGCAACGTGAAACCGCTTATGAGCAGATCAGAATCCTGAATGATTTACTTGAGCATGAACGTGATTATCTGCGTGATGAAATCAATATCACCATCAACTTCGGCGAGATTATTGGCGAAAGCCAAGCTTTAAAACGCACGCTCACCCAAATTGAAGCCGTTGCCAAAATGCCGACCAGCGTTCTGATTCTGGGCGAGTCAGGTGTTGGCAAAGAAATGGTCGCACGTGCAATTCATGCCAATAGCGCCAGAGCAGACAAGCAACTGGTGAAAGTAAACTGCGCTTCTATCCCCAAGAATCTGTTTGAGAGCGAGTTCTTTGGGCATGTGCGCGGATCATTTACCGGCGCTCATCGCGACCGAGTCGGACGCTTTCATCTGGCTGCAGGCGGCACCCTGTTTCTGGATGAAATCGGTGAGATCCCCCTGGATTCGCAAGGAAAATTATTGCGCGTATTGCAAGAGCATGAATTTGAGCGCGTAGGGGATGACAAAACAATTAAAATTGATGTACGCATTATTGCGGCAACCAACCGTGATTTGAAGGCTGAAGTCGATGCCGGGCGGTTTCGTGAAGACTTGTATTATCGCCTGAGTGTTTTTCCTATCGAAGTACCGCCATTGCGGGAGCGAGTCAGAGATATCGGTCCGCTAGCTGCCCATTTTCTGAATAGCATCTGCACGGAACTGGGGCATGACGCTTTATCATTAACCCAGCAACAACTGGATAGCCTAAGTAAATATCATTGGCCAGGCAACATCAGGGAGCTGAAGAATGTCATTGAGCGAGCTGTCATTCTGACCAAAGGCAAGCGACTCCGACTCGATCTTGCGATGCCCGGCAATCATGAGACCAGACAAACCCCGTTATATATACCATCCGAAGAAACAACATTCGTAACAGATGCCGTTTTTCGCGAGAAAGAAAAAATAAACATGTACGCGGTCTTACAACACGCAGACTGGCGCATTTCCGGTACAGACGGTGCCGCGGAATTACTGGGCATTAAACCTTCTACCTTTGCTTACCGGATGAAATTATATGGGATTCAGAAGCCGGATTGATTCTGTTTATCGAACGCATAAAGTGTCCTGAACGAAACTTGATCTGACAGACAAGTCGGCTACGTTAAGGCTGAAACAGACGCCGACAAAGCCAGATTCAGTTGTTTGGCTAACACCAAAGGAATACTGTCTTTAAGCATCTGCATGGGTGTTTTACCAAAGCAATGTTTTCCTGAATGAGTACGATCATGGTTGTAATGTGGGATAGAAACGACTTCGACAGACTGGAATAATTATCTTATTTTTTCGATTAAACGCTTACGCTAACGGATGGTGCAAATCAATCATCTGGTCTAAGCGAGCATGAAAAAAGTCATCAGTCGACATTTCAGTTCTCCCTAATTCTCCCAGATTTTGATGGGAATAGCATAAATTCTCAGAGATTTCAGCGTTTGCTAATTCCCATGCATAACAGAAATGTCAGATTAAGTCTGAGCTAGTATATGTAAGTTGATCGACAAGCGTTCCTGCAAAAATAAGATCGAAGCAAGGTTGGCTATATTCATTCGGATTGAGTTAGGGTACAACTCCATCTGCAGGCATTCCGAGCTGGGATATTTATCACTCAATAATTTTGAAAGAAAATTGAAGGAGAAAAATTAAGTCACGCATAAAATGCACTCACCTATCACAGGTCGAGACTCTCTCGATTCCATGAAAAAAAGTCCATCAAAATGGAGCAATTCCAACGCTATTGAATCCTTGTATGTTTACAAATAAGACTTAAAAGTCAATCTGTTTGCGCATACAAACATAGTCTATCACTGATATATTCAATGCATTCATAGGAATATACCGTGAGACATGAAGGCTCATCATTACAATCAGTTACTACATCAAGCTGATAGCGCCTATTATTGCAAATGTGCAATCATTATTATTGCCATAATAGTTTTGCCGGGTTGTGCTATACAACCTAAAGTAGTAACAGAGGAAGAAAACAAGCACAGAGTATCCAATGATCTTTTGTTACTCCAGAAAGTCCACGATCCGGTACAAGCCCCTATTTCCTTGGAAGAAGCAACTGCCAGGGCATTGAAATATAACCTCGAATTACAAATTGAATTAACCCAAAAAGCACTGGCTCAGAAACAGCTCAGTCTCAAAAGCTACGACATGCTGCCAAAGCTGGTGGTAGACCTACATTATGATTCACGTAGCAATTATAGTGGCGCAAGAAGCCGATCGTTATTGACTGGCAGAACGACACTAGAACCATCCACTTCCGCCGACAAAGATATTTTCTCATCCGCACTGGGATTAAGCTGGAATATTCTTGATTTCGGGGTATCGTATTATCGTGCTCAGCAAGCCGCTGATAACGTACTGATTCAAGAAGAACAAAAACGCAATGTGATCAATCGAATTGTGCAAGAAGTACGGTCAGCATACTGGCGTGCTGTCAGTTATGAGCGACTCATTTTACGAATGCGTAGCCTAAAAGCGAAAGTACGTGAGTCGCTTGATCAAGTAGATCAAATGAGAGATGAGCGGATTAATAACCCAAAAATCAATTTTACTTTCAAACGTGATTTATACAGCATAGAACGAGAACTCAATCTATTGCAGCGTAATTTACTATTAGCCAAATCGCAATTGGCTGAATTAATGAATATTAAGCCAGGCACAGAATTTACGTTAGTCATACCAGACCGGGATTTATTTACCAAAAAGATTGATTTGGCGATTGAGGACATGGAACAAGTTGCGCTGGAAAGTCGTCCCGAGTTGCGTGAATTGTTTTATAAAAAACGTGCCAATGCAAAAGAAGTCCGCGCAGCCATACTACAGATGTTGCCGGGCATTGAACTAGGAAGTCGATATAACTATAGTTCTAATGGTTTTCTATTTAATGGAGACTGGTTAAGCCTTGGCGCGCAACTATCATGGAATCTGATTAGCATCATTTCGGCACCAGCAAAATTCGCTGAACTAGAAACTAGAGAAAAACTACTAGACATCGAACGTCTATCCATGAGTATGGCCGTGCTCGCCCAAGTGCACGTCAGCTTAGCTCAATTCAGTCATTTTAATGAAGAATATCGATCCGCCTATAACTACTATCAGGTTCAGAAACGCATCATCGAACAAACCCGGATCGAAGCAACCGTGGGGAAAGTGAGTGGTCATGCTTTAATTCGCGAAGAACTCAATATGCTTTTAGCAGAGGTTCGTTGCGATTCTATTTATTCCGAACTGGAAAACTCTTACGCAGGTATTTACGTTTCGTTAGGACTCGATCCCATCCCAGGTGACCTAAATGATAAAAACCTGTCAGAACTGACTGCTGAATTAGCTGAACACTGGCAAAAACGATAAATCATCTTATTAAGCTGCCGAAAAATTACTCCTCCACAGCAAATAAAATTTTTAACACACTAATCTCTTAAGCAATCCATTTTTTATAAATTGTTGTTTTTGCCATTTTCCGACAGCGCTTATTATTTTAGCAATTGAACAAACTAACACTATTGAATTTGGGTAACAATTATTAAATAAGTAAATCCACCAAAAAATGAACTAACATCGTGACGAAAAGAAAGTCCAAACAGATTCATCAGTCATCTCAAGTCAAATCCAATCAGGGACTGGGGATTCTGTGGCAACTAGAACCGCGCATGATGTTCGATGGCGCAGCCGTGAGTGCTTCGATAGATGTAGTAGAACAAACATTATTTGACTCAATGAATCAACAAACGAGTCAAAACAACTCTGCGGATCATTCAACACTATCAAATTTAACCCCAGCCGACACCAGGATTCTTGATGCTGAAGCAGATCATCAGGAAACCCCAATAATCCAATTAGAAAACGAACTGGAAAAGCGGTTAGCGAATTATGAGCCTCCAGCCAGGCCCGCCAACGAGATCATTTTCGCTGACACCCGTGTTGAAAATTATGAAACGCTCCTAGCCGGAATCGACCCGAACATACCAATAGTTTTGCTTGACAGTCAGAAAGATGGCGTCAAACAAATGGCTGATTATCTGACACAACACCAATCAGTAGAAGCGATTCATATCATTTCTCACGGTGGTTCCGGATCCCTGCAGTTAGGAACAGGATCACTAACACTCAATTCTATGACGCAACAGTACACTGCAGAAATGGCTGTGATCAAACAAGCATTATCCGAACAAGCAGATATTCTGATCTATGGCTGCGATTTTGCCGAAGGACAAGCGGGTCAGGACGCCGCCACGTTGCTCAGTCAATTAACTGGGGCCGATGTCGCCGCCAGCATCGATGACACGGGGTATGCCGGACTTGGTGGAGACTGGAACCTCGAACTGAAAACAGGAATCATCGAAACGCCTCTGGTTATCAGCTACGACATTCAGGCCGATTGGATCGGGATCTTGAGCCTCACCGCCAATGGTGGTGAGACCAGAATCAATACGACCACCACTGATACGCAAACGCACAACTCCGTAGGCAACTCCTACACCCCTGATAGTGTGGCTATGGACGCCAATGGCAATTTTGTGTCGGTCTGGGAAAGCGCGGGCAACATCTACGGCCAGCGGTACACCAGTGCCGGTACCGCCCAAGGCGGCGAGTTCGTGGTCGCGTCACAGGCAGCCACAGAGCGACTAACCAGCGTCTCCATGAATTCGAGCGGCGCCTTCGTAGTGACCTGGGAGCGAGACCAGGGTACAGGCGACCACGATATTTATGCCCGTCTATATAACGCTTCCGGCACTGCAGTCGCCAGTGAGTTTCTGGTGAATGAGACCTTGACTTACGATCAGCAGCATGCGCGCGTCGCCATGGCCGCCGATGGGTCATTTGTCGTGGTGTTCGAGAGTAATACTGAGGCTAGCGGTACGTCCGCCTACAATGTGTATGCTCAACACTACGATGCGACCGGCACAAAGATCGGGTCCAATGTTCTAGTCAATACGACTACAGCCGGCTACCAAGGTAATGCCGATATCGCCATGGATTCGACAGGCAACTTTGTCATTGTGTGGGATGGCGAACGATCCGCCGGGAGTAACACCTTCAGTGTCTATGGTCAACAGTACGGTTCGTCCGGTGTGGCGCAAGGTGGAGAACTTCTCGTCAATACGATAGCCAGCGGTACCGATCACTATGCTTCGGTGGCAATGAACAATAGCGGGAATTTCGTCGTCACGTGGGTTCGACACAGTGGCGGGGATACCGACGTTCAAGCCCAACGATTCAATAGTGCCGGTGTGGCACAAGGCAGTGCCATTTCTGTCACGAACACGACGTTGTACAATCAGGAGATTTCAAACGTCGCTATGGACCAAAACGGCAATTTCGTTGTCTCTTGGTCGAGTGACCTTCAGGATGGGAGCGGTTGGGGCGTCTACACAAGACAATACGATCCGACAGGAACAGCGCTGACGACCGAGAGCCAAGTTGCGACCACCACGACGAACATCCAGGATTACTCCGGTATTGCTTATCAGAATGGGAAGGTCGTCGTTACCTGGTCAGGTAACGGCACCGGGGATAGCACAGGCATTTTTATGCAGCGCTACGATGCCGCTGGCTTGAATGCAGTGCCGACGATCACCAGCAATGGGGGAGACGTTACAGCAACCATCAGTATCGCCGAGAATACAACCGCAGTGACCACCGTAACCGCGACCGATGCCGATGTAGGGGCGACTCTCACCTACTCCATCAGCGGAGGGGCTGACGCCGCCAAGTTCACCATTAATAGCAGCACGGGGGCCTTGAGTTTCGTCACCGCACCGAACTACGAATCGCCCACGGATAGCGGAGGCAACAATGTATACGATGTGATGGTGACGGTGAGTGATAACAATGGCGGGACTGATAGCCAATCTATCGCCGTGACCGTGACGGCGGTTAACGAGGTGCCGACGGACCTCAGTCTCTCGGCGAACACCGTGGCAGAGAGTGCGACGAACGGAACAGCGGTGGGAACGGTCAATGGGACGGACCCGGACAGCGGCGATACGAAGACCTACAGTTTAACGGATAACGCGGGGGGGCGGTTTGCGATCAACAGCAGTACGGGCCAGATCACGGTGGCTGATGGCACATTGTTGGATTATGAGAGTGCAACCAACCACAGCGTGACGGTGCGCGTGACGGACAGTGGCGGACTCACCTACGACGAGACCTTCACGATCAATGTGACGAACGTCAATGAAGCGCCGGCTGGGGCCGATGCCATCGTGACCATCAACGAAGGCACCTTCCATACGACGACCACGGCAAACTTTGGTTTTAGTGATGTCGATGCGGGCGACAGTTTAAGCGCCGTGCGTATCGACACGCTGCCCGGCGCCGGCAGCTTGACTCTCTCCGGTGTGGCGGTGACCGCAGGGCAAATCGTCTCGGTCGCCGATATTACAGCGGGCAACTTGGTCTTTACTCCCGTGGCTGGTGCAAACGGGGCGGGATATGCCAGTTTCACGTTTTCTGTCCGCGACAGCAATAATGCCTACGATGCCGCACCGAATACCCTCACCATCAATGTGACCGCCGTCAATGATGCGCCAACGGACCTTGCGTTGTCAGGCAACAGCGTCGCTGAGAATGCCGCCAATGGTACCTTGGTGGGTACGGCCAGTGCCACCGACCCCGATAGTGGTGATACTCAAAGCTATAGCTTGACCGACACCGCCGGCGGACGTTTTGCCATTAACAGTAGCACCGGCGAAATTACGGTGGCCAATGGGTCGCTGCTGAACTACGAAGCGGCCGCCAGCCATAGCGTGACCGTCAGAATCACCGATTCCGGTGGGCTGACTTATGATGAGACCTTCACGATCAATGTGACGAACGTCAATGAAGCGCCGGCTGGGGCCGATG
>CAZYHY010000002.1:122048-165855 GCA_964647635.1 uncultured Nitrosomonas sp.
GGCTGACTTATGATGAGACCTTCACGATCAATGTGACGAACGTCAATGAAGCGCCAATAAATATAGTGCCCGGTTCCCAGACTATTAATAGGAATGCACCGTTGACTCTTGGAGGAATATCTGTTTCTGATGCAAATAATGATTTAAGTACCGTGCAATTAGTGGTTGGGCATGGTACGTTAAAAGTTACATTATCAGGTACTGCTAGTATTAGCGCAGGAAGCAACGGCACAAACTCTCTGACTTTGTCAGGCAGCCTAACGGATATCAATGCGACCTTAGCGAGCTTAATCTACCAAAGCAACTACAATTACATTGGAATTGATACTTTAAATGTCACCAGTAGTGATAGTAATTTGGCGCAGGACGTTGATACTGTCGCTATTAATGTTGTGTACAACAATAATCTTCCTGTCGGTTTAAATGATAGTTATACGTTATTGCAGGACTCTATATTTTCCGTAGAAGCACCTGGGCTGCTCATCAATGATAGTGACGCCGACGGCGATAAGCTATCAATCACTCCGGTAAGTAGCCCCGAAAATGGTACGCTGGTACTGAGTTCCGATGGCAGCTTTATTTATACACCCAATAAAGGTTTTGTCGGAGTGGATTCGTTTACATATGTTGTCCATGATGGCTATGGAAATTCTTCTCCTGTTACCGTAATGTTAACCGTGAATCCGGTGGTGCTTCCATTACCCGAAACACCCTTATCACCAATTACAACGATAACGTCGCCTTCGACCTTGCCAGCACCAGCACCAGCAACAGGCTTGCCTCTTCCTGCTGCCCAAGGAGCAATGCCATCCATCGTATCTACAATTGTATTGCCAGCAATACAGAATTTACTTGAACCAACCATTCCCTCCCCTTCAGGAGAGGCGACTAAAAATGCCAGATTAGGACTTCAGCCTACAAAGTTACTGCAAGAGGATGCAAGTAGTAATTTACCTGAGCATTTGCAAGAAATTAGTAGCCCTATCTCACGCGCTTTGCTTACGCAAAACACTGTATTCGCCCATCAACAATTATGGAAAGAGGTTGAAAATATACAGATAGACATTCAGAAAGCATTCGATGAAAAAGAATTAACCTCAAATGTTGCATCTGTTGCAGGCATCTCATTAGCTGCAGGTATTGTAGGATGGCTAACACGATCAGGTTCGATGCTGGCAAGTTTCTTAAGCATCATTCCTGCGTGGAAGAGTGTAGATCCTCTTTCTATAGTCGTTGCAAAATCAGGCAAAAATACTCATGAAAGCTTAGGGGACGACGATGATATTAAACAAAAAGAGAATTCTGCTGAAAAACTCTTTTACCCGGATAAATAATTAAGCATGTTTACACTGCGACCATACGTTCGACTTAGCTTAGGATTAATAGCATTAATTCTGAGTATTTTGTTAATTGGTCAATCGCTTGGCATCGTTCCTGACAAATCGCAGTCTCTTTTAGAAAACCGGAAGAATATAGCAGAGCTTCTTGCCATCCAGTTTGCGCTAGCAGCAGAAAAAAATGATTTCATCCAGATAGAAAAGACTTTAAATATTCTAGTAAGCCGTAATCTAGATATTCTTTCAGGCGCCATTCGAAAAAGTGATGGCGTATTTCTTGCAATTGCAGGTGCTCATGATGAGCATTGGCAAATTAATGAAAATGATGCGCCATCTTTGACACATATCCAGGTTCCTATCATGCAAGGTGATCAGATATGGGGAGTCGTTGAAATAAGTTTTGCACCTTTCCTTGGTAATAATCTATTGGAAGAAATAAAAAACTCATTCTGGGGTTTTATGCTGTTCGTTGCGGCATCTGGTTTGTTTGGTTATTTATTAATGTTGAAACGTGCCTTAAAAGAACTGGATCCTTCAGGAGTTATTCCGCAGCGAATTAAATCTGCTTTTGATACTTTAACCGAAGGCATACTGATTCTTGATGAGCAAGGACGTATTCTATTAGCAAACAATGCATTCAGCCAAAAAGTAGCACTACCATCCGATAATTTAATTGGTAAAGAAGTTTCAAAACTAAACTGGGAAAAATCTTCAGTTGAACAATTGAAAGAAGATTGGCTTTATCCCTGGGCCGAATCTCTTAAGAAAAGAAAAATACAAACACGTATACGGTTAAGCTTTCATTCAACTCGACCGGATAAAAGTATTTTTATGATTAATAGTGCGCCAATTCTAGGCAATGACAATCTGTGTAAAGGTGCATTAGTTACTTTTGATGATGTTACGGAAATCGAGGAAAACAATATCAAGCTTGACTTGATGTTAAAAAAATTAGAATCATCAAGGAACGAGATATCGCGTCAAAATAATGAATTAAAAAAATTGGCAGAGGTCGATCCGCTTACTGGTTTTTACAATCGACGAGCATTGACTTTCTATTTCAACGAAGTTTTTAACTTGTCACGCGAGCAGGACAGCAATCTTGTTTGCATCATGCTCGATATCGATCATTTTAAATCTGTAAATGATAATTATGGACATCAAGTCGGCGATGAGGTCATTAAATTGGTGACTGCCATTTCCAGAGAAAGTTTGCGAGATACGGATATTGTAGGTCGATATGGAGGAGAAGAGTTTTGTCTTGTACTGCCAAATATTGATATTGAGACTGCTTTGAAAATTGCTGAACGCATTCGTACCAACGTAATGAATGCTACTACTTACCATGCTTTTGGAATTGAACGAATAACTATAAGTTTAGGAATCTCCTTGATAACTGATGGAGCGCAAAATACCAATGAAATGATAGATTTGGCAGATAAAGCACTCTATTATTCTAAGAAAAATGGCCGCAACCGCGTTACTGTGTGGAAAGATATTGCACAGAAAGATGGCAGCGCTGATGCAGTAAATAATACGGAAAAAAGCGGTACTTCAATAGCTGTCATTAATGATACTGTCAACATCGACATAAACCAGTTAATACCAAGAATCAAAGAATTAGAACTACTAAATGAAAAGCAACAAAAACTGATTGAGCATCGCACAAACCATGACTCTGGAACTGGCCTACTGAATCGTTTCGGCTTACAGGAACGGCTTAAAACCGCAATTTCCTATGCGACCAGATCAGGTTGCTATGTAGCCATTCTCTCCCTTTCATTAAATAGCTATAAGCGCGTTTACAATACGTTAGGTTATGAGGCAGCAGAGAAATTCATCGTCGATGCCTCTCGCAGAATAGGTAGTATTTTGCGCACAACAGATGTCATATCCGCCGGAACCGAAGCCACAGGTCTCGATTCAATGCTATCGAGAAAAAATGAAAGTGGTTTTTATATTTTACTTTCTGAATTAAAGCGGAACGAACCTATAACACAGATTATTAACCGTATTTATCTCGCGCTAAATCAAGCTTTAACTATTGAAGGCTTTAACATAAATACTGACAGTGCAATTGGCGTTAGTATCTATCCAATTGATGATATGAACGTTGTTAATTTACTGGGTTATGCTGACTTAGCGTTGAATAATGCTGAATCTAGCGGCATAGAGAGATGTCAATTTTATTCAAAAGAAATGAACCATCAGTATTTGTCAGAAATACAACTTGAGTCAGATCTTATACGTGCTATTGAACTGAACCAATTCGAAGTTTTTTATCAACCCATCGTTGATATTAAACATAATGTGATCAGTAAATTTGAGGCCCTGCTACGTTGGCACCATCCTGAAAAAGGAGTCCTGACTGCTGCAGGCTTTATTAACGTTGCCGAGCGCAGTGGCTTGATCCAGCATATTGGCGACTGGGTTCTTCGTGAAGCGATCAAACAGCTTGCCATTTGGCGCAAAGAAGCATCAGATGAAATACAAATATCGGTGAATATATCAGCCGCACAACTGCAATTTGAAGATTTGACCGAAAAAATACTCAGCTATTTACGTGAATATGAAGTACCACCTAAGAATTTAGTGCTTGAAATTACTGAAAGCATGATCATGCGATCTATCGAAGGCTCGGCACAGCTTTTGAATGAACTTCATGACATGGGCGTTCAAATTGCACTTGATGATTTTGGTATGGGGTATGCATCATTTCAGTATTTACAGAAATTTCCTATCGATATCGTCAAGATAGATCGCTCATTTATGAATGACATTAATGAAGATAGCAATAATAGTGCTATTGTTTTGGCAGTTATCGAGATGTCGAAAAAAATGGGAATGATCGTTGTGGCAGAAGGGGTAGAAACCGAAAAACAATTTAAGCATTTATGCAAATTAAAATGCGATGAGGCTCAAGGTTATTTACTTGGGCATCCTATGCCAAAAGAGCATGCTTATAGCGCCCTTAAAAGACTTAATCTAACGACCGAGAGACAATTTATTGTCGTTAATCAGTGAGATTTATTTGATCTTATATGTTATAAATACATGGAGTTGAATTAGAATTCTTAGACTCATTGCTTTCATCGTACATCTTTACTAATTCTATTAAGAGGCGAGATCAAATGAGAGTTTCTAGCTATATTCGATTCATTTTTGTGTTTTATGTTTCATATCACATAACAAATGCTTACGCAGAATCTACTGAACCTAAAGCTGCTTCCGTCTTGAATTCTATAGAAAAACAAGCCAAAGAAAAGTCTACCTCCTCTTCCACTGCAACGACGACAATCCGAGGCTTGGTTAAGCCATTGCGTGAAGCTGTGTTATCAACCGATGTGATCGCTAAAATTACGCACATTAATGTCAAAGAAGGAGATCGCTTTAAGCAAGGAGAAAAACTAGTACAGTTTGAATGTAGCCGACAAAGAGCACAACTAAAAGCAGCGGAAGCTGAAGTTTTAGCAAAAAAAATGATTTCTGAGAATAACGTAAGTCTTTCGACCTTTAATGCTGTCGGCTCGCTTGAACTGGATGTATCCAAAGCTCAGTTGGATAAAGCCACGGCAGAACTGGAGGCAATAAAAATTGGCAATTACTTCATTTGCTCTTTTAGAGCACCATGGAATGGAAGAGTTACTGAGATTAAAGCAAACGCACATGAAGTAATTGAACCAGGCCGTGAAATTATGAAAATCTTAGATGACACAAGTCTTGAGGTTGAAATGATAGTTCCATCCGGCTGGCTAAAGTGGATAAGGCCAGGTATCGATATTTCCATGGCAATCGATGAAACAGGGAAAAATTATAATCTTGGAATATCCAGAGTTGGCGCCCGAGTTGACCCTGTTTCTCAAACCATACGTATCTTTTCAAGTTTTAAGAGTGATGCAACAGATGTTTTGGCTGGAATGAGCGGCGCCGTTATTATTAATCTGCCAGATTAACGCTGATCTAGAAAAAGCACATAAGGATCAATGTGTCATGGATGACGGGAAAGCGTTTCCAAAAGAAAACAAGGCAACCTTAATCCTACTTCAGCTAGAAGCAGACGCGCGTAATGCAGAAGATTTATTGGCATTACATTATCTTATAGTTAATGAAACACGACGTTTACTAAAATACCGACATGCAACACTCTTAAAAGCTGTCGGGCAAGTAAACGCTAATTTCCAAGCAATCAGAACATCCGGTCTTACTGTAGTTGATCGTTCAATTCCAAAAAACCAATTGATTGAACGCATCATTCATCATCAAAGAAAAGAATCTTCGAGTGATCTGCCTTCTCAAGTCATTTTTGAGCAGCTCCCAAATGAATTGCAACAAGATCGCCAGAGCTTATTGCTGCCATTTCCTGTTTGGATTGGCATGCAATTGCCAAATGGCACATTAATAGGCGCTTTATGGCTTGAGAGGGAAACCGCGTGGAGCGATAACGAGCTGTTCTTGATAAAACGATTAGCCGATACTTATGCACATGCTTGGGGCTATTTTGATAAGCATCGGCAATTAAAAATATGGTTAGTTTCTAGAAAAGTGCGATGGGTAATTGGGATCACGGCAGTAATCTTATTTTTTTTACCCATCCAGCACTCAACTCTGGGATCCGTTAAAGTTGTTGCTAAAGATCCATTGATTGTAAGTGCACCTATCGATGGAGTAATCGCATCAATACCCGTTGAACCCAACCAATTGATCTCTCAAGGACAAACATTATTCGATTATGAAGATACCAGCTATAGAAACGAATACGTGGTTGCTCAACAATCCTTAGCCGTCGCCGAAGCCGAATTGAAAAAAGCGACTCAAGGTGCATTCCAAGATGAAAAAAGTAAAGCAGAAGTGGCTTTATTAAAAACAAAAGTTGAATTGGCTCATATTAAGAGAGATTACGCAAAAGAAATGCTTGATCATCTTCATGTGATAGCAGATAGAGATGGATTTTTGTTATTTGGTGACAAGCTAGAATTAATTGGGAAGCCAGTGGTTGTTGGTGAAAGGCTTATGGAAATTGCGGAAACAGGGAAATTTATGTTTCGTATTGATTTGCCCGTTCAAAATAATATTGAATTTTCTATCGGAGCTCCGGTAAAAATATATCTGAATATTGATCCGCTTAATTCAATCAGCGCAGAGGTTACTAATATTGGTTTTCGTGCTGAAGTAATACCAGGAGACACGCTGGTTTACCGAGTTGATGCTGAAACAACAGCGACAATTGATCATCTTAGAATTGGTTGGCAAGGTACAGCTAAAATATATGGTAATTCGGTTAATCTATTTTTTTATCTTTTTCGTCGACCTCTTGCGGCAGCTCGCCAATATTTTGATTTTTAAGTTAAGCGATTGACATGATGCTCTGGGACTAAAGAAAACATGTCTTCAAATAACATTCAAGCCTTACCTTCATTACGAAGCGATTTACATTTCTTAAAAGCGCCTAATGCTCACGATGGGTCAACCACATGGACCTTATATGATCCTGTCAATAATCGTTTTTACCGGATAAGTATCTTGATTTATCACCTGCTGAGCAAGTGGTCAATCAATAATGGTCAGCAGATAATAGATCAGATCACAAATGAAACTGTTTTTAAACCAACACAAGAAGATATAGCAACCCTGATTAACTTCCTTCAGCGCAACGAATTAACGAATCAATCCCATACGCAACCAGCTTCTGAATATTTAGTACAACATAGAAAGGCTGATACAAATTTGTGGAAAAAAATAGCCCATCAATATTTATTTTTTCGCATTCCTCTTTTTCAACCCGATGCGTTCTTGAATCGAACGTATCCTGTTATCAAGTCATTCTTTTCCGCCACTTTCCTGAGTTTTGCCATTCTGATCTGCATAACGGGTTTATACCTGGTTTCGCGTCAATGGGACGTATTTGCGAACACATTCCTGCATTTTTTTTCGTTGCAAGGCATTCTGGTTTATGCAATTGCGTTAATAGGCGTAAAGACTATTCACGAGCTTGGGCATATGTATACAGCGAAGCATTATGGTTGTCGTGTGCCTAGTATGGGGTTAGCCTTTATGGTGATGGTGCCAATGATCTACAGCGACATGTCGGACACTTGGCGACTATGCTCAAAAAAACGGCGAATACATGTAGCCGCAGCTGGAATTTTGAATGAGCTGCTGATGGCTGGTATTTGTTTATTTATTTGGGCATTTTTACCCGAAGGGATATTGCGTAGCGTTTGTTTTGTGATTGCGACTACCAGTTTGATTAGTAGTCTGCTGATCAATATCACACCTTTTATGCGTTTCGATGGCTACTACATTTTGTCAGACTGGTGGGGCATCGACAATTTACAACAACGATCATTTCTATTAGCAAAATGGAAATTACGCCAACTACTATTTGGATCCGTCGAAGAGAAACCAGAGCACTTTTCTCCTGAAATAGAATTTAAATTGATTGGCTATGCATGGTTTACCTGGTTTTATCGTTTGGTTCTATTCATCGGAATTGCTCTACTGGTTTATCATCTATTCTTCAAATTATTAGGTATTATTCTATTTGTAGTAGAGATAGTTGCACTTATTCTTGTTCCTCTTTTTAAAGAAATCAGACATTGGTGGATGCTAAAAAATAGCATTCAAATAAATAATCGGTTACGAATATGGACGCTTATTTTAATAAGCTTTATAAGCCTTTTATTTATCCCTTGGAATTCACATATTTATATTCCTGGAGTACTAACCTCAGCAAATTACAGTACGATTTTCACACCTGAATCCGCTCAAATTGTTTCTATTGAGATTCAAACGGGTCAGAAAGTAGATAAGGGTCAGGTGCTTATAGTACTAAAATCACAGAAACTCGACGTAGAAATAGAACTTGCACGTAAACGGCTCGAGTTGTTAGAACTGCGCGCCACAAGAGCAGTGGCCAGTCGTCAAGAGCAAGATAATTTGCAGGTAATGCTAGAAGAAATTGCATCAGAATCCAGCAAACTGGAGGGATTGGAGAAGCAGCAAAAAAAACTAAGCCTACGCGCACCGTTTTCGGGTGTCATTACAGAAATGGATGACACACTGCGCGTGTTTCGTTGGGTTAAAAGTGCCACGCCACTTTTTTCTATTATGGACTCGAGCACCTCTGAAATCAGAGGCGTTGTTTCTGAATATGAACTGAATCGAATTGAGCTAGGGCAACAAGCTTCATTCTATCCAGAAGATCTCCAATTACCCAAATTAACGGCTTCCATTGATAGAATCGATAAAAGCGAAATCAGGAACCTTGATTTAACCTATCTGATTTCAAGCTATGGTGGAAGTGTAGCTACTCGGAACAGCAAGAATGGTACATTTGTACCGGAGGCAACAATTTATGCTGTCTACTTAGGTAATGTTTCTTCCTCGGTACCGCAAAAAGAAATCAGGGGAAACATTTTTATCTCAGGTACTCCCATTTCACTCGCAACGAGAGTCTATGAAATGATCACATCCGTTTTTATACGAGAAAGTGGTTTTTAGTTGTCCTGAACGAAACTTGATCTGACAGACACCTCGTCGCATCGGGTAGCTGTCAGATTAGGTCTGAGCATTACACTTTACAGCCCTAAGATACGCTCCCTAATGTCTCTGACAACCTTAATAAACCAATCTTGTTCTTAATGATTTTGTGTTCAACTTGAATATTCATCTGACTCATTTTCAAAATTAAATTTAAACAGAAATGTCATATTAAGGCTTGTTCTCTACACATAAAGTCCTTACAGACCCCTACTGATGCTTTGTACCCACCGCCTTACTTCCCGCGCCTTCCAGAATACGCGTGACCAGATCGGATGTTGAGATACCGGAGGTATATTCAAGTTCTTGAATCATCGGTGCCGGCAGTGTTTCACATAGCTTGTATTTATCAGCACGCTCCTGCTCGGATGCGCACGCAAAGGTATAAATATCGAAACCATGCTGCTGCATAAATTCTGCAGAAACATTCGCCGGGGTTTCCGTCATGACGGCGTCCACATGTTTGCAGGCAGAAACAACAGCAGCACGCTCCGCTTGTTTCATAACAGGAAGCTTGCCCTTGTTTTCCACCACACGTTCATCAGAAACCACACATACCGTCAAATGCGTGCCCAATGCACGGGCCGCGCGTAAAAAACTGACATGGCCCTCGTGGAACAGATCAGCCACCATGCGGGTATACACACGCCGCTGCTGCTGACTCCTCGGCCAAACGGGAATTTCCCGGTTTAAGCGCGTCATGGCTCGTTCTAACCATTGACGGCTGCGTAACGCCCATACATCGTCGAGATCCTTCAAAGCGACCTGGTGCGCATAACACCAGGCTTTCGCCAAATCGCCGATTAACCAATGCTGTGCCAGCCTGTGATACGCGTAACAGCGCACCAGCAAGGTGAGGCTTTCCAGATTGCGCGCGGATATCACCGTATCCCAATGCGGATTCGGCGTGCGCCAGTCTCCGTAAAACGCTGTCAGGATTGTTTCCGGTTGCTGCGGAAACCAAGCCGGACCATAGTCAGTGCTGCGTTGCACCAGATCAAATCGCGGAAAAACCGACACGCGCTGATACTCAGCGGGATGATCAGGTAAAGAGAAGCCACCTACCAACTGCTGTCCTCTCGTCTGTAAACCACAAACATCCAGTGTCACCCCCAGTTCCGGGTGCACATAATCACGGTAATTCGCATAATCAATCCGCATCGGAGTCCTGATCCATCCGGCCTGTTCCAGCGCAGCGCAGCACGCATCCCAGGATTCCATCCATACCGCGATGTCCAAATCTTTGTCAAAATCCAGCAGGCGCCCGTTACGCACCAAACCCAGTAAAGTCCCCGCATAAGGAAATGCCGGAATCCCCAATTCGGCCAATTGCGCACAAGTCGTCCACAATAGCTTCTCCGCTTCTCCGGAAACAAAGATATTTTCATCCGATCGCTGGGTGTTCTTTTTTTCCCGATGAGGCGGAATTTTCCCTGCTTTCGCTAATACCAGTAAGTGATCTAAGGCACGGATAAAGTGACCGTGTGCAGCGGATAAATCCAACAAAATGAAGTGCGCTGTTCCCAGAACGTGCGCCCAATGCGCTTTATTAAAATCACCCTGCACATGCGCATAAATCTTTGCCGCATAAATCGATACATCGGCGGCACGATTCGTACGCATTGCCAGCGAACACCATAATCGCGCAACATCCGGCGATAACGGATAGTCGTTTTTTAATGGCGCCAGAATCCCATCTGCGTCATTCAACTTACCTGTAAAGATTAAATCCCTTGCCTGCAGCAACAATCCATCCAGTTTCTTGGTCATAGTTTATCGCTGATTATTTTGTTTCCATTCATAAATTATGCACTTCATATAAACATGCGGCATGCCTGATATTAAGCATTGCATTTTAACGATTATTGAATATAATAGGAATAATTCTCATTAGTATTTTTCCCTTTGATGAGATAAATGACAAACAGAATGATTGCATAAATCATCGAGCATCACCGGAAATTCAGGATTTCAGGCCATTGATGTTCTTGTAAAGAATATGCGCCTGATGAAATCAGGATTTTTAGAAATGCCCGTAATTCACAAACTGCTTTAACAGGCGGCGAGAAACGTTCTCGAGGCAGCCTAACCAGGCAAAAACAGACGGGGAAACGCAGCTTGTACGTCATCAATGCGTATTTTGAATCTGTTTTTAACATGGCATGGTAGCGGCAGCGCAGATAACTTCTCAGCGTCGGCTAGTGCAGCAACACATAGGAGACAACATTATGGCAATATCTCGTGAAACCCGTCCGAATCTGGGCTCAGGAAGCATTAAGTATATTGATGGTTTTGACTTTCAAGGACTTGGATCTGCAGGATTCAGTAGCAATGACTTATTGATCATCGGCGATGACTTAGACAATAATGGTGACAGCCCAAGCAATGACCTGACTGGTGGTTCAGGCAATGATGAAATAAGAGGCGCTGGCGGCAACGATATTCTAAGAGAAGGCCCCGGCAACGGCATATTGAATGGCGGAGACGGCAATGATGATCTGGACGGGCAGGAAGGCACTGAGAAACTGTTTGGCGGTGCAGGGGACGACATTCTGCGCGCAGGGGGGAGCAAGCCTGTTATCATAAAACTCGTGGATGGCAAGAAGGTAAGAGAGCAAGGTGATTTTGACAGGCTCACCGGTGGCGAAGGTAATGACACGTTTGGTTTTTATGGTTACGGAAGCTTTGAGGTAACTGATTTCCAACTACACCAGGACCGCTTATTCTTTGATTCAAAAGCCCTGGGAATCCACAATGTTGCAGAATTGACTTCGTATATCACCCACATTGACGACCGTGGCAATGACGGTTTTACCGCTGAATTCCTAGGCGGTGCTGCGGCTATTCAGCTTACTGGCGTGAATATAAACGCGATCACAACAGATATGATCTTTTTCAATCTGTAAGCAGCCCAAAGTAAGTCAACTTTAACAAGCGTTGAAAAACTATCTGCGGTTGCCACTGTGGTTTAAAAACAAGCTCAGAATGCTCATTTATTACGCATAGACTGCGCTTCTTCGCCTGTTTTTATACCTGGTGGCTGCTCGAATACGTTTTTCAGCGGCCTACTAACCCCCTCTCAGTTACTTCCAGTCGCCGACTGGAAACTATACCAATCAATCAAATCCAAATGACTTCCCACTCCAAAATATCGAGCAATAAGATTTATAAACTTGACAATAGTGGGAATATTCCTCGCTCCGGTAAAAGGCTTGCCATTCTCGATCATGTCACTCCATAAGAAAATTCCCAAACCACCAAGCTTATCGTGTTGACTCAATATGTAAGCATAGTTGTACATTTGTTGCTGTATTGCTTCAGCACTGCTGAAATTCTGATCTGCCAGAAATGCTCCGGTTACTAAAAACATCTTGCGCCCTATCGAATGAGTCGATTCCAGTGCATGCATAGCGTCCCACACCCATGTTCCATATGTGAATTGCGAATTATAACCATGTTGCTGCGACCCGCAGTAATCAAAATCGCCATAACAATCAAATCCCAGGTACTCCGCATCATCGAGCATGATCACATTCTCATTAGGATACTGTTTCTTTTGCTGCGCCAATTCAGTCCAAGCCTCGATATGTATTACGCCTGACCCAAGAAATTGCTTCCTTAATCGTTGCCCCACCAATCGCAACGTTGTCAAGGTTTCTACATAACGACCTTCAACATCGCGACACGCTTCGGATTTGCCTTTTCCACATGCCGCTCTCACCGCCATTAAGGGCTCATCCATTAAAAACAACATTTCATTGGGACGTATTTTAGATTTTTCTATCGCATTGATGATCGCATCCGGATCATTGCGGTACATGCCGGTTTCTTTATCAAACAATAGACTGCTGATGGTGATCACTGGCAGCATCTTGTATGTGTTGGCATCGAGATATTGCGTAATATCGCTGGCAGTTTTCGGCTCCACTCCAAACGCATTGCTAAACGCTTTGACTTCCTCAATATGTTCCACATCCACCAGAAACGGTCCGATTATTTTCTGGGGTCGATCCGTATTAAAGTAGGCTCCATAGGTATTCATCGAAACCAACAATGTTATTACGATAAAAGCAGTGCGTGTACTCATCATATCCTCCGTTTTCTAGCAGATAGCTCAGTATGAAACGGTGGCGAATATCGTTCTGTGAGAAAAGTCACCGGCACTGATACAATGTAGCGCTTTCTTTTAGCTGCATAGATTTTGCATGACTATTGGAAATGTAAAGTAACAGCCGGGCGCAAATTGCTATCTTGCTGTCGGCAACAACAACCCAATTTCATAACGCTTCATAGCGGATCTCCACCACCTCCAACTCTTCCACGCCAACCGGCGTGTGCAACGATACCGTGTCGCCTTCACGCGCCTTGAGCAGCGCCTTGGCCAGCGGAGAAATCCAACTGATACGGCCACGACCGGGGTCTACCTCATCCATGCCGACGATACTGTAAGTGTGCTCCTCGCCTTTGGCATTGCAGATAATCACGGTGGCACCAAAAAACACCTGATCACATTCACCGCGCCGGACGGGATCGACCACTTCAGCATTATCCAGCCGCTTGGACAAGAAACGCAAGCGGCGATCAATTTCGCGTAGGCGTCTTTTGCCGTAAATGTAATCGCCATTTTCCGAACGATCGCCATTGGAAGCCGCCCAGGTAATGGTCTTAACCAATTCCGGGCGCTCTACTTTCCACAATAGATCGAACTCTTCCTTCAATCGCTGATGTCCAGTCGGGGTGATATAGTTCTTCACATCCTGGGGTAATTTCGGCGTGCCGTCGAGATCGTCATCGTCGCCTGCGTTCTCCTTGGTAAATGCTTTACTCATATTGATCACTCGTTAATGTGCAGCGCTTTGGGAAAAGATATTGATAACCGCAACTCCGGCAATAATCAGAGCCAGACCGATCACAGCAGGAATATCCAGCGATTGTCCGAGAAAAAGCCAACCACTCAGTGCGATTAATACAATCCCTACGCCAGACCAAATCGCATAGGCTATCCCAACCGGGATGGTTTTGAGCGTCAGCGAAAGCAGGTAAAAAGCCAGCAGATAACCAACCACAACCACCAGCGACGGCCATAAACGGGTAAATCCTTCAGCCGACTTGAGGTATGAAGTTGCAATCACTTCGCTGACAATCGCGATAGCAAGAAGAATCCAATGTTGCATGTCGATCACTCCAATAAGTTTGCGCCAATCGATTAACAACAGGCCGTTGAGAAACTATCTGTGGCCGCTGCGGTGTTAAAAACAGGCTCAAAATGCTCATTTATTACGCACAAACTGCGCTTTCTCGACCGTTTTTGCCGGGTATCGGGCTGCTTCGAATACATTTTTCAACGGCCTGCCAGCGCGTCAGTAATCTGGTTAAACGATTTATGTTGAAAAAAGTTACTGATATTGTCGGCCAATTGATCCAACAAACGTTGCCTCGATTCCCTGCTGGCCCAAGCGATATGTGGTGTGACAATCAGATTTGTCGATCGATGCCGCAATAGCGGATTATCCTCACCCGGTGGCTCGCCTTGTATCACGTCGATGGCGGCACCGGCAATGCGGCCGCTGGATAAGTACTGCAACAAATCCGCCTCATTCACCAACCCACCGCGCGCAGTATTGACCAGATACGCGGAAGGCTTCATCAATTCAAGCTCACGGCGACTGATCAGATGTTGGGTTTCTTGCGACAACGGACAATGCAGCGTTGTAAAATCCGCCTGCTGCAGCACGTCATCGAACGCCGCTCGACCGGAACGCGGCGGCTTACCTTTATGTTCCGCAATCAGCACCCGCATGCCAAAAGCTTGCGCAATGTGCGCCACCGCATGTCCCAATTCGCCGTAGCCGATAATGCCAAGCGTTTTTCCCGACAGCTCCTGAATACCGAAATCCAATGGGCAAAAAAAGGTGTTCGCCTGCCAGCCGCCCCGCTTCACCAATTCCTGATAGTCGACAAAACAGCGCGCCAGATTCAGCATCAACATAAACACATGCTGCACCACCGAAGGCGTAGCATAACCGCGCACATTGCAAACCGGAATATTGCGTTCAGCCGCAGCCTGCAAGTCGATATTGTTGTACCCGGTTGCAGCTACGCAAATCAGCTTGAGGCGATCTGCCGCCTCAATTGCCGCGCGACTGATAAACACTTTGTTGCCGACAACCACCTCGGCCTCACGGATGCGCGCCAACAACTCCTGTTCGGAAGAGTGATGATGAAACTGCCATGGCGATATCGCTCGCTCCAGTGCCGTACAGTCCATATCGCCACGGGTCACAGAACCAAAATCAAAGAAAACAGCGCGCATCTAATGACCTCCGCTGTGTTTCACGTCGGGAGAATGCTGTTGCAACATGATGTGGGCAATACGCCGGAAACCGCGCACTTGAGAAACCTCAATAGGTTTTCCATACATTCACAGAAACGCTATGCGCAGAACGTACTACTTGAATCGGCTCGCGGCATCTTTAATCGATGCGGTTACTCGATTCCAGGCTGATTCCATGCCATCGCGGATATCTTCCCACGCCTCCTCGCTAGCACGCTCAAGCTCCGCGGTTTTCTTTTTCATTTCATCACGCTGCGTTTCAAGCTCACGAATGCTTTCATTTAATTTGATTCTGGCATCTGCATCAGCCGCCGATAATTTAGCTTTCATTTTATCGAGATCGGCATTCCATTCATCCAGCTTTGCATGGGCTTTTTTTAAGTAAGCATCTTTATTAGTCATTCTTTCACCTCGTCGTTAGTCGTTGAAAAAATATCATTCTGGAAACACGTTCAAGTAGTCGGAAAGAATATTCCGATCGTGGCTCCATCGCAGTATAAAACTCACAATCCGCCCCTTGCCGCCTCCAGTGCTTTTACTTTACAACGCGAAAATCAGCGATTCTCAAGTCGATTATAATCCAACATCCCATATCCAATGGGCGTAGATTGCCGAAAAATCTCATGCAAGCGATCGCTGTGCTGCCAGAATCCACTATGTGAGCGCCGTATACCATAACGATGCATCAGCTCACGATAACCGTACTCGCTATTCGGATTACCAAGTCTCGAGACAAAATCACCCAACGAAGCCATTTCAACTTCCAAGTACGCATGCCCTCCTTGACCGAATCACTCGCACCCCGATACCAGTGTTCTCATAGAGCAATACGTGTTTCTTCAGGCAGTAAAGCAAGAAAACCAAACTCACTTTCCATACGCAGAAAATCCATATAAAGGCGCGTCGACAGCTGATGACCGATGTTGCCGTAGACGTCAAATCCTGCAACCAGCAGGTAATGGATGCACTCCAGATATAGTCGTTTTATGGAAGAACGATCACCCGCTCGTGCTATCGGTGATCTCAGCAAGGACTACTTGGCAATCGTAATACTCGGTACACCGACACGCGGAATGTCAGTAACCGTCATTTGAAACAACAGGAACAATAACTGGAAAGCATCGCGATTCCAGCGCGCATGCGGGCCTGTGGTATTGACGGCATAAAAACGGTTATTCCAGCGAATGGAGAAATCGACATCAGCAGGCGGCGTACCGTCAACCACGAATTCCATGGCCAGATCAGGGTTCTCATTGCCTAGAATGGGCGGCGTTCTGGAATCTTTTTCTACATGATAGCCCCGCTCTTCACCGAGCGCTTTGCCGAGAAAACTGAGAATTGAGTGAAAGCTCCTCAATCGGAAAACCCCATGCATCGGCCATTCTCCACCATAGTGATTGGCACGGATATCGAAAGCAATATCACTGACATCCCATTCCCGCGCACGCTCGTTAAGTTTTCCGCGGTCATCTTCGGAGAGCATATCGGGATCATAGTTGGTGATCAGAATCGGTCCGGGGATTTGCTTGCGCAATGTAAAGGTATCGTCTCCGGTGCTGTAATGCACGACAAATTCCTTTTGCAGCGACTGAAAGCTGTCGGGCGCAATCGAACTGGCGGGCATCGTCCACGTGTGTATCAGCGGCAAAGGCTCAGCATATAATTGATTGTGATCCTGAATCGCCGAAAGATGCAATACTACTCGACGAAACATCTCATAACCTTCCTTATCCACCGGATTATTGCGATAGACGTTGCGCTGTTCAGCCTGTAACAAGCGCACTTCCTGCGCCATCATGCGTAATAGCAGATCAACATCAAAACGCTGGCGCAGCAACAGGGTTAATTTGCTCTGTGGAAAGGGTGTGAGCAAGCGCTTAGTGAAATCTTCCCCTTCGATTGGAACGATGCTGATGGTGGGGCTTTCCGCAACACTACCGCCAAAAACCGGCAGTATCGATGTGCCCGCAAGTCCTCCCAATGCGGGCATTGCGCCTGCATTGGCCTGGAAACTGAAAGTTGCCGCGATATTTGACACCGCGGTGAAATGAATCGGCTGACGATGATGAGCACGTACGATATTGATCAGCAGCTGCTGAGACACGGTGTCGGTAACGGCTTCGTCATACGCCAACACGGCGCGGTTCAGCGCCATCGGCGATATGCAGCCGGCAAGCATACCGAGGATCAGCACGACCTGCAGCAATCTCAGCAAGCACAGATGCCATGTGGTGTTCATGAGTCTTGTTTTAGTCCGGATATTATTGAGAGGCGCTATTAAGCGGCATTCTCTCATTCTGTTACCACGCGATCAATTTTTCGAATTCTTCGATAGGAATGGGCGGCGAATAAAGAAAACCTTGCACATAATCACAACCAAATTCGATCAGCAGATTTTGTTGTTCCTGTGTTTCCACCCCTTCGGCAATGGTCTTGATATCCAGCTTATGCGCCATCATAATAATGGCTTCGACCAGTGCCCGATCTATTGGATTGTTATTCAGGTTACTGATGAATGAGCGATCTATCTTGATATAGTCGATATCGAATTCCTTGAGATAGGAAAGCGATGAAAATCCGGTACCAAAATCATCGATCGATACCTGGATGCCATTATTGCGAAATTCCAGTAAGAAATTTTGCACAGTCAGCGTGCTTCTTAACAACAGGCCTTCGGTAATTTCCACATTGATACAATCCCCCGGTAAACCACAATGGGCAAGCCTGTCATACCAGCGCGGCCGATCCGATGTTTGGAACTGAATCGGTGATTTATTAATACTCACTTGAATAATATATCCAAATCGATCAAGCCATTGTTGAATATGCGCGATCGATTGATCAAATACCCATTCGCCTATTTTTACAATCAGCCCACTTTCTTCTGCCAGCGGAATAAATGTGTGCGGATTGATCATGCCACGATAGGGGTGTTTCCAGCGTAACAAAGCTTCCGCTTTAATAATACGCCGCCGGGATAAATCCAGGATGGGCTGATAATAAACATGCAGTTCATTGCGCTCCAACGCTTTTCTAAGATCGTTGGTAAGCATCATTTTTTCATTGGCTTTATGCTGCAACGATGGCGTGAAATAACAATAACGATCACGCCCTCCCTGTTTTGCCGCATACATTGCCTGATCTGCATGTTTCATTAAACTCTCAATATCCATACCGTCTTCCGGATAGAAAACAATGCCGATGCTGGTAGAAATATGATAGTCGTCCTGGTCGGGTAGGAAATTGAACGGTTTATTCAGTTCACGAATAATGTTCCGCGCAATCTTTTCCACATGCTGCCGGAGATCGACACTGGGTAGAATAATGGCAAATTCATCTCCGCCAAGACGAGCGACGGTATCGGTATCGCGTACGCATGATTTAATACGCTGACCGACCTCCTTCAGCAGTTGATCTCCCGCAGCATGACCCAGTGTGTCATTGATATCCTTAAAATGATCCAAGTCGAGATATACCACTGCCAGTAGTTGTCCACTACGGTGCGCTTTTCTGGCTTCCTGGCCTAATCGATCTTTAAACAAGAAGCGATTAGGCAGCATGGTCAATTGGTCGAAATTGGCTTGAAATAAAATGAGTTCTTCTTTCTGCTTCCTTTCAGTGATATCCGAGAATTGCGCTACATAGCCATACACCTGGCCGTCCGGACGGTGAATCGCACTGATGTTCAGCCAGCGGGTACGAATCGTACCATCCCTGTGGCACCCCCAAATTTCACCCTGCCAGTGATTCTTCTTCTGAATATCCTGCCATATGCTCCGGTAAAAAATCCTATCGTGACGCTCGGAGCAGAAAATTCGAGGGTTCTTACCGACGACCTCTGATAATTCATAACCCGTCAAGCGCGTAAAAGCAGGATTCACTTGTTTTATCAGATTATTTTCATCGGTGATCATGATGGCTTCACCACTGGTTTGATAAATTGCATCCGCCAGTAACATGGAATCAAACGTTTGCCTGAGGCTGGTAATATCCCGATTGGTACCAATCATACGTATGGGCTGCCCGGCAGCATCGTATAATACGGTGGCGATAGCATGAATATAACAAATCGTGCCATCCGGTCTGCAAATGCGGAATTCCGTATTGAAATCCCTTTTCTCGCTTAGCGCTATTTGAATTTCTTTTTCTGTCTGCTGTAAATCTTCCGGATGAATACACATACACCAATGCTCATATTTCCCGCGAAAATTATCTTGCGAGACCCCGTACAGCACAAACATTTGATGATCCCAAACCAGTTCATTCTGAACGATATCCCATTCCCAGATACCGATGCCTGTCGTGCGCGTTGCCAGCGATAAGCGTTGCGAGGTCAGGCACAGCATGTCCTCGATGCGCTTGTGCGCAGTGATATTGATGAGCGCTAAAACCCAGGTTTTCCCAAATAGGGGATGATCGAAAGTAGAAATCGTTGCATAACACCAGAAAATCGTGCCGTCCTTCCTGAGGCTATAGATCTCCCCAGTCCATATACCGATTCGCTCAATCTCGGCTGCAATCGAATCTGCGATGATCAACGGACCTGCCAAGGTCGAAATATTGATGGTGTTAATGTGTTGGCCGAGCAACTCGTCAACGACATAGCCAAACTTGGCTTCAAATTGCGGATTAGCGTACACAATCTGCTCATCGTTGGCGCGAATCAGGCATACCCCGATGGGCAGGCCCTGCAATATATTGCTGTGGAAATGCAACATTTCCTCAGCTAGCTTACGTTCGGTGATATCCGTAGAAATTCCGAGTTGGCCGATGATCTGACCTTGATCATTCTTCATAGGACTTTTGACGGTCCAGAAAAATCGCGCTTGTCCTGATGACTTGATGACCACTCTTTCTTCGCGCTTAATCGTTTGCCCAAGCTCAATGACGCGACTTTCATCGAACATCAGGTCATCTGATAACGCCAAATCAAAGAATTCCTTATCTTCATGACCGATCATTTCTTCAATCGACACGTCAAGAAAATCGATAACACTCTGATTCACATAAGTATAGCGCCCCGCTCTATCCTTTGTGTAAATGCAAGCGTCCACTTGATTTAGAATGTCTTCCAGTTGATTAATTTTGCTTTCCAGCGAATTTATCATGGAGCTTGCTGCTGAGTCGGATGGCTGCTCCGCCGAAGACGGAGTAAGTGTCCTCTTGCGACCTACTTTAGTTTTATCTTTCAATGGCATGATTTGCGTTCACTTCTCCCAACTAATACTTTTAAACACAAATGCTTATAATAGCAATACCCTATACACGTCTATTGACAACTTTCGGTAGTGTGTTACAAAAAAGCAACATTTACTATTACTATGCTCAACCAGCAGAAAAATTTATTGACACCTCTCTAAATAAACAAATGATACCGGGATGAAAAAAGAATATTGGTTAGATCGGTGGCAACGCGAAGAAATCGGCTTCCATCAAAGTACGATTAATCCCTATCTACGTGAATACTGGCACAAGCTAACGCTGGCTCAAAACAGCACGGTATTTGTACCCTTATGCGGTAAAAGCCGCGACATGCTTTGGCTGCGCGCACAGGGACATCACGTGCTGGGTGTAGAATTGAGCAGTCTTGCAGCGCAGGCATTTTTTATAGAAAGCGGCCATATACCGCAGTGCATCACCGACCATACATTCAAGCACCTGGCGGCAGATAACATTCATATTTTATGCGGCGATTTCTTCGATCTGCGTAGCGATGATCTGGCAAAAATCACGGCGGTGTATGATCGCGCAGCACTCATCGCTTTGCCGCCGGAAATACGCAAGCAGTATGTGCATCATCTGTTGAGCATCCTACCGCCGGAAGTGCAAATCTTGCTCATCACGCTGGATTACCCTGATTGTGAGATGTCTGGCCCACCCTTTGCAGTTACTGTCGATGAAGTCATGACACACTATCAATCACGCTTCGAGATCAAGCTGCTGACAAGCCAGGATGTGCTGATACAGAATCCGCGCTTTCAAGAACGCGGCTTGAGTCGATTGCAGAAAAACATCTTGTTACTGAAACCGTACCGCACTACGACAGCGGGCACATAATGGATAACTCTGGCGGATCATATTGTTAATATGCGGCCCGGTTTCTCGGCAAGCAGTTTCTCAAACGCTTTCCCTTTGATCGGTTTTGAATACAGAAAACCTTGCACATAATCGCAACCAAAATGTCTAAGCAGATCTTGCTGCTCTTTCGTTTCCACGCCTTCGGCAATGGTCTTGATATCCAGCTTATGCGCCATGACGATGATCGCCTCCACCAATGCGCGATCGGTTTCGCTGTCGATCAACTGATTAATAAAAGAATGATCGATCTTGAGATAATCAATATCGAATTTCTTGAGATAGGACAACGAGGAAAAGCCAGTGCCAAAATCATCAATCGATACTTCGATGCCGTTATTACGAAATTCCAGCAAGTATTCCTGAACAATAGCCGAATCCTTTAACAACAAACCTTCAGTAATCTCCACATTGATACAATTTCCAGGCAGCCCAAGCCGGGTTAAGTTGTCCAGCCAACTGAATTTATTCATAAATTTAAACTGTATCGGCGACATATTGACGCTGATTTGAATGACGTAACCTTTACGCTTTTGCCATTGATCGATCAAGGCGATTGATTGTTTAAATACCATCTCGCCTATTTCCAGGATCAAGCCACTTTCCTCCGCCAACGGAATAAAAACAGTCGGACTAATCATGCCTCGTCGCGAGTGCTTCCAGCGCACCAGCGCCTCAGCTTTAATCAGGCGTCCGCTGGACAACTCCAGAATCGGTTGATAATGAACTTGCAGTTCATTCTTTGCGATCGCCTGCCTCAGATCATGAATCAGTGCCATTTTTTCATGCGCTTCGCGTTGCATGGAGGGTGTAAAGTGGCAAAAACGGTTACGACCTTCCAATTTCGCAGCATACATTGCCTGATCGGCATGCTTCATCAAACTTTTCATATCCGTTCCGTCTTGTGGATAGAACACAATACCGATGCTTGTGGAAATATAATAATCCGTTCGATTCTGGTTAAAATTAAACGGCTTATTCAAACTCTGAATAATACGCATTGCAACGGCCTCAACCTGTCGATTGTCAACGAAGTCCGATAGAATGATCGCAAATTCGTCCCCGCCCAAGCGCGCTACGGTATCGGTCTCGCTGATGCAGGATCCGAGGCGCGTGGCGACTTCTCTCAACAGATCATCGCCTTTGTCGTGCCCCAATGTGTCATTGATGTCTTTGAAATGATCCAGATCTAGAAACAGCACGGATAGCGGAAATTTGGCGCGGCGCGATTTCTTGATTTTCATTTCCAACCGATCTTTGAACAAATTACGATTGGGTAAACCCGTTAGCTGGTCATAATTCGCCTGGGACAAAATCAGCTCATCTTTTTTCTTTTTCTCGGTAATATCCGTAAACTGCGAGACATGATAATGAATACGACCATCCGGGTGTCGAATGACACTGACACTGAGCCATTTGGCGTGGATTGTGCCATCCTTTCGCAAATCCCAAATTTCACCTTGCCAGTGATCTTCATTGGATAATCGTCGCCGTATATCCTGATAAAAAACCGGATCATGCCGTCCTGAACGAAATATCTCCGGACTCTTGCCCATGACATCCGCCATCTCATACCCGGTCATACGAGTAAACGCCGGATTAATTTGCAGAATCAAATCATTCTCATCCGTCACCATGATGGCCTCATTACTCGACTGATAAATAGTCGCAGCCAAGCGCATCGACTCATAAACCCGCTTTTGTTTAGTAATATTCTGATAAATGCCGAGTACGCCGATGATTTCATTATGGCCATCACGCAAGGGCATTTTGGACGTTCGCAACCAACTAATCTTTCCATCCGGAGTAGTTTGCGGTTCTTCATAGCCAAGCTTGGGAATGCCGGAATCGATCACCAGATGATCGTCATTACGATAGCGCTCCGCTTGCGCCGCCCAAACCCACTGAAAATCATCCGTGCCAATCACGTCCTGTACGGATTGCGCCCCGGCATCCCTAGCAAAAGCGGAGTTACAACCCAGAAAACGTAATTTTTCATCTTTCCAGAAAATGCGTACCGGCGCTGTATCAATAATCGTTTCGAGTAAATTACGTGATTCGGCCAGTGCGGCTTCCTTTATTTTTCGATCGGTAATGTCAATGATGGTACCCACATAACCCAGTACATCGCCCTGCTGATCGCGTTCCGCCTGTGCATGACTCAGAATCCAGGTGATGACTTGTTCCTTGGTTTGGAAACGATACTCGAACATGAATTGCCGCTGGTACTGCACCGCCCTATTCCACTCGTTTACCACCCGCTCACGATCATCCGGATGAATCGCAGTAATCCACCCATAGCCTGAGGCTGCTTCCATATCTATACCGGCAATACTGCACCAGCGTTCATTGACATACAGGCATTTACCCGTTGCATCGGCACGGAATATACCGACCGGCGCTACCTCAGTCAGACTGCGGAAAAGTTGCTCATTATTGCGCAACGCCATTTCCATCTGTTTTTGCCGGGTAATATCAACCAATACGCCCTGCCAGTGCGTGCTGCCATCTTCTTTCCGATGCGGTATGGAATAACCACGCAACCACTTCTCACCTGTTGGCGATTGCACAGGATATTCATACAGCCAAGGCAATAACTTTTTCTTTGAATCCAGAATGGATATTTCCAACTCGGGTAATGCATCCGGGCGAATCTGTTGAAATACGATTTCGACATCGGCCATGCATTCGGCGGAAGAGAGTCCGATTAAATCAGTAATCCCCTCGCTCATGAAGGGAATCGAGCGACGACCATGCGCATCAATACAAAACTCAAACACCGCGCCCGGTATGCTGGCAATGAGATTACGAAAACGCTGCTCGCTCGCCTGCAGTTCTATGGTGCGCTGAATCACAGTATGCTCAAGATTTTCCTTGAGCGCCAGCGTTTCTGCTTCTACTGCTTTACGCTCGGTAATATTGCGAAATATGCCGCGTGTCGCAAGCGGTACATTATCTATGGAATAAAGATTCACGTTGCCTTCCACCACGATAGCCTGACCAGCTTTTGTCAAAAATGGCACTTCAATGAGCCCGGCATCCTCGCCCGCCATGATACGCTGCATGAATTTCTGGCAATGCGCATGATAATCGGGGTGAATGATACTGAAAACATTCAACTTCGCCACTTCCTTCGCTGTATACCCCAGTACTTCACGCCAGGCACGATTGACGAAAAGAAAGCGTCCATCCGGCGCAACGCACTGAATCAAATCTCTTATACCGTCGAACAACTGACTCAGCTGCTGCTCGCTGAGAATGGTGGCAATTGGAATCGCCACATTCATTTGAAAAGACTTTTGCTGCGCTATATCATCGTTATTCATGAAATGGATTTACATAGTGAAAATAGAAACGTGAATCGGAATAAACACATGCTTCAATCCTGACAATGCACCACAAGCGACAGGATTTTAATCTAAAAATATGCTCACAAAGGCATATTTAAACAAAAAATAACTATACGCGACAACTATCTGATACTTATTATCTTGAGCCAATGACAATACTGCTGATTTGCACACTATCGCATGTACCCATGCGCCGACAATCAAAATAACGTGCGCCGATCTGTGTTACTTACCCACAAAAATTTGTTGAGTCAGTGCAAGACATATAGCATACTAGGTGCGCTTTAATTTTCAGTACGCATATTCCACAGATTATCACCCCGAGTTTCCATAAATCTCTAATTTTCACAGGCAATTTAATGTTCATCAGCGTTCTTGATCTCTTCAAAATAGGCATTGGCCCATCCAGCTCGCATACCATGGGACCCATGGTTGCCGCCAAGGATTTTCGCGACCGCATTCAGGCTTTTGCTGCCGGTCATCCTATGCCATCGTTCCTGCAGGTTCGATGCACCTTGCGTGGATCGCTGGCGTTTACCGGCAAAGGTCACGCTACCGACCGCGCAGTGACCTTAGGCATGCATCAGCATACACCGCAAGGATTGGCTAAATTGAATGTCAATGAATTGTTCCAAAAGCTGTGGCAGCAAAATACCCTGCAGATCAGCGAATCGACATTGATCCATTTCAATCCGCCTGAGGATATCATCTTCGATCGTGGAGAACCGCTGCCAGAGCATCCGAACGGTATGATTTTTCAATTGCTGGATGAAACGGGCAAAACTCTGCTAACGGAAACCTATTTCTCGATTGGCGGCGGCTTTATCACCACCTTGCCTGAAATCGGCCAAATTGTTGCGCCGATCAAAATGGAAGTAATCAGTTCTTGCGGCTTTCCTTTCGATTCCGCCAATCAGATGATGAAAATGTCCGCCGACAGCGGCTTATCGATTGCCGCCATGAAGCGCAGCAATGAACTGGAGCGTGTCAGCGAAACGCAACTGAATGCCGGGCTGGATGCCGTTTGGGACGCGATGCGCACCTGCCTTGAAAATGGCCTGATCGCTGAAGGCCGGTTACCTGGCGGGCTTAACATTAAACGGCGCGCCCATTCACTGTATCAACAACTACAGGATAACCCACATAAAGCCAACCTGAATGATTGGCTATGCGCATACGCCATGGCGGTAAATGAAGAAAATGCCGCCGGACACATGGTAGTCACCGCGCCGACCAACGGCGCAGCCGGTGTTATACCGGCAGTGATCTATTACGCAGTAACACATGAAGGCGCAACATTGGAGCAAGTGCGCGATTTCCTGCTGGTAGCCGGTGCGATCGGTGGATTGATCAAACATAACAGTTCGATTTCCGGCGCTGAAGTGGGCTGTCAGGGTGAAGTCGGCTCTGCATCCGCGATGGCGGCGGCAGGTTTATGTGCGATTAAAGGCGGCAGCTCCGAGCAAATTGAAAATGCTGCAGAAATCGCACTGGAACATCATCTGGGCATGACCTGCGATCCGGTCGGCAGCCTGGTGCAGGTGCCGTGTATCGAACGCAATGGTTTTGGTGCCATCAAGGCTTATACCGCTGCATCACTGGCTATCCGCGGCGACGGCCAGCATTTTATGTCTTTGGATAATTGCATCGCCGCGATGAAACAGACCGGACTGGAAATGTCGGTGAAATACAAGGAAACATCCCTGGGCGGACTGGCAGTCAGTATCACTGAATGTTAAAAAGCCCTTTAGCAGGCCATTGAAAAACGTATTTAAGCGGAAATCACTTATTCGGATGCAGTTTGCTGATCACATGGCGCACCCCTCTGACGACAAAGAAAACGCTGAGCACCACAACGGGTATCGCAATACCGGTCAGCAACTCAACATTGATGTCCTGCCCTGCTGCCTTCAGCGCTTTTAATCCATACCCCAGAATCCCCAGCAAGTAGTAGCTCAGCACGACCACCGACAAGCCTTCCACTGTTTCCTGCATGCGCAATTGCACGTGCGCGCGATGATCCATGGACTTCAGCAGATCACGAATCTGCGCTTCCATGGAAAGATCAACGCGGGTTCGTAGCAAAGCCGTTGCACGCTCCAGGCGCATCGACAACGTTTCCAGTTTGGTATATACCAGTTCACAGGTTCCCATCGCCGATGACAATCGCTGAATCATGAATTCCTGCAACATCTGCAACCCTTCAATGCGTTCTTCACGCAGCTCGGTAATACGCAACTTCACGATATTGTAATACGCTCTGGAGGCATTGAATCGATGACCGGTCTGCGCCGACAAACGCTCAATTTCCGCGGATAAGCGGGTCAATTCCTCCAGCAAACGCTGTTCATCCTCGATACTGGTCAGCTCCACGTTGTTGGCAATCATTGCTGCCAAGCGTTGATCCGCTCGCGCCAACTGCGGAATCATCTCACGTGTTATAGGCAATGGCAGCATCGCCAGCATACGATAAGTCTCTATCTCAAGCAGGCGTTGCACCAATCGTCCAACCTGACGGCTGCGCAAGTTTTCATCATGAATCAATATGCGGCCAAAATTATCACGATGAATCTGATTATCACTCCATACACTGGCAGCCCCGCCCGCCACCTTGGAACCAATCACCGTTCCGGCAGTAAATAAAGTAGCCAGCTCATTCAAGCTGCGCTTAGGCCGCGATCGATCCTCCAGGGCGATATGTGTTGCCACCAGTAATTCGCCCGGCAAGCGCGCCAGCCACTCCTGCGGCACATACCCAATCGCAGGCTGCTCAAACGGCACCTCAAAGGACCTAGCGCGATAAACGGTATACGTTGAATACTCAGTATGACGCTCCCAGCGGAGACGAAACTCTCCAAAATCAGCGCTAAAGTCATTTTCGTGCGTATTGGGCGGGTTAATGCCATAGCGTACACATAATTCACCGATTAGCTCGCGCTCCCGATTCACCCAGTGACGCTCGGATATCAATACCAGATGGGAAAGCTGTACAGGCGGCGCTAAGAGCTCATACGCCACTGCGTTGAGCTCGGTATATAATTCCAGTCTTTTTGGGTATTCTGGAATATTCAGAATATTCAATGAATTTTCCTGAGAGATATCTTTGGGTTCATGAGTCAATGAAGATGATGGCGTAATGGCATCCATAATAATAGTCCGACCAGATTAAATCAGTTTGTAGCATACCTAATTTTTATTACCAAAAAATGAATTTTTCTGGATATCACAACATATTTCCTGCTGCATAAATCCTCGCGCATCTTGTCACTCAAGATCATCTGTAGTACATTTTTACGGTGATCTGTGTATCATAAACCAGAAGATTCTCAGTCTTTTTGCGAAATCTAATTTTTATCACCGATAAGCCAGATCAATACAAGGAAACCTATGGGTGCTATTTTCTTTTATATTTTTATTTATTTCATTGGATACTACGCTTCCAATATTCTGAATATGTTAACGGTACAACCGTTTATCACCAACCGTTACATGGCTGCTTTACTGCCTGTTTATGGCGTTGCTTTAACGCATGCCTATGTCATTGTGAGCAGTCCGCCCCCTCAGGGAACGGAGGTTACGCTTGAATATGCCCTGCTAGTGTTTATTACTTTACCGGTAGTGGTAGTTACCCTAGGCGCGGCTTATTTCATGTGGAACAGTAAAAATAAACCCGAGGACACTGCCACGAGCAATTCATCCGATCGCGACACCGATCCGGTCGAAGCTATCGCCACTGAAACAAGCGGTCTCAAAGCAGTGCCATCATCCGAGAGCACCCAACCCTCAGATGAAAAATCAGTACATAAAGAAATTGATACCAGCAAGAGTAAAGACAGCAAAGAATCTTAACAGGCTGCTAAAGCCCGACATACGGACAAAGTGGTATCGAAGTTTTCACTCGATAAAAAAACCCTCACACCAAAAGTATGAGGGTTTTTTGTTGGACAATGCCCTATGTCGCTCTATCAACGACCACACGTTCCTTTTGTGCGCTCAATGTACCTTGTTCGATGATCGCCAGCGTCAAGCGCGAAATCGCTACGCGCTTACCGGTAGCCTCTTCAACAATATCGGTCTGCCAGACTTGTGTGCGACGACCGGTATGCAACGGCGTACAAATACCAATGACATAGCCTTTGGTAACTGCACGGATGTGGTTGATATTCAGCTCCAATCCAACCGCACGATATTTTTCCGGATCAATCGTCATCCACCCTGCCACGCTGCCAAGCGTTTCCGATAATACACAACTTGCACCGCCATGCAGGATACCGAATGGCTGCATTGTGCGTTTATCGACAGGCATGCGTCCTTTCAGATAATCCGGCCCCAGTTCAGTAAATTGGATGCCGATATGCTCTCCCATATTGGAATTACGCAAACCTTCCAGATAATCAATGGCATATTCCTTAAACCAAATAACACTCATACATCATTTCCTTGTTATTATTGCAACCCTTGCTTAGAGCGACTCAAACACTCCCGCTGCACCCATGCCGCTGCCAATGCACATGGTCACCATGCCATATTTCTGTTTATGGCGGCGTAATCCGTGCAACAAAGTCGCCACACGAATGGAGCCGGTCGCACCCAACGGATGACCCAGTGCAATCGCACCACCCAGCGGATTCACTTTATTGCGATCCAATCCCAAGTCACGAATCACGGCAAGACTCTGTGCAGCAAACGCTTCATTCAGTTCAATCCATTCCAGATCATCCAGTTTGATACCGGTTTGCTTCAGCACTTTGGGAATGGCTTGAATAGGACCGACACCCATGATCTCGGGTGGCACGCCCGCGACGGCAAATCCGATAAAGCGACCGAGCGGAGAAAGGTTAAAGCGTTTCATTGCGGCCTCGCTCATCAATACCACCGCACCCGCGCCATCGGACGTTTGCGAGCTGTTGCCAGCAGTTACCGAGCCTTTGGCGGCAAAAACCGGCCGCAATTTAGCCAGCGCTTCGAGGCTGGTATCGGCACGCGGCCCTTCGTCGGTGCCCTTGATGGCAATTTCTTCGTGTACGGTATGCGTGACCAGATCAGGTCGTTTCTCATCCACGGGATAAGGTGCGATTTCCTGCGTGAACTCACCGGATTCGATCGCTTTTAAAGCGCGTTGATGGCTGACCAAAGCGAATTCATCCTGATCTTCACGCGATACTTTCCATTGCTCCGCTACTTTTTCGGCGGTCATGCCCATGCCATAAGCAATCCCCACATCTTCTTGATGTTCAAATATGGCTGGATTCATTGCAATTTTATTACCCATCATCGGTATCATGCTCATGCTCTCAGTGCCTCCGGCAATCATCACATCCGCTTCCCCGAGGCGAATCCGATCCGCTGCCAATGCAACGGACTGCAGGCCTGACGCACAAAAACGATTGACCGTCATACCGGCCACGCTGTTGGGCAAACCCGCCAATAGCAGCGCCACACGCGCGACGTTGATACCCTGCTCGGCTTCCGGCATGGCACACCCCACGATAACATCATCAATCGCAGCCGGATCCAGTCCTTCGCATTGTTTCATCACAGCACGCAGCACATGCACCAACATGTCATCGGGACGCACGTCTTTAAACATGCCGCGCGGTGCTTTGCCAACCGGTGTACGCGCAGCAGCTACGATATAAGCTTCTTGGGTTTGCTTGGTCATGGGTTTCTCCGTAGAACGTCGATCTTGGAATACTTGCTATTTTGTCTGCAAATCAGTTTCTCAACGGCTTGCCAGTTTTCAGCGTATATTGAATGCGCGCCTGGGTCTTCTCAGTTGCCAGTAATGACATAAAGGCTGTGCGCTCCAGTTCCAAAAACCAGTCTTCATCGACCAAACTGCCCGGTGTCAGATCGCCGCCGCACATCACATGCGCCACCTTATTCGCAATCAGGTAGTCATGGTCGGAAATAAAACCGCCGTCGCGCATGTTAACCAGCTGACTCTGAATGGTAGCAATGCCGGTATTACCCGCTACCGGAATTTCCCGTACATGCAATGGCGGACGATAGCCAGATTCGGCCAATGCCAACGCCTGCGCCTTGGCGACATACAGCAATTCAAAGCGATTCATCACCACCGTGTCAGCAAAACGCAAATAGCCGAGCTCTTTCGCCTGCTCGGCGCTTTTCGCCAGCTCCGCCATCGCTACCGTCTGATAATAGTGTTTCAACTGCGGAAATGGATCGCCATCTTTGGCGCTTCGCGCAGCCCGCATCGCGAACTCCTTACATCCGCCACCTGCCGGTAACAATCCAACTCCGACTTCCACCAAGCCGATATAACTCTCCAGTGTCGCCACTGCACGATCACAGTGCATGACAAACTCACAGCCGCCGCCCAATGCCAGACCATCCACGGCGGCAACGGTCGGAATCATCGAGTAACGCAACGCTTGCGATGCTTGCTGAAACTGTCGGATCATGCCTTCGACTTCCGCCAGCTTCTTGGCCATCAATACATCGGCAAAATCCAGCTCGTGCGCCACATGCAGCACTGTGTCTTGCGCCGTTTTTTTGAATTGCTTCAAGAGTGACTGAAATGCCGATGGCGGTGCAGGTGGGGCGGACGACTTGCCTGCATGCTGTGCATCCGGTTTGGATCGCTCGGTCGCTTTCTGTAAATTGGCGCCCGCCGAAAATGGCGGCTCAGTTTGCCAAATCACCAACGCGCGCCAGTTCTGCTCCGCTTCCTTAATCGCTTGCTGGATACCTTGCAACACATCGATGCCGACGGTGTGCATTTTGCTCTTGAAACTCAGAATGGCAATCTTATCGCCGGTATGCCATAACCTGACCGCGTCTGTCTCAAATATGGTTTCCCCATAAACCGCGTCCTCGCCGATCAGTCGGTCGGGAAAAAGCTGGCGCTGATAAACCGGTAACTTTGAACGCAGTTGCAGCTTTCCGGATGACGGAGAGAAAGCGCCCTGCGCGCTATGTACGCGCTGCGTTTCGCTGGCAGCAATTGTCATCACCCACTGTGGCAAAGGTACCTGACTCATGCTCTTACCGGCGGCAATGTCTTCTTGAATCCATTCGGCAATCTGTTTCCAACCGGCTGCTTGCCAGATTTCAAACGGCCCCTGACTCCAGCCAAACCCCCAGCGCACCGCCAGATCCAGGTCGCGCACATTATCGGCAATGGCTTCCAACTGCACCGCGCTATAATGAAACAAATCGCGGAAAATCGACCACAAGAACTGTGCCTGCGGCTCATCGCTATTGCGTAAAGCGACAAACTTCTCAGCCGGACTGCTGTATTTCAGCAACCGCTTCAAATCCTCGTTCACTTCGCCAGCGGATAATCGGTACGCCTGTGACGGTAGATCAAATACTTGGATCTCATTTTTTACTTTCTGATATACCCCGCGTTTGACCTTCTCCCCCAGCGCGCCAGCCTGAATCAAACCTTGCAGCCAATCCGGCACGGCAAAATAGTCATGCCAGGCGTCATCCGGCAAGGTATCGCGCATGGTATTAATCACATGCGCCAAGGTATCCAGCCCCACCACATCGGCGGTGCGAAATGTCGCACTCTTAGGGCGGCCGATCAAAGAGCCGGTCAGCGCATCGACCAGATCAAAACCAAAACCAAACGTCCTGCCATGATGCATAGTCGCGAGCAGGGAAAACACACCGATGCGATTAGCGATGAAATTCGGCGTATCTTTGGCGCGAATCACGCCTTTGCCTAGATTCGTCACCAGAAATGCTTCCAAATGATCGAGCATATCCGCATCGCTAACCTGGCACGGAATCAGTTCGACCAAGTGCATGTAGCGCGGTGGATTGAAAAAATGGATGCCGCAGAAGCGGTGGCGCAGCGCTTCCGGAAAAGCCTCAGCCAATTGATTAATGGATAACCCGGAAGTATTGCTGGCAAAAATCGTGTGTTCGCCCAGATACGGCGCAACCTTTGTGTACAAATCGCGCTTCCAGTCCATACGTTCGGCAATCGCCTCGATCACCAAATCGCAGTCTTTGAGCAGTTCAAGATTCTGCTCATAATTCTCCGGCTGAATGCAGGCTGCCTTGGCTTTGACTGACAGCGGCGCAGGTTCTTGTTTTTTGAGTTTCTCCACCGCTTTGATGACGTTAGCGTTGGGATTATCCGCAGCACCCGGCAACTCAAACAGCAGTGTTTCAATGTTGGCATTCACCAGATGCGCCGCAATCTGCGCTCCCATCACACCAGCCCCTAGTACCGCCGCCTTGCGTATAAAAAAACGTTGATCACCCAATTTCGCCTCCTGCTCGATTCGGTTATTGATAAACCCTATTTATGCCGACTGTAAGCGAAAGAGTACAAGCATGAGCGCCAAAGCGCAAGCTTGTTGATTGACAAGATTATGAAAACTAAAAGTGTGATGCGCGACGTTAGCGCCAAACAGCGGCAAACTGCTCTGTATTGAAACCTACTGTTGCGCGCTTCCCGTCAGTAATCAGCGGTCTTTTGATCAGGCGGCCACTGCTTGCCAGCAAAGCCAGAATTTCCCGCTGAGATAACGCAGGCAACCGCATCTTGATCTTTAATTCGCGGTATTGCACACCGCTAGTATTGAAGAGTTTTTGCAGTGGAATATTGGCGCGTTCGGCAATGGCGGCAAGCTCTTCCGCGGCTGGCGGATTCTCGGTGATATCGATAAACTCATAACCAACCCCGGCTTGCTGCAGGAATTTCTCCGCCTTGCGGCAGGTGTCGCATTTTTTATAACCGTAAAATTTGAGTATCATCTATTCGCCGCCTTTCGGTCCCCAGAATACCACCCAGGTGGAAAAATCAGCGGAAAAATTTTCAAAACGATGCTCGACATGGGCCGCCACAAAAAATACCATGCCCGGCGCAAATGAATGACGTTCACCCGCCACGACAATCTCACCATGGCCCGAATGAATAAAGTACAACTCATCCTGATCGTGCGGCGTCTGAATATCGGTGTCTTTAGGCGCATAAACCTCCACCGACATGGAACCATGCGCAAACGCCAACGTAAACGGTTCGCCCATCGGCCACTCCGCACTGGCTTGACCGGGTATGCGCTGCATCAAATCAGATAATGTTGCTTTCAGCATTCGTATCACCTTTCGTTCTGTTAAAACTGTACTTGTTGATTACGAAGCAAGTATAAGTGAACTCGATAGCTGACACCACAACGATCTCGGCACAATCGCAACGCACCATGTTAGCCACAATAGGGGCAATGCTTATAGTGCGCTACGAATTACATCCAACTCCGGATTTACTTGTGTACCCATTGTTAGGAGTTGTTGGGCAAGGTAATCGATACGATGCTGGCTTCCGGGAAAATTAAAGGAGCATCGATAGAAATTATCCCTCGGAACTACTTCAGCGATCTTATCCCAATACTGGCGAACTCGCTCTAAAATCTCCCCGTCTTCATAAATTACTACTCTTTCTGCGGGCGCATGGTGATTTCCCAATCCATCAAAAATACGTGGCGAAGAATCGAAAGTGATTGCGGTAATCCCAAAATGAACAGAAACACTGAGCGCGAGACTTCCGCCCAATGAATGCCCTGTCACCGCGATATTCTTATGCTGGTTTGCCGCCCAGTACTCGCTAAACTCTTCTCGTGCTTGGGCATATTGAAGGCTAAAAGGCGGTACTGCAAAGCTGGCAAATAAATAATCCGATACACCATCCGTACCCCGAAATGCAAAAACAACATCGTTCGTTTCCTGCTTTTCAAATACATCAAACGCCAATCCCGACACGGGATGAAGTCTTGTCGGTTTAGTAGTCGGATTTCCTTTCAAATCGACCTGTATCCAGCCCAATTTTTCTACCGGAAATCTGACACGGTCATCCTTGTGATATGCGTTTGATGAAAGCATCGCATGAAGGGCCGTTTTCGCTGCCATCTCAGGCGAAATTTCTTGAATGTCTGAGTGATTGTTCATATTGTTCTCCCTTTAGCAGGCTGTTAGCCAATATTTTCAAGTGGTCCAGGTTATATAGCATTACCGCCCAGCACTTGACATGAGCAGTCGCCTCCTTGGTGATCGCCAAAGCATACGCTCCAGAATTCTAGCGTCGCTGACATAAAGTACATCAAACGACCGTTGCGACAACCCCGCCCAAAGCTTCCTTCAGCGTTTGCAAAATTGTATTGATCGCATCCTGCACAGCATTCAGCGTCAGGTGCGTCACCGCAACCAATACACTTTCACAGGCTGTTCTTTGCATCTTGAAAAGGATTTTGCCGGTTTCAGGCGAATATCCTTGTTTGTTGTCCATTTCATATAATGCAATATTGCCAGCTATCTCAGCCAGCTGCACCGACATCTTTTTGAACTCCGCCGGGGCGTAAGTCTTTACCGCGCACCAGCCATCCTTGAATGAGTCTTCAGCGGCACCCATCATCTTGTTGTAAATTTCATCTGCATTGATATTCATGAATATCTCCTTACTGTTTCTTCGCGGTTTCGACAATGGATACCGCATTGATGGACTGGTTGGCGATACTTAAAGCGGTTTTCGCTGTGGCAGGCCGCAGACAGGAAAGTTTATTTTCCCCGCATTTGTCAGACTCTCTATGTATTTCTTTCACATAGGAGAATTGCTCTTTTACCAGAACCAACAGCCTTTCGTTACATCCATACGAATTGCCGGTCTGGGCGCTGTCACTGGATTGCATTTCTGTCGGCATGCCGCCTTTCAGTGCAGATTGCACGCGATCAAATACTTTCTTTTCCAGCTTGCAACCTTTGCTTTCGGATGCTGCCGATGCCCTTGCAATCATCACGTCGAGTTTTGATTCGAGCGCATTGTAAGTTCTCAGATTCGCTTCGTAGGTACCGTCCGGAGTTCCGGCAAGGTCGCCCATATTTTTGACATGTGTGTTGAATTGCTCGGCAAATTCGGTAGTCCCTCTATCGATCACTTCGTCGTAATCACTGACGAGCCGAATTCCTGTGCAACCGCTCAGTAAAACTACAACCATAAGAACTAACGATAGTTTCCTCATAGTTTCCTCACTTAAGTTAAAAATTGATACACCGAGCTCAGCCCGTTTCTAATTAAATCACGCGATGATATAGCCTGCCGTGCGAAAAACCACACCTATCCGCTGTTCACACTACTCCTTTGTTTTTATAACACCGTATCGATTGTTTCATCGTAGCGCATAGTGTTAAGCCTATGCTTATCATGAAGAATTGCGGACTCTGCAGTCTGTTCCCGCTGCCAATACATGTCACTCCGCCGTACGCAGCCGACGATTGATCCATTGTTCAATATGCTCCAGCATCTCAGTGCGCGCGGGTTCTTTTAGAAACAGATGTTGGTGATAACGCAAATTCGGCAGCGCCAGCACTTCGTTATCCGCATGATGTGTCAAAGTGGTGCGGGCAAAATCTTTGTTACCCCAGGACGCCGTGATCGGATCCTGTTCCGAGTAAACCAAATAATAGGGCGTTGTGAACTCACTCATTTGACGGCGAAAACGCACAATCTCCGCTTCAATGCCTTTCACAAAACGCAACAGGGCACGGCGAATAATCCAGCCGTCGGCTCGCAAACGTGCTTTTTCTTCTTCACTATCGGTCAGATAATCTACCACCCAAGCCTGCGCACCAGGTGTTAGAAAACTGCGCAAGCCCGGCCAGGAAGATACTTCGAATAGTCCGTCCAATAAGGGCACGGTTATGAGCGATAGCAACTGATTGGCCACTAACACAGGCAAAGGCTCGTTCTGGGGATGCAAAAAATGCGTTTCGGCGTGGAAAGACAGCTTGATCAGTGGATTTGCCAGCCAACCACGCCAACCGGGCGGCTCGCTGACAGCAAAAGCCGGGGCCAGAAAAATAACACCCTGAACGCGCCTGACCGCATCGTCTTCATTCCGGCTCTGCAGCAAATAAGAAGCGGCAACCAGCGCCCCCAAGCTGTGCGCAACGATAAACACCGGTCGCTCTGCATCACCCTGTTCGTCACACAACGCAATCGTTTTCCTGAGTGCCTGATCCAGCGTCCGGCGCACCGGTTCCAGATCATACAGCGATGACTGCGCCCAATAAGCATCGCTGACATCCTGTCTGCCTGCGCCGCCGACCAACGCCATATCCGCCCGCTGCAACAGCGGATTGGAAAGACCATGCGCATAAGAATCGAAACCTGCGACGATAAACTGCCGGGCAAAATAGCGCGCCACCTCGCCATAGCGTCCGATATGCTCATTCATACCGTGAACCAGCAGCACACAGGCGCGCGCTTTGGTAGGTGCTGGTGGAAAAAGCGTCCGCACAATCAACGGCGTATTGTCGCCGGATTGATCGATACGACTTTCTTCTCCCCAGCGCGGATAAGGCTCGCTCACGAATTTCTGGTGCACACAACCGGATAACATCGCCAGCATCAAGAAGATGACCACTGTGAAATGGTTGTGGCTTAGTTTCATTACGTTACTAAGACGTGATCCCTTCGTCTTATCAGACTTTCGACCATCGTCCTGGATTACGGGCATCATGTAATACAGCTAAAACGTGCACCCAATTCTCCTGCACGATATAAAACAAACCATAAGGGAAACGTGGAAGGAGTGCTCGGCGAACTTTGGGAATTACTTCAACATAGAGCAGAGGTGCTTGTTCCAGGCGTTTTAACTGCAACTCCATGGCGGCAATGAATTCCTCGCCAAGACCCTGATTCTGCATTTCATACCATGCCCGAGCTTCTCCAATTTCTCGTAATGCGCGTGCGGAAAATTTCAGACGGAACGCCATGAACCATCGTTAAGGCAGGATTTGACTTGTTCCCACGAATAACCCGCTTCAGGATTCGCCTCGAATTCTGCTAGCCGAGCCTCAAGCTCGGCTTTTAGCTCGGGTGAAATTTCTAAGGCTTCAGGCACTGCGGCAACACTGTCCCAGATTAGCTCAACAAGACGAATTCGTTCCTGCACCGGAAGCTTAAGAATGTCAGCAATTGAAATATTATTCATAAGGGGCATTGTACTCTTTTTCAGAAAACATGCTAAATTGAGGCTAACGGGCATCCAGCTTACATTGAATGCACTACTGATAACCCTGTGCAAACCCTTTTAGTTATGACCTAACATGCGTAATAACTTTCTCTGTTTTTACCTACAAAATCTCCATCAAGTAGATTCAAAAACCACGGTACGCAGCCTTCACAACGCCCCCACCGGCGGGTGCCTACCAATATAGTCAATAATATCTCCTACACTGCGCAGGCCTTTGACTTCCTCGCCGTCAAAGCTGACGCCGAAGGTATCTTCCGCATCAAATAGCAGTTGGACGGTATCGAGCGAATCAAATCCGAGCTCTTCGAATTTTGACGCGGTAGTAATCGTGGAAACATCTATGTTTTCAACTTTTGAAGCGATAAACGCGATGACTTTCGCCTCGAGCTCTGCTGTATCCATGTCTGATTGGCACCTGTATTAAAGAGTTGTAAAGATAACGCTAGCATTGTTACCGCCGAATCCGAATGCATTGCACATACCGGTTTGTATTGTTCTCCGGATGGCGTGATTAGGTGTGTAATTGAGATCACATTCCGGGTCAGCTTCATCCAGATTGATGGTAGGATGGATCGTACCGGTATGCAGCGACATAATCGTGGCGATGCAGCCGATTGCCGCCGATGCGCCGATGCTATGCCCGATCATCGATTTGGTAGCACTGATGGCGATCTCAGATGCGCGCTCACCGAAAAGTTGCTTGATGGCTTGGGTTTCGACAACATCCCCCAGCGGCGTTGACGTAGCGTGTGCGTTGATGTAGTCCACCTGATCCGGCATCATACCGGCATCGTCAAGCGCGGCCTGCATTGCCGCCACCTGCCCATCCCTATCCGGCGCCACGATATGCGTCGCATCGCACGCACAACCGTAGCCAGCAAGCCTAGCATAAATCTTGGCACCGCGCCGTTGCGCTGCTTCCTCTTTTTCCAGAATCAGAATACCCGCCCCCTCGCCCATGACGAAACCGTCCCGACCTTTGGCAAAGGGCCGCGAGGCACGCGCCGGGGTGTCATTAAAACCGGTGGATAACGCATGCAATGCCTCAAAACCCGCCATCGTCAGCGGCAATACACACGCCTCCGCACCGCCAGCAACGACAGCGTCCGCTTTTCCTGTCTGCAACAAATCAAGCGCCATGCCGATTGCATTCGCACCCGAAGAACACGCCGTACTGCAAGTCAGATTGGCGCCTTTCAAGCCGTGCTTGGTCGCTATCCAGGCAGCGGCGGAATTCGCCATGATGCGGGGCACAGAAAAAGGCGGCATGGATTTATTTTGAAGCTTGCGCGCGGCCGAGGACTCAAAGGTTGAAAATCCACCCATACCCGATCCCAGACTAACCGCCAAGCGCCGAGGCTCATAGCTATCAAGACCGCCGGCATCTGCCACCGCCTGATTGGCAGCATGCAACGCCAGTTGTGTGAATCGATCGGTTTGATCCAGCTGTTTGGCCGATAAAAAAGTGCTCGGAGCAAATCCGGTAATTTCGCCTGCAATGCGAGAGTGTAAATTAGATGCATCGAAACATTGAATGCTGATGATTCCGCTCATACCATTAATGGCCGCGTCCCAGAACTGATCAGTACTGGCACCGATTGGTGAAATGATCCCCATTCCAGTAACAACTACGCGCATATCAAACCAAACAGAAAGCTTAAACAGGCTGTTTAAGGCAGGATTCAGGAAAATAAATGTGCTGTTAATCAGCGACGAATATACTGAAAGCCACATTGGCTGTCAAACACATCACTGGCAATAGCGCATCTGGGTGTGTTTGAGCGCTACTTACAGTAATGCAATCCTCAAAAAAACCTAAAGCTACCCTACACACACTCCGATTGTTACTAATAACACAAATACAGTATCTTTAGAAACGATATGCTATGCTTCCTAAAGTAAAACTACCGGAAGGAAAAAATGCGTGCCATGCTTGAGCAACAAACGACGGCAACACAAGATCGTGGTGCCTTGGCCAAAATGGTGATGACATTACTCGATCACTGGAAGCTGACAACCGAGGATCAAGCAGCATTATTGGGAATAGCATCCAATAACCGGACTGCACTGACCCGTTATCGCAAAGGCGAACCCATAGGTACCAGCCGCGACCAATACGAGCGCGTAGGCCATTTATTAGGCATCCATAAAAACTTGCGTTTGTTGTTCCCACAGAACCGAGACCTGGCATACCGCTGGATGTCGACCCGTAATAAAGCATTTGACAACTTCACGCCGGTGGAAGTAATCAGGGAGTGGGGCTTTGCCGGCCTGTTGATGGTACGGTCATACCTTGACCGGGCGCGTGGCGTTTAGCGAATTGCATGGATTCATTGTTCTCATGCCTCACCCTGGTAGACATTCATCAGGATGTCATCCGCAATATTGTTTCACTTAGAGAATCTCAGGATTTGTTCGACGATCTGACGGATAGCCCCGCGGAATGGTTGTTAGCTCAGCGGGTTGAAGATCAAGTAAAACCGCCGCCATATGGATCTCACACGCCGGTGATTCATCGCCCCTTTGAAGATACGGAGTGGTTCAATGCGATTACCTGGCCGTTCAAGCACTGGCAAGCCAGCCGCTTTTCAGACGGCTCATTTGGTATTTGGTATGGCTGTGATACCGTGGAAACATGCGTCTTCGAGTCCGCCTATCACTGGTATCGAGGCTTGCTCTGCGATGCCGGTTTTGAAAACGAAACCGTTATCGGTGAGCGCAAACTGTATTCAGTAACATGCGATGCCGCATTGCTGGATTTTCGGCAAGTGGTACACGAAAAGTATCCGAGCCTGCTGCACAAGACCGACTACACCTTCGCTCAATCGATCGGGGCAAGGATTCACCGAGAAGGCCATCCAGGGTTGCTCACCGCATCAGTACGATATCCGGGTGGAGAAAGCTACGCAGTGTTTAACCCCGCTGTTTTGTCCAACCCCAGGCACCATTGTCAATTGACCTACCGACTTGAAGCACAGCATATTGTGGTGGAAAAAACGCCTGGCGCTGCATGGTTGACCATAGCGATCGATGAGATTTGAATTTTCTAAGCCGGTAAAATCGGTAAGGCATCAGGGTAGTTACCAGATTCGACATATCATGAAAACACAAACAACGTTTTAACTATCTGGTTTGACTGATACAATTAATTTTTATTTGATAAATGCAGCAATTTGGATTTAATTTGACGCATGTGGAATAGAACTGAATGAGCACTGACAATCTGGGCTTCTAATCAATGAAAATTCCCTCCCCTGACGAACGCCGAAAATTACTCATCGCTCGCCGCAACAAGAAAATGGCGCTTTCGCCGCATGCTTATATGCGCGGCAACACTACCCGCTATTATGAATGGTTACACAGTCAGCGCGGCCACTCCCTTCCACATGGACCGGCCATTTGGATTTGTGGCGACTGCCACCTGGGTAATCTTGGGCCGTTAGCCGACATTAAAGGCAAGGTCGATGTGCAAATACGTGATTTTGATCAGACGGTTATTGGCAATCCCGCACATGATCTGTTGCGGCTCGCCCTGTCACTCGCCACCGCAGCACGGGACTCAAACCTACCAGGTGTAGTCACCGCACATATGCTTGAGCACTTGGTAGAAGGTTATGAGCAAGCCCTCGACACAGACGAAGAGCGAATCTCCATAAAAAAACCCGATTTGGTCAAGATAGTGATCCGTAACGCGCTTAAACGCACATGGAAAGAACTGGCTAAGGAACGTATTGTCAATACCCAACCGATAATTCCATACGGCAGGAGCTTCTGGCCCCTGTCAAAATCCGAGAAAGACGCCATCACGCAATTATTTCAAAAACGCGAAATATTAGCGCTGGTCACCACACTGAAGTCCCGCGATGACGATACTAAAATTGAAGTATTAAATGCGGCTTTTTGGGTAAAAGGTTGCAGCTCATTGGGCTTGTTACGCTACGCCGTATTGTTGAGCGTCGGTGGAGACGACTATTGCATATTTGATATCAAAGAAGCTGTACGCGCTATCGCCCCTCGTTATCAGCACGTCAGCATGCCTCGCGACAATGCACACCGCGTGGTTGAGGGTGCGCGCCAAATGACGCCGGCCTTGGGCAAACGCATGATCGCGACACGTTTTCTAGAACACGGCGTGTTTATCCGGGAATTACTGCCGCAGGATCTTAAGCTGGAGCTCGATCAAATGAGCATAGAAGAAGCAATTCATATGTCGAGTTATCTGGCGTACGTCGTTGGCTGCGCACACGCTAGGCAAATGGATGATGCCACCCGCAAAAGCTGGCGCAGCGAACTGAAGCTCAACCGCAGCAAGTCACTCGACACACCTGCTTGGTTATGGAAAAGTGTTGTACAGCTACTAGCCAGCCACGAGGCTGGTTACTTGGAACATTGCCGTAAATATGCGTTACGATTGGATGGCTACTGATAAATTCAGTCAATCAATACGGGCTGATCTCTAAAGTCACTCAATCAACAAATCAGCATTTACAAACACTCGAGCCGTCCGCAAGCTGACCACTGGGTTGCTGGCAGTAGACCTTACGCCCCAAAACCGTCTTATATGCGAATTCAGGCCGCCGCTGCCAGGTCAACAAGAATTCCCGCTCGTCTGCAACAGATTCCGGTCGATCACTTGAATTAGGAAATTGTCGCAGGATATCCCGATAAAACGCTTTGCGCTGCCAGTAATTCACATGGATACCGTCCATACCGAACCAATGCGGCTCCGGCTCATACAACGTGAAATGCAACCGCGATGCCAACGCCAGCAGCCCCGCATGCACCGCCCGGGCACAATGCACCGTTTCATCTCTGGACATTTGGCTGGACGGATAAAAGATCGTGCGAAAGAGCGTATAACGCCGCTCGGATAAGCTTTCAATCGACGCCATCGGCAGATTAGTCACGACAATCTGCGCAGACTGCTGCTGCAACTGCGCAATACACCATTCCACCGCCCGCAAAATCCGCCCCGGCGCCACACCGAACAAAATATCGTTACCAATATCCGTCAACAACGCAACCGTCGGACGTGGCTCAGCCGCAGCCAACTGCGCCCACAACCCACAATCCACAATCCCCGGCAGTCCACGCCCCAGTGCCTGACTGAACACCCCATACGCTCGCCCATGCCCGACCGCCGTCAAAATCTCGCTCGGCCCACCAAACCGCTGCTGCATCAGATAGATGACGAGACGTAGTGATAATGTCAGGTTGCTGGCGCCGAGCAGGATGATGCGATTAGTAGATTTTGTCGGTGGCTGTAAAACCATTAGCAATATTGAGTTTTAAAAATAAATACAATGAACTCTTTTGAATGAACAGATTAAGGAAATTCTGAATAACCCTCATATGTCATTCTGAATAACCTTCATATGTCATTCCGAACAAGGTGAGGAATCTTTGACAATTAATGCCATAGATTTCTCGCTATGCTCGAAATGACAGTTATCCAAAGTCTCCTTAATTCGCAAGAGATACGTTGTCCGATATCCCAAAGCGGCGGCGTTCATCTGTCGTCAACTCCCGCCCGACCCGTTTTCGCAATTCTGTAGTGATTTCTTCAATCGGGCGGCAAACCTCACAAGGCCACACCCGTACAATGTAATCCACGCTTACCGTCACGATCGTTTTGCCATCCGGTGAAAATTGCGCGCTCAAAATCAGAGACCCATACCCGCTCAATTGGTGCAATTCCTTGCCTGTGGCCGCATCCCACACCCGTGCAGTGTTATCATCGCTTGCCGTCACGATCGTTTTGCCGTCCGATGAAAACTGCGCGCTAGAAACCGCAGCCCCATGCCCGCTCAATGGGTGCAATTCCTTGCCTGTGGCCGTATCCCACACCCGTGCAGTGTTATCCTCGCTTGCCGTCACGATCGTTTTGCCATCCGATGAAAACTGTGCGCTCAAAACCGCAGCCCTATGCCCGCTCAATTGGTGCAATTCCTTGCCTGTGACCGTATCCCACACCCGTGCAGTGTTATCATCGCTTGCCGTCACGATCGTTTTGCCATCGGATGAAAATTGCGCACTATAAACCGCACCCCCATGCCCGCTCAATTGGTACAACTCCTTGCCTGTCGACGCATCCCACACCCGTGCAGTCATATCCTCGCTTGCCGTCACGATCGTTTTGCCGTCCGATGAAAATTGCGCGCTAGA
>CAZYHY010000003.1:0-126505 GCA_964647635.1 uncultured Nitrosomonas sp.
AGGAATTTTTACGCCTCCTCATCATTTTTCCCTTTTCCCTACAAGGACTAAAAAATTATTTTATAGAATACGTTTAATCAAAATAAAATTCACCTAACTTAACGTTAATTGGAGTTTTATCCTACCCTCTTACACAATTTTTCAACTATGCAATACAGGTTTGTTATAGTGCATATTTGTGTATTATGCTCAATAAACCTTCAGCGGCAAATGGCTTAGTCAGATAATCATCCGCCCCTGCTATTCTGCCTTTCGCTTTGTCAAATAGGCCGTCTTTACTTGACAGCATGATCACGGGAATAGCCTGATAGATTGGATTTTTTTTGATTAACATGCATGCTTGATAACCATCCAAGCGCGGCATGACGATATCGATAAAAATAATATCTGGCTGGTTATCCACAATCTTGGACATCGCTTCGAATCCGTCTTCTGCCAGAAGCACTTCACACCCCGAAGGCTTTAGAAAAATTTCTGCACTTTTCCGAATCGTGTTGCTATCATCAATAATCATGACCTTAATACCTTTCAATGTGTCGGCATTATCCACGAAGACTCTCCAATTATCTGGTACAAATCATATAAACTTAATGCGGTTGCTGATCGTTCTTTTAAAGAATTCACTATTCATTACTATTCATCGACGCTAAAAACAAAAATTACTTCCGCCAGAAAGCAGAGGTAAATATGACCAGCAATGTAAAAAATTCCAATCTACCTAGTAGCATTGCAAAACTGCATACCCATGTCTGAAAATCCGTCAGCAATGCATAAGTAGTCGCTGGCCCGACATCGCCAAGCCCTGGACCTAAATTATTGATGCAAGCCACTGCCGCAGAAAAAGCCGTCATGACATTCAATCCACTGAACGTCAAGACAAGCGCCATAAGTGCAATGCTTGCGGTGTAAACAAACAAAAATACGAGTACGGCTTGAATGATTCGGCCTGCCACCACATTTCTACCCAACTTAGCGGGAATGACTGCATTGGGATGCATGATCAAGATCATTTCTCGATATACCTGCTGGTATAAAATGCGCGCACGGATCATTTTAATACCGCCGCCGGTAGAACCTGAAGATGTGCAGAATCCAGACAAAAATAGCATCCATAGCGGGATAAATATAGGCCACAGGCTGTAATCAGTATTGCTGTATCCGGTAGTCGTTGCAACAGAAACAGTGTTAAAAGCAGCATAGCGTAATGCTGTCAATGGATCTGCATAGACCCCGGCAAACCACAAATACAATGCTAATCCAACACAACTGGTTAACATAATTACGATATACCAGCCAACTTCGGAATCATAGCGATAGGAAGCAAAACTTTTCCCCCGCCAGGCCAAAAAATGAGTCGCAAAATTTATCCCTGCAATCAACATGAATACAATAGCAACAGCTTCTATGAGCGGTGAGTTCCAATAACCATAGCTCGCATCATGCGACGAAAACCCTCCCAACCCCAAAGTCGTGAATGCGTGCATCACTGCATCAAACCAGTCCATACCGGCCCACTTATATGCGATAGCACAGGCCAATGTCAGGGTCGCATAAATAGTCCACAGCCCCTTTGCAGTTTCAGCGATGCGCGGGGTAAGCTTGTTTTCCTTCATTGGCCCAGGTATCTCTGCATTCAGCAGCTGCCGACCACCCACACCCAATAGTGGCAGAATCGCCACCGCCAGGACAATTAAACCCATCCCACCCAACCATATGATTTCACCGCGCCATAAATTGATAGACGGCGGCAATGCATCCAACCCCGACAATACCGTAGCACCCGTTGCAGTTAATCCTGAAACCGCCTCAAAATAAGCCATGCTGAGATTAAGCTGCGGCAAATAAAATAATAATGGCAGCATCGCAAAAACCGGCAGCACCGACCAAACCAACACCACCAGCAAAAAACCATCTCTTGTTTGCAATTCACGTTTATAACGGCGCGTCACCAGCCACATCAGCAAGCCACAACCCATGGCAATCAAGATAGATTCTTCAAACGCCCATGTCGCACCATCATCATTCCACAGCGCCAGACCAAGTGGGATCAGCATCGTCAATCCGAATATCAGTATCATCTTGCCAAGCACATTAACAACAGCAAAAAGTCGATTCATGCAGTTATCAACTACAGAAAACCAACACTAACCTGAAACAATTTTTCCACTTCGCGAATCATCTTTCTATTAATTACAAACAAAATAACATGATCTTCCTGTTCGATAACCGTATCATGGTGCGCGATAATAACCTTTACGTTGTTGCCCGATTCTTGCGAGTGCTTTTCTTGCTCTGAAATCAGGCTGTCGCCAAACACACTTCTCGATTTTGATAAGCCTCTCACGATAGCGCCAATTGTGGCACCTTTAGGCAACTTGATGTCTTCTATCTTTCTTCCCACCACATTAGACGATCTTGCATCGCCATGCGCCACCAATTCCAACGCCTCCGCCGCGCCGCGCCGTAAGCTGTGCACAGCGACAACATCGCCTTGCCGGACGTAAGCCAGTAATGAACCGATCGTAACCTGCGCCGGCGAAATAGCGATATCAATCCGGCTACCCTGCACCAGATCCACATAGGCACGACGATTGATCAATGCGATCACCTTATGCGCACCCATGCGCTTCGCCAACAACGCTGACATAATATTATTCTCTTCATCATTCGTTAGCGCACAAAACATATCCATCTCGGCGATACTCTCGCTCTCGAGCAGCGTTTCATCCGTCGCATCGCCGTGCAATACCAGTGCATGATTCAGCTCCTCTGCCAAACGCTTGCTGGCTTGATGGTTGTGTTCAATAACTCTAACCTGGTAATCCTTTTCCAGCGCTTCACAGAGGCGTTTGCCGATCTTTCCTCCCCCGGCAACCATCACATATTTAACCGGCTTATCCATACTCCGCAACTCTCGCATCACTGTGCGGATATCTTCGGATGCAGCAATAAAAAAAACTTCATCTTCAGCTTCGATAATCGTGTCACCTTCCGGAATAATCGATCGATCTTTACGAAAAATTGCTGCCACACGTGTATCCACATTGGGAACATGCTTGCGCAATTCTTGCAGCTGCTGCCCAACAAGTGCCCCACCCTGCAATGCACGCACGGCAACCAAACTTACTCTTCCTGCCGCAAAATCAAGCACCTGCAAAGCCTCAGGGAATTCAATCAATTTCTCGATATACTCAGTCAGAATTTGTTCCGGGCAAATAGCAAAATCGACACAGAAATTCTCGGTTGAGAAAATCTCCGGATGCGCCAAATACTCGGTGGAGCGAATACGCGCAATTTTAGTGGGTGTGTTAAACAAGGTGGCAGCAAGCTTACAAGCCACCAGATTTGTTTCATCGTGCTCGGTTACCGCCAAAATCATATCCGCATCATGCGCACCGGCATTCACTAACACTGATGGATGCGATGCATTGCCGACAACTGTGCGCAGATCCAAACGATCCTGCAATAGCGCCAGCCGCTTGGAATCAACGTCGACCATGGTAATGTCATTGGCTTCGCTCACCAGACTTTCTGCCACGGATGATCCGACCTGACCAGCTCCCAGGATGATAATTTTCAATCGTATTCCTTTTCCTACTTTAAATTTTCACGCTTACACTATTGCGCAGCCAGATTCCTACCGATTCTCGCGCACCCAGTCGCGCCACTGCGCAAATAATTCGGGGTCCAATGCTGCAATCACGGATCGTCGCCACGGCGAGCCCGCCCAATAATCATCTTGGTCAAAGCCGCACATTTTTCCACCCGCTTCTTCGAGAATGAGCGAACCGGCTGCATAATCCCATGGTTTCTGCCCACCGTGCAGGTACAAATCAAAATAGCCGGCGGCGGTATAACACCATTCGAGCGCACAAGCGCCATAATTTCGTTGCGACGCATAAGGTGGATAAGTCGCCACTTTTGCCGCCAGTTTACGATCAAGTCGTTTCAAATCGACATTCGCCATGGCGCGTGACAATACCGGCACATATTTTTTGATCGGTAGCGCTATGCCGTTGAGAAATGCACCACCGCCCTTGGTCGCATAAAACATTTCATCGGCCACCGGATTATAGATGACACCCAGAATACTTCTCCCTTGTTCCATAAGCGCCACTGAAATAGCAAAATAGGGCAACCCATTGAGAAAATTCGAAGTACCATCAATCGGATCTATACACCACAATCCGCTTTCACCCTTTAGCCATTGCGCTTCCTGCTCCTGCTCCGACATTTCTTCACCCATGGCAGCCGCCGGATAGATCTTCTGTAGTGCATCCAGCAAAGCGTTTTGTGCCGCAATATCGGCCTCAGTAAAAAAACTGCCATCCGCTTTCACTTGCCGATCCACCCGCATATAGCGCGGCATGATAACTTGCTGCGCTACCTCTTTAACAACCGTAATCACTTGTTCTAGCACATTCACTCCACACGCCATTTTATCGAGCAGCCGATACTGGGAATTTGCTCTTCCGGACCACGACCGGTTTTAGCAACTTGCAGCATCGCTTCAAACAGATCACGCCGCACATCAGCGGATGCAGCCTCTTTTCGCGACGCATCCAAACGTCCACGATATTGCAATTCCAGCTTGTTATTAAACCCAAAAAAATCAGGCGTACATACCGCACCATAGCGTTTCGCGATTTCCTGAGTTTCATCCCACACATAAGGAAAAGGATAGTTTAGTCGCTTGGCAACTAATGCCATGTTTTCAAATGAATCTTCCGGATAATCCGCAGGGTCATTGGACATGATCGCGATGGCATTCATCCCATGTGACTTCAATTCATTCACATCACGGATGATGCGATCCTGCACTGCTTTCACGTATGGGCAATGATTGCAGATGAACATCACCAGCAATCCGCTTTCCCCTTTTGCAGCAGCCAGGCTATAACGCTTGCCATCAACACCTAGCAAATCAAAATCAATCGCCTTCCAACCAAAATCGCACACCGGTGTTTCCAAGCTTGCCATATGCTTTCTCCTACCAATAAATAATATCTTGAAAAATCTCTTTTCCCGCTCACCGTCTTTCAAAATCAACGTAGCGGCCAAACAATGCTGCATACATATCGTGCTATATTATCACGAGTCCATTTATCGAAATTACCACTTACCCAGGCCGTATACTTCAACATGCATGCACGCTTCTATCATCCAGCGAAAATCACGATTGGACAAAACATCGAATTATCCGCTGAGAACAAGCATCATGCCGCGCGGGTACTGCGTCTGAAGGTAGGTGACTCGATTACACTATTTAGCGGAGATGGTGGAGAATTTTCCGCGCACATCCAAACAATCAGCAAATCCAACACCACCGTCTTGATTGATGCTTATCGCGACATTGATTGCGAATCACCACTACACATCGAACTTGCTCAGGCGATATGCGTCAATGAAAAAATGGATTGGATCATACAAAAAGCGGTAGAACTGGGTGTGACCTGCGTTCAGCCGATTACCACCGACCGCAGCATCGTGCACTTATCTGATGAACGTTCTTCCAAGCGCCTACAGCACTGGCAGAGAATTGTCATTTCAGCCTGTGAGCAATGTGGCAGGAATCTTATACCACAAGTGCGGCCATTAATTTCACTGCCCCAATGGCTGAGTCAAAAGAAAGCCACCCGATCAGCGCATGATGTACATTTGATGCTATCCACAACGGCCATAAAAGGTTTGAGAGATATCCCCAAACCACCAGTCGATGCCAATTTAGCGCTTGTTATTGGACCCGAAGGTGGTTTTACGCAGGAAGAACAAGCAGCTATTTTACACACCGGCACCGGTTTCATTCCGCTACGTCTGGGAAGACGCATACTGCGCACAGAAAGCGCCGCGTTAGCCGCGATTGCGGCAATACAAACGCTGTGGGGAGACTATTAACAGTGACTGCCGATACTCAAATGAGCCCCGCCACTGATTTTGTTGCCTGGTTCCGCTCAGTCGCGCCTTATATTCATGCATTCAGAGGGAAAGTTTTCGTCATTGGTTTTAGTGGCGAAATGATCACCGATGCAAAATTTGTCCATTTCATTCACGACATCAACCTTCTTGCCAGTCTCGGTGTACGGCTGGTATTGGTACATGGCGCACGCCCGCAAATTCAGCTGCGCCTGGATGAGTCGCAATTGGAAACGCAAACGGTCATGGGCATGCGCGCGACCGATCCCGCCGCGCTACAATGCGTCAAAGAATCGGTGGGACGTGTCCATCACGAAATTGCCGCTTTGCTGTCGATGGGTCTGCCTAATTCACCGATGGCCAATGCGTCCATCCGCGTCACCAGCGGAAATTTTGTCACCGCGTGTCCGCAGGGCATCATTCAAGGTGTTGATCTGATGCATACCGGGAAGGTACGCAAAATCAACGCACAGGCGATTCAGTCGCGCTTGGAGCAAGGCGATGTGGTGCTAATTTCACCGCTGGGCTACTCGCCAACCGGAGAAATTTTTAATCTGACCATGGAAAATGTAGCGACCGAAGTCGCCATTGCACTCAACGCCGAGAAACTGATTTTTCTGTTGGATATGCTGGATGATACCGCAGTTGGCAAATCGACAGTGCTACCGCGCGAACTCACTGTTGCCGAAAGCAAATTACTATTGAAAAACAAAATACCCACAACGAAGCCTTTTGTGCCGGACGCTATTCGACTGTCGCTGCAATATGCAACCAAAGCCTGTGAAATGGGTGTGGCGCGCACCCACCTGATCAGCCGTCATAGCGATGGCGCCATTCTGCAAGAGCTTTTTACGCACCATGGCATCGGCACAATGATTTCTCGGGAAACTCTGCAGGCGCTCAGAAAAGCCAGAATCGAAGACGTCGGCGGCATCCTGCAATTAATCGAACCGCTGGAAACCGAAGGCATCTTGGTCAGGCGTGGCCGTGAATTACTGGAAATTGAAATCGACCGGTTTACCGTGCTCGAACACGATGGCATCATACTGGGCTGCGCTGCGCTGTATCCTTTTCCGGAAGAACATGCCTGCGAACTCGCCTGTTTGGCGATCCACCCGGATTATCGCGACTTCGGCCATGGCAACCGCTTACTCAAACATATCGAAAACCAAACCATCTCCCAGGGCATCCATATCCTATTTGTCCTCACCACGCACGCCACGCATTGGTTCATTGAGCACGGCTTTACCGTAGCCACCCCCGCTGAATTACCGAAAGTTAAACAGAATTTATACAACTATCAACGTCGCTCAAAAGTGCTGATCAAACATCTGTAATTTTACTAAAGCCACTTTAATTTACACCGGTAGTTTACTGATTGAAGCGAACGTTTCATAATGGCGGTTTTTTCTTTCCGAACATCCTTTTGACTGATCTGGAGTAGCAAATTAAATGGCAAGAATGGTTAAATGCATCAAACTGGGTCGCGAAGCCGAAGGCCTGGATTTTCAAACCTACCCCGGCGAATTGGGTAAACGCATTTTTGACAATGTCTCCAAAGAAGCCTGGGGGCAATGGATCAAGCACCAAACCATGCTGGTCAACGAGAACCGCTTGAATCTTTCGGATATCAAAGCACGCAAGTATCTGGCGGAACAACTGGAAGCGCATTTTTTCGGTGCGGGTGCGGAACAGCCGGTGGGTTATGTTCCTCCGGAAAACCAATCATAATTTCCAGTCGCCAACGTGAGTAGGTCAGCGCATAGTGTCCTTGTTGAGTTGATCGCTATGTTTTTGCATTTGATCATTCAGTACTGACAAAGCTTGTTTTAATTCCAGCACTTCATTCTTTAGCGCCATTACTTCGAGCTGCATACCTTCGTGCACTGCTTGAGTTTCGGCAATCTTTGATTCCATTTTCTCGGCTTCAAGCGATGACGCAATAAACGGAACAACGACTAACAGTGCAGTAGCTATTGCGACTACCGCAGTTAGGCCAATAAGCCACTTGGTCAGTTTCTCGGTAATCATTGCATTACGCACCGTAATTACTGCGTGAACAAAAGCTTCCTCGCTTTGCACACCACTCGGATTTTTATTTAATCTATCCAAAACCTCATTCAAACTGACTTTCAAATATTCATCAGTAGTCGGTATTTCTTTTTTTTCGGTAAACGAGCTCACTTAATCAGTCCCTGATAAACATAGCAATCAAGTTGTCATGGATCAGCCGAAAGCTGAGACAGCAGATCGAACGATTGGTCGAACCTTAGCGACACTTGCTAGCGTGTATTGAGAGGATTTTCATTGCCGCTGAGAACACCGATATTGAGAGAAATAGCCAGTTCTTTCAGAGCCGACTCAGCCGGCGTTTGCGAGATACCGTTGAAAAGAATTTCGGTACTATCCATTTCAAATTCTCATCTGCGTTGACACCATCCGATCTTCACTCCTATCTCATTGCGATCTAGAAACAGAATGAAGAATCAACATAAAAAACTTAAAAGAAGGAAGACTTATTACCTAAAACTTTCCGATCTCAGTCCTATGATTGATGATACAAGGTTGCACAAGCAATCATAGGCCTATTGAATATTGCCAGTTTTACTTACTTAATAATCGCGTTTAATTCACCCTTAGCATAGCGATTTGCCATGCTTTCCAGAGAAATTGGTTTGATTTTCCCTGCCTGTCCGGCACAGCCGAAGGCTTCAAAGCGTGCTTTACAAATGTCTTTAGCTGCAGCAGTCGCTTCTTTCAGGAATTTACGCGGATCGAAATTGCTTTTGTCTTTTTCCAAGCTGCGACGAATCGCGCCGGTCATTGCCAAGCGGATGTCGGTGTCGATATTGACCTTGCGTACGCCATATTTGATACCTTCCTGAATTTCTTCGACAGGAACACCGTAGGTTTCTTTGATATCACCGCCGTATTGACGAATAATTTCCAGCCATTCTTGTGGCACTGAGCTAGAACCGTGCATCACCAGGTGGGTGTTGGGAATACGTTGATGTATTTCTTTGATGCGTTGAATGGCCAGGATATCGCCCGTGGGTTTGCGGGTAAATTTGTAAGCACCATGCGAGGTTCCAATAGCAATCGCCAAGGCATCCACACCGGTTTTGCGAACAAAGTCGGCAGCTTCTTCCGGATCGGTCAGCAATTGATCGTGCGACAACACACCTTCTGCGCCATGCCCATCTTCCGCTTCTCCCATGCCGGACTCCAGCGAACCCAAACAGCCCAATTCACCTTCCACCGAAACACCGACGGAATGCGCGGTACCGACGACATCTGCCGTGACTTTGACATTGTATTCGTAGGTGGAGGGTGTTTTGGCGTCTGCTTGCAATGAGCCATCCATCATGACGCTGGAAAAGCCGCTACGGATTGCATTAACACAAACGGATGGAGAAGCGCCATGATCTTGATGCATCACAATCGGTATATGCGGATAGGACTCAACGGCCGCTTCGATTAAATGACGCAAAAATGCTTCACCCGCATATTTTCTCGCACCGGCGGAACCCTGCATGATAACCGGGCTGTTGCATTCATCAGCCGCTTGCATGATGGCTTGGATTTGCTCCAGGTTATTCACATTAAAAGCGGGCAAACCATAACCGTTTTCTGCTGCATGATCAAGTAGTTGTCTTAGTGATACGAGTGCCATTTAAGTCTCCTTAAAAAATTTTCTTAATAAAATCGTGTCTTAGTATAAGCATTCTTCTGAATAAATATCTTGTGGTTCTCGCTGCTGTCGATGCGCTAATGCCCGAACGGCATTTCGACAGACAGTTTATGTCGCGTCAATCCCGTGCCGTGATTTCCATTCGCCGACCTTGATAATTTTCATGGTATTGGTACCACCCGACTTACCCACCGGTTCTCCGATCGTCATCACCATGATATCACCATTGCGCACAACGCCGCGCTTAAGTAATTCCTCTTCAGCAAGATTCAGAATCTCTTCCGGATCACTAAGCCCATCACCAAATTCGACCGGGTAAACGCCTCTGAACAGAGTCACGCGCCTCCGCGTTTCTTCATTGGGGCTTAACGCGAAAATAGGTACTTTCGAGCTTCTTCGTGACATCAGCAATGCGGTCACACCGCTTTGCGTTAACGCAGCGATCGCACGAATCTGCAATCCGCTGGCTGTAAACATGGTGGCGCGCGCAATGGCTTCTTCGATGGTCGCCTGGCTGATCGTCGTTGTGATACGCCGGTCATGACTGACCAAATATTCCTTTTCGGCTTCCAGACAGACCCTTGCCATCGCTTCAACCGCCTCAACCGGATATTCACCGGCAGCAGATTCGGCCGACAGCATCACCGCATCCGTGCCATCAAGTACCGCGTTAGCCACATCCGACACTTCAGCGCGCGTTGGAATCGGATTGGTAATCATCGATTCCATCATCTGCGTGGCCGTCACCACCAGTTTATTATTCGTTCTTGCCGAGCGAATCATTCTTTTCTGCAAAGCTGGAACCGCTGCATCGCCGACTTCGACAGCCAGATCACCGCGCGCCACCATAATGGCATCCGATGCTTCCAGAATATCATCCAGCGCAAGTATGGCTTCCGAGCGTTCAATCTTTGCCATGATCATGCTTTTCCCGCCTGCCTCTTGCATCAATGCACGCGCTTGCCGGATGTCATCGCCCGAGCGCACAAACGATACCGCCAGATAATCTGCGCCAAACTCTGCAGCCGTTTTGATATCTTCCAGATCCTTACTGGTGAGTGCGGGCGCGCCCAATCCGCCACCTTTGCGATTAATCCCTTTGTTATTCGACAGCACGCCGCCCTGCTCAACCACACAAAATACCTGGTGTTCTCGAACCGCAGACACACTCAATACAATGCGGCCGTCATCCAGCATCAGCGTAGCGCCCGCTTCCAGATCATTCGGCAACTCTTTATAGTCTAGCCCGACCTTTTCCTGATTGCCTAATTCGCAGTACGCGTCGAGAATAAACTGATCACCCACTTCAAGTCTGATCTTACCGTTCTCAAATCTACCAATACGTATCTTCGGGCCTTGCAGGTCAGCCAGAACGCCGACCGTGCAACCCGCAGCTCGTGCCAGTGAACGTGTCAATTCCACAAACTCAATATGCTGCTCGCGCGTACCGTGCGAAAAGTTGACCCGAACAACATCTACACCGCCCCTGATCATACGTTCCAATATTTTCGGGTTATTACAGGCAGGACCCAGTGTTGCTACAATTTTTGTTCTTCGAATCATTATTTTTCTTGACGATTAATTAGCACGTAATTCCAATATTTCTACTGCGGGCAATTTTTTACCTTCCAAAAATTCCAGGAATGCGCCACCGGCAGTTGATATATACGATACTTTGTCATAGATATCGTATTTCTGAATAGCCGCAATGGTATCACCGCCACCCGCCAGCGTAAAAGCGCTTGTTTCCGCAATGGCTCTGGCAATTTTCTCAGTACCCGCGCCAAACTGATCAAATTCAAATACACCCACCGGACCATTCCACACCACAGTTCCCGCACGCATGATGATATCCACCAGTTCCTGCGCACTTTTGGGCCCGATATCAAAAATCATGTCATCATCAGCAACATCGCCCGCGTCTTTCAATACGGCCGGTTCATTGGCATCAAATTTTTTGCCGACCACCACATCGACCGCGATCGGAATCGATGCGTTGCGTTTAGACATTTTATCCATCAGCATTTTGGCCGTTGGCACCAGATCATCCTCGCACAATGATTTGCCGACATTCTTACCGGTCGCTTTCAGGAATGTATTGGCAATACCGCCACCCACGACCAATTGATCAACTTTCTCGGATAACGATTCGAGCACTGTCAGTTTGGTTGAAACTTTCGAGCCGCCCACAATAGCCACCATCGGGCGTGCCGGACTAAGCAGCGCTTTGGTCAACGCATCCAGTTCTTCGGTAAGCAGAATGCCTGCGCAAGCCACTGGCGCATACTTGGCAATACCGTAGGTTGAAGCTTCAGCGCGGTGTGCAGTACCAAACGCATCCATCACAAACACATCGCACAATTTCGCATACTTCTGTGCGGTTTCTTCTGAATTTTTCTTTTCACCCTTATTGATGCGACAATTCTCGAGCACAACCAATTCTCCGTCAGCCACTTCAAAACCGCCATTGACCCAGTCGCGGATTAAACGCACCGGCTTATTCAAACGACTCGCAATATTACCCGCCACCGGCTTCAGTGAATTTTCTTCAGTCCATTGACCTTCTTCAGGGCGACCCAAGTGAGAAGTAACCATCACCTTCGCACCTTGTTTAAGGCAATGATTAATCGTCGCCATTGAGGCGGTAATGCGTGCATCCGATGTCACCTTACCGTCTTTCACAGGCACATTCAGATCAGCGCGAATAAATATACGCTTACCCTTGAGATCAAGGTCAACAAGTTTAATAACAGGCACGGTCAACTCCAGAATTGTCTTTAAGAAAATATAAAGGATAGCAAGCGCTACCCTTTATGTCTTAACTAATTGAATATTAAAACTGAGATAGCAATAAGAATTTACTGATTCACTCTCAATTGCACACTTTCAAATGCAAAACTACTTGGCAACGGTACGAACCATCTCCAGTACTTTGGTGGAATAGCCCCACTCATTGTCGTACCATGCGACCACTTTAACAAAGCTTTTATCTAAAGCCATACCTGCTTCAGCGTCAAAAATGGAAGTACAGCTTTCGCCACGAAAGTCGGTGGATACTACTTTCTGATCGGTATAGCCCAACACACCTTTCATGGAACCTTCAGAAGCGTCTTTCATCGCTTTGCAAATATCGGCATAAGAAGCGTCTTTTTCCAACTCAACGGTCAGATCCACAACAGAAACATCCGATGTTGGAACGCGGAAAGCCATACCGGTCAGCTTTTTGTTCAATTCAGGTATGACAACGCCCACTGCCTTGGCAGCACCGGTTGACGATGGAATGATGTTTTCCAAAATACCGCGACCGCCACGCCAATCTTTGTTAGACGGACCATCAACAGTTTTTTGTGTCGCAGTTGCTGCATGCACCGTTGTCATCAGCCCGCGCTTGATGCCCCATTTGTCGTTCAACACTTTGGCAACCGGTGCCAAGCAATTTGTGGTACAAGAAGCATTGGAAATAATGCTTTCGCCTTTGTAAGACTTGTCATTTACGCCATACACGAACATCGGCGTGTCGTCTTTGGAAGGCGCCGACATAATCACTTTCTTAGCGCCCGCCGCCAGATGCTTTTCACAGGTTTCCTTGGTCAAGAACAAGCCGGTCGATTCAACCACAACCGTTGCGCCGACTTCATTCCATTTCAGTTCAGCCGGATCTTTAACTGCCGTCAACCGAATTCTTTTGCCATTGACTACCAGGGTATTGCCATCAATCGCAATATCGCCCTTGAAGCGTCCATGCACTGAATCGTGCTTCAACATATACGCCAGATAGTCAGGTTCCAACAAATCGTTGATCGCTACGATCTCGATATCCGGAAAATTCTGTATTGCGGAGCGAAAAACCATGCGTCCGATACGACCAAACCCATTAATACCTACTTTAATTGTCATATAAAACTCCTTAAAAGAAACTTGTGTGGCGGACAAACACATACCATCCGCCTGTTTTAATCATCAATTGTATTAGAGAATGCCTTTTACTGTCTTGGTCACGTTCTCGACGGTAAAGCCAAAATGTTTGAACAGCACATCCGCAGGTGCCGATTCACCAAATGTATCGATACCGACCACAGCGCCGTCCAGCCCGACATACTTACGCCAGAAATCAGTCACACCCGCTTCAATGGCGACGCGTTTGACACCCTTCAGCAACACACTGTCTTTGTAAGATGACGCTTGGCGATCAAAAACATTCGTACAAGGCATGGAAACAACGCGCACATGAATACCTTCCTCAGCCAGTGCTTTTTGTGCACTCATGGCTAGACCGACTTCCGAGCCGGTCGCAATCAATATGGCTTGTGGCTTTCCGTTACCCGCCTCGGATAATACATAACCACCTTTATCAATCAATTTGATGGTAGCTGCATCACGTTTCTGGAATGGTAGATTCTGACGACTGAATATCAATATTGAAGGACCATCCTTACGTTCAATGGCACGTGCCCAGGAAACTGTTGATTCAATCGTGTCGCAAGGCCGCCACACATCCATGTTAGGGATATAACGCAATGTAGCCGTTTGCTCCACGGGTTGATGCGTTGGGCCATCCTCGCCCAAACCGATCGAATCATGCGTATATACAAAAATATTGCGAATTTTCATCAGTGCAGACATGCGCAAGGCATTACGGGCATATTCAGAAAACATCAGGAATGTCGCGCCGTAAGGAATCAAACCACCATGTAGCGATAGTCCGTTCATAATGGCACTCATACCAAATTCACGCACGCCATAGTAAACATAATTGCCACCGTTTTTCTGACTAATTCCTTTTGAACCGGACCATAACGTCAAATTAGATCCAGCCAGATCGGCAGAACCGCCAATCAACTCAGGTAAAGCTGACGCTAACGCTTCGATGGTATTTTGTGAAGCTTTCCGACTGGCGATGGTTTCTGCTTTTGCATTCACTTGATTGATAACGCTATCTACATGACTGCCCCAGCTTGCAGGCAAGTCACCTGCCATGCGACGACTGAATTCAGCAGCCTCGGCAGGATATTTCTCTACATATTCGGCAAATTTTTTGCTCCACTCAGCCTCAAGTTTCTGTCCTTTCGCCTTCGCATCCCAAGCGCTATAGATATCTTGTGGAATTTCAAAAGGCGGGTGATGCCAACCAATATAAGAACGGGCAGCAGCAATTTCTGCATCACCTAATGCAGCACCATGTACCGAATGGGTATTGGCCATATTGGGCGAACCTAACCCAATGACCGTTTTGCAACAAATCATCGACGGTTTGTCACTGACTTTCTTGGCCGCTTCAATAGCCGCTTCAATTGCTTTCGTATCATGACCATTGACATTCGGCACCACATGCCAGCCGTACGCTTCAAACCGCTTCGGTGTATCGTCGGTAAACCAGCCTTCTACATGGCCATCAATGGAAATCCCATTATCATCATAAAAACAAATCAGTTTGCCTAAGCCTAAAGTGCCTGCCAAGGAGCAAGCCTCATGCGAAATGCCTTCCATTAAGCAGCCATCCCCCAGAAAAACATAGGTATGGTGATCCACAATATTGTAGCCGGGGCGGTTAAACTCAGCAGCCAGCACTTTCTCCGCCAGTGCCATGCCTACTGCATTGGTAATACCTTGGCCCAAAGGACCTGTCGTAGTCTCTACCCCGGGGGTATAACCATATTCCGGATGCCCTGGCGTTTTAGAATGAAATTGCCGGAAACGCTGGATTTCTTCCATGGGCAGGTCATAACCTGTCAAATGCAATAAAGCATAAATCAACATGGACCCATGTCCATTGGAAAGAACGAATCGATCGCGATCAACCCACTCCGGATTGCTAGGATTATGACGCAGATGATGCATCCACAACACCTCAGCAATTTCGGCCATGCCCATTGGCATACCGGGATGACCAGAATTGGCTTTTTGCACGGCATCCATTGCCAATGCACGAATCGCGCTGGTCAAATCCTTAAACACCGACGCGTCAAAATCCTTAAAAGTACCCATCAACACTAACTCCCTTATATTTTCAACAAACAGAAATAGAAACGGCTGTCACTGCACATCAATGACAAAGTTAGCATTATCGCTTAAGATGGATGATACGACAACCTCATTTTGCGCATAAAAACCAATCCAGTAGCAGTGAAATCCGCTGATGCGATTAGTTTCCCCGCAGTTTGATTCCCAGTAGTTTTATCTTGCGATAAAGATGTGTGCGCTCTAGCCCGGCCCGATCAGCTACGCGCGTCATATTGCCGTTTTCTTGATCGATGAGTCTCTCAAAGTAAGTTTTCTCAAATAAATCGCGCGCTTCACGCAACGACAGATCAAGCGGAATCTCCGGAGCTACTGAAGTTGAAGCGGATTCCGGAAAAACCATCGCTTGCTGAACGGCCTCAACCGAAATCTCATCGCCAGTACAAGTCAATGCCAAGGAATGCACGACACCTGTGAGCTGTGTCAAATTACCCGGCCAATCAAAATTTCGCAAGCAATTGAGTGCAGCGATACTAAACTGCAAAGTAGATGACGCTTCACCCGATTCGACAAAGCGCGATAAAATTTGATTGGCTAATTCAGGAATATCTTCCCGATGCGCCCTCAGCGCCGGAATCCCGATGCTTAAACTACTCAGCACCTCAAAGAGCTTAGGATGATAATTTCCCTGCGCTGTCAACTCAGCCAACGGTTGAGAGGTTGCGCAAACCAACCGTACATTGTATTTATCTAATTTACTCAGCAATAACAATAAGCCTTTTTGCGCCAATTTGCTGATTTCACCCACATCTTTGAGAAATAACAAACCATCCCGCGCCAGCTCCAACAAATCCAGCGGTGATTCAGCCAGCGATACCAATGTTTCCGGCTCCACCCAAGGCGTGTTGGAACGATGTAAAAATCGCGCACATATTTCCGCACCAACACCCGGCTCACCCATCAGCAGCAAGGGCGTTTTCAAGTTGGTAACTTGTTCTAGTTTCTTCCGAAGATCAGCAATTAAAATACCTTTCCCTAAACTCGACAGAGAGAGCGCCAGATGTTGTTTACTCTGCCCCCCTCGCAAGGCTTTACTGACGGTACTGAGTAATTTTTGCAAAGGTATCGGTTTTTCCAGATAACCAAATGCCCCAATACGCGTCGCCTCAACCGCGGTATCTATAGTGCCATGCCCGGACATCATAATCACTGGCATCGTCAACATACCGTTACTCGCCCAATCTTTGAGCAATGTAATGCCATCCGTGTCGGGCATCCAAATATCCAACAACACCAGACCCGGGCGCGTCTGACCACGCCAAACCCGCGCTTGTTCAGCATTTTCCGCCAACGCCACCCGGTATCCTTCATCACGCAAAATTTCGGACAGCAATTCACGTATACCAATTTCGTCATCAACAACAAGTATTGTATTGTTTGTTATCATTTAAAATTTCTCCGCTGCCGCAATCTAATCAGCTTATGTGCGACTGTCAATTCCCAAAATTATCGATTGATTTGTTCAGTTCTAATCCACCCCCACTTTAATCACTCATTTTCTATCGCTCAGCCTCATACTGGCCTATTATCTCTAATATTCTTATCTACCGTCGGTAGAATAATTGAAATCTGCGCGCCATGAGGCTTCATATTCTCGACATGGATAAGCCCCTCATGTTCTTCAACAATTTTCTTCACAATAGGCAGTCCCAACCCCGTCCCCTTCAATTTAGTTGTTACATAAGGTTCAAAAACCCGCACCCTGATCTCATCTGAAAATCCACAGCCATTATCACGCACACTGAGCTGCACACCACCATGCACCATCTCAGTTCTCACCTCTATCAGAGGTTCCGGTGCGTCGATCAATGCGTCCTGCGCATTTTGCAGCAAATTATGCAGCACTTGGCGCAACTGTGCAGAATCTCCTCTAACCATAGGCAAATCATCAGCCAACGCCGGCTTAATGGGTATATGTTTACTACTATCAGCTGCCATACTTGCCGTTTCATACAATGACAGAACTTCCCGTATCAGTCGATTAAAATCTAGCTGACGTAATTCTAATTCAGGAACACGCGCATACTGATTGAATTCATTCACCATGCGCTTCAACGCTTCAACCTGATTGACAATCGTTTCGGTAGAACGCCGCAATATTCTTGCATCCTCCTCGTTCAGTTTATGGACGAGCTTATGCTGCACCCGCTCGGCGGAAAGTTGAATCGGTGTTAATGGGTTTTTTATCTCATGCGCCAACCGACGCGCAACTTCACCCCACGCGACTGCACGCTGCACTTGCAATAAATTGGTAATATCGTCAAACACCACCACACCGCCACCGCCCGATATCTTTGGCAAGCGCGTTCCACGTATCAGCAGAACCTGATTCTTACCATCCTCCGAGTGTGTTAATTGGCGCTGCCATACACCAGCCGCCCCAGAACTGAAGCCTCCCCTGATTTCCGCGATTAGGGCGCTGAGCTGCGGTTCTTTATCGACACACCCCTCAATGATTGAGCCATCCAGACTGATCAAAGGCACTTGCAGTATCTGTTCCGCGCTGCGATTCGCCTTGGATAAAGTCAATTGATCATCAAACACCAGCACGCCGGATGAAAGATTGGCCAGAATACTCTCCAGATGCGCGCGCGCACTTTCCACCTGCTGTTGATTATGTTGCGCGGTTGCTTGCGCCTCCTGCAATTGTTGCGTCATTAAATTAAATGATTCGGTCAACACCCCCAGTTCATCGCTGCTCTGCACCATATGACGACGGCTATAATCACCTTGCGCAATGGCACGTGTACCTTCTGCGAGCATGCCTAACGGCGCACTCAATTTTTCACTCAGCAATGAAGCTGTCGCCAGCGCTGAAAATAACGCCAATAGCAGCGCCAGCGTCAATGTAACGCTATACAACCGGGTTAACCCCTGGCGTGACAGAGATAACTCCTGATAATCCTGGTGCCCTGCTTGCACCCGCTCCGCGTCTTTTGCCAATTGTGCAGGCACCGGCTGCAAAAGCTGAAGTACTCGAATATCCTCCTTTAGACTCAATACATTAACAGGTGCGACTACGCGCAAATACAAACCTTTATCCGGAATCGATTCAACCGCGCTGTACGCTTTCTGGATTCTTATGTGCCGCATCATCATGGCATTAGGCACACCAGGAAACAACGCCAGATCGCTGGCACTGGAAAATGCGATGACTTTGCCATCCTGGTTGAATAAAGTCGCTTCTTCAACTTGCGATTGCAGCAGTAATTCGTTGAGCGCCAATAAAGGCGGGGTGGAGGACTCAGACAATATCAATGCAGTGGCTTGCGCTTTCTTCTGCAGCTCCGCCAATAAACTCTCAAGCATGGTACGCCCAAGACTCAAACCACCTTCCAGCGCACGATCCACCTTAACGTCAAACCAGGACTCAATACTTTTCTCGAGAAACTGTACCGACACGGCATATACTAAAGCGCCGGGCAGTATTGCCATCAATGAAAAAACCAACATCAAACGTAACGCCAACCTGGACCCGAATACACCCGATTTAAGCCTGCGCCTAAACCGCCACAGCAGAAATCCCACGATCACCATGAGAAATGATACGAAGGCAATATTGATACCCAGCAACAAACGATATTGCCGCTCAAAAAACTCAGTATTGGCGCCCGCTGTCGCCAGCAGAAAAAGCATGACTGCACCCACGCCAGCGCCAATAATGAGCACATACTTCATTATTGACCTTTAATCTGCAGTGGTTGCCCTGGCGTTGGTAGCTTCATGCGCCATTCCATCTTATCTGAGCTCAGATTCCATCGATTGGAACCCAGTGCTTCCACCTGAAATGGTTTAGGCATGCGTGTTAGATCAAGCCATATGCGTAAGGACGCAATATAATCCGCATCCTGCTTTAATTCCGATTTAACAATCAATGAATAATCATGCAACTGACCCAGCGCCTGCAATGCTTCCTCCAAGGTATTAAAGCTTTGCGAAAACGCCGGATAGTTCAAATGATACTGGCGCGTCAGTGCATAATATCTCAATCCAATCCTTAGCTTACCACGCACAATCTCGTCGTTAAGCCAATACCAGCGCGAATCAACCAAACTGAACTTGGTAACGAAGTAAAGCACGATACCTTTCTCAAGCGCTTGTTCCAAAGTCGCATTGAGAACAATTTCAGAGTCAACACTGATCTCATAACCCTGTTCAACTGCCGCCAAATTAACAGACTTTATGCGAATACTTTCCGCTTGCGCAGCTGTAGTCAGCAATAACAGCATCAACGATATAAAAATCAGACTGACATGCATCAGCGATATACGCCACATACTTTGATTAAATTTTCTGCAACAAGGTATAAAAGAAACCATCATGTTGAATGTCTGGTAGCAATTGTCCATCCGCCACTGCTGTCCCGGAAAGTGGCAATAAAAGTGCATCAGAGTGATGTTTAAGAAATTTCTCTATCTGCATAACATTTTCTTCAGCAAAGATCGAGCAGGTCACATAAAGCAACTTACCATTCTTACTTAAAATTTTCCACAACGCATTGAGAATTGCCTGTTGGTGTGTTGCAAACTTAACCAAATCACGCTCACGCCGCAGCCATTTAATATCCGGATGTCGACGCACCACACCGGACGCGGAACAAGGCACATCGGCCAGAATACGATCAAATGGCCGGCCATCCCACCATGCAGCGGGGTTCGAAGCATCCCCGCACACCAAACGCTCTGCTGTCATATGCAAGCGCTCGAGGTTCTGCTGAACCTGGGCCAACCGTGCTGCGTGATTATCCACCACCGTTAATGCTATATTTGCCAATTCCAATAAGTGCGTACTTTTACCTCCGGGTGCGGCACAAGCATCCAGCACCCGCATACCATCGTGCACATCCAGAAATGGTGCCGCAAGCTGCGCGCCTGCATCTTGCACGGTTACCAGGCCTGCACTAAAGCCCGGCAAATTCTCAACCATTACCGGCTGACTCAATTGCAGTGCGCCAGATTCTAACAGCTCTGCATGCATCACGTTCTCAGCCAACAAGTTGCGATAATCCTCCACGCTTATTTTGCATCGATTAACCCGCAGGGTCATCGGAGGATGTTGGTTACCCGCCTGCAATATCGCTCGAAAGTTCTGTGGATATTGTAACCGCAATTTGTCGACCCACCACTGTGGATATGAATAACAACCGACATCTCCCTCGGCGGCTCGTTTCAAAACGCTTTCACGTTGGCGGATAAAATTGCGCAATATCGCATTGACCAATCCCTGCATGCCTTCTCCATGCGCCAAAGAACGTGAAGCTGAGACTGCCTGGTCGACCACGGTATGCGATTGTGCTCTACTGTATTGCAGCTGATATAAGCTTACCAGCAACAAATGATGCAGATGCTTATCGCGCAGAGGTTTTTTTAATAAGAATCCGAGCACTGCGTCCAGTTGCCCATAAAAACGCAACGCGCCGTAACTCAAATCTTGAATAGCACCTCTTTGTTGTTTCGATAAGGCAGGGTCGGAGCGCCAAATTTCCTGCAACACTGCCGTCAAACTTGCTCCAGCCAATACGTTACTGATAGCGGAAGCTGCGGCAAGCTGTGTTTTAATCATGTTGTGCAGTGGGAGAATGCGCTGTAGAAAAATACTCGCCAGATTGTAGATGGTTACCAGTCAGAAAATCTGCAGCGCTTAGTTTCTTACCACCGGGTTTTTGCACCATTTCAATCTGCAGACTGCCGGAGCCGCATGATACCGTAATGCGCTCACGATCCACTGCAATAATCTCTCCTGGCTTTCCCGCGCCTCCCGCAACCGCTCTTGCTTGCCAGATCTTCAGCGCAACACCCCGGAAATACGTATAGGCACCTGGCATTGGATTAAACGTTCGTACCACACGATCTATCTGCTCTGCATTTTGTTGCCAATCAATTTCCGCTTCCGTTTTTGTTATTTTGGCTGCATAGCTAGCTTGCGCCTCATCCTGTATCACCGGTGTCAGTTTTCCCCGTTGCAGCAACATCAGCACTTCAACAATACTCTGAGCACCCAGCACACTCAGTTTGTCGTGCAACGACTGTGCGGTATCGTCCGGGGCGATGACTAGTTGATGTTTTAGTAACATAGCACCGGTGTCCAATCCTGCATCCATTTGCATGATGGTAATACCGGTTTCATGATCGCCCGCCAGAATAGCCCGCTGAATCGGTGCCGCACCACGCCAGCGCGGCAATAACGACGCATGAATATTCAAACAACCCATGCGGGGAATACTCAGGACAGCTTGCGGCAAAATTAACCCATACGCCGCCACCACCATGACATCCGCACCACATGTTCGCAATCGTTCTTGTAACTCGGGGGCTTTGAGCGTCAGTGGTTGCAGCAATGCAAGATCACGCTGCTGCGCAAGTTGCTTAACTGCGCTAGACAGTGTTTTCATTCCCCGGCCGGCAGGACGATCCGGCTGGGTTAAGACCAGTACAATTTCATGATTTGCTTCGATTAGTGCATCCAGCGCAGTAGCGGCAAAACCGGGAGTTCCAGCGAAAATAATTCTCATCTTATGCGCGTCGACTCATTCATACACATCCTTACGATTCTATTGATTACAACTGATCAGAAAAAAGAAAAACCGGCCAGAAAAACTTATTGATATAGCGCAGTTTTCACAAAATCGTCTGCAATCACATGGTACGACGCTGTTTTTTCTTGAGCCTTGCCAACGTACGCGACAATTTAAGCTGTGACCAGTATTCAACAAACACTTTGCCAACCAAATGATCCATTTCATGTTGAATACATACTGCCAACAGCCCGTCGGCATCCACGACATATGATTCTCCTTGCGCATTCAAGGCCCTGACAGTCACCGACTCAGCGCGCTGCACTTTTCCATAGATACCGGGGACCGACAGGCAGCCTTCCTCATAATCGGATACGCCGCGGCTGGCAATAATTTCCGGATTGATCAGAACAAGCAACTGATCGCGTTCTTCGGAAATATCAATCACGATGATGCGCTCGTGAACATCCACTTGCGTTGCCGCCAGCCCTATTCCCGGTGCGGCATACATTGTTTCAGCCATGTCCTGTACTAACAAACGGATTTTGTTAGTGACATGCGTTACTGGAGCCGCTACAGTATGTAGTCTTTCATCTGGATATTGTAATATTTTTAAGATAGTCATAAAAATGTATCGTGTTAATCAACAGAAACCTATTGGGGCCGTATCATTAGCAGGCCGTTGAAACACTATCTGCGTGGCCGCTACGATGTTAAAAACAGCCTCGAAAACATTTTTCAACGGCCTGTTAGCCGGTTATTCTATGCGCCCTACCACTCGCCAGCGGAGTCGTTCATGCAAAAATCTATTATAGCCATGATTTTATCCCTAAACCTGCTTTCTGCTACGCCAGCAAGCGCGGATAACATTATACTGCGGAGCGACACACCCAATCGCTATGTTGTTGTACCCGGCGACACCTTATGGGGAATCGCATCCCGATTTCTTAAAGATCCCTGGCGTTGGCCCGAGATTTGGGGATTTAATCGTGAACAAGTCAAGAATCCACACAAAATCTATCCCGGCGATATTGTCGTATTGGAAAAATCACTTCAGGGGTATCGATTGCGACTTGCTGACGATGACGGTGATCTCAGAACCGTCAAGCTATCGCCGAAAATTCGCATGGAACAGTCGGCTTCCACCGCTATCCCCAGTATCCCTGCAGCCACCATTGAACCTTTTCTAAGCCAGCCTTTAGTCATCGAAAAAGATGGCCTTGCCAATGCGCCGTATGTACTGGGTTCCAGTGACAGCCGGGTTATTCTGAGCACTGGCAACACGATTTATGTCAGCGGACTACCCGAAGATAAGGGTGTTGCATGGCAAATCTTCCGTCCCGGCAAAGCACTCAAGGATCCTGACCAAAAAGACCAAATCCTCGGTTATGAAGCAACTTACCTGGGAAATGCCAAGGCGGATGTTTTTGCTGAGGTCAGCACAGTCACCATTACCCGTGCTACCGAAGAAATCCTCAAAGGCGATCGTCTGGTGCCATCGCCCGACATTATATTTAATAATTACGCACCGCACGCGCCGGAATCCCCAATCAATGGCCGGATCGTTTCAGTATATGGCGGCGTCACCGAAATTGGCAAAGGCGCCATTGTCACGCTGAACAAAGGCGAATCGGATGGCTTGGAAATGGGTCATGTACTCGCCATTTATCGAAAAAGCCAAGCCAAATCCCTCACTGGAGATATGGTGCAACTACCCGACGAAAGAACCGGATTGGTTTTTGTATTTCGTGTTTTTAATAAAATATCCTACGCGCTGGTCGTACAAAGCACACACTCTATTCGCATCTTGGATGCTGTTAAAACACCCTAAAATAATGCCCCACACTCATGAAATACCCAGCGGATATCGAATCATGGCTAAACCTTAATCTGATTGACGGTTTAGGTGGCGAGTCCATTCGACGGCTTCTCGTTGCTTTTGGCAATCCTACCACAATCCTGTCTGCGCCTATCTCGGCACTTGAGCGTATCGTAAAAAACCCCATCGCCGAGCGCATCAAGCAAGGCGCCGATTGCAACAGAATTACCGGCGCATTCAAGTGGCTGGAAGATCCGGTTAATGCCATCATTACGCTAGCAGATCCGGACTACCCGGCGCAGTTGCTGAATATCGCCGACCCGCCCCCATTACTTTATTTCAAAGGTCGGCGCGAATTATTGCAGCTATCCGCATTAGCAGTCGTAGGCAGCCGCAATGCCACACCGCAAGGTTTATCCAATGCAGAAGCTTTCTCTGAAGCTGCCAGCAATGCCGGACTCTGCATCATCAGCGGGATGGCGCTGGGTATCGATACGGCCGCTCATTACGGTGGTTTGCGTGGCTCCGCGGCGAGTATCGCAGTGGTCGGCACCGGTCTGGATATTGTTTATCCAGCCAGAAATCGCCCGTTAGCGCATAAGCTGGCAAAAGAAGGTGCGTTGATTTCCGAATTTCCACTCGGCACACCAGCCATCGGCAGGAATTTCCCGCGTAGAAACCGTATTATCAGCGGCATGAGCCGGGGCTGCCTGGTCGTGGAAGCTGCACTACAGAGCGGATCGCTGATCACAGCGCGCCAGGCGCTGGATCAAGGACGTGAAGTGATGGCTATTCCAGGCTCGATCCACTCCCCCTTATCCAAGGGTTGCCATGCACTCATTAAACAAGGCGCGAAACTGGTGGAAAGCACTCAGGATATTTTAGATGAATTAAATTGTATTGCATTCGTCATAGACAAAAACAAAGCAGCAGAACCCGCTATTGAAAAGTCGACTGAAAATACAACATTACTCCAATACCTAGGTTATGATGTTGTTGACATTGATACGCTGTGTACCCGTAGCGGCTTGACGGCTGAGATAGTATCAGCCATGCTATTAACGCTTGAGCTTGACGGTCAGGTTAGCAGTTTGCCCGGTGGATGCTATCAGAGAGTTCAATAACATCTCACAAAAATTGATCGCAACACGCTGATTCCGTAATCATACTCATAACTTATTAAACACAACTATGTTCGATATACTCGTTTACTTATTTGAAAATTATTTTGATTCCGGCAGTTATCCGGATCCCGCCACGCTAACCCGCAAGCTGACTATGGCCGGGTTTGCCGATGAAGATATTACCGAAACACTCGATTGGCTATCAGAACTGGCGCAGCACGATATCGGCAATTATCCAGCCAGCTTTGCTGAAAACGATTCTTTTCGCTGCTACACAGACTTTGAAATGGAAAAAATCGATACCGAAGGTCGAGGGTTTATTTGCTTCCTGGAGCACGCCGGTATCATTAACCCATTACAGCGGGAACTATTGATCGATCGTGTACTGGCAATGGATGAAAACTCATCCAGCCTTGAAAAAATCAAACTGATTGTTTTAACAGAACTGTGGATTCAAAATCAATTGACCGACGATTCCGTACTTGAGAAACTATTAATTGTCAGCGACTCTCATTACCGACACTAACACTGAGTCGTGTTTCGTATTTGTTGATTAGTTCATACCGAATAACCACAGGAGTGGATGCGTTCAATACGCTCGCCCAATATGCTTGCAACCCTTTTCACTACTGATTCAGCTGTAACAAACATGCGCGACAATAGAGCATTAGCCAATGATTTTTCCCGAGAAATCCATGAATAAGTCATTGATCATTGCAGAGAAACCTTCTGTTGCAGCCGATATTGCACGGGTACTGGGCGGCTTTACCAAACACACGGATTACTTCGAGAACGATCAATATATTGTATCCTCAGCGGTAGGGCACTTACTCGAGCTGGTTATTCCGGAAGAATATGAAGTAAAGCGCGGCAAATGGAGTTTTGCAAATCTCCCCGTCATTCCGCCCCATTTCGATTTAAATCCAATTGAAAAAACTTCCGCACGTTTAAAGCTCCTAAGCAAGCTTATCAAGCGTAAAGACGTCGACACACTGATCAATGCTTGTGATGCGGGGCGTGAAGGTGAATTGATTTTCTATTATATTTTACGCCATGTCGGTGCGAACAAGCCCGTCAAACGGTTATGGCTGCAATCCATGACGCCCGATTCAATTCGACAAGGATTTACCAAGTTACTGGATAACTCAGAAGTACAATCGCTGGCTGAAGCCGCTGTCAGTCGCTCGGAATCGGATTGGCTGGTCGGAATTAACGGCACCCGCGCCATGACCGCTTTTAATTCCCAGGAAGGTGGATTCCATAAAACCACCGTTGGCCGGGTACAAACACCTACCCTGGCGATCCTGGTTGAACGCGAAGAAAAAATCAAAAAATTTCGTCCCCAGGATTATTGGGAAATCCATGCCACATTCGCCACTGACAGTGGCAACTATATCGGCAAATGGTTTGATGAAAAATTCAGCAAAGACAAAATTAATCAGGAACTAAAACCTGAGCGACTGTGGGAACAAAAAAAAGCCGAAGTCATTCGCGACAAATGTCAGGAAAAACCTGGCCACGTTAGCGAAGAAAGCAAGCCCAGCAAAGAAATCTGCCCATTACTGTATGATCTGACCAGCTTACAACGAGACGCCAACGGTCGCTTTGGTTTTTCCGCCAAAACAACGCTCGGGCTGGCGCAAGCTTTATATGAAAAACATAAGGTACTGACTTATCCGCGGACAGATTCGCGTGCATTACCGGAAGATTATATTGCTACGGTAAAAGATACTTTGCACAGCCTGGAAAATACGGATTATGGAAAATTCGCTCGGCAAATTCTGGCGTCAAACTGGGTCACGCCCAACAAGCGTATTTTCAACAATACCAAAATCTCAGACCACTTCGCCATTATCCCGACCGCGCTCAGCTCAGCAAAATTAAATGAAGCCGAAGCAAAGCTGTATGATCTGGTTACCAAGCGCTTCTTGGCAATTTTCTTTCCGGCTGCCGAATTCCTGATTACCACCCGTATCACTCGCGTGGAAGCTGAGCCTTTTAAAACCGAAGGCAAGGTGATGATTAATCCAGGCTGGCGGGCGGTCTATGGCAAATCGACCAAATCGGATGACGAGGAAGATGATGCCGTGCTGGTTGCAATCACACCTGGCAAACCCGTCACCACGGAAGAAATCAATATCATCGCCAATCAAACTCGCCCACCGGCGAGATTTAATGAAGCCACTTTACTTTCCGCCATGGAAGGAGCAGGTAAACTGATTGGGGATGAAGAATTGCGCGCGGCCATGAGTACCAAAGGTTTAGGCACTCCGGCAACACGTGCGGCCATTATTGAAGGCTTGGTACTGGAAAATTATCTGCAGCGGGTAGGGCGCGAGCTACATCCGACCGCCAAAGCTTTTTCATTGATCACACTGCTACGCGGCCTTAAGATTCCCGAGCTCATTTCACCTGAATTAACGGGTAACTGGGAATTTCAGTTGCGCCAGATCGAGCAAGGTCAACTTAAACGTACCGCGTTTATGGAAAAAATCGCCGGTATGACGCGCCACATTGTGGAACAAGCAAAGACCTATCGCGGCGAAACGATTGCCGGTGATTTTTCCATACTTCAATCACCTTGCCCTAAATGTGGCGGGGTCGTGCATGAAACCTACAAGAAATTCCAATGCCAGAAATGTGATTTCGCATTGTGGAAAATTCTGGCGGGACGCCAATTTGAAGTCGGAGAAATGGAAACCTTGATCACACAGCACCAAGTAGGCCCGCTACAAGGCTTTCGCAGTAAAATGGGGTCATCGTTTAGCGCCATTATCAAACTCACGGATACGTTTGAAATGAAGTTTGATTTTGGTAATGATGAGCAGCAGGAAGAAGTTGATTTCAGTGATCAAGCGCTTCTAGGTAAATGCCCGAAATGCAATCATGCAGTGTATGAACATGGCTTGCATTATGTTTGCGAAAAATCTGTCGGAGCCGATCGTACTTGCAATTTTAAAACAGGAAAAATTATTCTTGCGCGGCCCATAGAGCGTGAACAAGTCGTCAAACTGCTGGAAACCGGAAAAACAGATTTACTCACGAAATTCATTTCCAAAAAAGGCCGACCTTTTTCAGCCTATTTAGTTAGAAATACGGATGGAAAAATAAGTTTTGAATTTGAGCAAAAGGCGCCCAAGAAAACGACTGCAACAAAATCCAAAGCAAAACAATCAAAAGCTCAATCAACCCCGTAAAACGGCTTCCTAACGCAAGCAATAACTGAAAGCTTCTTTATCCTTCTACCAAGTATCCGGGTTTTCATCCCCCGGATATCTTGCTTCTTCAACAAACTGGAAATAACTATGCGGATAAGTTATGTTGCATAAAAATTGATGATGTATTTAATCACCCCTCCGGAACCCATAATAATCATAATGAGTCCACCCACAACCGCAGCACCTTCTAAAATAATAGAAACGAATGCACGCGCTGTATTTTCAAACTCTTCCTCGCCTAAAACATTTCTTCGCTGCTCTCTACGATTCTTTACCCATAACTGTAACCAGATGGCGACAGGAATAGTCAGTAAAGAAAACATCAAAGCAATTTCTGCATCTTCCATTCATCAACCTCTTTCTTGTAAAAATAGTACAACCATTTTGAATTAAGCTAGCATCAAAAGCAGCGTCTTTTAAAAGCATCTGAAACAAAACGAATGCGCTAGCCTAAAAATCTACTACGATAGATTACCTTAAACACGATCGTTTGATAAAGATTTTTCCAAATTTAGTAGCTCAATCCAGGTAATTTCAGAAAAATGATCAGCACACTTAAATGATTAACAAAATTTTTATTCTTTGCATGTTTTTATGCGATATCATCTTTCAATTTTTACACTGCAGACATCATGACATGGCTTGATCTCCCATCCGCCAGAATTGCCCGCGGCATTGTGCAGCTACCCGGATCAAAGAGCATCTCCAATCGCATTCTCTTGCTTGCCGCACTGGCGGAAGGCACTACGCACATTCATGATTTATTGGCCTCTGATGACACGGCACGCATGCTAGATGCGCTTGCCAAACTGGGTGTTGCCGTCACACAGATAGACAAAAACGATTACCGCATCACCGGGGAAAAAGGCACATTTCCAGCCACACAGGCTGATTTATTTCTCGGTAACGCCGGTACCGCCTTCCGGCCTTTGGTTGCAGTATTATCTTTAATGCATGGTCATTACCGATTATCCGGCGTGTCGCGCATGCATGAGCGACCGATTGCAGACTTGGTGGATGCGCTACGTCAACTGGGTGCAGATATCACTTACCTGGGCAACCCTGGTTTCCCGCCACTAGAAATCAAACCAATGCGCCTGCTTGACAACAACGATACCCATTCGGTTACCGTCAAAGGTGGTGTTTCCAGTCAATTTCTGACTGGTTTGTTAATGGCGCTGCCACTGAGCAAAAGGCAATCCATCATTCACGTATCCGGTACTTTAATCTCGCAGCCCTATATTGAATTAACACTCGCGCAGATGCTGCATTTCGGTGTACACGTCGAACATACCGGCTGGCAGCAATTCACGATACCCGCGCAGCAAAGCTATCGCAGTCCAGGCCATATCACCGTCGAAGGTGACGCGTCGTCGGCATCATATTTTCTCGCAGCGGGCGCTATTGGGCATGGTCCAGTTCGTGTTCAAGGTGTCGGTCGCGATAGTGCGCAAGGTGATGTCCATTTTGCCGCAGCGCTCGAAATGATGGGCGCAAAAATATCCATGGGAGAAAACTGGATAGAGGCAAGCGGGGCAGCGGCAAGCCATCGCGGAAAATTTCTGCGCGCCATTGATCTGGATTGTAACCATATTCCTGATGCCGCCATGACACTCGCAGTCACCGCATTATTTGCGGAGGGTGTGACAACATTGCACAATATTGCCAGTTGGCGTTTGAAAGAAACAGATCGCCTGACTGCCATGGCCAATGAGTTGCGCAAATTGGGGGCGATTGTCGAAGAAGGCGCCGATTATTTACGCATTACCCCGCCAGCCAATGGCTTGACACCACACGCAGCCATTGATACGTATGACGATCACCGCATGGCGATGTGCTTCTCGCTCGCATCATTAGGCACGCCTGTACGCATCAATGACCCCAATTGCGTTACCAAAACATTCCCTGATTATTTTGAAAAACTTTCACAGATAATCCATGCGGAAAAATAAAAAAATACGACCGATTCATTCAACCCCACTGATGAGATTGCTGCATGCATACCAATGAAATTCCTGTCATCGCCATTGATGGTCCGTCAGCATCCGGCAAAGGCACCATCGCCCAGCTGGTTGCTAAAAACCTTGGATTCCATTACCTGGACAGCGGTGCGCTGTACCGGTTGGTTGCACTAAAAACAACACAAACCGGCGCAGACATTCAGGATCAGGATTTGCTCGCAAGCATCGCCAGGAACCTGAATGTTCTATTTAAAAATGAAACCATTTGCCTCGACGGTAACATCGTTACCGACGCTATCCGAGCAGAAGAATGCGGCATCTTAGCTTCGCAATTAGCGGCTTACCCGCAAATTCGAGCAGCATTGGTAGAACGTCAGCGTGAATTCCGTCAACCACCCGGCTTAGTGACGGATGGACGCGACATGGGATCCGTTATCTTTCCCGATGCCATTCTGAAGATATTTCTTACCGCCAGCGCTGAAATACGCGCACAAAGACGATATAAGCAGTTGATAGAGAAAGGGATAAATGCTAACATCGCCGACTTATTGCAGGATATCCAAAAACGTGACGAGCGCGATAGCAATCGCAGCGTTGCCCCCTTACAGCAGGGCACTGATGCCAAATTGCTGGATACCACCGCACTCACCATATCCCAGGCACAGGACGCCGTCCTCTCCTGGTATAATGAAATCCGTGCAAAAAACTCGCGTTTGAATACAAGATGATATTATTTTCTTTGCAAGACACAGAGGAAAATAGTTTCAATATTTCAAACATTTTATTAACTAACCAGCCTGCTCGGTGTAAACCATGGCAGGGCATTAAATCAGGTATTTTTTATAATGACTAAAACTTCCATTGCAACCCCTCATTCCCCAGATAGTTTTGCCGCACTCTTTGAAGAAAGCCTCTCTCGTCAGGAAATGCGCATTGGTGAAGTAATTACTGCTGAAGTTGTCCGCGTTGATTACAATATTGTTGTCGTTAATGCCGGACTCAAATCCGAAAGCTTCATTCCTGTCGAAGAATTCAAAAATGACCGTGGCGAAATTGAAGTTAAGCCAGGTGATTTCATTAGTGTCGCCATTGAATCTTTAGAGGATGGTTACGGAGAAACGCGCCTTTCCCGCGACAAGGCTAAACGCCTAACCGCTTGGCACGATCTGGAAGAAGCCATGGAAAGTGGCAAGATCGTTACCGGTATGGTAAATGGCAAGGTAAAAGGCGGCTTGACTGCCATGATCAATGGCATTCGCGCATTTCTGCCCGGCTCTCTGGTCGACATTCGTCCAGTCAAGGACACAACACCTTATGAAAATAAGGAAATGGACTTCAAGGTCATCAAGCTTGACCGCAAACGCAATAACGTCGTGGTTTCGCGTCGTGCGGTATTGGAAGCGTCGCAAGGTGCCGACCGTGAGACTTTATTGTCCAACTTGCAAGAAGGTGCGACTGTTCACGGTGTAGTCAAAAATATCACTGATTACGGCGCATTTGTCGATTTGGGCGGAATTGATGGACTATTACACATTACTGATCTGGCATGGCGTCGCGTTAAGCATCCATCAGAAGTAGTCAATATCGGTGATGAAGTCACTGCCAAGGTACTCAAGTTCGATCAAGAAAAAAACCGTGTTTCTTTGGGCATGAAGCAGTTGAGCGAAGATCCGTGGGTTGGTTTGGCACGGCGTTATCCAGCACGCACCCGCCTGTTTGGTAAAGTAACCAATCTCACTGATTACGGCGCATTTATCGAAATCGAGCAAGGCATTGAAGGATTGGTGCATATTTCAGAAATGGACTGGACGAATAAAAATGTATATCCATCCAAAATTGTTCAACTGGGTGACGAAGTCGAAGTCATGATTCTTGAGATTGATGAAGAACGACGCCGCATTTCGCTGGGCATGAAGCAATGCCAAACCAATCCATGGGAAGAGTTTGCTGCAACTCATGAGAAGGGTGACAAAGTCAGCGGACAAATCAAATCCATCACAGACTTTGGTGTATTCATTGGTTTGCCAGGCAACATCGATGGCCTTGTACATTTATCCGACTTATCCTGGCATCAACCGGGAGAAGAAGCGGTTCTTAATTACAAGAAAGGCGATGAGGTCGAAGCACTGATTTTATCTATCGACGTTGAACGCGAACGTATTTCACTCGGCATCAAACAAATGGAAGGCGATCCTTTCACCAGTTTTGTCGCCGAACACGATAAAAACAGTATCATCGAAGGCACCGTAAAATCCATTGATGCAAAAGGTGCTGTGATTACATTGGTCAACGATGTGGAAGGTTATTTACGCGCATCTGAAGTATCACGTGATCGTGTTGAAGACATTCGTACACATTTAAAAGAAGGCGATAAGATCGAAACCATGATCATCAATGTTGATCGCAAGAATCGCACCATCAATCTTTCAATTAAAGCAAAAGATAAGTCTGATGAAACCTCCGCTATGCAGAAAATTAAAGCACCTGCAAATGCCGGTACAACTAGCCTGGGCGCTTTACTGAAAGCTAAAATGGATAGTAAAAATTCAGAGCAATAAGGAAAGTTCATGACGAAATCCGAATTAATCACTCGACTTGCAGCTCGTTTCCCCCAATTGGTTACCAAAGATGCTGAGCTTTCTGTCAAAACAATTATTGACGCGATGGCAAAAAGCTTATCTCAGGGCCAGCGTATAGAAATCCGCGGATTTGGTAGTTTTGATCTAAACTATCGACCTCCGCGCGTCGGTCGTAACCCAAAATCGGGCGACAAAGTCAAAGTGCCTGAAAAATATGTTCCGCATTTTAAAGCAGGCAAAGAAATGCGCGAACGTGTTGATTATAAGAGCAAGAAATAGTAATCTAAAATGAATAGGTTTGGGTAGTTAGATCAATATTTTATATCATCTGATTACCCAAATCTCATCGACAAGCAGCTGAAATAAACACCTATTAACTTCGACGGGCTAAACTCATTATGATGAATCTAATCGCATGGCTTTTGCGTATTGTGGTTTTTTTAATCCTTGCTGTTTTTGCTTCTAAAAATTCACAGCTTATCACGCTGCAATATTACCTGGATAAATCAATCGAGCTACCGCTCAGTGCTGTGCTTTTGATATTCTTCGCACTCGGTATTATAATCACACTCCTATTTGCTCGCTGCAACTGCCGCCCAAACAAATAATCAAGAAGCGCCACCGATGAATGACCCTCGCATCATAGTTGCGCTCGACTTCAGCAGCGCAATTGATGCTTTACGACTGGTTGAAAAACTGGATCCCGGTTTATGTCGATTGAAAGTGGGCAAAGAGCTTTTTACCGCAGCAGGTCCGCAGCTGATTGAAAAACTGATGCTGCGGGGCTTTGATATTTTTCTTGATCTAAAATTTCACGACATCCCCAATACCGTCGCCGGTGCTTGCAAAGCAGCCAGTAGCTTAGGTGTATGGATGGTGAATGTGCATGCGCTCGGTGGACGAAAAATGTTATTGGCTGCACGCAACGCAATATCTCAGGGAACCACCAAACTGATTGCGGTCACTTTACTAACCAGCATGGATCAAAATGATCTTGATGATATTGGTTTGCAAGGCAATCCCCAGCAAATTGTGGAGCGCCTAGCGCGACTGACTAATGACTGTGGACTGGATGGCGTGGTTTGTTCGGCGCTGGAAGCGTTGCATTTGCGCCAACTACTGGGTGCTGACTTCTGCCTCGTAACTCCCGGTATCCGCCCATCCGATGGGCAAGCTGATGATCAAAAAAGAATTACAACGCCCCGACAAGCCATACAAAATGGATCCAGTTATTTAGTCATCGGCAGACCTATCACGCAAGCCAGCGATCCACTCAGAATGTGTCAACAGCTCAATTCTGAAATGACCGCCTTATAAGTTGATGGCACGAACATTGGAATAGAGCAGTTTTTGTCCTTTGTGTCAGGGTAACTGCGCCAGTTTGCATTTTTGTATTCGGGTATAAAAAAACCGCTCCTAGGAAACCCAGGAGCGGTTTTATTTTGATACTTATCTAATCTTTAAATTCTCTTAGAATATAAAGTCATTCGCATTCACCTGACCAGATTGGATTCCAGCCAGCACAATCGCACCATCAAACTCATCGCTGGTAATTTTCAAGTCAGCGCCAGTATTGGTAAATACTAGTTTATCGATACCCGTAACACCCAATGCTGATAAATCAATTTTATCATCGGTAACATCACCACCAAAGTTTCCATTGGTGATCAGCACATCATTATCAAATTTAGTAGTAAATTGAAATGTATCACGGGAATCTGTAACGCCATTTAGTGACGTGTCTCCGGCATTACCTAATTTAAAGGTAGTGCCGTAATCCAAAGCAGCCATTGTGAAAGTACCCTTTTGAGCAGTCAGATCCACAGTGGCAACTTTGGTAGTTGCATTGTTTGCCGTATTGGCATCGTCAACATCCTGAATTGTCACGTCGCCTGCGCCAGCAAAAGACAACGTGGTAACACCATCGACTTCAAGTTCAGCAATCGTAGTATCGTCGAGAGCTGAAGTTGTACTCACGTTCACAGTTTCTATACCCCTAACATCTAAGCCAGGAACATTAACAACTCCACTGGTGAGTGTCACAGGCGCTCCGGCATTCACTACCAGACCAAGGGTGTCCTCAGTACCGACAGAAGCAACAGTAACCTTTGCGCTTGCCACTTTCACTTCAACCGTGCCCTTATCAAAATTAGTAGCAGTTAATCCCGTCGCTGTACCACTAAGTATAATCTTGCTAAAGTCAAATCCATCAGCATCAACAGCAACACTCGCACCAGAAGTTATTTCAAGCGTTTCAAAACCTTTTTGCAATGTACTATCCAATTGGCCAACGTCTGCACCAGCAATCGCTATCGTGTCATTTCCAGCACCACCGTCAACCTTATCATCAGCATCTAACGTACCTGTTGCAAAAGCAACTCTATCATCACCAGCACCTGTATCAATCGTGTCATCTCTAGCGCCTGCGGTAATATCATCGTTACCAGAGCCGCCTGTCACTGTCAGATTATTTGTAGCGCCTGTCAGATCAACGGTAACGCCACCGCTATTACCAGAAGCATTAACTGTTGTGAGTGTAGCCGAAGCCGGAGCGACCGATACATCCAGTGATCCACTTCCTGTTACCGTCAATGTCTTAACAGCAGTAAACGCCGATACGTTAAGAAAGTTTTCACCAGCCGCAGCAACGCTCAATGCTTCAATGTTAGCTGCGTCAGCTGACGTTACAGCAGCGGGTGTCGGTGCTACACCATCTTTGCCCGCACCAGCCACTGACAATGACAAAGTATCTGTCGTGCCTGTCAAAGCATCAGCAAAATCGATAGCTGTCGTTGAAGTAGTATTTCTAATGCCAAAAGTTGCCGCAATTGGGGCGGCATTAACGTTTAAAGTTGTACCTGCTAACGAACCATTATTCCAAATCTGCTCAACACCGGTGGCATTTGCGAAACTAATTGTTGAATTAGCGACAGCGCGAACATTAACAACTTCGACGCCTGTCAATGCTGGGCTAGGTGTTCCTCCGTCGAGCGTAGCATTCAATGTATCCTTACCGCTACCCCCATTAATGCTGTCAATGCTTTCAAGGCTATTAACCAATACACCAGCGCCATTGTTCACAATGCCGGCATTGAAGGTATCGTTACCTGACGTTCCTACCAACACGTCAGCACCGAAAGTAAGATTTGTGTTAGTGCCAGGATTTGGGCCTTGTCCGATACCATTCAAATAAGCGATTGCGTCGGTATTGGTGGTAGGTGTGCTTGCTGAAACTCCACCCAAAATTGACAGCATTGTACTTACGTCATCAGCGGGATTTGCTTGTGAATACAATGTTGAAACCAGAACCTTATTGTTCAGCAAAGCTACTGTGTCTGCAAATTCGGGATTAGGAGTGCCTGTCGTCAAATAAGTTACTGCATCATAAACAATCTTGCCGAATCCTTCACCTTCACTAAGTTTCAACGTAAAGTACGCTTCAGCTTGAGAAGCCGCGCTATTTGCAACACCATCATGCACGAGGCCAAAGTGGTCCATCAGAATTCCCACTTGATCGCCTATAGTTACATTACCCGCCAAAATCTCGGATTTAAATACAGAATGCTCGGCTAGTAAATCAGCCAAGTCTTCAATTGATGTGCCAGTTTCAACCAAGTATGATAGCTCAGACAAAGTAACGCCATCTGGCGATCCATTGAATAAACCTACAACTATCTTCAGAATATCGTCGCGTTGTTCTGGTTTTATAGCCATGGGAGCTCCCTATTAATAAATTAAAAAATAATTACAAAAGTAAATTACTTGCAAGTTTTTCACTTTGTTTCTATGTAACTTCTGCGCTACCTACATTCTTCCTAGCAGAAAATACCACAAAAGCCAAGTTGAAGTGCATTCTGCCCAAAACCAATATGCTTTGCAAGTATACTACTGAAGTTTCCGATCGACATGTTGCTCTTTTACAACACCACTATACATTAAAATAAACCCTATAAATGTGCGGAAACGCACATAATTCATGGTTTACATTAGTCACAAAAGATTCGATCTAGTTCATTATGGTTATTTTCCACAAAAATCTGCGATAATATTTCATCCAAAACCTAAAGTCTCATATTCAATTTCTTGTATCTGTTCAATTCCACCTTTTCTAAAATCTTTCGCAGCCTAACGCAGCATTACCCGTTGATCCTACAAATGATCAAGCGGGAAGTTATCGGCCGATACAGAGGATCATTCCTGGGATTACTATGGTCATTCATCAATCCTATTTTGATGCTGGCAGTCTATACATTTGTCTTCAGCGTGGTGTTTAAAGTGCGCTTAGATCAGGAAACCGGCGTTGCTGAAGACAAATTTGCTTTTGCCTTATCATTATTTGCCGGATTGATCCTATTCAATTTATTCTCCGAATGCGTCGCACGCGCACCGGGGCTTATACTTGCCAATGTCAACTATGTTAAGAAGATCATTTTCCCACTGGAAATTCTACCTTGGGTGGCGCTAGGTTCAGCGCTTTTTCATGCAGGAATCAGTTTTCTGGTCTTGCTGACCTTCTTATTGATTATTGACCACCCAATCCATTGGACGATGATATATCTGCCGATTATTGCCCTTCCATTCCTATTGCTGATTATGGGCCTATCCTGGCTACTAGCCTCAATCGGGGTTTTTGTTCGGGATGTCGGGCAATTCATCGGCTTGATCCTGACCGTATTACTGTTTATGAGCCCTATTTTTTATCCTGCATCGGCATTACCGGAATCTGTTCGTGATTATTTATCTTTCAACCCTCTGACCTTCATCATCGAGCAAGCGCGGGCAGCGATTTTACACGGCCAACCACCGGATTGGATCGGCCTTATTGTCTATTACCTGATTGCAATGCTGGTGGCGTGGATTGGCCTGATGTGGTTCGAAAAAACACGCAAAGGATTCGCAGATGTCCTCTAATTCAGTAAGCTTTGGGGTAGCCATCAATGCCTTTAGGCTGTCCAAATGCTATCAGCTATACCAACACCCTAAAGACCGTCTAAAACAATTCCTATGGCCGCATCGATGGTGGGGCGGGCGTCAGTTTTATCGCGAATTATGGGCGCTACGCGACATTGATTTGACTGTACAGCAAGGAGAAGTCGTTGGCATCATAGGTCAAAACGGCTCGGGGAAATCGACACTGCTGCAATTGGTTTGCGGCACGTTGATGCCCACTCATGGCGAGGTGCAAGTTAACGGCCGCGTGGCTGCCTTGTTGGAACTTGGCGCCGGATTCAATCCTGAATTCTCCGGACGCGAAAATGTTTTAATGAGCGCGGCGATTATGGGATTGAGTGCGGCGGAAGTTGCTGATCGCATCGAGGACATTATTGATTTTTCCGGTGTTCGTGATTTTATTGACCAACCGGTCAAAACCTATTCCAGCGGGATGTATGTCCGTTTGGCATTCTCGGTCGCGGTCAATGTCGATCCGGATATTCTGGTCATTGATGAAGCGCTATCTGTCGGCGATGGTGCTTTTGCCCGCAAATCATTCTCCCGCATTATGGAAATGCGCGATGCGGGAAAAACGATTCTGTTTTGTTCGCATTCCCTGTTTCAAGTTGAATCTTTGTGTAATCGTACCGCCTGGATTAATCAGGGCAGAATCGTTATGGACGGGGAATCGGCTCAGGTGGTATCCGCTTATCAGGCATTTCTCGATAAAAGCACACCCAATTCAGAACCCACAACATTGATAGCCAAGCATGATAATGAAGAACATGACAAGAAAAGACATGTGCTGGGTAATGCGCATCTTGAGAAAGTAAAACTACAGGTGGATGACGCCATCACGCAGCATGCTACCATCATCAGCCAACAATCCAGTATCAGAATATTAATCGCCTTTGCTTCCGATCCCATACTACCCTGCCCCAATGTGGCAATAGCTCTGCAAACTCAGGATGGTCGTATCATTACCAGTGCAGCAACCTGGGAAGATAATTTTACTTTGCAACGTGCCTCCGATGGCTCAGGCCAGCTTTGCATCAGGTTGGATCAATTGCCACTGCTTAAGGGAGAGTATCTTATTAGCGTATATCTGCTATGTGAACGCGGTTTGCATATCTATGACTCAGCAGAAGGCGTAGCAACTTTACAAGTAAATCAAACAGGCCGTTTGCAGGGTTATTTTTCAATTCCCCATCAGTGGGAAAACAGCAACATGACAGACAACCCGTAATGACCAAGACTGTTAATCCCAATCTGATGCAATCCAACACGCAACTTTATCGTCAAGCCGATCATATCTTTCCAGTTACTACAGTGCCACCTTCCCCGTTCAAGAATCTGACCTTTCCGTTGAATGTTTATGCCCACGCCTTATTGCTACAGGAAGGTAAAGCCACTTATCTACACTATGGATTATTCCAAGACGACAACACCAGTGTGCAGGCAGCACAGCAATTTTCTACGGACCTGCTGCTGGCAAGATTACCTCCGTCCCCGTGTCGCATTCTGGAAGTAGGCGTTGGTCTAGGCACCACTTTTTCCCTATTAAACCAGCGCGGCTATACTGTCCATGGCATTACCCCGGATGCGCAGCAAATCGCCTATATTCAGAAATCCATGGGAGCGGATGCTTCTGTAACGTGTCAATCCCTGGAAGATTTTAACGCTCAGCCTCAAAGTTTCGATGTTGTTTTATTTCAGGAATCAGCGCAATACATTGAGCCAATGGTCATTTTTAATAAAGCATTAGATCTGCTGCCCTTATCAGGTGATTTGCTCATTATCGATGAATTCGCATTGAAGTATGATGAAGCAGGGATATCAAAGCGTTATTTGCTCAAGAATATGATGACGCTGGCCGAGCGATTTGGATTTGAATTGGTTGAACACATGGATTTATCCACCATGGCAGCACCCGCATTAAATCATCTGCTCAGTATGACTGCAAAGTATCGGCAGAACCTGGCCAAAGACCTCCACTTGAGCGATGAACATCTGGATCAACTGGATGAATATAAACGAATATCTCAGAAAAAATATGCTAGCGGACATTATGGCTATGCCTTGTTGCATTTCAGAAAAACGAAATCACCCAAATGGCGTTTGCAGATTCTGCAAAAAAATCAAACGCCTGAAATGCTCAACTTGTTTAAGAAAACATTTAATCACGAGATGACCCCAGCCACTTGGCAGTGGAAATACGGTTCAAACCCAAGTCGTGAAATAGGTGTATGGCGGGAAAATAGACTGATCGCACATTACGGCGGCCTTAGCCGGAATATTCTGTTCTTTGGTCAACCTCAAACCGCCGTGCAGATCGGGGATGTCATGGTCGATGCAGGCGAGCGCGGCGTACTTCTCAGAAAAGGGCCTTTTTTCCTCATGACGGCAACCTTCTTGGAACGCTATATCGGTTATGGTAAACCTTATCTGGTGGGCTTTGGTTTTCCCAGTGAACGACACATGAAAATTGCTGAACGACATGGGTTATATGCTGAAGTCGGATGCCTGGTTGAGTTCTCATGGAACACCCGGTCGCGATTACCGCTGCGGGGGACACGTCTGCACTTGATTGATCGCGAACAGACAGACTTTGCAGCCATTGCCGCCAATCAATGCTGGCAACGTATGGCTACCGATCTGAAAGAATCAATCATTGGTGTTCGCGATTGGCCGTATCTACAACACCGTTACCTCAACCACCCCCATCAGCAATACCAAGTCATATTGGTGAAAAATCGTTTCAATGGACGTGCGCGTGGGATTTTGGTACTGCGGTATGATCCTGAAGGTTGCGAAATCGTTGACCTAGTCACACCATTAGCCGACATTCCCCTGTTGATTACACACGCACGACGATTAGCTGGAATTCATGGTGCCACACGCGTGTTTTGTCACATCACCGAAAATTTCGCAACTCATTTTGCAACCACAGGCGGCACTCAACAAGCAGTGAATATTCATATACCGGCAAATGCCTGGAGTGATGGACCAGCTCCCGAAACACTCAAAAATCGCTGGTGGCTAATGAGTGGCGATAAGGATTTTCGTTAAATTTTATTCCATAAGTCAGACTGCTTATAGCTTGATAGAAATTCATAAAATATTCAGATTAAAATAATCGGCCTCTGTTTCACAAATATCATGGCATACAAAACCACCCATAATTGAGGTTCTTTTGGAAAACACGCTCGTTCCTTATCAAGCCATTACAACCATCCCCAGCACATCGGTTCTCGTATTTGCCCCTCATCCAGATGATGAGGTATTCGGTTGCGGCGGGGCCATTATGCGTCACGTTGAACAAGGTGTTCCTGTTCGCGTCATTGTAGTATCCGATGGTGCACATGATGTAATCGAAGAGAATATCGCTGAATACACCCTACAACGTCAGAATGAAAGTATCGCGGCTGCTTATATTCTTGGCTATGGCACGCCCATTTTCTGGCAATACCAGGACCGACAAGTCTGTTATAGCGAAAAACTGATACAGGAAATTTTAATAGCCATTCGTGAAGCGGGTGCTGATTTGATTTACGTACCATCGGTTTTTGAGATGCACCCGGATCATCGAGTACTGGGAATGGTTGTTATCGAAGCAATCCGGAGAATAGGCAAAGCAGTACGTGTAGCACAATATGAAGTAGGTATGCCGCTACGTCCCAATCAATTGCTTGATATCAGTAATTTGGTTACACGCAAAACGGCTGCCATGGAATGCTTTGTGTCACAAAATGCAAAACAGCGTTACGACCTGCATATCACCGCCCTCAATTATTATCGTACTTATACCCTGCCAGCCAGCGTAACAGCAGCAGAAGCCTATATCCTGGTTTCAGCCGAGGAGCTGATCAATGACCCGATTAAGCTTTATCAATCGGAACACACTCGTCAGAAAGCCTTGGGGCTAGTTATGGATAGCAGTGACTTGCCGCTGGTCAGTGTCATCATACGCAGCATGGATCGCTCCACTTTGTCCGACACACTAGATTCTATCGCTTTGCAAACTTATCCCAATATTGAAGTAGTGGTGGTTAATGCTAAAGGCGCGGATCATCGTAAAATGGGCGAGTGGTGCGGCCATTTCCCTTTACACATGATATCAAGTGATGAGCCACTCCAAAGAAGTAAAGCTGCAAATAGAGGATTGGAAGCAGCCAAAGGCAACTATCTGATTTTTCTGGACGACGATGATTGGTTTCTGCCACATCATGTTACTCAGCTCGCCATCGAACTGGATCGCTCTGAATCCGCCATTGCGGTCTATTCTGCCATTCAGTGCATTAATCAATCCGGTGATGAAATCAGACGATTTGAAGAAGATTTTGATCCGATACAGCTGCGTATTGATAATTTCATTCCTATCCATGCCGTCCTTTTCCGACGCCGCGTTATTGACAAAGGGGTGCGCTTTGATGAAGCTTTAGACATATGTGAAGATTGGGATTTCTGGCTTCAGGTGCTCGAGCATGGAGAATTCCGTTTTGTTGCAAAAGTAGGCGCCATCTATCGAATGCAAGCCGAAATGAGATCAGGCGTATGGCATGACGCAGAACGCACGCGGCAGATAATGCTTGCCATTTACAGAAAATGGTTTCCGCGATATGACAACAAAACACTATGGTCTATTTATGAGTATGCGCGCTACAAACGATTATTTATCGAACTCAGCCACTCCACGGCTGAGCGCAATACACGTATTGCCGAGCTTGAACATTCCATGGCTGAACTTGAACGTTCCATGGCTGAACGCAATACACGTATTGTCGAACTCGAACACGCCATGATTGAACGTGCTACACGTATTGCCGAACTCGAGCACGCCATGATTGAACGCGATACACGTGTTGCTGAACTCGAGCACGCCATGATTGAACGCGATACACGTGTTGCTGAACTTGATCATCAAATTATAGAATTAGACAGACGAGCCACCGAATTCTTATCCTCTACCAGTTGGCGAATAACCAAGCCTCTGCGTATAATAAAAACCCTTTTCCAGAAATACTTAGCCGCGCATGACAACCATAAAGACTAAAATATAAAAAAACCGCAATGGAAGAAACTAATCCTAGACATGTATACGAATATACTGTCAGTCTCAATTCACAAACCGCGCCTGCATTTGTAGTTGAATTAGTCGGTTTGTCCAAACGCGTACTGGAAATTGGTTGTGGTCCGGGATCAATAACCAAAGTGCTGTCGCAACAGGGACGATGTCAGGTAACAGCACTCGAATTAGATAGCTCCGCAATCGCAAAAGCAGCGCCCTACTGTGAAACCATTATGCAAGCCGACCTAAATTCCCCGGAATGGCCTAATTTGCTTGATGATTTACCACCGTTCGATGTCGTAATTGCCGCAGACGTACTGGAGCACCTGTATGATCCTTGGTCAACACTAAAGCGAATGACTGCACTAATTGGGCCAAATGGCTATCTGGTAATCTCACTACCCCATGTAGGTCATGCAGCAGTGGCCTCGTGCCTTATCAACAGTGACTTTGAATACCGCGATTGGGGTCTGCTGGATCGCACGCATATCCGTTTTTTTGGCCTAAGAAATATGGAGGCACTATTTGCACAAGCTGATCTCAAGATCATTGAGGTCAAGTATGTCATTAAACCTCCTGATGAAACTGAATTTGCCACAAGCTGGTCAAAACTTTCCGCGACTGTTCAAGAAGCACTAAAAAGCAATCATCATGCAAAAATTTATCAAGTCGTGGTTAAAGCCGTGCCACTTAATTATCCTGGTGCATCAATACCATTAGCAGGAGCGCCTCTGCAAGCTACAGTCAGCCCAAAGACCGACTGGAAAGCACGTATTGCAAAACATTTAAGTCATAAAACCAAACAACATATCCGTACAGGCCTTGGATGGCTTAACATTCGAATATAATCACTTAGATTACTTTCCATAAAGCTGAATCAAGAGAAAGCAAAAACCATTACATCGATATGACACCCCAACCTGTACTAGAAAATAAACCTGCACCTAGATTAATCGCTTTTTATCTGACGCAGTTTCATCCAACACCAGAAAATGATGCATGGTGGGGAAAAGGTTTTACCGAATGGACCAACGTTACCAAAGCGGAACCGTTATTTGAAAGTCATTATCAACCGCACTTGCCGAGTGATTTTGGTTTCTACGATCTGCGTGTTCGTGAAACACGGCGTGATCAAATCTCAATGGCCAAACACTATGGTATTGACGGATTCTGTTATCACTATTACTGGTTCTCAGGCAAGCGGATACTTAATTTACCCCTGGACGACATGCTTGCTGATCCGGAAAGTAATATGCCATTTTGTCTGTGTTGGGCTAATGAAAACTGGACACGTCGCTGGGATGCCGCTGATCACGAAGTATTGATTGCACAAAAATACTTACCCGAAGATGATTTAAATTTCATCCAATCGCTAATACCTTTTTTTAATGATAAACGCTATATCCGTGTAGACGACAAACCATTTCTCATCGTATATCGACCTCAACATCTCCCAAACGCCCGCAAAACATTAAATGTGTGGCGTGAATATTGTCGATCGATTGGATTAGGCGAAATTCATCTCTGTGCGGCATTAACACATGGCAACGAGGATTACGCTCAATTCGGGTTTGATAGCGGTGTTGAATTCCCGCCACACAATCTAAAACATGGCAACGTCAATAATTCAGTCAATTTTTCTGAAGCGTTCCAAGGGAATGTCATGCAATATGCCACGATCGCACAATCTTACATCGATCGTATTTACGGCACTTCTACTACGCGCGTTTTCAAAGCAGTCTTCCCCTCGTGGGATAATACGGCACGCACGCACAGTCGAGCGCTTGTAGTGTTGAATGGAACACCCGAAAATTACGAATACTGGTTATCATCCACCATTGACATTGCTCAACGCGCTAATAATGGTGATCAATTGGTATTCATCAATGCATGGAATGAGTGGGCGGAAGGTTGCCACCTTGAACCTGATCGCTTATTCGGCCATGGCTTTCTTCAGGCTACATTAAGCGCCAAGAACAATTTACGCAAGTTTTCGGCATTCCCGCATACCGACTTACCTCACACCGAAGAAGTACATCCGCGAACATTCTGGACAGATATTAGAGACACGATTTACTACCATGCATCGCTCATGGTCGGGCAATTAAAGCTAGCTATCAATCATCGACCAAGGTTACGATATGTACTATTACCAATTGTTAAACTCCTACGTATCTATCGCGCAAGAAATAAAACATCGACATCCACTGAGAAAACCAACTAAATATTAGATTGCTACCTGTAGCAGTAATTATTGTCAGTCATAACGCAGGTTCCATGCTGACCGAGTGCGTTCACGCCGCTCTTAAACAAGCGAGCGAAATCATTGTCGTAGATAATGCATCAACAGACTCTAGTTTGGTGAATTTAATGAATTCTTTCACCGCAGAAGCACCCCTCAAATTAATACTTACTAGCCGTAGCGCTGGCTTTGCTGCGGGCTGCAATATTGGCCTTAATGCATCAACACAGCCCTATGTTCTTTTCCTCAACCCAGACTGCATTCTCGAGGAAAACTCGTTGCAACGTTTAGTGCACGTATTAGAATCAGATCCCTGTATCGGCATGGTCGGTGGTTATCTGGTCAATCCGAAGGCTCCGAGCAAGGTGGTGGACGGCGGGCTATTCCTACACCTTGGCGTGCTTTTGGCTTATATCGCCTGGAAAAATACTGGCCGCAATTATTCTTTGATTTTCATCTGAATAAACAGCCATTGCCACAAACACCAATCGAAGTAGATGCAATATCAAGCGCATTGATGCTCGTGCGACGCGAGGCAATCGATGCGGTAGGTTCCTGGGATGAAAACTATTTTTTACACTGCGAAGATCTGGACTGGTGCATGCGTTTTAAGCAAAAAAACTAGAAAATTATTTTTGTACCGGATGCACCGGTTACCCATTTCCAAGGAACTTGCAGTCGTTCCCGGCCTTTCTTCGTTGCTTGGCATAAACATGAAGGTATGTTGCGTTTTTACCACAATTTTTTTCACCGGCAATATCCGGGCATACTGATGGGATTGATTACTGTCAGTGTATGGCTCCGTTTCGCTGTAACAGTAGTATTTTATGCGGCACGAAATGCTATAACACACTGAAACAAAAATATAAAAGAACAAACGACTAATGTTTGAGGTGACGCCCCTTCCCCGGACACACCAAAAGATCACAGGTGGTTAATGGTCGGCGATATAGATTTTCGCTAAATCATCGCGCTACAGACTCGATCGCTTTTCAATCCAGAGGCCGTTGAAAAACTATCTGCGTTGCCGCTACGGTGTTAAAAACGGACTCAAAATGCTCACTTATTAAGCATAAACTACGCTTTTTCGCCCGTTTTTGCACGGTAATCGGCTACCTCGAATACGTTTCTCAAAGACCTGCTAATAGTTTTTCAACGCCCGTTAGAAATCCGGGAATTATTCAGGGTAAAATGATTGCCTTTGTTTTACACCACATCACACAACACCAACCTTAAAGCTGAGAATTCCTTGGAAAATAAGCTCGTCCCATATCAGGCTATTACAAATATCCCCTGTACACAGGCACTTGTGTTCGCTTCCCATCCGGATGATGAAGTATTCGGTTGCGGTGGCGCCATTATGCGCCACGTTGAACAGGGAGTTCCGGTACACGTCATTGTGGTTTCCGATGGCGCATTGGGTGTCGGCGAAGATAAAATTTTTGAATATGCCTTGCAACGCCAGAATGAAAGCATCGCGGCCGCCCAGGTCCTTGGCTATGGCATACCTGTTTTCTGGCACTATCAGGACCAGCAGATTTGTTACAGCGAAAAGCTGATACAGGAAATCTTAACTGTCATTCGTGAAACCGGCGCCGATTTGGTGTATGCGCCATCTGTTCTCGAGATGCGCCCGGATCACCGCATGCTGGGAATGGCTGTTGTCGAAGCCATCCGAAGAATCAGTTCAACAGTACGTGTGGCTCTGTATGAAGTGGGAATACCGTTACATCCCAATCAGCTACTCGATATCAGTGACCTAGCTGCACGCAAGGCAGCCGCCATGGCATGTTTTGAGTCACAAAACGCAAAACAACGTTATGACTTGCATATTGCTGCGCTCAATCGTTATCGCACGTATACCCTGCCTGCCAACGTAACAGCGGCAGAAGCTTATATCCTGATCTCAGCCGAAGAATTGTCCGGCGATCCGCTCAAACTCTATCAGTCGGAGCACGCGCGCCAGAAAGCCCTGGGATTCGTGCTGGACAGCAGCGACATGCCACTGGTCAGCGTTATTATCCGTAGCATGGACCGTCCCACATTAACCGATGCACTGGACTCGATTGCTTTACAGACTTATGCAAATATTGAAGTGGTCATCGTCAACGCCAAAGGCACAGATCATCGACAAGTCGGCGAATGGTGCGGGAGATTCCCGCTGCGAATATTTAGCGCGGGCCAACAATTAAAGCGCAGTCTCGCGGCAAACCTCGGCCTAGATTCTGCTAGTGGAGAATACTTGATTTTCCTGGATGACGACGATCTTTTCGATCCCGATCACATTGCCAATCTAGTCGAAACCTTAAGCGACTCAGAGAATTGTTCTGCTGCTTATACAGGGGTGAAGGTGGAAAACGAGAAAGGAGCGGTTTCCGGTATCTTCAACCAAACTTTTATCGCAGTCCGCTTGATGGCGGGAAATTTTATTCCCATCCATGCCGTGCTCTTCAAGCGCGATCTTGTTGCGCAGGGCTGTAGATTTGATGAGAATCTTGACAATTATGAGGACTGGGACTTCTGGCTGCAAGTCGCCCGGAAAACAGATTTTGCCCACTCAACAAAGGTGAGCGCTGTGTACCGAGCGCAATTAGGCAACTCTGGCATGTCGCGGCCTTTAGCGCATTATTTACCGCTACAGCGGCACTACCGATTGATGGTATGGGAAAAATGGTGGCACAAATGGACGATCAGCGATTTTGATAGTCTCGTGGCGGACTTTTACCAGCAACTCACCTTGCTGCAGCAACAATTGGGAAATTCCACTCACACCGAGAATGAATTGCGACACCTGCTCGCACAAAAGGAACAATCACTCGCAGAAAAAGAACAGTCGCTCGCACAGCAGGAGCAATCACTCGCACAACAGGAGCGGTTGCTCGCAGAAAAAGAACGGCTACAAGCCGAGCACGAAGAGCAGATCGCCACTCTCAAGCAGGCCCTTAATCAAGCGGTGTCCGAGCGTGATGAGCAGATTATGCAACTCAGGTCCACTATTGCAGAAATTTTCGATTCGAGGAGTTGGAAGCTGACAGCGCCTATTCGGTTTTTTAGTCGAATAACACGAAAAATCTTGCAATACGGAAGACCTATTTGCCATTTAACCTTTCAATACTATCGCCGCGAATCAGCTGCTAAGCTCTTGCAACGTATTTTCAGCATCCTGCGTAACGAAGGTTTAGGCGGAATAAAGCGGCGATTGAGAATATTTCACAATCACAACAAACTAATTACTGCCGAATTAGCGGCTAAACCAGTAGCGAGAATAGAAAAACACCATCATCTGCCGCTTTCAGCCATCGACATTACGAAATATGACTTTTTCTTCTTCGATGTATTTGACACAGCGATTATCCGGCTTTTTCACAAACCAGTTGATTTATTTGAATATATCTCGCTTAAGACAAAAGATCCTGATTTTCATCTGAGGCGCGTCCAGCAGGAAGCGAAAACCCGCGAACAGTATAAGGATCGCAAAGAAATCAGCATCTTTGAGATTTATAGCAACCTGACAAGCAATTCAATTGACGAGGAAATCGCGGCAGAGCTTAAATTCTGTGTGGCCCATCCGGAAGTATATGATTTTTATTCAAAGCTACTGGATGCAGGGAAAAAAATATATTTTGTCTCGGATATGTATCTGGACAAAGTGACCATTTCCAAGATTCTTCAAGCAAATGGATTTTGTACTTATGAGGATGTGTATGTTTCATCGGAAGATGACTTCCTGAAAGGTGACGGCAGCAGATTCGAGTGGCTGAAAAGAAATATTCCTGACAGTATAGGCACTGCCATTCACATTGGAGACAATCGCACTTCCGATTTCTTACAACCGCAGGCCCATGGATTTGACGCATTCCATTTTATGGAGCACGACACGTATTATCGCCAAGACCCATTCCTATATTCCAAAATAGAATTTCTCAATTCGAAACGCAGTCTCGGTCTGTCTTTTTTGCTTGCTACTTTTCGGTACTGGAAATCGGGGTTTCACGACCAATCACCTGATTATTGGAGGCAATTCGGTTTTCTATACGGTGGCGCGCTGATATCTGCTTTCTGCGGTTTTATCAATAAACAGCTTGCGAGCCAAAAATTACCGTGCGACAAAATCTACTTTCTCGCGCGTGATGGCGACATCATGAGCCAAGTGTATCAATTGCTTTATGATGACGTCCAACCCGCGTATTTGCTGGCCTCTCGCCGTTGCATACTGTTCCCCTCGCTCCAGAACCTGACACACGCGGACGATCAGGAGGCACTACACCAATTCATTGGACCATTAGGCAATACGGGTGCGAAGGATATATTGGACCGATTCGGCTATGACGATTTGGATAATCTGGAAGCGGATCTGCAAAACATAGGCCCTGATCCATCAAAATGGACTAAACAAGACATCCGTACTTGCATTTTACGACATCAGCAATCGATCATGGAAAAGGTCGTTGCAGAGCGTAACATGCTATTTGATTATCTCACCGCAATGAATTTCTTTGACCAGGATGACACTGTCATTGTCGACGTGGGCTGGGGCGGAAGCATACAAAGCTCTCTTGTGAAATTGCTGGCGCTCTGGAATTATCCGAGGAAACGTTTGCACGGAATTTATTTGGGTGTCAATGAGTACGCGGCACACAAGCAGAACAAGGTCGGTTTCCTATTTAATGGAAATCAATCGCAGTTTCTCGAACACCTTAATTTAATCGAGCTTATAACCTCGTCTCCCCAATATGGGGTTGTGCGTATTGATCGTGCTGATGGGGTTTTTATTCCCGTGACCGGGGCAGCTAACAAGGATGAGGAAAAAAGGCAGCTTGTTGCAGCGGAGATTCAGAAAGGCATACTCGATTTTGCACGTCTAATTAAAAAGCAAAATATCGATATTCTGGATCTCATGCACGTGAATGACTTCAAAACACTATTTGAATCACTACAGGACTGCGCTTCTGAGGAAGATATTGTTCGATTTGGACAACTTAAGCACGCGAAGATGATCGGTAACAGCTATATGCATCCAATCATTAATCTGAAGGCTCAACGCACGTACAATATAAAACTGATAACAGTTTTCATTACTCCGGAAATGTACAACAAGTTTTTTACATCTAATGCTCATGTTAATTACTATGATCTAGTCGGCATCGATAATAGGCAACTCAATCGCGGGTTGCCCATCATTTATAATGAGATCATTGAGAATCATATCAACGATAATTGTTGGCTTTTTTTTGTTCACGAGGATTTTGAGATTAAGTGTGACTTAGCCATAATCGATAGCCTAGATTGTGGGAATGTTTATGGTACTTTCGGTGTAAATTTTGAACATAACGTACCTGTTGGATATGGAAAGCATATCTGTAGCAAGAAGGATGGCTCGGAGCCAATCGATGTTGGAGATGAAGTACTGGATACAGTCAAAGTACGAACACTCGATTGTCAAAGTGTTTTGTTACACACGTCGCTGCTCGCGAAATATCCACTTCTACGTTTTGACGAGAAATTAACATTTGATTTATATGCAGAAGATTTTTGTATTAATGCGCAAGAAAAATATGGACTCGATATCAAAGTATTTCCACTCCAGTTTCAACACTACTCACATGGTAAAGTAACGGAAAGATATCATGCAGGGTTGCGCTACCTGGCAGAAAAATATCCCTCAGTAGCCGTTGCTGGTAGTTGCTCTTTTATTGGCGGAAGAGCCAGTGAATTGGAGAAAAAGTATACGTACGACATACCTGCAAATCCAAAAAATGATAACAAATAAGTAGTATTTCTATACAATCAGACACTTTGCAAGATGTCTCAAATTGTTTATTTTTCACTGTCAAAATAAAAGGAGGATATATTCCGTATCCTTCCTCCACCTTGATTAATCCGCTGATACCACTTATTAGTAGCGGTGATTGTTCATCTATTTTTGCGATTGAGGAAATGGAAACATTGTTTGATTACCATCGATATTACCTCCTGCTGCCACATCAAGTGCTAGGCGGGGACACGATGCATTGCTTGCCGTTTAGTTGCCGAGAGCGGGGTATCTTCCTGACGTAGCGTACTCAGCAAAGCAAGAAGAAAGGATCAGCGCACCCTTTGAGTAGATCGAACCGAATAATTTAACTTCGAGTTCAATGCTCAGCAGTACTTCACTATCCCTTGCCGCAATACGATTGTTGTTCCGGGCGAGAAATATCAGCATACTCAGAAAAATTGTGTTTACATGTTCATGCCAACTCATTTTAAATCGAAATTATTGCTTGGCGCTCCAATAAAAGCACCAAGTTTCTTAGTAACTACAATTTCAATCTACGGGGCGATCGATTGAAAAAATTGTATACGAATATTGTGCCAATAGTCGTCACTTATAATCCCGATGAATCCAAATTAATTGCCAGTCTCTCTGCATTACTTTCTCAAGCTCAGGATATTGTTATTGTAGATAATGACTCGACGTGTGATGTCGCTGAGATCATTAAGCGCCTGGATAAAGCGTACTTCAATAGAATCAACCTGATCAAGCTGCAACACAATGGTGGTTTGGGAAAAGCCTTTAATACCGGCATAACAGTAGCGCGTAACTTGAACGCTGCTTTTGTGCTGCTCATGGATCAAGACAGTATTCCGGAATCAGATATGCTGAGAAAATTACATGATGCATACCAAGATCTTGGAAAACAAGGAATTTTGGTCGGCGCTGTCGCGCCGCGTTACCGCGACAGCGCATCTTCACAACTATCACAATTTGTGCGCATTTCCCGATTTGGGTTGGCGCGAGTATCCAGCGATGGAAACATCAACCAACTGCGCGCAGATTTTCTGATTTCCTCTGGCTCGCTCATTCCGATGCACGTATTGGATCAAGTAGGCAAAATGGATGCTGGACTTTTCATCGATCACATTGATACTGAGTGGTGTTTTAGGGCACAGTCCAAAGGCTTCGCCTTGTACGGAGTATGTGACGCCATCATGCAACATACCTTAGGTGACAAGCAAATTCGTTTCTGGTGGGGGCGCTGGCGAAATATCTCCTTTCATCGGCCTTTCCGCTATTATTATATGTTCAGAAATAGCATGTTGTTATGGCATCGACCCTATATGCCCGCAGCGTGGAAGCGAGCCGATATGGTTCGTGTGCTGTACCTTTTTTGTTTTTTCACACTATTTTCTCCAAACCGTTTAACCAACTTACGTATGATGATAAAAGGCCTGCGGGATGGAATTAATAAACATACTGGCAAAATGTAAAGCTTCATAGAAAATAAATGAACACTCAAATACATAATTTGCAGCCGGTTTCTGTAATAATCGTTAACTACAATGCCGGCAGCTTATTGCTTGAATGCGTTAGCACAGCGCTTAATCAGGCCCAACAAGTCATTATCATTGACAATGCATCAATCGATTCAAGTCTACAGAAACTTGAAGCGCAATTTGCCAGCAAGAATAATCTCCTTTTCATTCGACTAGATACAAATATTGGTTTTGCCGCCGGTTGCAATAAGGGTCTTGCTGCTTCAACTCAGCCTTATCTACTTTTTCTGAATCCGGACTGCATTCTCGAGAAGAATTCATTGCAGCGCATGGTTCAAGTGATGGGATCAGATCCCCATATCGGCATGGTCGGTGGTTATCTGGTCAATCCGGACGGCTCCGAGCAAGGGGGCGGGCGACGTGCTATGCCTACGCCATGGCGAGCTTTTGTGCGTGCCACCGGCTTATATCGCCTGGAAAAATACTGGCCGCAATTATTCTTTGATTTCCATCTGAATAAACAACCATTGCCACAAACACCGATCGAAGTGGATGCAATATCAGGCGCATTGATGCTCGTGCGACGCGAGGCAATCGATGCGGTAGGTTCCTGGGATGAAAACTATTTTTTACACTGCGAAGATCTGGACTGGTGCATGCGTTTTAAGCAAAAAAACTAGAAAATTATTTTTGTACCGGATGCACCGGTTACCCATTTCCAAGGAACTTGCAGTCGTTCCCGGCCTTTCTTCGTTGCTTGGCATAAACATGAAGGTATGTTGCGTTTTTACCACAATTTTTTTCACCGGCAATATCCGGGCATACTGATGGGATTGATTACTGTCAGTGTATGGCTCCGTTTCGCTGTAACAGTAGTATTTTATACGGCACGAAATTGCTATAACACGTTGAAGTCAAAGCATGAATGAGCAACCGGTCGGATTGCTAGGAGCAACCAGTCTGGTGGGCGAATGCCTGCTACAGAAGCTGACACAGGAACACAGGCACATCATCGCTTTTTCTCGCCATCCAGTGATGCAAAACCACCCGAAAATCACGTGGCAACAGCCCAATGTCATTCATTTAGAACAAATAAGTGTAGAGAAAAACAAAATCCCTACGTGGTTATGCGTTGCTCCGATTTGGATATTACCCGAGTATTTTGATCTCTTATTGGCTTATGGTGCTCGCCGGATTGTTATACTATCCTCCACCAGTCGATTCACTAAGAACACTTCTTCGGAACATAGTGAAAGGGAGATTGCACTTCAATTGATAAAAGGTGAAGAACTTGTGCAAGCATGGGCAACTACTCACGCAATAGAATGGATTATTTTGCGTCCAACCCTGATTTATGGCCATGGACAGGATAAGAATGTTGCTGAAATCATACAGTTCATCCGTCGATTTAGGTTCTTCCCCATCCTCGGATCAGGCCGTGGACTGCGGCAGCCTATCCATGTTGAGGATGTTGCGCTGGCATGTTTTTCCGCACTCAGCACTTTGAATTTGGCAAATTGTTCCTATAACGTAACAGGTGGAGAAACCTTGTCATATCGTGAAATGGTTAAACGCATATTTGCAGCGCTGGATCGCACACCGCGCATATTGACTGTGCCACTTTGGCTTTTTCAAATAGCGACATGGGGATTGCGCTGGCTACCACGCTATCAACACTGGACGGCAGCAATGGCGGAAAGAATGAATCAAGACTTGGTGTTTGACAGCTCCGATGCAAGACGGGATTTAAATCTTTCCCCCAGATCATTTAAGCTGGCAGCCGAAGATTTACCTAGTCAAAACGGATGATCGGCAATTATAATTACAACCAATTCAATATACTGAGATTTCTGGCAAATTATATCGTTCCGATCATATTTAAAAGCTTCAACTGTGGTTAATCGTTCGCAATGAGTCACAACCATTTTTTATCATTTATAGATGAAATTCAAATTTAAAGCCCCACAAAATGAAGTTGCGCAGGTTCTAGCCAGCTTTAAACAAGCTTTCCGCAATATTGGTGTTTTCAGTGCGGTCATCAACATGCTGATGCTGATGCCGGCCATCTATATGTTGCAGCTCTATGACAGCGTATTGACCAGCCGCAACGAGATGACGCTATACATGCTGACGCTGATCATGCTGGGCGCTTACATTTTTATGGGCGCATTGGAATATGTGCGTAGCTTTGTACTCATTCGCGTCGGCGCTCAACTCGATATGAAATTGAATAAACGCGTCTATACCGCCGCTTTTGAACAAAGCTTAAAACAAGGCGACGGCAATGCCGGACAAGCCTTAAAAGACTTAACCAATCTGAGGCAATTCTTGACGGGCAATGCTCTGTTTGCTTTTTTTGATGCGCCGTGGTTCCCGATTTATTTATTCGTTATATTTATGTTTCATCCCGGTTTGGGTGTTTTTGCGTTATGCGGTACAGTCATATTGATTGCGCTGGCTTACATTAATGAAAAAATCTCACACAAACCTTTGGCCGAAGCTAATTCAATGGCAATCGCTTCCGGTAATGTAGCATCCAATAATTTGCGCAATGCGGAAGTCATCGAAGCCATGGGTATGCTACCCAATATACAGGCCCGCTGGTATAAACTGCATAGCCGCTTTCTGAACTTGCAAGCAGAAGCCAGTGAAAAGGCAGGCATTGTTACCGCATTATCCAAGTCATGTACCGTGGCATTACAATCGCTCATGCTGGGACTAGGCGCCTTACTGGCCTTGGATAACAGCATTACGCCCGGAATGATGATCGCCGGTTCAATTTTATTGGGCAGAGCCATTGCTCCGGTTCAACTGCTGATCAGCGTATGGAAGCAAATCGGCAGTACGCGTAGCGCATATGAGCGTCTGAATAAACTACTCGAGCAAAATCCAGCCCGTGAAGCAGGCATGGCGTTACCCAAACCTAAAGGTATTATTGCAGTTGAAAATGTTACCGCCATTCCGCCTGGCGGAAAAATTCCAGTCATCAAAGGATTGACCTTCTCTCTGGCTGCTGGCGAGGTATTGGGTATCATTGGTCCCAGCGGATCGGGAAAATCTACGCTAGCGCGCTTATTGGTCGGTATATGGCCAGCTGCTGCAGGAAAGGTAAGGCTGGATGGTGCTGACGTCTATCTTTGGAATAAGGATGAGCTAGGGCCACATATCGGCTACTTACCACAAGATATCGAATTATTTGCCGGCACTGTTTCCGAAAACATTGCACGCTTTGGAGAAATTAACGCCGACAAGGTCATCCTAGCTGCCAAACGCGCGGGCGTTCATGAAATGATTCTGAACATGCCGGAAGGTTATGACACACCGCTAGGTGACGGCGGTGCCGGCCTTTCAGGTGGACAAAAGCAGCGTCTTGGTTTAGCGCGTACCATGTATGATGATCCCTCATTGATTGTCCTCGATGAACCCAATTCGAACTTGGATGATGTCGGTGAACAAGCGTTGTTGGCTGCGCTGGTTGATCTGAAAAAACGTGGAAAAACCATCGCCCTCATTACACATCGAACCAGCATTATCAGCGTTACCACAAAATTATTATTACTACAGGATGGCTCAGCAAAATTGTTTGGTCCAACAAACCAAGTGATTGAAAAGCTAACCCAACAACAGCAAACACAAAAGGCCTTGCAATCACAACAAGAGACTCAAAAACCAGCCGCCCAAAATGAAATAACCCAGACTGCTAATACCACTGCCCCGAAAACCGAATAAATCACACGCGCTATAATTAACAATTGAAAAACATTGATCCTTGAACAGGAATAATAATGAAGCTTGTTGCTGAAGAAAAAGAGAAAATTATCGAGAGTATTCCGGCCGACAGTTCAAGTTGGGTTGAGACGGATGAAACCGCACACACCCGATTGGGTTGGTGGATAGTTTTAGCAGGTTTTGGCGGATTTGTTTTATGGGCATCTTTCGCACCACTCGACAAAGGTGTGCCGGTTCCAGGAACGGTTACCGTTGCCAGCCACCTACAAGCTGTGCAACACCAAACCGGTGGTATTATTGATCGTATCCTGGTTAAGGAAGGCGAGCATGTCAACCTAGGTCAGGTGCTGGTGCGCATGAATGATGTTCAGATCAAAGCACAAGCCGACATTACTCGCCATCAACTCTATGCGGCACGCGCTACAGAAGCACGTTTACTGGCTGAGCGCGATGGCAAAAATGAAATTGTATTTCCGGCAGAGTTATTATCATTACAAGGCACAGACTTACGCGTTTCCAATAACATCATCATACAAGATCAGTTATTCATGTCACGCAAGCTGGCATTGCAACATGAAATAGCCGCTCTTGATGAGAATACGGCCGGCCTGAAAGTTCAGTTACGTGGACTTGAGGCATCAAAGGTTAGTAAAAATAAGCAATTGAAATTCCTAGAAGAACAACTCGTCAATCTACGTGATCTGGCAGCAGATGGCTTTGTACCTCGTCATCGTGTCTTAGAACTCGAGCGCACCTATACTCAGCTAACTGGTGAAATTTCTGCGGATATTGGCAACATTGGCCGCATCCAGCGCCAGATAGCGGAATTGGAACAGCGCCGCATTCATCGACAACAAGAATATCAGAAGGAAGTCAGACAACAGTTATCCGACATCAAGCGTGAAGCAGAAGCATTGGATAATCGTTTGAATGGACAGGACTTTGAGTTGGCCAATGTCGAGGTTAAAGCACCTGTTGACGGTATCGTAGTGGGTATGAATGTATTTACTGAAGGAGGCGTCATCGGATCAGGGTTTAAGTTGATGGATATTGTTCCAAGCGACGATTTATTAGTTATTACCGGACAAGTACCGGTTCACTTAATTGACCGGGTGCATATCGACCTTCATGTAGACCTGATTTTTTCTGCCCTCAATCAAAAGAAAACACCTAATATCCCAGGAATCGTCACCCAGGTATCTGCAGATCGCCTGACCGAAGAAAGAACCGGACTTCCTTTTTACAATATAAAAGCCAAGGTAACTCCAGAAGGGATAAAACAGCTATCTGATCAACAGATCAGAGCAGGTATGCCGGTCGAGATATTTATTAAAACCGGCGAGCGATCATTAATGAGTTATTTATTTAAACCGATTTTGGATCGCGTTCATTCATCCTTAAGTGAAGAATAGTTACAATGGTTCTTATCCGTACAAAACTCTCTCTTTTAGCTTGCATTATCTTGTTGTTTAGCCAACAAGCAAATCATGCATACGCCTTAAGTTTACTGGAAGCTTATGAAGCGGCATTACAACATGATCCGACTTACCGCTCGGCCTTGCATGAGAGCGAAGCTGGTCAGCAAGCAGAAGCCATTGGTTTGGCTAGTTTACTGCCTAACCTGACAGTTACTCATAATCAGAGCAAAAGTGCGGGAACCATTACTGGAACAACACAAGCCGGACAAAGAATCCCTGATCATGCAAATTTTGATAGTATGATTAGTTCGTTAACTTTACGCCAACCTCTGATCAACTTGGAAGCAATTGCTGGTTATCGAATAGGAAAAGCGCAAGCAGATTCCAGTCGTGCAAAATTTACCGGACGCAGCCAACAGCTTGTTGTTCGATTGGTAGAAGCTTATGTGGAAACGCTATTGGCACAGGAACATGTCAGACTCTCAGAAACACAACTGGCTTCCCTTGAAGAACTCAAACGTGTCAACGAACGTATGCTGTTGAAAGGAGAAGGAACCACTACTGATGTACTTGAAACGCAGTCAAAGCATGCGATTGCACAAGCACATGTTATTGAAGCTAAGGATGAGCTGGAAACAGCACTACTTAAACTTGAAGCGATCGTAGGACAAAAAATAGACAAATTGGATCGGCTGTCCGATATGTTTAGCTCACGTTCCATTCAGTTGCAAGATTATGACAATTGGTACGCCCTAGCCCTTGAACGCAATGCGGAACTGGTCACACAACGCTACGCAGTAGTTTCCGGCAAGGAAGAAATTAGAAAAAGCTATGCCGGACATGCACCACGCGTCGATTTAGTTGCCAGCCTTTCAAGAAACAACAGAGGCTCATTTGTCACGCGAAATCAAGATGCTGAGCTAGGAACGATCGGTATTGAAGTTAATTTTCCACTCTATGCCGGCGGTCGTGTCAATGCGCTGACTGCACAGGCAAAGGCTAACCATGCCCGAGCAGAAGCTGACCTTGATGCCATATCCGATAAAATACTTATTGAGCTGCGTAAACAATACAATCTATTACAAAGTGGTGTTAAAAGAATTGAATCGTTAGAATTGGCCGTCAAATCAGCTGAACTACTCGTCGATGCCACACAAAAAAGTATTCGCGGTGGCATACGTATTAATTTAAACCTTTTGGACGCACAACAACAAGTACATACAGCCCGGCGCGATCTCGCCGAGGCACGATATAACTACCTACTCGCTTATCTTCGTCTACAATTGGCCGCTGGCACACTGGTATTAGATGATTTAACAAATATAGCCAGTTACTTTACACGACAACTGCAACCGAAATAGCGAATTAGAATGTTTATTGAGTATTGCTGGCCATCGCATTTTTAAGCGCTGCTTGATAAGCAAGCTTCGCTGTATTGGCTATTGCCAATCTTGCTTTCAACTGGATTATTTCGTTTTCGACAAATCTAAGATTAGTAATCTGCGTCTTCGCTTCAGCACTCAACGATGATAATGAATATTCGACACCGTCAATTTTGATCTTATTTTCACTATCAGTCATTTCTGTTCTTCAATTATTTCTGGTGCATCTACAATCAATAAGCAGTCGCTGCTAATTCCAGCAAATGTAATTCATATCCAATTAATACACTATAGCCAGCCAAAATAAAGTACTTGATATGTCGGACACGCATCCTTTTCGTTAATTGAACATTATGGTGAATAACAAGCAAGATGAGCGCCATCGCTGTCAAGGCTATTTTGAAACCAACAAATTTTTCCACACCATCGTCAATCAGCACCGCCATAAACCAATTAAGCTCTTCACCGCCATTATTCAAAATATTTAACGTAAGAAAAGCATCTAGTGCGCTTAGAAATAAAATCACTATCGCACATAACATCAAGTGACCTGCATAATAATCAACGTATCCAGACCCTCCACGTTCCATTGTCCTGCGCTCACCCACTCTTCTTCCAGCCTTAATGCCCAAATGAAAAGCACAAAAAAATGGCATATTCTGACGACGATCCTGACATCGATTATTAGAAATTGTGATTGCCTTAGTCATTTGCTATATCCCTTCCGTTATTTATTTTATCGACTCGTACAAAAACTTAAAGGAGCCAGTTATGTTAATTGATGAATAATAATTAATTATCTCAATTTCTTGAGAAGCTATTTTGCTTCTACCAGCCTCTAAAAACTATTTAATTTTTTATTACCCAAGTTTAAATCCACCTCTTAGAAATTGCAATTAAGTACGCCATTACTTCACCTCATAAAAAACAAAAATATTAGTTCGCAACTAATTGATTTAACGAATAAATCACAAATCTATCAGTTGATAATATTTTATTCAGACAGCTATAATGCAAACCCGTATCCATCTATACCAATATTTATTGGTTACTCGGCCACAAATAACGAATCGCCTTAAAAATAATATTGACATCCTCACCTTAACAAGTTGTAATACGCGGTTCTATTGACAGAAGAAATTAGAGAGAAAAATGAAACGAACTTATCAGCCTTCAGTTATTAAAAGAAAGCGTACACATGGATTTCTTGTACGCATGAGAACGCGTGGTGGTGCGGCCGTAATTCGGGCTCGTCGCGCAAAAGGTCGCGCTCGGTTGAGTGTCTAATCTACTGAATAAAAATTTTATTTTCAAATTTGTTGAAACTCACTCTCTGCCCAAAAGCTGCAGACTACTTAAAGCAACAGAATTTGCTGCAGTCATTAACTTAAGGTATCAGGCCAGTAGTGATTTAATTCAAATTTATGCAAAACCAAATGGACTTGCATATGCGCGAATAGGATTAATTGTTTCAAAAAGAATTGAGCGGCACGCAGTTAAGCGCAATTGGATTAAACGTATATTACGAGAGACATTTCGTAAGAACCGACATAATGAATATGAGCATTTTAAAAAAATGGATTGGGTAATACGATTGCGGCGCTCAATTCCCCAAAATGATTCGTTACAATTGGTCAGTGAAGCCAAGCTATTGATGTTTCGACTACAGCAATGTCGCGGTTAATTATTGCCTTTATTAAAGTCTATCAGTACTGTATAAGCCCTTATCTGGCACCTTCATGTCGTTTTACTCCAACCTGCTCACAATATGCTTGCGAAGCATATGAGAAATACGGATTACTCCATGGGACACGACTGAGTGTATGGCGCATACTGCGATGTAATCCCTGGAACAAAGGTGGTTACGAACCAGTACCTTAGTACAGCATAAAAATAAAAACCTAATCTCAATGACTGCATACAATCAACTCACTATTTATTCGAAGCTATCGATCAATCAGCTGTCAGAACATGAGAACATCGCGACATACTGAGTACAGATTTTCGTGACATACGAGCAGTTATATCGAAACAAACCAACCTGATCAGATAAACAATGGAAACAAAACGACTTGTACTTATTATTATTTTCTCCACTTCTTTATTGTTTTTGTGGGAAGCGTGGCAAAAAGAGTTATATCCGCCCGCCTCACAAGTAATGCCCGGAGCAACCTCAAATTCTTCTAATCAGCGTCATGATCCACTGCCGGTACCTGGCGATAGCTTAACTTCTGCAGTAGAAGAATCCGGTGGAATCTCTTCCGAGATAGAAGGTGCCAACTCATCGATAACGCCCAATCTATTTACCACTGGCGAGAAAATCAAAATCACAACAGACATGATTGTTGCTGAAATTGACACAGCAGGCGGTGATATACGGCAGCTTGGCTTACTGAAGCACCCATCTCGGGAAGACAAAAACAAGCCCTATGAGCTGTTATTGGATAAAGCTGCGCGATTTCAAGTAGCGCAATCAGGATTGATCGGTGACGGGTTACCCAGTCACAAAACCAAATACACTGTCGATTCCAATCATTATAATTATGAACTGGAGCCTGATCAGAATAAGGTCGTAGTACGTCTTCTGGCACCAGAAGTAAATGGTATACAAGTTGTTAAGATTTACACCTTCCATCGTGGCAGCTATGTCATTGATGTTGAATTTGAGGTCGTCAATCATAGTGAAGCAGCCATTGCTCCATTCTCATATTTTCAGATGCTACGAGATGCAAATGAACCCACGGGGACTAGCACGATGGTTCATTCCTATACGGGACCTGCAATGTATACGGAAGCAGACAAATTCCTGAAAATAAAATTCTCTGATCTAGACAAGAATAAAGCGGAATATCCAACCAATGCAGATAACGGCTGGATAGCCATGCTCGAGCACTACTTCCTTACCGCTTGGCTACCGGCGCCACATACTCCTCGTGAATATTACGCTAAGCGCTTAACGTACAATCAATACACAGCGGGCGTCATCGCACCGGTTGGCGCAATTGAGCCGGGGCAAACTAAAAGTATCACTATACCCTTTTATGCCGGTCCGCAAGAACAGAACAAATTGGCAGAACTGGCTCCGGGACTAGAATTAACGGTTGATTATGGATGGTTAACGGTACTTGCCGTGCCACTATTCTGGTTGCTTTCCTTTTATCATTCATGGGTCGATAACTGGGGCGTATCCATTATTCTGCTGACGCTGACTGTAAAGCTCATTTTCTTCCCATTATCTGCTGCCGGCTATCGTTCAATGGCAAAACTGCGCGTGGTCACACCGAAGTTACAACGGATACGTGAACAATACGCAAGTGATCGCCAGCGGATGCATCAAGCAATGATGGAATTCTATAAAGAAGAAAAAATTAATCCGATGGGTGGTTGCTTACCCATTCTGGTTCAGATTCCGGTATTTATTGCTTTATTCTGGACCTTAATGGCAGCGGTTGAATTACGCTATGCACCATTTGCATTATGGATTACCGACATGTCCGTACCTGATCCGTATTATGTATTGCCGGTAATCATGGGCATATCGATGTGGGTTCAGTCCAAACTCAGTCCCACACCGGCAGATCCGATTCAAGCAAAAGTAATGCAAATTATGCCCATCGCATTTAGCGTCTTCTTTTTCTTTTTCCCATCTGGGTTAGTGCTTTATTCGCTCTGCAATAATATCCTTTCCATTGCCCAGCAATGGCAAATAACACGCATGTACGAAAACAAAGCTGCGGCTGAAAATAACAAAGATAAGGATAAAAACAAAAGAAAAAGAAAGAGCAATCCCGAAACACTTTCTGAAGAACCGCTGCTCCCGGCTCCCGCCAATGAAGATACATCCAACCAGGAAGTAGCAGCTGCTGCTGCGAGCACCGATGCCGAACACACTGAAAAACCACAATCAGCAGCAGCAGCAGCAGCCACTACAGTAAAGAACAAGCCGCCCGCAAAAGCAAGAAGCACAGCAGCTAACAAGAAACCCAGGAGAAAATAAACAATTCGTCACCCGTTATTCTCCACGAATAACGGGTAACTCCGTTGCGGCGCTCATCAAGATGATTTATGGCAAGCCCTGATATCATTGCAGCCATTGCCACCCCACCCGGCCGAGGTGGAATCGGCGTAGTCCGTATCTCTGGCAAGAACATCACAAAACTAGCAGAAACCGTACTTGGTAAACTTCCCAAGCCACGCTATGCGCAGCTCAGTCAATTCTTCGATGCCGAACGCCAAGTCATTGATCAAGGTATTGCACTCTATTTTCCTGCACCCAACTCATACACTGGTGAAGACGTACTCGAATTGCAAGGCCATGGTGGCCCGGCAGTCATGGGTTTATTGCTCAACCAATGTCTTTCTGCAGGCGCTCGCTTAGCGCAACCCGGTGAATTTACACTGCGTGCTTACCTTAATAATAAAATTGATTTAATTCAGGCTGAAAGCGTCGCTGATATCATTGAAGCCAGCACCATTGAGGCCGCACGCTGTGCTATTAATTCTTTGCAGGGCCATTTCTCAGCCAAGATTGAGCAATTGGTCAATTCACTGACTACGCTGCGCATGCTGATAGAGGCAACCCTTGATTTTCCGGAAGATGAAATCGATAACTTGCAAGCATTACAGATCAAAGAAAGACTACACCACATCCGCACACAGCTGTTGCAGATATTCGCTGCGGCAGAGCAAGGAAATTTATTGCAGGAAGGCATCACGGTTGTCTTGGTAGGTCCGCCCAATGTAGGCAAATCCAGCTTGCTCAATCAACTGGTTGAAGATGATGCAGCCATCGTAACGGAAATCCCGGGAACCACGCGTGACACCATTCAGCGCACGATCGCTATCGAAGGCATCCCGATTCACGTTATTGATACGGCGGGGCTCAGGGAAACCAGTGACATTGTCGAGCAAAAAGGCATTGAACGCACCCACGCGGCAATTAAAAGCGCCACCGTGGTGATCAGGTTAATTGACTGCAACCACCATCAGTCAGATGGCAGCAATCAAGTCATTGACCACATTCTTGCTGGCAAACCTCAAATTACAGTCATCAACAAAATTGATCTACTAAACGCATCTCCTAAAATTGAAGATGAAGGAAATAACATTAGAATCCATATTTCTGCTAAAACCGGCGCAGGTATCGAACTACTCCGCAAAAAGATGCTGGAAATCGTAGGCTGGCAACTCAATCAGGCTGGCGAAGGGATTTTCATGGCTCGGCAGCGTCACCTGGAAGCACTAACACAAGCCAAGATACATCTAGAGAATGCACAGAAGTTCGCAGAAAATGAATATCAATTGGAGTTGCTTGCTGAAGAGCTCAGACTTTCACAGTCGGCTCTATCATCCATAACCGGACAATTTACAGCGGATGACTTATTGGGAGAAATTTTCTCGCATTTTTGTATCGGAAAATAATCGCTTATTTTTCGATCTGATAAACAACAAGCTTATGAGCTGACTTCCTTGTTCTGTTAGAATCGAGCGTCTGGTGCCAATCAACTTTCCCTTTCGGATCATTCCATTTGCTGTGAACGCCTCTTGTCCACTTGATCATATTCGCATCGTACTCAGTCATACGAGCCACCCCGGTAATATCGGAGCAACCGCACGAGCGATGAAAACGATGGGGTTACATGCGCTTTATCTGATTAATCCAAAGCTTTTTCCCGATAAAGAAGCCGATGCTCGTGCTGCTAATGCAGGTGATATTCTGGAGCTCGCGAAAGTTTGCACCGAACTTGATGAAGCGCTGGAAAACACTGTGCTGACCGCCGCGATCACAGCACGGCCGCGCGAGCTCTCACATGATGTTTTCGATGCGCGGCAGGGTGCGCGTGAATTATTGCGCTACGCACAGCAACAACCGGTAGCATTGCTGTTTGGTAGAGAGAATTCCGGTCTGACTACAGCCGAGGTCAACAAATGCCAGATCATTATTCATATCCCCGCGAATCCTCAGTATCCCTCACTTAATCTGGCGAGCGCTGTGCAAATAATGTCTTATGAGTTACGCATGGCATTGAATGAAAATGCAATGCCTCCGGCAATCCAACCGTCAGCCAGTTTTAACGAGCTGGAGTCATTGTATGCGCATCTTGAGGAATTGATGATCACCAGTGACTTCCTTGATCCGCAGAAACCCAAACTGTTAATGCAACGCATCCGTCGCTTATTTTCACGAGCGCGATTGGAGAAAGAAGAAGTGCAGATCCTGCGCGGTATTCTGACAGCGTTGAGCAAGCGCTGGTAAGTGGAGCCACTCATCTCTGCGACTACTGCTGCGATTATCAACTTTCCATAATTAAGGTACCGACACCTTGGTCAGTCAATATTTCCAAAAGTAACGCATGCTCTACCCGCCCATCAATGATGTGGCATGATTTGACTCCCTTTTTAACGGCGTCCACGGCTGAACCGATCTTGGGCAGCATACCGCCGGAAATGGTACCGTCAGCAAACAATTCATCCACTCGTTTTGCGGTCAAGCCGGTCAGCAGGTTACCATCTTTATCCAGTACACCCGGAATATTGGATAATAGAATCAGTTTTTCTGCTTTGAGAATCTCAGCCAGCTTACCAGCCACCATATCCGCATTGATATTATAGGATTCGCCTTCCGCGCCGACGCCAATCGGTGCAATAACCGGGATAAAATCCTGCGTATCGAGTAACGCAATTAACGAAGGATCAATCGATTCGATCTCACCGACTTGACCGATATTAATCCATTTTCCCGCTGTCTCTCGATCTGCCATGAGCATCTTCTTGGCGCGAATAAAAGCACCATCCTTGCCCGTCAAACCCACAGCTTTGCCGCCATGGCGATTGATCAAGTTAACAATATCTTTGTTGACCGATCCACCTAGCACCATTTCAACCACATTCATAGTTTCCGCATCAGTTACGCGCATACCTTGAATAAACTCACCCTGTTTACCAACGCGCTTGAGCATGTCATCAATCTGCGGCCCCCCCCCGTGAACCACTACCGGATTCATGCCAACCAATTTCAGCAACACGACATCACGCGCAAATCCTTGTTTAAGATGCTCCTCAACCATGGCGTTGCCACCATATTTAATGACAATGGTTTTACCATGGAAGCGCTGGATATACGGTAGTGCCTCGGCTAGAATCTTAGCTTTGTCTTTCGCAATAGCTTTGGAATTTAGCATAACTCTCTCAATCACCTATCAAATAATTCTTATACAAAAACCGCAGAATCTGATGTAACAACCATTCGCTCATTTTTGGGCAACCTGAAAGAATTTTTCCTCACGAAGCACTTCAAACAGGCTTAATTCTTTCCACACCCGCCCTTCTGTATCCTTATATTGTGCGGTGATTCCTTGTGGCAGTTTCTTTTTGGCCGATTTTATGGGGGTAAATTCAGTCAAATTTCTGATACCCAGCATACTATTGACTATGAAACCGCCGTAGACTTTATTGCTGGACGAAACCAACAATATTCGAGATTTTAAATTGAATGGCATCGGATTACCGCCCAAATAAACGCCTAGATCCGTAATTCCGTACAGATTTCCACGCACATTTGCCAAACCTAGAAACCACGACTGCGTTAGCGGAACATGAGCCAATTTGGGTATGGGTATCACCTCGCTCACTTCGGCCATGGATATCAGATACCGCTCCTCTCCCGTTGCCACTCCCAGTACGGCAGATGAAGGCTCACTGATATCGATACTTTCTATTTGCTTATCGGGCATATGCTGGTATTTTTCTGTGTTCATAATGTCCGTTTGACCATTCTGCTTTTGCTATGTTTTAAGCAATTGGATATTCGTTATCCGGCTATTTTACTGTATTATCGGGCATAAAATTTTGAATTCTGCGGAGCCAATCAAATGAAACATCTCAATCAATACTGGTTGTCACTTTTCTTATTCCTTCCGCTTCTAACAGGCTGTGTTCCTATGTTCACAATTGGTACAGCCGCTGGAACCGGAACGTATATTTCGGAAGACCGAAGAACAAGCGGCATGTTCATCGAAGATGAAGGAATCGAATTAAAGAGTGCACGGCGCATTCATCAGCAGTTTGGCGACAAAGTGCACATCAACGTCACCAGTTACAACCGTATGGTGCTACTGACGGGGGAAGCTCCCACTGACGCTATTAAGGTCGATATCGAAAAATTGATTATGGGCGTTGACAATGTGCGTAGGATTTTTAATGAAATCGCTGTTGCTGGAAATACCTCATTGGCTTCCCGCAGTAATGACACACTGATTACATCCAAGGTAAAAGGACGTTTTCTCGGAGAACGTAAATTTCAGATCAATCACGTCAAGATTGTGACAGAAAATGAAGTCGTTTATTTACTCGGAGTCGTTACTCAGCAAGAAGCCGACAACGCAGCCCAAATAGCCAGCTCTACCTCAGGCGTGAAGAAAGTTGTCAAGGTATTCGAGTACATCAACTAATCTTTAGAATGCCTTAATCATGTTGCCAGCCAATCTATTAATTGACTTGCAGAATGCCTTTCCACCGGATCGCTTTTATACTGATCCGGTAGATTGCTACACCTATGCTTATGACAATAGCCGCAAGATCTTTCCACCGGATGCGGTACTTTTCCCACTGACAACTGAAGAGGTACAGCGCATCGTTACGCTGTGTAATCACTATCAGGTTCCGCTCATTCCTCGCGGACGCGGCACTGGAACTGCCGGCGGCAGTTTGCCGGAATTGGGTGGCATTGCTTTATCGATGGAGCGGATGCTTAAGATTATCTCAGTTGATCCTGCAAATCGTGTCATCGTAGCTGAACCTGGTGTGCTGAATCAATCCGTGCAGGATGCAGCCAAGCCGTATGGTTTTTTCTGGCCACCGGATCCCTCCAGCGCTCAGTTTTCGAGTATTGGTGGCAATATTGCCACCAGTGCAGGTGGACCGCATGCGGTCAAATATGGTACGACGCGAGAGCATGTCCTGGGTTTAAAAGCGGTGACCGGCACGGGTGATTTTATTACAACCGGCTGCTACACCACCAAAGGCGTGGTCGGTTATGATCTCACCAGACTTCTGATCGGCTCAGAAGGAACGTTAGCGGTTATAACCGAAGCAACACTTAAACTTACTGCGTTGCCCAGCACAATTGCAGGCATCACCGCACACTTTCGAGATCTGACAAGCTGCACCACAGCTATCGTAAATATTATGGCGCTGCCGCAACTACCCAGTGCGCTTGAGTTTCTAGATTCTGGATCGTTAAATCTGATCCGTGGTCACTATCCCGATATGCTGCCAGTGGATACAAACGCCATGCTGATGATTGAAGTTGATGGATTTGATAACGATACGCTCGCCGCAGTTTCCGCCATTCTTAAAGCGTGCCAAACCGATGGATTAATCCATGCAATTCAAGTGAGCGATACCACTGCTCTATGGAAAGCACGAAAGGCTTTATCCCCTTTGTTACGAGAAATTGCGCCGAAGAAAATTAATGAAGATGTTGTGGTGCCTGTTAATACACTGCCTCAATTTTTAAACGGACTGACCCAACTGAGCACTCATTATCAATTACACAATGTTAATTTTGGCCATGCTGGCAATGGTAACATTCATGTAAATCTACTGATTAATCCCGATGATGCGGAAGAAGTGTCACGAGCTGAGCACTGCTTGAATGAGATATTTGATTTGGTCGTTGAACTTCGGGGCACACTGTCAGGAGAACACGGCATTGGTAGCGAAAAACGCGCTTTTGTAACTAAAGAGATCGATCGCACAACGCTGGATCTAATGAGGGACATCAAGCGATTATTCGATCCGAACAACATTCTCAATCCTGGAAAGTTATTCCCTGTCGCCGAGTAACTTTCCAGATTTTTATTCACTTCTGCGTTTGCAATAAGTGATCATAGTAACTATTTAGAAAAAGAAATAATGATCTACTAATAATGCCACGAATAGCAATGCTAAATAAAGTATCGAATAACGAAATGCTTCTCGTGCCAGTTGATCAGTATAATTGCGGTATATTCCTATCGCGTAGTACATAAAAATACCATTTAGCAGTATTGAACTTACTAAATAAATCAATCCACTCATTTGCGTAATATAGGGTAAAGTCGTCACTACACACAAAATAACCGTGTATAACAATACATGTAATTTTGTAAATTGATCACCATGCGTCACTGGAAGCATAGGCATGCCAATTGAAGCATATTCATTCTTTCTGTACAGTGCAAGCGCCCAGAAATGAGGCGGTGTCCAAGCAAAGATAATCAAAAATAACAATAATGCATCACTGGTTACTTCGCCTGTAACGGCTGTCCACCCTAAAACTGGTGGCATGGCGCCAGATGCGCCCCCAATTACAATATTTTGTGGCGTGAGCGGCTTGAGTATCACTGTATAAATAATTGCATAACCAACAAAAGTTCCTAAAGTCAGCCACATGGTCAGTTGATTGACCCAGCTATATAAAATAAAGAGCCCTAGTCCGCCGACAATTGTCAGAAAAAACAAGGTCTCTGGTATGCTTACTTTCCCTTGCGGCAGCGGCCTTCCTTTTGTTCGCGCCATAACGGCATCCATTTTTTGTTCTACCAAACAATTTAACGCGGCAGCAGCACCAGCTACTAATGCAATACCTATCGTTGCTAATATCAGAGTATCTAGCGGCACTGCACCAGGCACTGCCATAAACATTCCGATGACTGCAGTAAAAACAATCAGTGATACAACACGCGGCTTGGTCAACCGATAAAATTGATTGATACGCGACGCTGTTTCATGCCACACCATGCTGGTAGCCATGTCATTGTTCTCCTCTATTCATTAAGATCGAAACTATAATCTTTTAATTTATGTAATTTACTTGCGTGAGTGTGGTTCATTTCTCTAATGTTCTAACTGCGAGACGTGCAATAATCGTTTTATATCATGTCCCATTTTAGTGCCATCTACATTTTCTGGAAAACGCATCATTAAATTTCCGATAGGATCTATCAAATAAATATACTTTGTTTGCATCTCTTTGGTTTCGATCGAACTTAGAATTTCGCTATCTTTTGCGCTAACAAAAAATGTACCTTCGTACTGTTTAACTAATTCATTGTCTGGAGTAGCATCATCATTGATAAGCCAAAGCCGCTCTATTCGATGTTTTTCTTTTCCCTGGACTAATCGAACTTGTCGCATAAAGTACAACTTCTTCTGACACGCTTCGTCGCAATGTCCAGAATCTACCGTTACCAACACCCATTTACCATGAAAATCCTTCATTCGAAGGATTGTATTATCAGTTTGATTTGTGCCTTTTCCCACAACTTTGATAACAGGAATTAAATCACCATAGTGCCTACTTTCCGGCCTATATTCTGCGAAATATAAAGAATATGAGATTACAACTGGTGCACACATTAATGCCAATAGCAGTAAAAACTTACGTCTATTCGCCTTTTGAATTTTTTCGTTTGACATTCAACACTAAGAATATAATTATCGCTGTAGCAGCTAATAAAAACCACTGAATCGCATACCCTATATTTTTGGATGCTCCAGAATCAGGTTTATCCCAATCCCGTATTAATCCATCCTCTATCTTGTCTTTTTGTAAGACCATTATAGGTTGCATTTTTAAATTTACTATTTCCTGATATCGACTCAGATCAAAATTACTCCAGACTCTACCAGTCGGCAATGTATTTGATAGCTCAAGAGTTCTCAGTTCTGATGAAACCACGACACCAGTCACTTTTACCCGTCCATTAACTTCCGCAATTTGTGGAAGCACTGCTCTGTCATAACCGGTAGCTACCCACCCTCTATTAATTGGCACGCTCACCGAACTATTTACAATTTTAAGTGGCGTAATAATGTGATAACCAGCACGCCCCTTGTAAGTTTTGTTGTCTAGAAATATCGTATATTCAGGCAAATACTCTCCTTCTACTTCTACTTCACGATATTGAAAGTCTTTGAGCTCTATTAAAACTCCCGGTAGCTTGATGGCAGGCTGCTTTGCATATTCTTCCAACTGCTCATAGCGTGCGGTTTTCTCATCCGCGCGCGACAGTTGCCACTTTCCCAGTTCAACAAAAATCAGCGTAAATACTATGGTTATAGCGATCGCCCAAAGCTTCGGTTCAAAACGATACCCTAATACAATCATTTTAGTTTGCTTAATATTTGACTGCTATAGAACCGCCGAACACTGTTTGAATTAAATTTAGCTTTAGCTTATTTAAACAACAAAGGAATAAACGGATTATTATTTCAATTGGCTACTTCCTGTTTTTACACTTGCGATGAGTTTAAAATTTCCACTTTCACCGCACGTGTAAAAACCGAAACTCATCGTTGCTACATTAGATACACAAAAATGAACAGTCCTAACCAGACGACGTCCACAAAGTGCCAATACCAAGCTACGCCTTCAAATCCAAAATGATGCTCTGGTGTAAAATGGCCAGCTACACTACGAAAATAGATGACAATCAGCATAATTGTACCAATTGTCACATGGAAACCATGGAAACCTGTCAACATAAAGAATGTCGAACCATAGGCACCAGTTGTTAATTTTAAATTCAGATCATTATATGCGTGGACATATTCATAAGCTTGACACGCAATAAACAATGCGCCTAAAAATATGGTCGCCAACAACCATGATTTCAATCCATCACGTCTATTCTCTTTAAGTCTCCAGTGCGCCAATGTGACTGTAACGCCAGAAGTCAGCAACAGCAGCGTATTAAACGCTGGCAACCCCCAGGCTGGCATTGGAGTAAATTGCTCGTGAACACCTGGCCCAGCAGTTGGCCATGTACCATCATAGGTTGACCAGAACTGATTTCCAAGCACGGTACTTTCTTCTACCAACCATGGAATGGATAAGTTGCGCATGTAAAACAATGCCCCAAAGAAAGCACAAAAAAACATGACTTCAGTAAAAATAAACCAGCTCATTCCCCACCGGAATGATAAGTCAACCTGCTCGCCATATTTACCGCTTTCACTTTCTCTGGCAACTGTACCAAACCATCCAAACAACATGTAAATCAAAATCGCAAAACCTATTGCTAAAAGACCATAGCCTAACTCCATCTTATTCATGGTTAAGGCCGCGCCTGATCCCATGAACAAAATTGCCGTTGATCCAATAATTGGATACGACGATGGAGCTGGGACGTAGTAATGCCCTGATTCTTGACTCATTCTTCTCTCCTCCTACTTATGATTTTTAATTTCTAACTAACAACCAATCGAACTAGCAACATCACACCAATTACAAAGAGTATTGCTCCAATAATTCCGCCTGTGATTACATGCACTGGTTTTAAAATCGCAGCATCATGTTCAAGATCACTTTTTTTTCGAATCCCTATAAATGCGAACATCACTGCTTTTGCAATTTGCCAGACACTTACGCTTTCTTGCTTTTCGCCAATTTTGTTCAACTTTTTATTCCTTACTTTTTAACTGCATTTGTACCTGCAGGCAATTCAAAAAAAGTATATGAAATAGTCACTGTTTGTATATCAGTTGGCAATCCCGGTTCAATAACAAATTGTACTGGCATTTGTCTAGTCTCATTTGGTTTGAGTACCTGCTTAGTAAAACAAAAGCATTCAAATTTTTTCAGATGCTTGTCTAAGAAGCGCGGACTATAGCTCGGTATAGCTTGCCCACTAATCTCGCGATCTGAATTATTTGTAATTTCGTACATCACATCTACTGGTTCTCCTGGATGGATGCGGGCGCTAGTCTGCAACGGTTTAAAGCTCCAAGGCAATCCCCTTGTGTTCGCATCAAACTCAACGTCAACCCAACGTCCCTCATCTACCCAGTTATCTTTAGCCAGTAAATCCGGTTTTAGCAGATTATTAATTCCAGTAACTTCGCAAAACTTTTCATAAAAAGGCACGAGCGCGAAACCAAAAACAAACATTACCAATGTGAAAACCAACAACTTTTTCATCATCAACACATTCGCGCTCATGCTATTTTTTACCATTGTTTTACTATAGCCGTTACATAAAGTGCTATAACTGTAATTAACAAAAACATTGCTGTTCTAAATTTCTTACGCTTACCATCTGTTTCTTGTGACATACGCTTTTCTCTTGCTATTTTTACTTAACAATAGGTGGTTTCTCAAAACTATGATATGGCGCCGGACATGGCAAATGCGTCCATTCTAGTGTTGTAGCGCCGTCCCATGGTTTTTGAGATGCTTTTTCTCCACCACGAATACAACTAATTACGATGTATAAGAAAAAGAGTTGTGTCAGTCCAAATCCAAACGCACCTATGCTAGAAATCATGTTGAAATCAGCAAACTGCAAGTTGTAATCTGGAATTCTACGAGGCATACCTGCCAAACCCAGGAAATGTTGCACAAAGAATGTTAGATTAAAGAAGAACATTGACAACCAGAAATGCCATTTACCCAATGTCTCGTTATACATGCGACCAGTCCACTTCGGTATCCAATAATATACGCCGGCAAATAGCGCAAACAGCGAACCAGAAACTAGAACATAATGAAAATGTGCAATCACATAGTAAGTATCTTGAACTTGTATATCAATTGGAACGATTGCACAGATCACACCACTAAATCCGCCGATCACAAACAGAAAAATAAAACCGATTGAAAACAACATTGGCGTTTCAAATGTCATTGAGCCGCGCCACATAGTAGCCGTCCAGTTGAAAACTTTGACCCCTGTTGGAACAGCAATCAGCATGGTTGCATACATGAAAAACAATTGGCCAACTGTCGGCATCCCTGCTGTGAACATGTGATGCGCCCATACAACGCAAGACAAAATCGCAATTGATGCGGTTGCATAAACCATTGATGAATAACCAAATAACGGTTTTCGTGAGAATGTTGGAATCACCTCAGACACAATGCCAAACGATGGCAAAATCATAATGTATACTTCCGGGTGACCAAAAAACCAGAAAATATGCTGGAACATTACAGGATCACCACCGCCAGCTGCATTAAAGAAGCTCGTACCAAAATGACGATCTGTCAACAACATAGTTACCACACCCGCTAGTACTGGCATAACCAGAACCAACAGATATGCCGTAATCAGCCATGTCCACACGAACATTGGCATTTTCATTAGCGTCATACCTGGTGCACGCATATTTAATATAGTGGTGATGATATTAATTGAGCCCATAATTGAGGAAGCCCCTAAAATATGAACTGAAAAAATCATCAAATCTACGCCTAGCCCGCCCTGAGTAGAAAGTGGCGGATAGAAAGTCCAGCCACCTGCTGCCGCGCCACCCGGTACAAAAAATGAACTAACCAGCAAAGTGGCTGCTACCGGTAACAACCAAAAACTCCAGTTGTTCATTCGAGCAAAAGCCATATCTGGTGCACCAATCATCATTGGCACCTGCCAGTTAGCAAATCCAACAAAAGCAGGCATAATGGCGCCAAAAACCATTATTAGGCCGTGCAATGTTGTAAATTGATTAAACAATTCAGGCTGTAAAATCTGGATACCAGGCTGATATAATTCAGCGCGAATCCCCATTGCCAATGTTCCACCCACCAGAAACATTGCAAAACTAAACCACAAGTACATCGTACCAATATCTTTATGATTGGTCGTTGTAATCCAGCGCATTATCCCACTGGGATGATGGTCATCATGTCCGTGACCGTGACCATGTGCGTCACCGTGTACTGCTGCCATAGTTATCTCCTTTTACTTATTTTCCACATGCATTGATGTTTTAACCGCGGATGCGCCTTGCTGAGCAGCAACCCATTTAGTATATTCACCTGCATCCATTACCTCTACTACAATCGGCATAAATCCATGATCTTTACCGCATAACTCAGCGCATTGACCACGATAGATTCCTGGCTTATCTGCTGTGAACCACGTATCACGAATAAAACCCGGAATAGCATCTTGCTTAATACCCAATGCTGGTACCCACCAAGCATGCAGCACATCATTTGCAGTTAGGATAACACGCACTTTCTTTCCAACAGGCACGACCACACGGTTATCAACCTCTAGTAAATAGTTTTCACCTTTAGGCGCTTTATTTTCAATTTGAACTCGTGGCGTCGCTAGCTTACTAAAGAAACTAATTCCTTCACCTTCGCCTTGCAGATAATCATACCCCCACATCCACTGATAACCAGTTGCCTTTATAGTCATATCAGGACTTGATGTGTCTTTCATCGCAATGACTGTTTTTGTTGCTGGATACGCCATTACAACCAATATAAGACAAGGTATTATCGTCCATAACACTTCAACCGCGGTACTATGATGAAAATTTGCCGCCTTATATCCAAGAGATTTACGGTGCTTAAGTATTGAATAAAACATGACACCAAATACACCAATAAATATAGCCAAACAAATCCACAACAGCAAAATATGCTGATCATAAATATCTTTTGCTATGACACTCTGCGGCTCGGGCAAATTGTATTTAGACCCTACTGCCATGCTTGAGTACAGAGCGAGAGCGGATACCCCCGCCAGGGTTGCTACTGATTTACTTCTCATATTTCCCCCCACATGATTACTAATTTTACGGATTCCAAATACGACCAAGAACATTACAAAACCAAACTTTATTGCTCTACTAACTTACGAAAGTCATACCCCGAAATCCTATTTTGTTAAAACCACACCATGATTGACGACAATTACATTCCTCGACCGAATTTCCTTATTATCTGCAACTTAGATTTTATTAGTTGTAAATATCTTCTACACGCTAATCAATCAAGTGGAAATTCTAGCATGCCGCTGTTGCTCAAACAAGGAAAATTCATGATTCTTATAGCAAATTACCCTGCTTATAAAATGGTATTGCCATTTAATCATTCTCAACAAAAGCCTTCGAATCAGAAAAACCCTGACTTTAATTTTCCAGAAACAGCTTTCTAATACATTAATCAAAGCGCTCTACTTACCCATCAAATTTAAGTAGCCACTTGCATTTCCATTCATCCAAGACTCACTAATAAAAGACAACTTCCAAACAGGAAACCGGTTATCAATTTTAAGTGTACAGAAACATAACCTAAACTAACGCAATTAAAAACATAACAAATAAAACAATAACTATCATGGGAACGACAAAACCCATCCAATCCGAAGATGTGCCTTTGGGGCTATTTTTCATCCTATCCAAAGCTGTAGGAAACAGGACTACAATAAACATCACTAGTGCCAGCGCAGAGATAATTTGCATCCAATCCATGTTCCTAAGGCCCCTTTCGTTCACACTTCATTTGCTCAAAACAAAACCCCGGATAAACCGGGGTTTTGAACAGCTATTCCGATACTTAAAAGCTAATCATCATTACCCATGATACCCAATATCTGCAATAGGCTGATAAAAATATTAAAAATTGTCATATACAGCCCAATCGTCGCCAACACATAATTAGTTTCACCACCATGAATAATGCGGCTCGTGTCATACAAAATGAAACCACTCATTATCATGATAACCACAGCCGATATTGCTAGTGACATAGCAGGTATAGCTAGAAAAATGTTTGCCACTGCCGCAAGCAATACCAGCAGAAAACCGACCATCAGGAAGCCACCAAGAAAACTAAAATCCTTTCGTGTAGCCAGTGCATATGCAGACAAGCCCATAAATATGACACCCGTTCCACCGAGCGATAATGTAATAATATTTCCACCATTAGGTAGAGCGGCATACATACTCAATATCGGTCCCAAGCCAAATCCTAGCATACCGGTAATCAAGAAGACGATTCCAATGCCTGCTGTAGAATTTGCAAAGCGGGGCAATACAAACATGGCGATTACCATCCCCCCAATAACAGCTACCAAATAGGTCATTGGTGGCATATTCATAAACATTGACAGCGCAGCTGTAAAGCCACTGAACAACAATGTCAGCGATAAGAGCATATAAGTATTGCGCAATACTTTGTTAGCCACCAAAGCCGAAGATCTTTGAGCAACTGTTGAGTAGTTTTGATCCATTTTAATAACCTCCAATCTAAAAATTGAATACCTAATCATTCGAACAAGCACTGAGACTAACGCGTTTTATCGATAGTTCAAAACACCATGCGTATATATTAACCCAAAATCTATACATACTCAGAAAAGAATGATTTCTCTGCGTTATACACACACCAACTTGTACAAACTATCCTTCACTCGCTTTCGCCAGCGTAAAGTTATAAACAAGGAAGAATCCTCCTCGTTCAACCAAAGTAATATTTAAACTAACAGGCCCGCCGTCAAAGCTTGCGATGCCTGAATAATTAATCCGCTTCTCACCCACCAGAGAAAATGCACTCACTGTACGCGAGAAATTAATTTCCTGAATCGACCGAAAACGACCAAAGCTACGATAGAGGTTCATCAATTGATCGAGCTGTTCGTCATTTACTGTCTGTTTAGCTTCAGGGGTTAGGTGAGTTAGAAGCGCTTGTTTTTCCCAGCTGGAAATTTCGGTCAATATTCGTGCAACCGCTGGTTCCGCGCTCTTACTATAATAATCTTTCTCACGATTGGTATAAATATACAACATAATGACCACTGTCATTAAAATCGCGACAATAATGCGTAGTGTCTGAATTTGCATAAAATATAGATAGAAAATCAACCGATTATCAACAACTCTCTTCCCAAAGATCGCCACTCAATCCGCTTTTCGGCAGAGCCACGCCAAAATGTCGATAAGTAGCTGCAGTAACCATCCGGCCTCTCGGCGTACGTTTCAAGAATCCTTGCTGAATCAAATAAGGTTCCAGCACGTCCTCAATCGTATCACGTTCTTCACTAATTGCTGCTGCGAGATTATCAACCCCAACAGGGCCACCGCTGAATTTTTCTAACACAGCAAGCAATAATTTCCTATCCATGATATCTAATCCGATTGCATCTACATCCAGCATATTCAAAGCTGCATCGGCTACTGCAGCAGTAACATGCCCATCAGCTTTAACCTCGGCAAAATCACGTACACGACGCAGCAATCGATTTACAATCCGTGGAGTACCGCGTGAACGGCGCGCAATTTCAAATGCACCATCTGACGATATTCTCACATTCAACAGTCCTGCAGAACGGATAACAATTTTACTTAGTTCTTCCGAAGTATAAAACTCAAGTCGCGAAACTATTCCAAAGCGATCGCGCAAAGGGTTAGTAAGCATACCAGCTCGCGTAGTAGCGCCAACTAAAGTGAATGGCGGCAAATCCAATTTCACCGAACGCGCCGCTGGACCTTCACCAATCATAATATCCAACTGATAATCCTCCAGCGCGGGATAGAGAATCTCCTCAACCACCGGAGACAAACGATGAATCTCATCTATGAATAAAACATCATTGGGTTCCAGGTTTGTTAGCAAGGCGGCCAAATCGCCCGGCCGTTCCAATACCGGACCGGAAGTTTGGCGCAAATTAACGCCCATTTCTCTGGCAATAATATGCGCCAATGTGGTTTTTCCAAGACCCGGGGGGCCGAATAAAAGAACATGATCCAGCGCTTCGAGGCGATTTCTGGCTGCTTCAATAAAAATCTGCAGTTGCCCACGGATTTTTTCTTGGCCAACGTATTCTTCCAATTGCTTGGGGCGTAACGCACGCTCCAAGACTTCTTCCTGCGAAGATGAAGGCACTGCAGTAACTAGCCGATCTGTTTCAATCATTCAACAATCCAGGTTATGTACTCGTTACCTTTCCTTTGACAATAACTGCAATGCCTGACGTATGCCATTGGATAACGTGACGCTTGTAGGAATTTGTTTGACCGCCCAATTAGCTTCTCGGTCACTATAGCCCAGCGATAGCAATGCATTCAGAATATCATCGCTATGTGTAGATGAAGGCACCGATTCATCCAAATTAATTATTGTAGAATTCAGCTTATCCCGCAATTCCAGCAATAATCGTTCGGCTGTTTTTTTCCCAACCCCGGGTACTTTGATGAGGCGCGCACTATCTTGTGTCGCTACCGCGTGGTATAAATCAGGTACACTCAAGCCGGAAAGAAGAGCCAATGCAGTTCTTGCGCCCACGCCGGAAATTTTCACCAATTGCCGAAAAGTCTGGCGCTCTGATTCTGTTGCAAAACCAAATAGCAGGTGTATGTCTTCACGTATCACAAGATGTGTATACAGTGTAGCTTGTGCCCCGATTGTTGGAAGGTCATAAAAAGTGCTCATCGGTACATTTACTTCATAGCCCACCCCTTGCACATCCAACAGTACCTGTGGTGGATGTTTCTCAAGCAGTACACCGGTTAGTCGCCCAATCATACCAAGCGACCTCGTTTCATACGATAACCTGCTAGTGGAATTTTCCCCAAACCAGCCCCAGCATGCGCATGGCATATCGCACACGCAAGCGCATCCGCAGCATCGGCGCTTGGACTGCTTGTCAGATTCAGTAAGCGCATCACCATTTCTTGAACTTGATCTTTTTTTGCGTGACCATTGCCCACAACTGCTTGTTTTATTTGCAGTGCAGTATACTCAGCCACCATCAGGTTATTTATCACAGCAGCGCAAATTGCCACGCCGCGCGCTTGACCCAGTAGCAATGTTGATTTGGGGTTAATATTGACAAAGACTTGCTCCACGGCAGCGCATTCAGGTCGGTATTGTGCAATAACCTCACCTAAGCTATCTAAAATCGACTTAAGGCGAACAGGTAACTCACCATCGGATGTCTTAATACACCCACTACCGACATAAATCAGATTACTACCATTCTTATCAATCACACCAAAGCCGGTAATCCGTAAACCTGGATCTATGCCAAGAATACGGATTTTGTCACCTATCAATGTGATATTTATTCATCCAGAACTGCTGTGGTATATACATTCTGCACATCATCAAGACTTTCTAATGCATCCAATAATTTATGCATTTTAATCGCATCATCGCCAGTTAATAGCGCTTCATTACTCGGCTTCATGGTTACTTCAGCAAACTCTGCTTTAAAACCAGATTTCTCCAGTGTTTCTTTAACTGCAATAAACTCATAAGGTGCGGTAATTATTTCAATGCTATTATCATCATTGCTGATCACATCTTCAGCACCGCCTTCTAATGCAGCTTCTATTAGCTTATCCTCATTGGTTCCCGGTGCAAAAATTAATTGACCACAGTGCTTGAATAAAAAATTGACCGAACCATCCGTGCCTAGATTGCCGCCATATTTGGTAAATGCGTGACGTACATCGGCAACAGTGCGGACACGATTATCGGTCATACAATCAACCATTACCGCAGCGCCCGCAATTCCATAACCTTCATAGCGAATTTCTTCATAATCAACGCCATCCAATTCTCCGCTACCCCGCTTGATCGCACGCTCAACATTGTCCTTAGGCATATTTTGATCATACGCCTTATCAACTGCCAAACGTAAGCGCGGATTACAATTGATATCTCCCCCACCCATACGAGCAGCAACAGTTATTTCTTTGATGAGTCGCGTAAACACCTTGCCGCGTTTGGCATCTTGCGCGGCTTTCTTGTGTTTGATATTAGCCCATTTACTATGACCAGCCATTCTTGTCTGTACCCTTTATTAAAGTAGGTCTATCTTATCACCCCATTAATCACGGATAAAGTACCACACTTCAGCTTCAGAAAATAAATGTCGAATCAATATAAACGCTGATCCCAATCTAAATCACTTTAGCCTTCGAACGACCGCTACTCAACCGTCACTGCTTTTGCTAAATTTCTTGGTTTATCGACGTCAGTACCTCTCTCGAGAGCAACGTGATAAGCCAATAACTGCAGTGGAATCGTATGCAGAATTGGGCTAAGTAAACCCGTATGTTCCGCTAACCGAATGACATGCAAATTTTTGCTCTCCGTTATCTGAGAATCAGCGTCTGCAAATACGTATAATTCACCACCTCGAGCATGCACTTCCTGCAGATTTGATTTAAGCTTGCCCAACAGTTGATCATTGGGAGCAATCGCAACAACTGGCATCTCACTATCCACGAGTGCTAACGGACCATGTTTTAGCTCTCCGGCTGCATATGCTTCCGCATGAATATACGATATTTCCTTGAGCTTTAACGCACCTTCCATAGCAATCGGATAATGAACACCGCGTCCAAGAAATAGTGCATGACTTTTTGTTGCAAAACTTTTAGCCCAGACTTTAACTTGCGCTTCAACTTGCAATGCATTCTGCAATGCAACCGGCAGGTGGCGTAACGCCGCAATCATGCGGTGCTCATCATCTTTAGATAATCGATGATGTATTTTTGCCAGTGTTATTGTCAGCAATAAAAGCGCTGCCAGTTGCGTAGTAAACGCTTTCGTTGAAGCTACGCCGATTTCTGGGCCGGCACGCGTCAGAAAGCGCAAATTAGTCTGTCGAACCAGGGCGCTTTCCGGTACATTACAAATAGCAAGGCTATACTGATGCTCTAATTTCTTGTTATAATTCAGAGCTGCCAGAGTATCTGCAGTTTCTCCCGATTGCGAAATACCAATCACTAGCGTATTTGGATATGCGATGGGATTACGATAACGATATTCGCTGGCAATATCGACATTACAGGGTATTCCGGCAACCGATTCGATCCAATATCGCGCCACCAGTCCAGCGTGATAGCTGGTTCCACACGCCAGAATCAGAATATGTTTTGTTGCTGGCAGTATTTTTTCTGCCTCACTACCAAATAAATTGGGTGAAATAGATTGTGCATTAAATACCATTTCCAGTGTGTTAGCCACCGCACTAGGCTGCTCGAATATTTCCTTTTGCATGAAATGCGTGTAAGGACCTAATTCAATCGCTTCATTGGATAAATTACTTTCATGCACGGTACGCTTAACTGCTTCACCTAGCTGATTATGTAGACAATTTACGATTCGATAGTCATGATTATGCAGCTCCGCCACATCACCTTCTTCCAGATAGATGATATCTCGTGTGGCCTGTAATAATGCAGATGAATCGGATGCCACATAGTTACCATCTTTCCCCACACCAATTAATAGCGGGGCTCCATTGCGCGCAGCGACAATCCGCTCCGGATGCGCCTCCTCCATAACGGCTATCGCATAGGCACCTTGCAATTCTGCGATGGACAAACAAACTGCCTTTAATAAATCATTTTCTTGTTCAAGCTTAAACGCTATGAGATGCGCAATTACTTCGGTGTCAGTATCTGAAGTAAATTTATATCCTTGATTCTTCAGATAAGTGCGTATTTCTTCGTGATTTTCTATGATGCCATTATGCACAACAGCAATTCGTGATTTCTCTCCTGAGAAATGAGGATGCGCATTACGTTCAGAAGGTTCTCCATGCGTAGCCCACCGTGTATGCGCTATACCAGCCAATCCATACGTCTTCTGCTGTGCAACAAGCTTACTGAGTTCTGTTACGCGACCTGTTGTGCGTAGTCTTTGTAGTCCATGATTGGTTACCACCAACCCAGCAGAATCATACCCCCTGTACTCAAGACGTAACAATCCTTTCAATAAAACAGGAACCACATCTACATTTGCAATTGCGCCAACTATTCCACACATCCTGGTTCTCTCCTCTCACAAACTGTTTAAGATACACGGGACATCATTATTTCGATTTGGTTGGGCGCTTCCATTCAAAGAAGCTTACTTGCTTAGTCCTTGACAGAGTTAAAGCGCCTTCTGGAGTATCTTTTGTGATAGTTGATCCGGCGCCAATTGTTGATCCTTTGGCAATTCTAACCGGTGCGACAAGCTGAGTATCGGATCCAACAAATACATCATCTTCTATGATAGTCTGATGCTTATTTGCACCATCATAATTGCACGTAATTGTTCCAGCGCCAATATTGACATTTTCTCCAACAATGGAATCGCCGACATAACTTAAGTGATTAGCTTTACTGCCCGATGCAATTCGGCTATTTTTGACTTCAACAAAATTACCGACATGCACCTCATTGAGAAGCCTAGTTCCTGGACGGATACGAGCATAAGGGCCTATCTTACAATTTTTTCCTATTTCTGTACCCTCAATCAGGCTATAAGGGTGAATTATCGTCCCCGCCGCAACCGTTACATTCTTTAGTATACAATTCGCGCCAACTTGCACGCCGTCGTTCAGTTTGACAATTCCTTCAAAAATACAATTAATATCAATCCTAACATCCGTTTCACAGTGCAGCTCTCCTCTGACATCGATCCGCGCCGGATCAGCCAAATTAACGCCCTGTCCCAGTAGCTTATTCGCGCATTCTTCTTGATAGATCCGCTCAAGCTGAGCTAATTGATGCTTATCATTAACACCCATTACCTCCCAAAGATTGGCTGGCTGTGTAGAATTTACTTGAATCCCTTGCTTAGTAGCCATTGCAATAATGTCGGTGAGATAGTATTCGCGCTGTGCATTCGTATTCTCGATCTTCGGTAGCCATTCATGCAAATAGATATTAGGAATCAGCATGATCCCGGTATTAATCTCACATATGCTTTGCTGTTCTATACTGGCATCTTTTTGTTCAACAATTGCTGTAATCGTATTTGTTTTTGAATCACGCACAATTCTGCCATATCCGGCCGGATCTGCCACTATCGCTGTCAGTAATGTGCAGTATCTCTCTTGCGCCGTAACTATTAGTTTCTGAAGCGTATCTTTACTGACAAGAGGAACATCTCCATATAATACAAGCGTCGATCCTTCCTTATCGAGATAAGGCTGAGCCTGCATTACTGCGTGTCCCGTACCGAGTTGGGGCTCTTGCACAACCCATGCCAGATCACTATCAGGCATCGACTGCTTCACCACTTCCCCGCCATGACCTATCACAACACAAATTTTATGCGGCATGAGTAGTCTGACTGTATTCGTCACATGCATGAGCAACGGATAGCCAGCCAAAGTATGCAATACTTTAGGAAGTAAAGATCGCATGCGCTTCCCAGCGCCTGCCGCCAGTATAACAACACTTAGTTTATGCACAATATGAGCCTTCCATAGAATTAATAGCCTACATCTAATTAGTTCGACAGCATAGCAAATATTCTTTGACTTTTATTCCTTAATAAAACCGATTTTATGCTATTTACAAGGAAGAACTCAATTCAAGCGATGGACATAAAAAAGGCGGCATATGCCGCCACTAACACATACGCATATATTAGTGCTTGCGTTTTCTCAGCTTGTCGATTGCTGCCAATTGCGACATTGCTTCCATGAGTTCGGCTTGCGCTTTGGCATAATCTAATTCCGATCTCCGATTCTTCATAGCTTCTTCTGCTACTCGTTTTGCTTCAATAGCTTTCGCTTCATCAAGATCATGACTACGCACAGCGGTATCAGCCAAAATCGTTACAACACTAGGTTGAACTTCTAACATGCCACCAGACACATATATCAGTTCTTCCTCTTTTAGTTGCGCTTTTATACGCACTATCCCAGATTTTATTCTGGTCAACATCGGCGTATGACGTGGATAAATACCCACCTCACCCATTTGTGCCGGTGCAACCAAGAATTCCACTGGACCGGAATAAATCGACTCCTCAGCACTTACGATATCAAGATGAAAGATGGTGCCCATTAACTATTTTCTCTAAGTTTATTGAAGTGTTTTAGCTTTCTCGACAGCTTCTTCGATACTACCAACCATGTAGAATGCTTGCTCGGGTAACTCATCATATTCCCCTTCCACAATACCTTTAAAACCTTTGATAGTATCTTTAAGAGATACATATTTTCCAGGAGAACCAGTAAATACCTCAGCAACGTTAAATGGCTGCGACAAGAACCGCTGAATTTTACGAGCCCGACTCACTGCCAGTTTATCTTCCGGTGACAATTCATCCATGCCTAGAATAGCAATAATATCTCTCAACTCTTTATAGCGTTGTAGTGTTTGTTGTACCGCACGGGCTGTATTATAATGATCTTCACCGACAACTTGAGGATCAAGCTGCCGCGAAGTGGAATCTAGAGGATCCACCGCTGGATAAATACCCAAAGAGGCGATATCGCGAGACAATACCACGGTTGCATCCAGGTGTCCAAAAGTTGTTGCTGGCGATGGGTCAGTCAAATCGTCGGCGGGTACGTACACAGCTTGTATTGACGTAATCGAACCTGTCTTCGTCGATGTAATACGTTCTTGCAAACGCCCCATTTCTTCCGCCAGCGTCGGTTGATACCCCACTGCTGACGGCATACGTCCCAGTAGTGCCGATACCTCAGTTCCAGCCAGTGTGTATCGATAAATATTATCAACAAAGAACAACACATCGCGACCTTCATCGCGAAATGATTCAGCCATCGTTAGTCCTGTTAGCGCTACTCGTAGACGGTTTCCAGGTGGCTCATTCATCTGTCCATAAACCAATGCAACCTTGTCAAGAACTTTGGACTCTTTCATCTCATGATAGAAATCATTTCCTTCCCGTGTTCGCTCCCCCACACCGGCGAATACTGAATATCCGCTGTGTTCAATTGCGATATTGCGGATCAGTTCCATCATGTTGACTGTCTTGCCAACACCCGCGCCACCAAACAATCCGACTTTTCCACCCTTTGCAAACGGGCAAATCAAATCAATCACTTTAATGCCAGTTTCCAATAACTCAGTAGATGCAGATAATTCATCAAACGCAGGCGCTTCACGATGAATAGACATACTTTTTTCTGCACCGATATCGCCCATTTCATCGATAGGCCGACCCAAAACATCCATAATGCGTCCCAGCGTTTTGGTTCCGACAGGCACACTAATTTGCTTGCCGGTATTTTCGACCATCATCCCGCGACGCAACCCATCAGAAGATCCCAATGCAATTGTTCGCACTACACCATCACCTAGCTGTTGCTGTACTTCCAGCGTAAGCTCCGAGCCTGCCATTATTAATGCATCATATACTTTGGGGAGAGATTCACGCGAAAATTCCACGTCAATCACCGCACCAATACACTGAACAATTTTTCCTTGACTCATCGTTGTTCCCTAAACTAAATACAAAAATGTTTTAAACAGCTGCCGCGCCCCCGACGATCTCTGACAATTCCTTGGTAATTGCAGCTTGCCGAGATTTGTTATATATCAATGTCAACTCATCTATGACACTTCCAGCATTGTCCGATGCAGCCTTCATCGCAACCATTCTTGCAGATTGCTCAGATGCCATGTTCTCGGCCACGGCCTGATATATCAGCGCTTCGACATACCGCACCATGATATCGTCTATCACAGGCTTTGCTTCAGGCTCATAAATGTAATCCCACGTTGTTTTTGGCTTGCTGTTACTTTGCTCATCGCCTTGCATGCGCTCATCGGTCAATGGAAGTAGTTGCTCCATCACAGGCTCTTGTTTCATCGTATTGACAAAACGATTATAAAAAATGTACACCCGATCAAACTGATCTTGCGTATAGCCATCCAATACCACTTTGACTGCGCCAATGAGTTTCGCTATGTCGGGAGTATCGCCAAGTCCAATAACGTGTGAAGTAACATTAGCGCCAATCCGACTCATAAAACCTAAGCCTTTGTTACCGATACAACAAGCCTCAATTTGCTCACCTTCTGTTTGCCAGCGCTTCATTTGATTTAAAGTTTTGCGCAACACATTAGTGTTCAATCCACCACAGAGGCCTTTATCTGAAGTTACCACAATGATACCGATTCGTTTGACGGTATCTCGCGCAATCAGAAATGGGTGTCGGTATTCGGTATTTGCCTGGCTCATGTGTGCTGCGACATTACGTATCTTTTCACCATAAGGTCGCGCTTTTTTCATCCGATCTTGAGCCTTACGCATTTTCGACGCGGCTACCATTTCCATAGCACGTGTAATTTTTTGCGTATTCTTTACACTCTTTATTTTATTGCGTATCTCTCTGCTGCCGGCCATTTGCTTAATATGTTCCGTTTTGCTTAAATTCTTGAATCGCTGTTACCAGCTCTTTTTCTGTCTCTGCATCAAGCTCTTTATTTTTCTCGATTCTATCAAGAATGCTGCCATATTGACCGCGCACATAACTTTTTAATGCAGATTCGAATGCCAATGCGCGATTCACTTCCACATCATCAAAATATCCATTATTGACCGCAAATAAAGTGAGCGCCATTTCAGAAACACTGAGTGTTGCATACTGAGGTTGCTTCATGAGTTCAGTTGCCATTTTTCCACGTTCCAACTGCTTACGTGTTGCTTCATCCAAGTCCGATGCAAACTGAGCAAATGCAGCTAATTCTCTATATTGCGCTAATGCCAGACGTATACCACCACCCAATTTTTTAATAACCTTGGTTTGTGCCGCCCCCCCCACTCGGGAGACTGACACGCCAGCATTAATTGCAGGACGAATACCTGCATTGAACAAATCTGTCTCAAGAAATATTTGTCCATCTGTAATTGAAATCACATTAGTTGGTACGAAAGCTGTCACATCGCCAGCTTGTGTTTCAATGATTGGAAGAGCTGTTAGCGATCCGGTTTTGCCTTTTACTTCACCATTTGTCGCTTTTTCGACATATGCCGCACTTACTCTAGCTGCCCTTTCAAGCAAACGCGAATGCAAGTAAAACACATCACCCGGATATGCTTCACGTCCAGGCGGACGTCTTAAAAGTAAAGAAATTTGTCGATACGCCCACGCTTGCTTGGTTAAGTCATCATAGACGATTAATGCATCCTGGCCTTTATCACGAAAATACTCACCCATGGTACAGCCTGAATATGGTGCAATAAATTGCATTGCTGCTGATTCTGATGCCGTTGCCGCCACCACGATGGTATATGCCATCGCACCGTGTTCTTCCAATTTCCTAACTACGTTAGCGATTGATGATGCCTTTTGTCCGACCGCAACATATATACAGAACATGTTTTGGCCTTTTTGATTAAGAATCGCATCAATTGCTACTGCAGTTTTTCCAGTCTGACGATCGCCAATGATCAATTCACGCTGTCCGCGCCCAACTGGCACCATAGAATCCACTGACTTCAATCCTGTTTGCACAGGTTGATCGACCGATTGCCGCCAAATAACCCCCGGTGCAATTTTCTCAATTGGTTCTGATCTTACTGCTGTGATGGGCCCTTTACCATCTATTGGCTGCCCTAGTGCATTGACAACGCGACCCAGCAAGCCTTCTCCAACTGGTACCTCAAGAATACGTCCGGTACACTTGACTGTATCCCCTTCACGAAGATGTTCATAAGCCCCCATGATAACGGCACCTACCGAGTCCCGTTCAAGATTCAACGCCAAACCGAAGGTATTACCGGGAAATTCAAGCATTTCACCCTGCATTACATCGGATAAACCATGAATACGCACAATACCGTCTGTTACAGAAACAATCGTTCCTTGCGTACGAACTTCTGCTGTATCAACTAGCCCTTCTATCCTTTGTTTAATCAGTTCACTGATTTCGGATGGATTTAACTGCATTTCATTTAACTCCTAGCTTTTAAGTGCAAAGGCCATGACTTCAAGCTTACCGCGAACTGAGGCATCGAGAATTTCATCACCAATTTCAACTTTAATACCGCCTATTAATTCAGGATCAACACTCACTTGAGCTTCTATCTTGCGCTTAAACTTTCGTTCGAGATCATCAACCAGTTTTTTTAGTTGCTTGCTTTCCATTGGAAATGCGCTAACGATCTTTGCTTCCACGACTCCCTCATGCTGCGCTTTCAATTGTTCAAATAATTGACTTATCTGAGGCAATACGAGTATCCGTTTGTTCTCTACTAGCATTATCACCAGATTGCGTGCATCGGAGCTGAATTTACTTCGCCCGATTTCCAGAAATACTTCACTGAGCTGCTTTGCGGAAACCACCGGATTACCAATAAGCAGCTTTACTTGATCATTTTCTGCAATTTCTGATGCAAGCTGCAACATTTTTGACCACTGAGTCAAGCTATCATTGACAACGCCTAATTTAAACACTGCCTCTGCATAAGGTCTTGCAACTGTAATCGCTTCAGCCATTATTTTAGATCTTCCTCAATAGAAGCGAGCATATCGGCATGCACCTTAGCATCGACTTCACGACGCAAAATTTTTGCCGCGCCAGCAACTGCTAACTGCGCGACATGCTGACGCAATGCTTCTTTTGCACTGAATACCTCATGCTCAATATCCGCCTTAGCACCAGCAATTATTCGGTCACCTTCCTCTTTTGCCGTTCGCTTAGCCTCTTCAACAACTTCTGTGGCCCGCTTTTCAGCTTGCAAAATTATTTCTGAAGCACGCTGCTTAGCCTCTTTCAATACATCAGATGAACGCCGACTTGCCAACTCTAATTCATGGCGACCGCGCTCACCAGCGGCCAAGCCATCAGCAATTGTCTTTTGACGCTCTTCTATTGCACGCAGCAGTGGCGGCCATACATACTTAACAGTGAACCAAATAAATACCGAAAAGGCTATCGCCTGAGAAATTAAAGTAAAGTTAATATTCATGACAAGCCTGTAATATCTGATCAAACCACAACAACATTATTATTGAATCACTGCCAGCAATGGATTACCAAATGCAAACAACATTGCTAAACCAACGGCAATAATAAAGGATGCATCCGTCAAACCCAACAACAGAAACACCTTTCCTTGTAAGGTAGGTATCATCTCCGGCTGACGCGCTGCGCCTTCAAGAAAACGGCTGCACATTACGCCCACACCAATACACGCTCCAGCTGCTCCAAGACCGATCATCAAACCAATACCTATTCCGGTATACGCTTGAATCATTGCTAAATACTGCAAATTCTCCATTTTAATTCCCTTCTGTTAAGATTAATAATATACAACAAAAATAAAGCTTCGAAATTTAATGAGACTCATGCGCCATGGATATATATACCACCGCCAGCATCATGAAGATGAATGCTTGCAAAGTAACTATCAAAATATGAAATATCGCCCAACCTGCTCCGAGTATTGAACCAAATATTGTACCTGACACTCCAGTCGCAGCCCACATGCCCAATAGCAGGAAAATGATCTCACCTGCATAGATATTCCCAAAAAGTCGCAGAGAATGAGACAAAGGCTTGGATACATATTCTATAAAATTAAACAGCAAATTCAGTATCCACAACAACGGACTTTTCCCAAATGGCGTACAAAAGAGCTCGTGCATCCAGCCGCACCACCCCTTGACCTTTACATTAAAGAAAAGCATCAGAAACCATATTGAAAGGGCCAACGCAAAAGTTGTGTTGACATCCGTAGTTGGCACTATTTTCCAATTGTGCAAGCCAAATGCGTGCTCCAAGATCCACGCCATAATATCAATTGGCAAAATATCCATGGCATTCATCATCAGAACCCATACGAATACCGTTAGCGCTGTGGGCGCAACAAATTCATGTCGGTTACCATGAAATGTACTCTTCACCTCATTATCTATGAACTCAACAGCCAATTCGACAAATGCTTGGCTCTTCGATGGCACGCCAGGCGTTGCCTTGCGCACAACCAGCCATATAAACCCAAGACTGATAACACCGAGTATCACGGATGTAACCAGCGTATCAACATGCAGAACCCAGAACGAGCCTTCGCCCACTTGCGCCGTTAAATAGGTTAGATGATGATCAATATATGATGTTGGAGTAAGTTCTGTATCCGATGCCATGCGTACCTGCTCTATTTCTACTATTAATTCACCTTGTTTTTATATTATCAGATACAAACAACGCCATGCTATGAGCTAAAACAGTAAGGATAAATGTTCCGATGAATGCAAATGCATTAACACTTTCAAAGTTCTTAAACACCACCCACAACAAAATCACAATTAAGCCTATCTTAACAATTTCAGCCCTAATTGCGGTTCTAATTGCCGCGTCCGCTGTATATCCTTTATGATGTGAGATAATTATTGCAAACACTGCGGAAGATATCAAACTAACCATCCCCCCCAAAACTGCTGATACTGCACTTTGCAAATCAGACAAAAAAACAAAAATAATCACCACAACCAAAGTCAGAAGCAACTGCACTCTTAGCACAAAACTTAACGGTCTATTTTTTATCCAAGACATACCATTTCTATCTTAGGAACAGACAGCGTTGATTATCTGCACTCAAAAAAAGGGCAATACTAGCTTACTTAAGCTACTCAGTCAATGTACAAATCGAGATCTGCTAGAGAACAAAAAACCATCTTGGTTTTTAGCAAATGATTTGATCGGATTACCCGGATGAAATCCAGATAAGTATCGCGATCCAACGAAACCAGCTACTCTGCTAAGGGATAAGCCAAACTGCTAGACAGCCTTGAAACTTTCAATATCATCATGAGAAATTCTTAGAAAATCCTGGCAAAGATACGGTAGCATAGCGTCATTTTATAATGACTTGACTATTTGCCATGCCTGTTAATATCCCCCCCCTGCTCCCCGAGCAACTCTCGCCCATCGATGGTGTAACTCTTGGCATTTTTGAAGCCGGTATCAAAAAACCTGATCGTAAGGATTTGCTGGTGATGGTGCTAGATGAGGGCACGAAAGTCGCCGGCGTTTTTACCCAGAACCGATTTTGTGCTGCGCCAGTGATTGTGGCGAAGCAACACTTGACACAATCGCCCATTTGCGCCCTAGTGATAAATACCGGCAATGCCAATGCCGGGACTGGCGAAGCGGGAATACAACATGCGCTGGCAACCTGTTCTGAATTAGCCAGGCTACTGGGTTGCACAACGCAGCAGGTATTGCCGTTTTCGACGGGCGTGATCATGGAGCCGCTGCCGGTAGACAGAATTGTCAAAGGTCTGCCTTCAGCCATTGCTAATTGCAAGACGGACAACTGGTTTGCCGCAGCGCAAGCGATCATGACCACGGATATCGTGCCGAAAGCGGCATCCCGGCAGCTACAGATTGATGGAAAAACGGTGACGGTTACCGGCATCGCCAAAGGCTCCGGCATGATCCGCCCAAATATGGCAACCATGCTAGGCTATGTTGCGACCGACGCAACCATCAACCAGGGCCTGCTACAGGAGATAGCGCGGTACGCCGCGGATCATTCGTTCAATCGCATCACGGTGGACGGCGATACTTCCACCAATGACGCGTTCATCATATTGGCTAGCGGAAAAGCGGATCATAGCGAAATTACTCGGCAAGACAGTAAAGAATTTAATCAGTTGCAGCAAGCCATTACCGCTGTTGCTGTCGAACTGGCGAAAATGATTGTACGTGATGGTGAAGGTGCAACTAAATTTATTACTGTGCAAGTAGACGCTGGCAAGAACGCGGATGAATGCACCAAGGTGGCTTATGCCATTGCGCATTCACCACTAATCAAAACCGCTTTCTTCGCATCCGATCCGAATCTGGGTAGAATTCTGGCGGCGATTGGATATGCCGGGATTGATGATCTAGATGTGAATGGTATTCAGCTTTATTTGGATGATGTGCTAGTTGCGGAAAAAGGTGGCAGAGCAGCGCATTATCGTGAAGAGGATGGGCAACGCATAATGAATCAGTCTGAGATTACCGTGCGTGTTATGCTGAATCGCGGCTCAGCGTCCACTACTGTATGGACCTGCGATTTTTCTTATGATTACGTCAAGATTAATGCGAGTTATCGCAGTTAAAAGCAACGCCCCATGAATGATTTCGACAAGCTCTACGAACGAGCAGATAAGCTGCTTGATCTTATGGAAAAACTTCTGCCACCAGCGCTGCCAGACCCTGATTGGCAATCAGCGATTGCTTTTCGTTGGCGCAAACAGGGCAATGCTGGATATATCCAGTCGATTGCACATCCCCATCGAATCACATTAGATGCATTATGTGGCATTGACGATCAAAAGCAGCGGATTGATCAGAATACACAACAGTTTGTGCAGGGATTTTCCGCCAATAATGTATTGCTGACAGGCGCACGTGGCACAGGAAAATCCTCACTGATTAAGGCGTTATTGAATAAATATGCAAACGATGGGCTGCGTCTGATCGAAGTGGAAAAGCATCACCTCATCGATCTGCATGAGATCGTAGAAAAGATTTACCAGCGCCCGGAGCGCTTTATTTTGTTTTGTGATGACTTGTCTTTTGAAACCGACGAGCCTGGCTACAAGGCGTTGAAAGTGGTGCTGGATGGGTCGATCGCTACGGTTTCCGATAATGTTCTGATCTATGCCACATCCAACCGGCGCCACATGGTACCGGAATTTATGCGCGACAATCTCGATACACGACATATTGGTGAGGAAGTGCATCCGAGTGAAGCGATAGAAGAAAAAATATCGTTGTCGGAGCGCTTTGGTTTATGGGTATCGTTTTATCCTTTCGACCAAGAACACTATCTGGAGATTGTGCGTTACTGGCTGGCTTATTTTGGCGTCCATGAAATGACTCCTCTAACGCGTACCGAGGCTCTGCAATGGGCATTGGGGCGTGGTTCGCGTAGCGGACGGGTGGCTTGGCAATTTGCGCGGGACCTGGCCGGTAGACAAAAGGCGGTTGGCAACAATCCATGCCAATGAACCACGTATCTACGTCGATTACTGAATCAACACCAATCGTCGAAGTCGTCGCGGCCGTAATTTTGCGCCCGAATGGCCAATTTCTACTGACGCGCCGACCTGGAGGCAAAATCTACTCCGGTTATTGGGAATTTCCCGGTGGCAAAGTTGAAAAAAACGAATCATTGCAGCACGCACTGGAACGCGAACTGTGGGAAGAATTAGGTATTCAAATTCGCCAGGCCCATCCCTGGATAACACGAATTTTCACCTATTCGCATGCAACGGTGCGCTTGCATTTTTTTCGTGTGGTGGAATGGATAGGCAAACTTTCACCGAGAGAAAAACAAGGTTTGTTCTGGCAATTACCTCATCAGGTTACGGTATCTCCCATCCTGCCCGCCAACGGACCTATTTTGCAAGCACTTTTGCTGCCACCGGTCTATGCCATTACACAGGCAACGCAGATCGGTATTGAGCCTGCGCTGATACAGATTGAACAAGCTTTACAAAATGGATTGCGTTTACTGCAGATCCGCGAGAAGCACATGGCGCAAGATTTGCTACGGAAATTCTCACTACAGGTGCTTATACTTGCGCGCACTTATCAGGCAAAAGTACTGATAAACAATGACGCAGTGTTAGCCCGCGAAATCGTCGCCGATGGCGTGCACTTTACGTCATCACAACTCATGTCATTGACATGCCGTCCCGCTCCGGAATATGGAATATGTGGTGCATCCTGTCACAATGCAGAAGAACTTTTTACTGCCGAGAAATTGGGGTTCGATTTTGTTGTGTTGAGTCCGGTTCAAGCTACACTAAGCCATCCAGAACAGTCTCCATTGGGCTGGAGAAGATTTGCCACGCTGATCCAAGGCTATTCATTGCCGGTGTATGCATTGGGCGGGTTACACCCAGAAGATTTGACAATAGCTCAGGAAATGGGGGCGCATGGAATCGCGATGATACGCGGAATCGCAAGCCCGTTCAGCAGTACCTCTGCGACGTAGCATGCCAAACCATTCAATCTTTTTCTTCCCGTTTCTTTTCAGACCCTGTCAACTCAGGAATTCGATAGGATTCTTGCGCCCACTGAGATAAATCGTTTATTTTGCAACGTTCAGAACAAAATGGGCGAAAGCGATCATTTGACTCCCATACTACTTTCTTACCACATTGAGGACAATTGACGATGCGTGTGTGTTGTTGCATAAAACAGCCCATTGTTTTAAATAGTCTTTAGGTTGCCATCTATTCAGTAAAATATGAGTAGAATAGCTCTTAAAGTCATTGTACGTAAGATTTCGTACCAATTAATATTAAATTATGAAAAAATTCCTTCAGGCTGACTACTCGGGAGCAAGCTCCCGAGATTTCTTCCGTTAAATACAAATAAAGGTTGGTCCCCCTGGCTACTCAACAAGAACTCTCTGATTTTCTGATTGGAACCGAAAGACGGGCATATAAACAGGCCATGTTTGCGGTTCATGATGAACATGTGGCATTGGATATCGTGCAGGATTCCATGATGAAACTCGCACAAAAATACGCTGCGAAGCCGATCGAAGAGCTTCCGCTTTTGTTTCAACGTATCCTACAGAACACCATTCGCGATTACTACCGCCGACAAAAGATCCGTTCATTATGGACTACGCTGTTTTCGGCATTCACGCCCGGTGATCAAGATAAAAATCAGGAAGATTTCGATATTCTCGAAACTTTGCAGATAAAACAAGAATCTAACTTCACCAAAGAGCCTGATGCGCAATTAGAGACAACGCAACTGATTGGTTTAATAGAAAAAGCCATGGAAATTCTCCCAGCACGTCAACGCGAAGCATTCATACTGCGTTACTGGGAAGAAATGAGTTTAGCGGAGACTGCTGTAATTATGAAATGTTCGGAAGGCAGTGTAAAAACACACTGCTCTCGCGCAGTCCATACACTGGCCAGAATACTCGAGGAAAAAGGGGTTAAATTATGAACGAACAAGAGATGGGAAAAGAAATTGCCAGATTGCTGGACTTTGGTGCTAATAAGACTATTAAACAGAGCACCTTGTATCGATTACAATCTGCTCGCCGCGCGGCTTTGGGAAATTACCAACCCACGCTGGAGATCATTAACTCTGGCAACGGCACCTCCGTTTATGGCGGACATGACGAGCATTTTAATGCGGGGAAGCTGCTATTGCTATTGATAGCGTTGCTTACTTTTGCCGTGGTGTCTACGACTTATTGGCAATTTCTGGAAAAAGGTAAATCAGCCACAATGCTAGTTGATGACTTATCGACAGAGACCTATATTGACAATGAGCCTGAATTAGCTGATGACTCATCGTTGGATGGTTATATTGACAATGTGCGTCAACTGGTCGATGACTTATCGACAGATGCTCAGATTGATAATGAATCTGAATCTGAATCTGAACAGATTGATGACATCTCGACAGATTTCCATATGGATTACGAGTATGATCTGGTTGATGACATACCCACGGATGCCTCTACTGATGACGAGCCTGAACTGATTGATGACTTATCGACGACAGGTGATCGTACTAATGTCGAGCTTAATGAATGGTTGGATTCCAATAAGTAACCATAGGTTGTTTTTTTACTTCCTCTGGTATCTCACTTGAACTCTTTCTGGAAATACTCTTATCTTACATTTTCTTGCAGCTTAGCAAATGCAGCAAACCCCTCATTCATCACTTGATAAATTATCGTTAATCTGGAGTGATGAGCTTTCGTCACAATTGACTGACGATGAAAGCGTATGCGCTTGGATTGAAATCGATCTTAATACACAGCTACATTTTGCCAAGGGTCTTGTTGTTGTTACCAACAAACGCTTGCTCGCCAAAATGGCAAATGATGGCGTTTGGCAGGAATGGCGCTATCAACAAGGCTTACTGCTGACACAACGAGATTACGCAGGTGTCGGTTGTCTTGAGCTGTTTGATGCGCATACGCGACTTGCCTATTGGCGTTACCGACTAGGTAATGATACCGCAGCAAGTCGATTAATCGAATGCTTTATGCAGCAGCTTGATTATCATCTTACCGGTAAATTACCTTTAACAACACATACGCAAGCTCAGTGTCCGAATTGCGCCGCTCTTTTATCCGCTGATCAGGATGATTGCCCTGTCTGTGACAAGCAAAGCCATGCGTCGCCCTCCACTTGGACATTGTTGCGACTATGGCGTTTTGCAAAGCCTTATAAGGGGCGTTTATTCATCGGATTTCTGTTGACCTTATGCAGTACCGCTGCAACACTGGTACCGCCGTATTTAACCATGCCATTGATGGATAATGTGTTGATACCTTACCAGAATGGTCAACCGATCAATACCGATTTGGTAAAGCTGTATCTTTCCGGTTTGCTAGGTGCGGCGGTGCTTGCCTGGATGCTGGGTTGGGCAAGAACCTATATGCTGGCACTGGTTTCCGAACGCATCGGTGCTGATTTACGTACCACAACTTACGAACATCTCCTCAATCTTTCCCAGCAATATTTCGGCGGTAAGCGTACCGGTGATTTAATGGCGCGCATCGGCGCTGAAACCGATCGCATTAATCTTTTCCTTTCGTTGCATTTACTCGATTTCGCCACCGACGTCATCATGATTGGTATGACCGCTCTGATTCTGGTGTCCATCAATCCCTGGTTAGCACTTGTAACACTCGCGCCTCTGCCGGTTATTGCATGGTTGATTCATCTGGTTCGCGACAGATTACGTATCGGTTTCGAAAAGGTTGATCGTGTATGGGCTGAGGTGAACAATGTACTTGCAGATACTATTCCTGGTATTCGAGTAGTTAAAGCATTTGCACAAGAGAAAAGAGAAGCGGCGCGCTTCCATGCCGCTAATCAGCGGAATCTGCGCATCAATGATCGCGTAAACAAAGTGTGGTCGTTATTCACACCAACGGTCACACTGATGACCGAGATCGGTTTATTGGTCGTTTGGGTATTCGGTATCTGGCAAATTTCTAAAGATGAAATTACAGTCGGGGTACTTACAGCTTTTCTTGCCTACATAGGTCGTTTCTATATCCGGCTCGATTCGATGAGCCGCATTGTTTCCGTCACGCAAAAGGCGGCAGCAGGAACCAAACGCATATTTGATATTTTGGATCATGTTTCCAGTGTTCCGGAATCCACGAACCCTGTGCATTTTCCGACAGTTCAAGGTCGCATTGAATTACGCAATGTCGGCTTCCGGTATGGAACGCGCAGCATTACGCAGAATATCAATCTGGTTATCAATCCCGGTGAAATGATCGGTTTGGTCGGACACAGTGGCTCGGGAAAAAGCACTCTGGTTAATCTGATCTGTCGTTTCTACGATGTCACAGAAGGATCAGTTCTGATCGACGGGCATGACATCCGCACACTACCAATTGCTGAGTATCGCAAGCATATCGGTTTGGTACTTCAGGAACCTTTTCTGTTTTATGGCACGATTGCGGAGAATATTGCTTATGGCAAGCCGGATGCGACACCGTCGGAGATTGTGTCGGCGGCCCGTGCAGCACATGCGCATGAGTTTATTCTGCGTCTACCGCATGGTTATGATTCGCTCGTAGGTGAACGTGGGCAAGCACTCTCTGGCGGTGAACGTCAGCGAATCTCAATCGCTCGCGCACTATTGATTAATCCACGCATTCTGATTCTGGATGAAGCAACATCTTCGGTAGACACCACCACTGAAAAAGACATCCAGAAGGCGTTGGACAATTTGGTGCGTGGTCGCACGACCATTGCCATTGCCCACCGCCTGTCGACTTTGCGTGAAGCCAATCGCTTGATTGTTCTTGATCGCGGCAGAATCGTTGAAATAGGCAATCATGCTGAATTAATGGCCCGGGAAGGTTATTACTACCGCCTGTATCAAGCTCAGGCACGTAATGTAGATACTGAGGATCGAGCGTTTGTTTCTGCCACGGAACATAGTGCCGCGGGGGAACTTAAATGAGCGACGCAGTTGACTATCAATTAAGCCGGAATGCTTATGGCCGACTGGTTTTTACGAATAAATCCGGCCCACGGGAAGACGTAGTTCCGGTACGATCATTCCCGATCACCAATCCCGATCAAGGTATCGCCCTGATTGATTCGCATGGCCATGAACTGGTGTGGGTAGAGCGACTGACTGATTTACCAGAAGACTATCGCATACTCATTGAAGCGGAACTTGCTAACCGCGAATTCATGCCGGAAATAAAGCGCTTACTCAAAGTCTCGGGTTTTATTACACCCAGCACCTGGCAAGTTGAAACAGACCGTGGTGAGATCGCCCTTACTCTCAAGGGCGAAGAAGATATTCGCCAGTTAACGACATCATCACTTATGATCACAGATAGTCATGGTATACATTTTCTAATTCGTGATCGCTTGGCACTTGATCGTTATAGCCGCAAACTATTGGATCATTTTCTGTAATGCGTTTGAGAGTTATTTTTCTTTTGATGTAAACCAATTGGGTTGAGCAACGTTAATACGATATCTTTCTCCTGATATCAATGTTATGTCTAATCACTCAAATCCAGATTGCAACAATGTAAAAGATATTAAGTTTCTTGAGATCAAACACTTGAACGGCCCCAATATGTGGACCTATTATCCTGCCCTTGAAGCAACTGTCGATATTGGTGCCCTCGAAGATTTTCCTTCCGATACGATCCCAGGCTTTTATGAACGTTTATCGACATGGCTGCCATCGCTGATTGAACATCGGTGTAGTTATGAAGAACGTGGCGGTTTCTTGCGTCGAGTACAGGAAGGCACTTGGCCTTGCCATATCCTTGAACATGTCACCTTGGAGCTACAAAATCTGGCTGGGATGCGCGGTGGTTTTGGCAGGGCTCGTGAAACCTCGGTGCGCGGTGTATATAAAGTTGCAGTCAGTGCATGGCATGCAGAAATCACACGAACCGCTTTGTATTCCGCACGTGAATTGATATTGGCCGCCATGAATTTTCAACAATCTGATAGCCCATCATACGATGTCGATGGCGCCATCCAGAACCTCCGAGATCTGGTTGATTCGCTCTGGCTCGGTCCTTCCACAGCTTGTATTGTGGATGCTGCGATAGCGCACAATATTCCAGCCACCCGGCTTATTGCGAAAGGAAATCTCGTACAACTGGGATACGGTGCTCGTTGTCGCCACATCTGGACAGCAGAAACAGATCGAACACCGGCCATCGCAGAAAGCATCTCCCGCGACAAAGATTTAACGAAAGCATTGTTACAATCCTGCGGTGTCCCTGTGCCGGAAGGACGTATTGTTGAAAGCGCTGAAGCTGCTTGGGAAGTAGCTAATGATATCGGTATGCCGGTAGTCATAAAGCCCTGTGACGGAAACCATGGCCGCGGGGTATTTATTGAATTGAGCCGCCGGGAAGAAATTGAGTCAGCCTATCATATCGCATTGAAAGAAGGCACTGGTGTATTAGTTGAACGTTATATTGCAGGCACTGAACATCGATTATTGGTTGTCGGTGGACAGCTAGTCGCTGCCACGCGCGGCGATTCAGTATCAGTCATTGGAGACGGTATTTCAACGATTGCTGAATTGATTGAATCTCAAATCAATTCTGATCCACGCCGCGGAACGACGGAGGATCACCCACTCAATCTGATCCGTCTGGATAGTGCCGCGCAAATGGAAATAGCTCACCAAGGCTATCAAAGTGACTCAATTGTTCCAGCTGGCATTAAGGTTTTGATTCAGCGTAATGGCAACCATGCATTTGATGTAACGGATCAAATTCATCCCAGTACTGCGTCTATTGCGTCTCTGGCTGCCCGCGTCATAGGCTTGGATATTGCGGGTATTGATTTAGTGGTCAACGATATTTCCCGTCCATTGAATGAACAAGATGGCGCAATTGTCGAGGTAAACGCTGGCCCAAGTTTGCTGATGCATATTAAACCCGCAGTGGGCACACCTCGCCCTGTTGGCAAAGCAATCGTTAGCCACCTGTTTCCGGATCAAGACAATGGTCGTATCCCCATCATAGGAATTACGGGCAGCTACGGCAAAACAGCGGTCGCTTATCTTGTTGCCAGACTGCTCATACTTTCTGGCAAACAAACTGGATTGGCATGTAGTAACGGGCTTTATCTCAATTACAGGAAAATCGATAAAAGCAACAGTGCCAATTGGACAGCGGCCAATCGTACTTTGATGAATCCAACTGCTGAAGCTGCAGTATTTGAGAATGGCTTTGATACCCTACTGAACGAAGGATTGGCTTATGACAGTTGCCAGGTTGGTGTTGTCACTAATGTCGATCCTGCTCATCATTTTGGTCATCATGGCATCGAAACACTTAAGCAAGTGTATAACGTGCTGCGTACACAAGTCGATGTAGTCACACCTACAGCAGCGGCCGTTGATGATGTGGAAAAAGATATACAACTACCAATCGGTACGGCGGTACTTAACGCCGGACATGAAATGTTGGTTGAGATGTCTGAATTGTGTCACGGTGAGATTATTTTCTTCAGTATTGAACCAGACTTATCTGTAATTACTCAGCACTGCACTAACGGAACTGGCTCTACCTTAGGCAAACGCGCTGTAATTTTACGTCATAACTCGATCACACTGGTCACCGGTTCTTATGAATTGCCTCTGATTAAATTACAGGAAATCACCTCAGATAGTAACCAGCACAGTGCTCAAGAAATCGAAAACATACTAGCTGCTGTCGGGGCTGCATGGGCACTAGGCATTGAACCTGATCTTATACGTACCGGTATCGCAACCTTTGGATTCAATCAAGAAAAATATACGTCCGGAAACCAGAATTTCCCAACTGGCCTACAAACTCAAGGAATTAAATTATGAATGTATTACGTACTCGTGCATTGCGCGGACCCAATTTATGGAGTCAGCACACCTCTATTGAAGCTACTGTTCTTTGTACTGGATCTGAAGATAATATTAATGCTCTACTGGGTTTTGAGGCGATATTGCGCAAGCGCTTTCCGGAAATTCCCGCCCCTCAACCTAAAAATCACCATGAAGTCATCACACCGGCTCATGTGCTGGAACATGTTGCACTTTATTTGCAAACACAAGCCGGCTGCCCAGTAGCCTTTAGCCATACAGCTAAAGCACCGGAAGCGAATACCTATCGCGTCATTGTCGAATATAGCGAAGAAAAGGTCGGTCGACTTGCTTTTGAGTTGGCACAAGCGCTATGTAACGCTGCTATTGAAGACATCGCCTTTGATTTAAATGATGCCTTGTTTCGTTTACGTGAACTTAATGAAGATATACGTCTTGGACCGAGTACAGGCGCCATTGTTCAAGCTGCAGTTGCGCGTGACATCCCATTTCGTCGCCTGACTGAAGGTAGCTTGGTGCAATTTGGCTGGGGTAGTAAGCAGCGCCGCATCCAAGCCTCTGAGAGCGATATGACCAGCGCTGTTGCGGAATCGATTGTACAGGATAAAGAATTAACTAAAACACTACTGCACGCTGCAGGAATACCCGTCCCACTCGGTCGCAACGTAAAGAATGCTGAAGATGCCTGGAAGGCGGCTTCTGAAATCGGTACTCCGGTAGTAGTCAAGCCACAAGACAGCAATCAAGGCAAAGGGGTAACAGTCAATCTTATCAATGCTGAACAAGTAAAAGCTGCTTATATGATTGCAACCGAGTTCAGCAACAATGTTTTAGTTGAACGTTATGTTCCCGGGCATGATTATCGTATGTTAGTAGTTGGTAATAAGCTGGTTGCTGCGGCACGCCGTGAACCACCACAAGTCGTTGGTGATGGGTTGCATAATATTCATCAATTAGTCGATCATATTAATCGTGATCCAAGACGCGGTGAAGGTCATGTTTCTTCTTTAACTAAAATTCACTTAGATGAAATTTCCATAGCGCACCTATCAGCACAGGGACTCACTGCTGAATCAATTCCTGCTCAAGGAATGCGAGTTATTTTGCGCAATAATGCCAATTTATCGACGGGTGGAACCGCTACTGATGTAACCGATGATGTTCATCCAGAGTTGGCAGCTCGTGTGGTTGCAGCTGCACAAGTCGTAGGTTTGGATATTTGCGGTGTTGATGTAGTTTGCGAGAATGTAGCACTATCACTGGAAGAACAAGGAGGCGGCGTTATTGAAGTCAATGCGGCGCCCGGTCTACGCATGCATTTGCAACCTTCTTTCGGTAAGGCGCGCGCCGTGGGTGAAGCCATCATCGATAATATGTTTGCTGCAGGAGATGATGCACGTATTCCAGTGATCGCAGTGACAGGCACAAACGGTAAGACGACAACATCCCGTTTGATTGCCAATATACTGGATAAAGATCAAAAACGTGTTGGTCTTGCCTGTACTGACGGTGTTTTTATTGATGGATTATGTACTGATACGGGAGATTGCAGCGGCCCTAAAAGCGCCAGAAATATCCTATTTCACCCGGATGTAGATGCAGCTGTTCTAGAAACTGCACGTGGCGGAATGTTACGCGAAGGCTTAGGCTTTGATCGTTGCCACGTTGCCGTTGTCACCAATATTGGCATGGGCGATCATCTGGGCATGGCTTATGTCAACACAGCAGAAGAATTAGCAGTAGTTAAACGAATTGTCGTGCAGAATGTAAAGTCAACCGGTTATGCCGTGCTTAATGCGGCTGATCCATTGGTTGCCAGCATGGCTGATCATTGTTCAGGTTCGATTATTTTCTTTGCGCGCGATAGCCATCACCCCGTCATCGCGAAACATCGCGCCCAGCAGAAACGTGTTATCTATGTTGAAAATCGTTGCGTTGTCGCCTTAGGAGAAGACGGCGAGCATCGGATACCATTGAGTGAAGTTCCGCTCACACAGAATGGCAGCATTCATTTCCAAATTGAAAATGTAATGGCTGCTATTGGAGCAGGTTGGGCGCTTGGTTTGGATTGGTCAGTTATTCGTGCCGGCTTATCCAGTTTCGTGAGCGATGCGCAAACAGCACCGGGTCGTTTCAATCTGTTTAATTACCGTGATGCCACCTTGATAGCCGATTATGGCCACAATCCGGATGCAATGCAGGCACTTGTAAGCGCTATTGATAACATTCCATCGAAGAAACGTTCAGTCGTGATCAGTGCTGCTGGCGATCGTCGTGATGAGGATATTCGTCAGCAAACTAGAATTCTTGGCGATGCATTTGATGAAGTTGTGCTATATCAAGACCAATGCCAGCGCGGGCGCGCAGACGGGGAAGTATTAAGTCTACTGCGAGAAGGTTTAGGTAATGCCAAGCGCACGCGAAAAATCAGTGAAATCATCGGAGAGGCTATTGCAATTGATGCGGCACTATCCAACCTAAAAGCTGGCGAATTATGCCTCATTTTAGTTGATCAAGTCGAACAGTCACTTGGCCAGATTAATCATCGTATTGCATTAGGTTAGTGGAATAATTGGACGCTCCCGAATATTCCGCAGACTATTTGTTTTGAGTCAAGCCGTATCGGTTGACTCCCCTAGTTGGCGATAATATGTCGCTTTAAATTCAGCCGGTGGGATATTTCCAACCGGCTGCTCAAATACCAATCTTATCGTTTGGTCTCGCACTTCCGGTGAACACTTGATTGGATTCTTCATCCCCTCCTCTCAAATTATTTTATCTCCGGAAAACCCGGGGCGATTCACTACTGAGTTTTGAGGATCGGAAAAGCCACTACCTCCCCAATGAACCCTGGTTTATCTATGTATGCCGATAGGTAGGGCGATTTGCAGCACTCTTTGATCTAGAAATACTGAACCATTAAGGCGATATATCCAACAACAAAAATGGCCATGACAATAATGACAAGCTTTTTCATCGAATTAACTCCTTTCAGTTAAGTGCTGATTAATCATTGCTGTGTAATAGCACATAAGTAAAGCGCATCCTATACTTTGCCGTCAAGTGCTATTCGTTTGTCTTTCTTTGTGTCACTCGAGTTCAGGTGAGGATAAGGATATATTGCATTAGGGATCTGGCAGTATGCCCGCTTCAGGGCATATCCCCTTCAAGCCGGCGAAGGGCGTGGCTTGACTGGTAACGCTTACAACGCTTTAAGAATATGATTTTTAGGTTAAGCAGATGGATTCAAAGAATTCATTATCACATCTCGCACCACTTGAGCGCGATAACTTGATCTAGATGGAAAACGTAACAACTTGAAACCGGCAGTCACGCATACTTTTTCCACGAAACTGCTTTTAGCACGCGCTTCTCGTCGAATAGTGTTGGTATCATCTAACTGCAAAACAGCAACTATCGTGAGCGTTCGTTTTTCACAAAGTATGTAATCAAAATGCTGAGGCGGAGTCCTATAGATTGCAGCACTACAACTTCGTACACTAAAAATTTCATCCGGTGTAAGCACGTCAGTAATACGCACTTTTGCAAATATCTCATAATCGCTTGATAAAGATTCTTTCAGCGCGAGAAAAAAAGAATGCTCGGTGCTAGAAAGCATTTCTTCCTGAGATTCATATTTAAAATGAGAAGACTCTTTACCAAACCTCAATAGCGTAAATGTCTTACTAAAAATCGCAATAATATTCATAATTAAATGTTAACCGATCAAATAATAAGGTTATCGGCAATAAAGAAGGAGTTTTAAAGGTGCTCGGAAAAACAGCGAACCGAAATAAAGAAAACCTGCGTTAGTGGAGCGTTAGAAGCTGCTTTATAAAAAACACATTAGATCACTATTGAATATATAATCAATAACTCGCCGATCAATTTGATAGCTTATCGATAATTACACAATGAAAGAAGAAATTAAACAAAGACTGGAAAAGCACGAAACCTGGCAGCGTGTACTTTATATGTTATTTTTCATTTTCATCTATACGATTTCAAAATTTCTAATTGTTGGTGTCATGTTATTTCAGTTCGTTACTATTATTTTGACCGGTAACATCAATGAGCAATTGCTGAAATTTGGCCAGAATCTCAGTACGTATCTTTATCAAATCACAATATTTTTAACGTATAACAGTGAACAACGTCCATTCCCGTTCAGCGCATGGCCAGATGGCGCGCCTAATCAGAAAGCTTATTATCTTGACGAATAGATGCGATCAAGATTTAGCTTAAAACGAGGATTCCTTGCCACTTTTAACGCTACGTGGTCGTGTATAAAAGACTGGCAAATGGTCTGATTCCATCATCTAATTCAGAGCAAATTATGCGAAAACTTATTATGCCAATCAGACCTGAATCGGGCTGCAGCGCTTTCTCGTTAGCAGGGCAATAGTGCTTACATACATTGATTGACATGCTAATTGCGCTCCGGCATGACGCGGAAAGAAAAAGAAGCCAAGCTCTTTTTGTGAAGGACCCTGTTACTGTTTTCCACCCCTTAATCTTAATCATTTCATGACCATCACCCCCAATCGGCAATGGGCCTTGGTCGCCGGACCGCTGCTTGCCATCGCGGTTGCATATGGTATGAACCAATCCGGTTGGGAAATACAAGCTTGCTGGGCCGCTGCCGTAGCGATTCTATGTGTTGTGTGGTGGATATTTGAACCTATCCCGATTCCTGCCACGGCCATTATTCCATTAGCGGTTCTTCCGCTTACCGGTGTTTTACCGCAGGAAAAAATAGCCACAGCTTATGGCAACGAAATGATCCTATTGATGCTCGGCGGATTCATCCTCTCCGCGGCGATGGAGCGTTCCGGTGCGCATCACCGTATCGCATTGGGCATGATCAATCTGGTAGGTGGAGCCAGCAGCCGCCGTATCGTGCTGAGTTTTATGATTACGACTGCGGCACTCAGCATGTGGATATCCAATACCGCGACGACGCTAATGATGTTGCCGATTGCATTGGCGGTGATTGCACAAAGCCCCGATAAGAAATTAGCCATTCCACTATTATTAGCAATTGCTTACGGTAGCAGCATCGGCGGCTTGGGCACACCCATTGGAACGCCACCCAATCTTGTATTCATGCAGCAGTATGAAAAATTTACCGGCACAACGATCAGTTTTACGCAGTGGATGAGTTGGGGATTACCGGTCGTTTTTATTTTTATACCGCTCGCCGGATTGTGGCTGACACGCAAGCTGAGTTATCGCGGGGAACTGATAATTCCATCGGTGGGCAATTGGCGGCCGGAAGAACGGCGCGTGCTGATCATCTTTGGCATAACCGCATTAGCCTGGATAACGCGCCAAGAGCCTTTCGGTGGCTGGAGCACCTGGTTTGACCTCAAAGGGGCCAACGATGCGACTGTGGCATTGATCGCTGTCGTGATCATGTTTTTGGTTCCTAACGGGCGCGACGGCAAGCTGCTCGATTGGAAAACCGCTGAAAAAATACCCTGGGGTATTCTGATTTTATTTGCTGCAGGAATTGCCATCGCGCAAGCTTTCGTCGAATCCGGCCTCTCCAGCTTCATCGGCAAGCAACTAACTGTTTTTTCCAGTTTACACCCGCTGATTATTATCGCGCTGATTGCGTTAATGGTGACTTTCTTGACTGAGACCACCAGCAATACCGCAACAACCATTTTATTAATGCCAATACTGGCACCCGCAGCGCTTGCAGCAGGCATCGAGCCCAGCTTACTGATGGTACCCGCAGCGATGAGCGCCAGTTGCGCATTCATGCTGCCTGTCGCAACAGCACCCAACGCCATCATTTTCGGCAGCGGTCATGTCGCCATCACCCGCATGGCGCGAGAAGGATTGGCGCTAAATTTTATTGGGGTGGTGGTGATTACGTTGGTTTGTTACTTCTGGGTGGTATAGCTGGTGAACAAGATTAAGCAACGGTGTGGACGCTCTATTACAATTTTGACATTTTTACGTAACTCTCTCCTTCCATCTGAAAAACAAATGAACAATCTAATCAACAAAGTAGGCTGGCTACTAGTTTCTCTCTCCGGCGCATCCGCTTTTGCCGTGATCGCACTCAATCGCGGCGAATCCATCGGCGCGATCTGGATCGTCATCGCAGCGGTGTGCGTGTATATCATTGCGTATCGTTTTTACAGCCTGTTCATCGCGAGCCGGGTGCTGAAGCTGGATACCACGCGCATGACGCCGGCCTACAAGCATAATGATGGTCTGGATCATGTGCCGACTAATAAATATGTGTTGTTTGGACATCATTTCGCGGCGATTGCCGGAGCGGGGCCGCTGGTGGGGCCGATCTTGGCGGCGCAGATGGGTTACATGCCCGGTATGTTATGGCTGTTGGCAGGCGTGGTATTTGCCGGAGCCGTGCAGGATTTCATTGTATTGTTCATATCGACCCGGCGCGATGGCCGCTCGCTGGGCGATTTGATCAAGTCGGAACTCGGGCAGGTACCCGGCATGATCGCGATGTTCGGTGCATTCTTCATCATGCTGATCTTGCTCGCGGTATTGGCTTTGATCGTGGTCAAGGCATTGGCCGAATCCCCGTGGGGAACCTTTACGGTGGCTGCCACTATTCCTATCGCCTTGTTTATGGGGATTTATGTGCGCTACCTTCGTCCATGCGCGATTGGCGAGGTTTCGTTGATTGGTTTTGTGTTGCTCATGCTGTCAATCGTTGCCGGGCAATATGTACAGGAAGATCCTGTACTGGCCGCGATTTTTACGCTGACAGGCGAGCAATTGACGTGGGCGTTGATTGCCTACGGATTTATTGCTTCCGTTTTGCCGGTTTGGCTATTATTGGCGCCGCGCGATTATTTATCCACTTTCCTGAAGATCGGCACCATTGTCGGGTTAGCGATTGGTGTTATCGTTATTTCACCGCGACTGAAAATGCCGGCCTTCACGCAGTTTGTCGATGGCTCCGGCCCGGTGTGGTCGGGTAGTCTTTTCCCCTTCCTATTTATCACGATCGCTTGTGGTGCGATATCCGGTTTTCATTCATTGATCGCTTCCGGTACCACACCGAAGATGATTCAGACCGAAACCGATGCGCGCTTTATCGGCTATGGCGCAATGCTTATGGAATCGTTTGTCGCCATTATGGCTTTGGTTGCCGCAGCAACACTGGAGCCGGGAATCTACTTTGCCATGAACAGCCCGGCGGCAATCATCGGCACCACGGCGGAATCGGCTGCGCAAACCATCGCGCAATGGGGATTTTATGTCACGCCCGAGATGATTACGCAAACCGCACAGAATGTCGGCGAACATAACATCATTTCTCGAACCGGCGGCGCGCCGACGCTCGCCGTCGGTATGGCGCAGATTTTGTCGGAAGTCATCGGCGGTACTGCGATGATGGCTTTCTGGTATCACTTTGCGATTCTATTTGAAGCGCTGTTTATCCTGACTGCCGTGGATGCCGGAACCCGCGCCGGGCGTTTTATGTTGCAGGATTTGCTGGGTTCATTCATTCCGGCGATGAAACGCACCGATTCGTTGGTTGCCAGCCTGATCGCTACCGGCATCTGTGTCGCCGGCTGGGGGTATTTCCTCTACCAGGGTGTCGTTGATCCATTAGGCGGCATTAATACGCTGTGGCCGTTGTTCGGCATTTCTAACCAGATGTTGGCGGGTATTGCGCTGATTTTGTGCACTTGTGTGCTGTTCAAAATGAAGCTGGATCGTTTTGCCTGGGTGACTATTATTCCGGTAATGTGGGTTTGCGTATGCACACTGACCGCCGCGTGGCAAAAGATTTTTGACGCCAATCCGCGCATCGGTTTTCTGGCGCATGCCAATAAATACCGGGATTCAGTTGCGGAAGGCATCGTGCTGGCGCCTGCCAAATCGATCGAGCAAATGCAGCAGGTTATTTTTAACGACTATGTAAATGCATCATTGGCTGGCCTTTTTATGGCGGTGCTCATCAGTATGCTGTTCTTTGGAATCAAAGCGGTGCTGCAAGCGCGCGGCATCAATCACCCGACGACTAAAGAAGCACCCTTTGAATTATCACCTGTTTATGTAACTACTGAGAAATAAGCACTGGAGAAACTAATTATGGTCAACAAAATCACCCAAACCCTGCGCCAACTCTCACAAAGCATGCGATTGATGGTCGGCGTGCCGGAATACAGCACCTATGTCGCGCACATGAGAAATGCACATCCTGATCGCCCCGTGATGTCTCATGCGGAATTCTTCCGCGAGCGTCAGGAAGCGCGTTATGGCGGCAAAGGAAAAATCAGCCGTTGTTGTTAGGAAATTTCACGCAGAGCATGCAGCGAAAGATCATGAGGGAAACTTGATTCTCAAGCTTTACTTTAACTGTGGTTTTTTCTCCCCTAACTGGTTATAAGCATATTACTTAATATTATTTAAAAATCTTCTCAAGTTTAGTTATATTGCCGTACATTTTTAAATAAAAAGTAACTTCATGAAAATTCGTAATCTCGATTTGACTTCCAGTTCGGTCAATGAAGAGCATCAGCAATTAGGATTGCCGCCTATTGAAGATACGGTATCGCACCTGGATGCGCATCCTTTTTTACGAGCTGCTGTCTGGTTTGCGGTTATTGTTTTAATTCTACTCATTGCATTTTTGATCGGCCGTTTTTTTCTTGCGCAGGAATGGAGCGATAGCTGGCAGATTATCAATAGTACGCTTGATAGCAGAATTTTCTGGAGCGCTGTTGCCATTGGTTTTCTTGCGCAAGTCATCGACGGCGCTCTGGGCATGGCCTATGGCGTCACTGCAACCACATTTTTACTGGCATCCGGCGCAAGTCCTGCTGCAGCCAGTGCCAGTGTACATATCGCTGAAATTTTCACTACCGGTGTTTCGGGCATTGCCCATGCTAAATTCGGTAACGTCAATAAACAATTATTTACCCGTCTGCTGGTACCCGGAATGCTAGGAGGTATCTTAGGCGCACTATTAATCACTCATATTGACAGTGCATTGTTCAAACCCTTTATATCCGGTTACTTGATATTGCTGGGGCTTTACATCCTTAGCAAAGCCTTTCGTCAGCTAAGTATTCGCAAAGAAGCCCCTAGGCATGTGGGCAAACTGGCATGTTTTGGGGGATTCATGGACGCAGCGGGTGGTGGTGGCTGGGGTCCCATTGTTACCACCACTTTGGTCGGCACAGGTACTGATCCGCGTACCACAATTGGTTCGGTCAATTTTGCAGAATTCTTTCTGACATTAACCAGCGCGGCTGTTTTTGCTTTATTAATGGAAACGGATACTTGGCCATTGATTGTGGGTTTGGTATTCGGCGGGCTATTTGCAGCACCTTTTGCAGCTTATTTATGCAAGAAATTCCACGCCCGCACCTTATTGATACTTGTTGGCGTTTTAATTACCACAATAAGCCTTTATAACCTTTATAAGGCGCTCATCACGCTGTAAATTATAAGCCTTACAGCAACACAATCCGCAGGTTCCGGAAGATTGCCTTCTGCTATCGGCCCAATTGCACTAACACGCGCATACCAAATTTTGAATCAAAAAATCTTAATATGCAGAATATTCCTTTTTAATACGCTCCTATGGGCTGCGCCTGACCCGAACAGCGCAAATTATTGATCATTCCGATTTCTCCGCCGCAGGATAACAACAATAGTGGAAACTTCACATAGCCGCATTCATTGTGCTTTCGCGCACTGGACTTCCTTTTCCTATCGGTATGCTTTATGGGTTCTGTTAGTAGCATTACTCATTGCTATAGCCAGCGGCATCTATATCTCGCGTAACCTGGGTATGAATACCGATACCACGGATATGCTCTCCGAACAGTTGCCATTTCGCGTCAATCTGAAGCACTACAACAAAGCGTTCCCGCAGGACATCGAAACGCTGCTCATAGTACTGGATGCCCCCACACCCGAACAGGTGCGTCTGGTAACAGAGCGCTTGGCTAAGCGACTAAAAGAGGATACCGAAAATTTTTACGATGTCTATTCGCCCAGAGTAGATGACTTTTCTGCGCGCAATGGCTTGCTCTATCAAAGTATCCCGGAACTTGAACGCATTACTGATAGCTTGGCAGCGGCACAGCCTTTGATCACTCGCATTACCCAGACCCCTACCTTGGCTGCCTTTGCTGATGTGCTCGCTGGTGCAGTGGAAGAATTAAATAAGGGACGCAACCTCGAACTTCGACCCGTGCTGAGCGGAGTCAATGCAACACTGGATGCTCGGCTTAACGGCTCTTCTAGAGCATTGTCATGGCAAGCCATGTTCAACGGTGAGTCGCAGAAGAAAAAATACCAAGAATTGATCGTAATCAAACCAAGGCTTGATTATTCTCAATTATTTCCAGCTGAGCAATCTATCGCAGCCCTGCATGCAGCGGCAGAAAGTGTCGGTGTGACAGAGGATGGTCCGGTCCGACTACGAATTACCGGCGAGGTGGCACTGGCTGATGAAGAATTCAACAGCTCGCTACGCGGCATGGAGTATGCTGGGATAATCACGTTCATCATGGTAGGCATAGTGCTTTTTTTTGCGATGCGTGCCGGCGGACTCATACTGAACGTACTGATTTGCCTAATGATGGGATTGCTTCTAACCGCGGCATTTGCCACTGCCGCGGTCGGCCACCTCAATGTGATCTCTATTGCGTTTGCAGTATTATATATTGGTTTGGGAGCAGACTTCGCTATCCATTTTCTACTGCGGTATCGCGAGATTCTGGAAAGCCGTCTCCCACCTACCGATGCCATCCACATATCCGGTGGCGATGCCGGAACGGCATTGACTGCATGTACGATCACCAACGCGATTGGTTTTTATGCATTCATGCCAACTGATTATAGTGGGGTGGCAGAGTTAGGAATCATTTCTGGCACAGGTATGATCGTCAGTTTGCTGGTTACGCTCACTATTGGCCCCGCATTATTACGCTATCTGCCGAAGCGGGAACCAACGAAATCGGTTGCAAATCGTTCTGTGGGCAAGGTACTCGAATTGTCTTTGAGGTGGCACAAATTAACTTATGCTGCCACTTTGGTGGCTACGGTCGCAGCCCTTATCATCCTGCCGCAAGTAAGATTTGACTACAATCTATTGAATATGCAGGATCAACGGGGAAATGCGGTACAGGCTTTTAGGGAACTGCTTGCGGAACCCGATCATTCACCCTGGCACATCGTTGTGTTGGCTGACAACCTTAAGGAAACAGAACACTTGGCGCAGCGGCTGACCGAGCTTCCTGAAGTCAACAAGGTGGTTACAATCTTGGATTTTGTACCCACCGAGCAGGAGGAAAAATTCTCCCTCATCAAAGAGATGGCGCTTACGATAGGACCGATTTCGACCGCAACACACGCCCATATGACAGGTGATAATGATGCCTTGGCACAACAGCAAAAAGCACTGGGTGCGCTTGCTACGGCATTGGATCGATTTGCTGCCGAACATCCCGATCATTCTGCTGCTGTCACCGCACGCACATTACAATCATCGCTGACCGCCTTATTCACTCAACTCAACAAGATTGGTAACGACGAGAAAAATAAACTGCTTCACGCAGTGGAGAAAGATCTGCTCGCAATGCTACCACTCGCTTTGCAGAGTCTGCGCACTGCTACTGAAGCTGCTCCTTTCGGCGAAGAAGACTTGCCCGTCGCGCTAAACGAACGCTGGCATAGTCAGACAGGAGAGTACCGCTTGGCGGTTTATCCAGCAGAAGACCTTAACGACAACGACGCATTGCGACGCTTTGTACGGGCGGCGCAACAAGTGGCACCACAAGCCATCGGAGCACCAGTAGTGAGTCTAGAAGCAGGTGAAGCGGTAGTGCAGGCATTTATTCAGGCTTTCTCGCTAGCGTTAATCGGCGTTGTCGTCATATTATGGGTATTGTTACGCAGCATAAAGTACACCTTGCTGGTATTGCTTCCACTTTTGCTGTCCAGTTTATTTACTGCCGCTTTTACTATTTTGGTAGACGTACCGTTCAACTTCGCCAACATTATCGCCTTGCCACTATTGCTAGGCCTCGGTATCGACAGTAGCCTGCACATGGTGTACCGAAGTCTGAATAACCAATTGGTAAGCGAAATTCTGATTCACACCAGCACAGCTCGCGCAATTTTTTATAGTGCTTTGACTGCTCTAGTCGATTTTGCAAGCCTTATGTTTTCATCACACCAAGGCACTGCCAGCATGGGAATCATGCTTACTGTAGGATTGGCTTTTACGCTCATTTGCACGCTCATCATATTACCTGCGTTGCTGCAGGCTCCATCAAAAAGCGCAATACGGTAGTGAAGGAAGACTGGATCGTTATTGCTATAGACACAAAAAGAGAGCGTTACTAGGAGTCTGTCGGACTTAAGGCTAACCTACTACGTCAGTGGGATAACAGCTCACATTTCCTTGGCTTTTCGTTGCATAGTCTCGTCGTGCACCTAAAAATCGATAAAATATGTACTCATTCTCCCGCCTGACTCGCCGCAATTGCCTAAATCCGACAGACTCCTAGAAATATCCTGCGGATAATACCCAGGCTTTCCAACCGGCTAAACAGAGTAGCGTAAAAAATGCCGCCAATAAGTCATCAAACATGACGCCAAATCCGCCTTTCAGATTACTATCGTAATATCGGATAGGCTGAGGCTTGGCGATGTCAAACAGGCGGAACAAAATAAACGCAGCGAGCTGCCACACCCAATCGACCGGTGTAAAGTACAGCACCAACAGGAATGCCACAGTTTCGTCCCAGACCATGCCGCCATGATCCGGATCACGCAACGCTTGGCCACTGAGACCGCATGCCCAGATACCGGCAATAAACATAATGTCGATCAGCAGCAAAAAATAAACCGGACTCAGGTAGTGATTAAACAACCAGAACAAAGGAAATGCAGCCAGTGTTCCGACCGTGCCCGGCGCGACCGGACTCAATCCGGCACCGCCTGAGAATGCGATGAAATAGGCCGGGTGGCTATAAATTAAATTTAAGTCCAGGTGAATCTGGGCGGACTGAGTACTGGGCAAATGATCAGTCTCTGGCACGGAAGTGGTCATATCCTTGAGTCTCCAATGTCATAATATTTCCTTGCGCATCTTTTACAATTAAACCCTGCCCTGCAAAAATCTCACCGATACGAGTCAATGGAATGGCTAGTTCGACAGCAAGCGCTGCAATTTTACCGCGATTTATTTTGGGCGCTGTGAAACATAACTCATAATCATCGCCGCCAGCAAGCAGGCAATCGATTGCCAGTGACTGCTGCAGGTATTTTTTTAATAGCGGTGAACAGGGTATATCGGCCATATGGATACAGCCCGCCTGGTCCGAAGCGGTCAGGATGTGTCCCAGATCCGCCATTAAACCATCGGATATATCGATGGCGCTATGCGCCAAGCCAATCAACCGTTGACCCAGTTTAACTCTGGCTGTCGGTGTCAGCAATGCCGGCAAGCATTGTGCAATCTCATCGGATTCCAGCGTTATCCGCCGTAGTTCGTGATTCAGCGCCAAAGCAGCATCCCCTAGCCTGCCGGAAATCCAGATATCATCATCCAATTCGGCGCCGCTACGGCGCAGTGCTTTGCCGGCAGGGACCTCGCCTACAATTTGTACACAGATATTCAGTGGCCCTGACGTGGTGTCACCGCCGATTAATTCCACATGATGCGCATCAGCCAGCGCAAAAAACCCCTGGCTGAACTCTGTTAGCCAGGTAGTATTCTGCTTCACCAAATCTTCCGGCAATGTCAAGGACAGCAGCGCCCAGCGAGGCTTTGCCCCCATCGCAGCCATATCGGAGAGATTAACTGCCAGGGATTTATGGCCGAGCGCGTAAGGATCGACATCAGCGAAGAAATGTATGTCACACACCAAGGTGTCCGTTGAGATGGCCAACTCGGTTTTGTCGGGTACTGTAATGAGCGCGGCATCATCGCCGATTCCAAGCGCTGCTCCCGGTGTGGGCCGTTTGAAATAGCGACGAATAATGTCGAACTCTGAGCACACGCTGGTAAAATTACGCTTGGTTTTTAGCCGACCTCTGCGCTGCTATTTCAACCGCACGCAACTGAATGGCCAATTTGTCCAGTACGCCATTCACGTACCGATGGCCGTCGCTGCCGCCGTAGGTTTTGGCCAACTCGATGGCTTCATTGATAATTGCCCGGTAAGGAATTTCCGGATGATGAAGTAATTCAAACGTACTCAGTAATAAAATGGCAAACTCGACCGGACTCAATTCATGCAAAGGACGATCCAAGCAAGGCTGGATATGCGCACCGAGCCCTTCAACATTCTGCAATGCGCCTTGTAGCAAGCTGCGAAAATGTTTCTCATCCACATGCTTAAATTCGTCGGATTCGCGTAGTTGCTGTTCAATAAAACTCACTGTGCCACCAGCAACTTTCCATTGGTAGATGCCCTGCAATACAAACTCACGCGCAATCCGGCGGCGGCTTTTGTGTTTATCCATTTTCTTGTCCAGGGCAGTTTCTGGTAACACAGTCATCATAAGGCGATTTCATCAATTTTTATTTGTAAATTGGCCATTTCCAGTGCGACGTGGGCAGCCTCGATTCCTTTCTGGCTCATGCGAGCAATGGCCTGATCATCGTCATCAGTCGTCAATATGCCATTAGCGATGGGAATTTCCACATCAATCTGCACCGCCATCAAGCCACGCGCAGACTCATTGGCAACCACCTCAAAATGATACGTGTCGCCACGTATGACCGCACCCAACGCAATCAGTGCATCAAACTGATCGGATACCGCCATTTGTCTCAATGCCAATGGAATTTCCAAAGCGCCCGGTACGGTGACGAGCAGTATATTGGAACCCTGCACGCCGTTTTTCTTGAGCTCCGCTGTACAGGTGCTGAGCAGCCCTTCGCCGATATCGATATTAAAGCGACTCATGACAATACCAATGCGCAAGTCAGCGCCATCCAGGTTGGGTTCAAATTCAAGAATATCGTCATAGTACGGCATGTCTAACTCCGGTAAGTGTATTGATTGATAGTGATCATTGCTTGATCGATCAAAATTTAAAGTTTATTGTTTGCAGGTTTCCGCGTGACTGGTTACTTCCAAACCGAATCCTGTCACACTGGGCATTTTTCTGGGTGTTGCCATAAGCCGCATTTTTCCTACGTTCAGATCTTTCAGGATCTGCGCGCCAATACCATGATTGCGCAGATCCGGCTTGATAGCGCCTGGAACATGCGACTCGTGGCATTGAATGCGCTCAATCAATTTGGCTGAGCTCTCTTCGCGATGCAGTAGAACAATCACACCTTGCCCGGTTTCGGCAATCAGCTTCATTGCATCATGCACACTCCAGGAATGCGTAGCATCCTGCACGTCCAACAAATCAATGACTGACAGTGGTTCGTGCACGCGTACCAATGTTTCGGTTGCCGGATTGATCTCGCCTTTTACCAAAGCCAAATGGGTGGTATTGGCGATGTCATCACGATAGGCTGTCAATAGAAATTCACCATACAGTGTTTGAATAGTCCGTTCTGCGACACGCGTGACCAAGCTCTCAGTCTGACTACGATATTGAATCAGATCCGCTATTGCACCAATTTTGAGCTGGTGCTTGCGCGCGAACTCCATTAAATCAGGCAACCGCGCCATGCTGCCATCTTCATTCAGAATTTCACAAATCACCGAGGCTGCTGTCACACCGGCCATGCGGGCTAAATCGCACCCTGCTTCGGTGTGGCCGGCGCGCACCAAAACGCCACCCTTTTGTGCCATCAGTGGAAAAATATGTCCTGGTTGCACGATATCTTGCGGTTTGGCGTCCGCTTTAACGGCCACTTGAATGGTACGCGCGCGGTCGGCCGCAGAAATGCCCGTGGTAACGCCGCTGGCGGCTTCAATGGAAAGCGTAAAATTGGTTCCTAAGGGTGCGCGATTGACGGATACCATTAAAGGCAAATCCAACTGATGGCATCTTTCTTCTGTCAGCGTCAAACAAATCAGTCCGCGACCATGGGTGGCCATAAAATTGATGGCTTCCGCTGTGACAAAATCGGCTGCGAGAACCAAGTCTCCCTCATTCTCTCGATCTTCTTCATCGACCAGAATCACCATTTTGCCGTGTTTAAGCTCGACAATAATATCCTGGATGGCGCTAATTTTCATGGCTGCTTAATCCCGATTAATCTTGAATGTTTAATAATTTTGCCACATAACGCGCCAGCATATCCGTTTCCAGATTGACACGCATACCTGGCGCCAGCGCGCTTAAAGTAGTCATCGCCAGCGTATGAGGAATAAGATTAATGGAAAACTCATGCGCTTCAATCTGATTAATCGTCAAGCTCACGCCATTGACAGCGATGGAACCTTTATGGGCAAGGTAGCGCAATATGGATTCCGGCGCCCGCACGATTAATTCAAAGCTTTCCCCGACCGATTCAAACTTAGCCACGGTGCCGATCGCATCCACATGCCCGCTTACCAAGTGCCCACCTAATCGATCCGACAAGCGCATGGCCTTTTCCAGATTGACGCGCACAGCCACTTGATCCAATCCATAAGTACAGTTTAACGTTTCCTGCGAAACATCCACAGTAAACAGATCGCCGGCCAATGTGGTAACCGTCAGACAAACACCGTTCACAGCGATACTGTCTCCCGGTCGTACATCGCTTAGATCCAATTTTGCGGCGGCGATACACAGGGACAATCCCTGATTGCCAGGGTTTTTCATCGGCTGGGTCTGTTTAATCTCACCGACCGCTTGTATGATTCCGGTAAACATTGCAATATTTTTTAGCCGTTCGAGTATGACATGAATGATTGGGTGTGCATCAGCGAATTGAAATTTATGTGACGTACAAACTGAAAATCTTGTGCTGCAGCGGAGTATACCTTGTCGAAATAATCACTCTGAGAAAATCAGAAGATTTTTATTAAAAGCACCTGCTCCACCGACCCCTTTTGGCGCGCCCAACACGATTCGAACGTGCGACCCCCGCCTTCGGAGGGCGGTACTCTATCCAGCTGAGCTATGGGCGCGTTGATGAGTAGATGCAATGCTATTTACTGATCGACAGGATATCTGCTTTTGTAATTCTCGTCCAACTCGGATTGCCCTTAACAGGCCGCTGAAAGACGTTTCCGAGGCAGCCGACACCAGACAAGAACAGGCGAGAAAGTGCAGTTTATACGTAATAAATGAGCATTTTGAGTCTGTTTTTAACATCGTAGCGGCAACGTCGATAGCTTTTCAGCGGTCTACCAGGATGGCTCATTAAAAATCTTCAATTACTCAGGTTTTTTGTTTCTGCTAAAGCTGGAAAAATTTTAACAATCTTTACAACTCGATTCTTAGTTTGAATAATTTCCATTGGATAACCGGCAATGCTCAGTCCGATTCCCGCTTCGGGAATATCTTGAAAATGCTCCAGGATCAAGCCATTCAAGGTTTTAGGGCCATCTAATGGAAATTGAAAATCAAGCTTGCGATTCAATTCACGCAGCAAAGTACTGCCCTCGACAATAATGCTGCCATCTTCCTGCCTCAAAAAGCCACTGGTTTGGGTGGGCGCGTGCGTCGTAAAATCTCCAATAATCTCTTCCAGGATATCTTCCAGGGTAACCAGCCCCATCCATTCGCCATATTCATCGACTACCAGACCAACCCGCTTCTGATTTTCTTGAAACAGCTGCAACTGAGAAAACAATGGCGTGCCTGATGGAATGAAATAAGGTTTGCGCATCACTTTCTCGAGCGTTTCTGCCGTAATTTTGCCATTCTGCATCTGATTCAAAACCTTGCGCACGTGAACAATGCCGACAATATTATCCATGCGTTCACGATAGATGGGCAAACGCGTATGATGACAGGTCAATAATTGTGCGTGGATCACCTCATCATCCGCATCCAGATTAATTGCCTCAATCTGGCTGCGCGGCACAATCACATCGTCAACCGTGATGGTTCCAAGATCAAGTAAGTTCAATAGCACACCTTGATGCTTATGCTGTATGAAATGTCCACCTTCCAGTACCAAGGTTTTCAGTTCTTCCGGGCTTATTTTTTGCTCCAATTTATCGTTTTTAGGTTTTAGCCGGAACAAAATCAATAGCCCACTAACAAACAAATTGATGAACCATACAATGGGATAAAAAACGATCAATAATGGCGTCAGCACATAGCTGGATGCCAAAGCAACGGGTTCAGGATAAGCGGCAGCGATGACTTTCGGGGTAATTTCACTAAATATCAGAATGGCAAAGGTAACGGCTATCGTTCCCATAATCAAGGCAATGTCATCATGGTCAAAAAGAGTGGCCACAATCACGGCTACCAATGTTGCAGAAGCCGTATTCAGTAAATTATTACCTAACAAAATAACACCGAGCAATCGATCGGTGCGACCGAGCAATTTTACCGTTAAGCGAGCACCACGGTGGCCTTGCTTGGCCAGATATCGCAGGCGATAACGATTAATCGCCATCATGCTGGTCTCAGATAGGGAAAAGAAACCTGACAGAATCAATAAGAACACCAATGCAATCAGCATGATGTGCAACGGCATATCTTCCAAGAAACACCTTTATACGGTAATGAAAATGCTTAGCAGCCAGGAGGCAATAAGAAACCTGAACTGACAATCCGTATATTCTGGATTCAAACACACATTTGTCAACAGAAAAATGCGCATTGGGCGAATCAAAGACTCAAGTGGAAGGTAGCAGAATCCCGTGAAATATAAATGGTGTTAACATTTGCAGGATTCTACTATGGCAGGTACTACCATCAACTTACCAGTGTACTTCGCATAGATGGCACATGCAGCGGGGGCATTTGCAATATATCGACGATGTTGTGAGAGCCGAGTATCTTCTTATTCAGCACGGGTAATCCCGTAGCATCCACTGCTTCGATAATCGCCATAGGAGAAGCCGTCAATCGGCCGCTGATTGCTGCGACAGGTAGTTTATTATGTTGCAAGCACTCGACCCCAGCTACGGCATCCGCTACCTCACCGGCTGCAAAAATGATGCTATCGATCGTTTTTACAAACATCTTGGAGTTGAGTAAAGCAGTTGTCTCGCCTTCAAACAGGCCATCAGCTACTTCAATGACGATCGCATTGACCTTGGAAACACTCAAATGCGTTACAAGCGTTTCGATAATCGTGTCAATTTGTTCTGATGTAGCCAGGTAAGTCGATGGCAACCCCGCATGCGTAAAATCCAGCGTTAATTGAGATCCGGCATTCGTCATCAGTCGGGTATCCCGACCTGAACCAGTGCCGGTTATCCTGGCAGCGCCCACGGTATATCCGGCGTTGGTCAAACCATGAATCAAGGCTGTCGAAGTCGTTGTTTTGCCAGCATTCGTGGCTGCGCCAACGACCGCTACCGTATAGGGATGAGGAAACAGGCTAACCAGTTTAGGTAAAGCAGTATCTTTTAAGTTGATGCGCCGCTCCTTGCTATTAGCCAATAAGCCGATGGGCTGAATACTGGTAGGTGCTTGTGCATTGGCATGACGGTGATGCATGTGTGCCGCAATGCCGCCTGACGCTACCAGACTGCACGCCTCCAAGTCTTTTGGTACTTGCGCTTCAAATTGATCAGGCGCATAGCAGTTACCGTAGCATACGATGATTTCATCGCCAACAGCTAAAGCGGAACCTCGACCGTGTATCGATTCCAGTTCGTTGTGCTGCCCTATCTTTGTTACTCTGGCCAGTAACATGTCTCCAGCATTAGGAATGACATCGTCTCCATCCAACAAACTTGCCACTGATTCCAGTACCAGATTGCGTGGTGTATAAGCTACCTTGGCTTTCAACAACCGTTTCTGATTAATATGCGAAAGATTCATTTTAGTTCCTCTATCTATGAGTTTTAGAAGATTGCAATAGCTCCTCTCTTCTCTTTTCTAAAACTGAAAGGGATGATCAATCATCTCCTTTTTGCTCAGTGTCAGCTCAGCACACTGACGTCATCCCAACCGATTTCATCAGACGGCACCCCGCGTGATGGATGCAGTCGAACCCAAATCTACAATGAAGTCCTGATCATCATCACTACGACGAATACCGATGACATAACCTGCCAGTTGATCGACTGAAAGCAGGCCAAGACCCGTGTCAAATATAATCAAGCCATCTTCACTTGAATTGAAGTCTGTAATACGCAAATGCGCCGCTTCGCGAACGACAAAATCATCGGATCCCTGTCCGCCATGGCAATCCTCACCACCGCGTACGGCAATATGGTCATCTTCATCAGAAGGAAAGTAGCTGAGATTATCTATAAACTTAAAGCGCCCACTGTCGGGAGCATTGGCAGCACTTTGCCATTGTTCGGAAATGCGGTTGCAATAACCGTCTCCATCGATGTCAGCGTAGCGGGTAATCTCTGAACCCAAAGGCTCAACCTCAATACGAGTCACTACGCCATCGCTACTCACGGTATAAGTTTCGCTGCCATCGTCATCAATGGATTTGGGTTCCGGCACACCATCCTCTATTTCAAATACTTCGATGACTTTACCGCCTGCAATGGTGAATTGGAAGGCTTTGTGGCTTCCGTCGCCGGGCGAGTCGTCATTAATGTCATCGTTTAAATCATCATGTCCTGTGCTCATTGTTTTCTCCCAACAAAGTTCAGAGCGTCGAGGCAATAAACAGTGTACTTGATTAAGAAACCCTGTCGAACACTGTTTATATTCATCATATATTAATCAGTTAATGAATTTGCTTCGCGCGCCCTGCACCCATCACCGCGACAAGACCGCAGGGAACCGCAAGTTTAATCGGATTACGCTGCGCCAGTGTCAATTGATTACAGCAGAGGCAGTGCCTACCGACAACAAGGTTAAAACCGCTGACGAACAAACTGTCAGATTCACCATTTTTTAATAAAATCTGTATCCAGCATTCAATTCCGTCCATGAACTAATTCGCTTTGCTTTTGACTTCTTTCACATTAACTCAGTATGGCTAATTTTCCAAAGTAGCGGTCATTCCAACATAATCATAGACTGCATGTCGCGCCAACACCGGAGTAGAAATGAAGCCTATACCTAATATAAGAATGTAGAATGTAATATTTGAAAATTCATGCTACTTCTTCTTAATTTAAATTAGCGCAGTATCAGCACGGAGCTATCGTGATACATGCATGTGATTTTTTCCACATGCAAACATATTGCGCGGAGAATATTTCCATGTCAATAATGTGTGTAATAACTTCCCACATTATGTTCCTCGTACCATGGTATTATTAATTTCCAATATTAACTTTAATAACCTGACACCCTTACTCTTACTTAATATGCACTGCGTTCTTCCCTCTATTTCGATATTCTCACCAGCGCTTGTTTCTGCATTGCGCCGTGTATTGCGGCCATTTATCAAATTAATGCTGGCAAAAGGAATTACTTACAATTACTTATCCGAATTACTGAAGGACATCTTCGTAGAGGTAGCGGAGAAAGAATTCAGGATCGAAGGAAAACCATCTACTGACAGTCACTTAAGTTTGCTTACAGGTATCCACCGCAAAGACATTAAGCGGTTACGCCACTGCGATCATTCAAATACTGAAATTATCCCGCAAACAGTTTCAATGGGCGCTCGACTCGTAAGTCTGTGGACAAGTAATACACGCTATCTGGATGAAAACAACCAGCCCAAGCCTTTGCCCAGGTTTATTAAAGAAGGGGGGGATATTTCTTTTGAAGGATTGGTTGCCAGCGTGAGCTGTGACATTCGTTCGAGAGTCGTACTCGATGAATGGCTAAGGCTCGGCGTAGCTCACTTTGACGATAAAAGGCGTGTCTGCCTCAATACAGCTGCTTTTATCCCTGTGCATGGCTTTGATGAAAAAGTTTATTATTTCGGTCATAATCTGCACGATCATGCAGCAGCAGCTACCAGTAATCTGTTACAAGAAAACCAACCATTTCTGGAACGTAGCGTTTATTATGATGGATTAAGTACAGATTCAGTCAAGATGCTGGCAGAGAAATCTGAATCTTTTGGCATGGAATCTCTACTCGCCATTAACAAAGAGGCAATAGAACTGGAAAAGAATGATGCGCTGAATAGTGGTCCGCGGCACCGCATGACATTTGGTATTTATTACTTTAGTGAATCTGTTGAGTCAGAGATACCTGCTGAGGAAAAATAATGTACACAATAATTGTGTGAATAAAAAATACGCTAGAACTTCTGGATGACAAACATTTCATTGACAGCGGCATATCATATCAGCGCTTACCTGGCGCGCATTGCTACCTTGTTGCTTATATGTTCGGTGAATGCATTCGCGAAAAGCAGTTGCGAGTCAAATGCTTCGGCAATTAATCCTGCAATTATTAAGCAATCTGGTATTGGTGGTACAGGTATTCATAGCAGCAAAACCGGCGTAACTGTATCTGATTCCGGCATCGGTGGCACGGGCATCTACATCTATGATGGCGGCGTAGGCGGAACCGGAAGTGTCGCAAGCGATTCCGGTATCGGCGGCACAGGCATTGTTGGTACCATTACCGGATTTGCGAGTATTTGTGTCAACGGCGTGGAAATTCACTATGATGACAACACGCCAATCTCTGTCGATGGGCGACCATCCACAGTTCGTGATCTGGCGCTGGGTCAGGTAGTTGCTGTGCGTACGATGGGTACAGGCCATGAATTTACAGCACGTAGCATTGCAGTCGTCCATGCTGCCGTTGGGCCTATCAGCAGCCTTAACTCTGAAAATCGAGAAGTGTATGTATTAGGTCAAACGATACAAATTGGACAGTCAAGAAATCAGGATCATTTTTCAAGCTTGAGGGCTGGTGACTGGGTGCAAGTTAGCGGTCACAGGCTTGCCGGCGGCACCATCGTAGCATCCCGTGTTGAATCAATTCAACCACTTGCAGAAGCTAGAATAGTGGGCCATATAACTCATATCGATGCCAGCGGTTTTGAGGTGAATGGCGCTCGCATTGAGCGCGGTGTGCAATCATTGCCGACAGATCTTGCACAAGGTATGGAAGTACGGGTAGCGGGTCACTGGGATGGTGCTCATCTACAAGCGCAGCATATCCAAACCGAACCTACACGCCAAAGCATTGGCAATGTGGAACATGTGGTGATTGAAGGATATGTTCACGCACTCAATGACAAGGAAATCAATTTGAGTAACCTGACTATCGCGTTTGACTCCAATATGCAGATAGCAGCGGGCCACGCAAGAGATGATCTCAGACAGGATCAGCGCATTCAAATCAGCGGCCGATTGGGTGCGGATCAGCGAATTATTGCGGATTATGTTGAATTAAAACATGAATCACCAGTTCAACTACTAGAAAGACACGAGAGAAATCAAACGGATGGCGCTGATAAAGACAAAAAGAATAACTCAGAAAATGCCCACCCCAAGGGGAATGATGGCGGGAAAAACTATAACAACAGTCACAGTGAAAGCAGCAACAAAGATAGCTTAAAAAAAGAAATCGATGTTAAGTCAGATAAGAATCATTTTCCTGAAGAAAGTGTTCGTTCAGAAAACGTATCCCTAGCTAATGATAATAGTGAAAAGAAACCAGACTATACAGGCTTAGTTGGGCGAGAACATACCGATGAAAAAATTCCTTCAGGCTGACTACTCGGGAGCAAGCTCCCGAGATTTCTTCCGTTAAAACAATATCGCAGTTTACGCTGAGTGCGCCATTCGGTTATAGAATACTTGGCAACCCATCCGAAATTACTTTTCATAATGTGATGTACGGTGCCGCAAGTGTTGGCTATCGTTTATCCCCAAGTATCACAATGGGTACTAGTTACAATATGGGGCAGTCGCCAGCAAGACTTCAAGACAGCAGGAGTCTCACACTATATCTTTCACAGAGAATGAGCAATAACTTCAGACTCAACATTTATGGCGTGAAAGGTTTCTCAGAGCGAAGCCCTGTTTGGGGTGGCGGTATGTATTAATATGCGTTATGTTTTTTAGCAATTCTCTGAGCACCCTCAGTTAGCAGACCGCTGAAAAACGTATTCGAGGCAGCCGATGCATGGCAAAAACGGGCGAAGAAGCGCAGTTTACGCTTAATAAATGAGCATTTTGAGCCTGCTTTAACACCGCAGCAACAACACAGATAGTTTCTCAACGGCCTATCTCAAACACCGATACGTGGTGCTCACATTGCCGATTGACACCCATTCACTATTTCTGCAGACCCAGATAATCCGTCAGAACGCCTTTGTATAGCTATTCGCCATCGAATATGATTATAATCATTCTTGTTTTATATACGGAACTGTGCATTTAATCCTCCTATGCCGCAACTGATCCCTACCAAAGCGCTTGGAATCATGTTACTGATGGCCGCACTACTCAGTGGGTGTGCCCTGTTTTCTAGCTCACCGTCTCGTTCCACCGGAAGCGATCATCGCTCGCCCAATCCTAAGGCAGCCTATAACAAGCCTTATAAAGTTCATGGCGTTACTTATTACCCATTAAAATCAGCGAATGGATATCGTGAAGTCGGCACCGCATCCTGGTATGGCTCAGAGTCGGGCAATCGCACGGCAATGGGTACACGCTTTGTTCCGCATGGGTTGACTGCCGCTCATAAAACATTGCCTTTGCCTTCCAGAGTTAGAGTGACTAACATGACTAATGGTCGCCATATCGATGTTCTCGTCAATGATCGCGGCCCCTTCAAAAAAGGCAGAATCATTGATTTATCGCACGGCGCTGCAAAGAAAATCGGTCTGCATGGCATCGGCAAAGTAAAAGTCGAATATCTCGACAGCAAAATCAGCCAGCAATAACCATCAAGATTAAAGCACCCCGCCGCAAGCAGCGAGGAATTAAACCCGGAAGAGATTAAGAATGTGCCACGTATTTTCCTACAGCACTGGCTGCGATACGGGGAGATGAAGCTATCCCGCAACTGGCAGCACGTTATGAGATACATCCCACACAGATAATAGCTGCAACGGCAACTCATTGCAGGGCCTCTACCACCGCAATACCATCACTGGTATTTCTGGCAATCTTATAGGTGGTCTTGCCGCACTTGCAAACGATGCGACAGTATCAATTGACGCGATCTGAGCTGCATTCTAGGGAGCTCTTGCAGTGGGTCTGACCGCGACAATCGATAGCTTACTTGGTGTAACCGCATGACTTATCGATCATGCATAATTTCAACAGTACACTGTTACTCTGTTATCAACCTATTCAGAGTCACAACAAAACTAACCCATCATTAGCGAACAGTGCGTCTTGATACTCGCTGAC
>CAZYHY010000004.1:0-122783 GCA_964647635.1 uncultured Nitrosomonas sp.
GCTCTAAACAGGTTTACTATTCAATTTAAAGAAAGAATGCCACAACTTTACTAAACACCGTTTACACAAAATCTAGGATACCCTCAGATAATTAGAGACCATCCTCTATAGAATCAACGGCCTGACCACCGCTACCACAATCAGCAGTCGCCATCAGTAGTAACTTCACCTCCGAGAGTAGTGCATCGGCACGCACGATGTCAAAATGATCCGCATTGATTTCCATCGAGCACATCTTGCCTGGCTTGATTTGCTCCATTAGCACAAGACGGTCTGCAATTTCCCGTGCTGCCGCCCACCAGCAAATTGCCTGAGTACTCAAAGGATTCAAAGCAGTTGTCTGCAACGAAAGTGTTTTTAAATGACGCGCCGTCAGGAAGATATGCGCCAACTCTTCCGCCCCCATGTCGGTATAACCCTGAGACTCCGCACGTTCGCCAGCCAGGATCTCAGCTTGTCTAATAGCCAACACTTTTTCCAGTAGCGCGGTGATTGTCTGCTTTGTTCCCACCGCCGCAGATTGGCTGGCTAGCACTGTCTCCACGATGTCATCCAATACAGCACCAGGAATTGCCACCGCAACAAAATCAACCAGATCCTGCCGCCAGTCATCGGATTGCAGTGGTTCGGTTCCGGGAATATAGGGATCGATTAAACCCAGGAATGCCACGGTCTGCCCATTGGCTTCCAGCACTGCGGCCATCATGGCGACCAATGTGCCGCCCAGTGACCAGCCCAGCAAATGATACGGTCCTTCCGGCTGAATGGCTCGAATCATGGCGCAATAATCTTCTGCCATTTGACTCAGAGATACGTCCCGGTATCCAGGGTCAGCCAGCATGCGGCAAGGTAATCCATAAACCGCCCGCGTACCTTGCAATTGCCGCGCCAGCGGCTGATAGTCAAATACAGTACCCAATCCGGCATGAATGCAGAATAGCGGTTTAACTTCTCCATTCCCGCTCGACTGGTTGAGCGCCAATAACCCACTCGGATTGGCGATCGCTTGTTTGTCCAATTCCAGCAAGCTCGCAATGGTTGGCCGTTGTATCAAATCCCGCAGCTTGAAACTCAATTTCTCATTGTTAAGATTGCGCATGCGCGCCATGACTTTCAAACTGGACAGGGAATCCCCCCCCAGCGCAAAGAAATTATCGGTTTCGCCGACCCGTTCCACACCCAGCACCGCCTGCCATATGTCTGCCAGCATTCTGGCTTCAGTTGTCGACGGTTCTTGATAAGTATCGCTCGCCAATACACCCGGTTCCGGCAATACCTTACGGTCAAGCTTGCCGCTCGGCAAACGCGGTAACGTGGCTAATGGCACAAAATGCGCCGGCAGCATATATTCGGGCAATCGAGTGGCAAGCGTCTGTTTCAATTGCGCCATCAGATTCTGTGCTGCTTGTTCCGTGACCGCAACCACATAGGCCACCAATTGCGCCCCCGTCACACTTTCATAGACTACCACCGCCACATCGGCAACACCGGCGACTTCACGGATGCGCGCTTCGATTTCGCCTAATTCAATGCGGAATCCGCGTATTTTCACCTGATGATCGGCGCGACCGACGTATTCGATATTACCGTCATCCATCCACCTGACCAGATCACCGGTACGGTAGAGACGGCTGCCATTGTCGTCAAATGGGTCGGCAATGAAGCGTTCAGCGGTCAAACCGGCGCGTCCCAAATAACCACGTGCCAATCCATAGCCGCCAATATAAAGCTCACCGACGATACCCATCGGTACCGGCTGCATATCGACATCCAATACATACACGACACGCTCTCCCACAGGCCGTCCAATCGGCGCATAAGCGCAATCAAAACTGTTGTTGGCTGGCGTTTTCCAGATTAATGGCGTGACTACCGTTTCGGTCGGTCCATAACCATTAATCAGCATGCGCGGCCGCAATGTCTGGCGAATCAAATCATAAGAAGCTTTCGGCATGGCTTCGCCACCGAATACATACAACTCGACCGGCGGCGGATCGTTGCGCGGCATTGCCCATTCCGCGACCTGACCGAGATAAGCCGGTGGAAACGCGGCATTGGTGATACCGTAATGATGCAAAGCATCGTAAGTCTGCTCCGCGGTCCATAATTCCTGATCCCGCACCGCCAGTCCGGCACCGACGGTCAGCGCAGTCAGCCAGCGTTCATGCGCACCATCGAATGAAAATGACATGAACAGCAATTCACATGAGTTGGGATGCATATCATAAATCCGCGCAGTCGCCTGGCAATGCATGGCGAGCGGACCATGCGTCACCGCCACGCCTTTTGGCAAACCCGTGGATCCGGATGTATAAATGATATACGCCAGATTATGCTCATGAACGGATATCTGCGGATTACGTGCTGATTCCGCCTCAAGCCCGATGGCATCCACAACCAGCTTAGGTACAGCGGCATCGAACTCGCACTTAGCCAGCACTTTAGTTTGCGTAATCAATAGCGACAACGCGCTGTCTTTTATCATGAACGCCAGCCGATCAGCGGGATAGTCCACATCAAGTGGCACATAAGCGGCACCGGATTTAAGAATCGCTAGCAACGTCACAATGATATCCAGGGAACGTTCCATCGCAACACCGATGCGGATTTCCGTGCCAGCACCCAGAGCAATCAGTCGGTGCGCAAGTTTGTTGGCGCGTACATTCAGCTCAGCATAGGAAATTTCCTGTTCGCCCATCAGCAGCGCAATGGCATCGGGCTGATGTGCCGCATTATGCTCAATCAAACGATGCACAGGCTGATAGACTCGAGATAACGCCGCGCTCGAATCGGTATTACCGCGCAGCAAAAACAGTCGATCAAGCTGCTGTTTTCCTAACCACCCCAGCTCCCCGACCACGCGCTGCGGATAAGCCATCATTTCCCGCATCAAGCCTTCCATTTGACTACGCAGATCGATTGCAAATTCGTCGGTAAAATCGTTACACCCATAGGCATACTCAATTTCCAGCGTGTCACCCACAACCACTTGCAAATCCATGGCATAGCCGGTCAATCCCTTGCCTGCTATGTCACCGAAACGCAGCCCATAGTGCTCGTCACTACGCAATGCGGCATCGATCGGATAATTTTCAAACACGACGATACTGTCAAACAATGGCTGCCCGGAGAAACCTGACCAGCGTTGGATATCAGCCAGCGAGGTGTGCTCATAATCGCGCAAACGTGCATTGGTCGCCTGCAACACGTTTAGATATTCGCTGACGGTCAAATCACTGCGTCGCTCGACCGGAATAGGAATGGTATTGATAAACAAACCAAGGATTTCATCAGCTCTAGGCAAGCTGGGTGGCCGACCCGCGACAGTGGCGCCAAAAACCACCGTCTGTTTTCCGGTATAGCGCTGTAACAATAGCGCCCATGCCGCTTGCACGAAAGTATTCAACGTAACATGCATTTGCTGCGCAAAAGCTTGCAAGCGACGTGTTTCATCGGAATCAAGATGCGTGTAAATCTGCGCGAAATCGGGTCGACCATCTTTTTTGACGGCCTTATTGATCGATTTCGCCAACAGCGTCGGACCCTCCGTACTACCCAATTCAGCTTGCCAGAAATGCTGAGTCACCTGCTTATCTTGCTGTGCCAGCCAGCGCACATAAACACTATAATCCGGACCTGGTTGCGCAAGCGTTTCGCCGTTATAGCAACGCAACCAATCACTGACCAGCCTGGAATCACCCCAACCATCCAGCAGTATGTGGTGTTTGGTCCATACCAACTGATGGCGGTTCTCGGCTATGCGGATCAGGCTCAACCGAATCGGAGGACTCAGAAAATCAAACTCACGCTTCAATTCTTCATCTGCATACGCAACAATGTGCTCTTCCGGATGATGTTTATCGCGCCAATCCAAAAGGGTGACAGTAGCTTCGATGTGTTTAAATACAACCTGCAGTGGACGAACAAGCCCGGCCTGCCATAAAAATCCTGTGCGCAACACCGGATGCCGGATGATCATTTGTTGCCAGGCACGTGCCAGCCGTTCTGCGTCCAATCCTTCCACTGCAACGCTCATCTGATTCACATACAATCCGGTACCCGGCGCCGCCAGTGTATGAAATAACATCCCTTCCTGCGTTGGCGACAAGGGATAGATATCTTCGATTTCATTATTTCCAAATGGTAGCGTGGCTATTATGCCAGCATCCAGATGATCCTCCAGGTAAGCCCGCTCAGGTTGCGTCTCCTCGACAACTGCGGATTCCGAAACGATTTCTGTCACTTGCGCCAGTGCAGCAACCGTTTGCCGCTCGAATAATTGCCGCGGCGTGATTTTCCAGCCCGTTCGACGCGCTTTGGTGACAATCTGCAAACTGAGAATCGAATCTCCTCCCAGTTCGAAGAAGTTATCGTTGCGTCCTATCTGGCTGATGCCAAGTACCTCCGCCCAAATCTCAGCTAATGCCGCTTCCACTTCGCCTTGCGGTGCTTCATACGAACCTGCACTGACAAATTCCGGCTCAGGCAATAGCTTACGATCCACCTTGCCGTTCACATTCAGCGGCAGGCGCTCCAAAACAACAATGGCCGATGGCAGCATGTAATCCGGCAAAGCTTTTGCCATCGACTCGCGCAGCACCGTGGTATCCAGCGTACTACCGGCATGCAGCGAGATATAGGCCACCAACTTGGCTCCGCTGGATCCCACTTTGGCGATCACGAGCGCTTCTCTTACTTCCGGCTGCAATAATAGCTGCGTTTCCACTTCTCCGAGTTCAACGCGAAACCCTCTGACTTTAACCTGATGATCCAGACGGCCCAGATATTCTATTTGTCCGTCCGCACGCCACCTCGCCAGATCGCCGGTGCGGTAAAGACGCCCGCCTTTTTCATCAAAAGGATCGGCGACAAATCGCTCCGCAGTTAGCTCCGGCCGTTTCAGGTAGCCGCGCGCGAGCAGTTCTCCGCCGATATAAAGTTCTCCGGATATTCCCGGCGCAACCGGAATTAAATTGGCATCGAGCAAGTAAATATGGCGTCCGGCCAGTGGTTTGCCAATTGTAATATTATTAGCGTCGGCAACCTGCTTGGGCAAATATGTGCTGCAATCCGCAACGGTTGCAGTAACAACCGCTTCCGTCGGTCCGTAAGCATTCAATAATGTGACCGTATCCAACCCAGCCTTGCGCCATGTATCCAATGCTTCAGGCGGCATGCGCTCGCCGCCTACATTCACCTGTCTGAGCGCACCGTAATGACGTGCGCCCACCTTCGCAAAATCACTGATCAATAATTGCCAGTAAGCAGTTGTCAAATCCGCCACCGTAATCTGTTTGGCAAGTAATTCCCGATAAAAGGTCTCGCTATCCCATAAGGTTGCGTCGCGTAAAACGATACCAGCGCCGACACATAACGCGGGAAAGAATTGGTCGATAAAAGCATCGAAATTAATCGTGGAGAACAGCAATACGCGATCTGCGGTACCCAGATTAAACGAATCTATCGTGGCTTGAATATGTTGAGACAGGGAAAAATGGGACACGCCCACACCCTTGGGTTTCCCGGTAGAACCGGAAGTATAGATAATGTAGGCTAGATGCCCGCCATACAGTCCCACATCGGGATTGTGTTCCGGCCAGTCGGTCAAATCCAGCGTATCCAGTTCCAGCACATGACCGCTTGCAGCATGCGGAATCCGCTCCCGCAACGGGCTTTGTGTCAGCAGCAATGCAATCGCACTGTCCGCCACCATGTGATGCAGTCGCTCGCGCGGATAATCCGGGTCCAGCGGCACATAGGCGCCGCCTGCCTTAAGCGTCGCCAGCAACCCAATCGCCATGTCGATCGAACGCTCCACCGCAATGCCTACCCGGCTCTCCGGCTTGATTCCCAGCGCAATCAATTGGTACGCCAGCCGGTTCGCCCGCCGATTCAGTTCCGCATAACTGAGTTCCGTTTCCCCAAAAATGAGTGCGATCGCATCGGGACGCTCATTCACTTGCCGCTCAATCAACCGATGCACCGGCTCGGTATTGTCATAGCGTCGTTGGTTGAAACCCCAATCTTTTAGCTGGTGCCATTCCGCCGCACTTAATCGCGCGATGTCGCCCAGGCATTTGACTTCGCTGCGCGTAATCTCCCGCAGCAGTTGTTCAATCTGCGCGGCGATATAACGCACCGCTGCCGCTGAAAAATCTTTGCAGGCATAGCCATATTGCAAGGTTAATCCATCATTTTCCACCACCGACACGGTCATCGGATAATTGGTGGTTTCCCGGCCTTTGACACCGAAAAAGGGAAGTCCACCCGGCGTATGCTGTTTGAATGCTTCATCAATGGGATAATTTTCAAACACTAAAATACTATCAAACAATCCCTGCCGGCTTTGCCCCACCCAGCGCTGAATTTCATACAGCGGCGTGTGCTCATGTTCGCGCGAAGCCAGGTTTTGTATTTGCAAATCCTGTAGCCATGCACTGATAGACAATTCAGGCTGCAGTGCGATACTCACGGGCAAGGTATTGATGAAAAGTCCGAGTATTTGATCCGCTCCCGACAAATCTGTCGGTCTGCCCGCCACAGTCACCCCAAAGGTAACCGCTTGCTGACCCGTATACTGACCAAGCAGCAAAGCCCACGCAGCTTGTACTATGGTATTGATCGTAATATGTTCGCGTTTACAGAAATGGACTAAATCATCAGTCAAGGATCGGCTGAGCGGATGGATGGATTCTCCATGGCCTTCACCGGTTATCGGTGCTGAAACCGCATCGGCCAGTCGGGTGGATTCGGTGGTATGACGTAGCCGCTCCTGCCAGTACGCTTCCGATGCCTTCTGATCGCGATCGCGCAACCATTCAATAAAATCCCGATAGCGAATACGAGGCGATGACAGTGTCGCACCGCCATACTGCCGCAACACCTCACCCAGCAACTGCGACGTACTCCAACCATCCAACAGCAGATGATGGATGGTCATGATGACGTGATATCGCTCATCGGTGAGACGTACCACGACAATCCGTACCAGCGGCGGTTTTCTCAGGTCGATACCTGACGTGTGCTCCGATTGCGCGAGCGCATCCAGATCCTGTCGCTGATAAGTCAACGGGTGGGTGTTCTGATCACGCCAATCGTGCACAATAAAAGGTAATTCAACCGCTTTCGCCACCCACTGCAGCGGGTTTTTCCCTTCCTGTACAAAACCGCTTCGCAGTATCTCATGACGATCGATCGCGGCCTGCCAGGCAGCTTTGAAGCGCTCGACCGACAACTGCTCAATATCGGCGCTCAGTTGATTGAGATACATGCCGCCATCCCGATCAAACACGCTATGAAACAACATGCCGGTTTGCATCGGTGACAACGGGTAAAGGTCTTCGAGTTGCTCGACAGGAATGGGCAAGTCGTCCAATTCTTCCTGAGTCAGCTGAATCAAAGGAAAATCAGATGGCGTCACACTGCGAACGCCGCTGCTGCAGTGACCGATAATCGCTTTAAGTTCAATCAGTAGCGCTTCGATAAATGTCTCGATTGTTTCTTTGGCATAACGCGCTTCGCTGTAGTTGACTTCCAGACACAACTCACCATTGTAGATATGGCTGTTAATCGATAGCGCATGCTGCTGGTTCACATCGCGATCCATCACATCGCCTATCGGCTCATCAGCCAGCAGCCAAGGCGCTTGTTCGCCGAAACTGCTATCAAATTGCCCCAGATAATTGAATACCACCTGCGCTTTGGGAAGATCGCGGATCACCTGCCGTTGCGTCGCGGTGCCATAGTATTTGAATAAACCGCAGCCCAATCCCTTATTGGGCATTTGCCGCAAATTCTCTTTAATCTGCTTGATTCTTTGCGCCAAATCACCCGATGGATCAAGGATTACCGGAAACAGCGCAGTAAACCAGCCAATCGTCCTGGACAGATCGATATCGGGATAAAGATCTTCACGCCCATGACCTTCAAGGTCAACCAGAATATTGCGATGCCCGCTCCATTGACATAATGCGCTACCTAGCGCGGCAAGCAACAAATCGTTCACTTGCGTGCGATAGGCGGCTGGCGCATCTTTGAGTAGCGCCTGAGTTTGCGTCTGATCAAGCTTCGCAGTGATGCGGGTGTGGTTAAACGTACTGTTGGAGCCTTCCGGGAAATCACACGGCAGGGAAACGGGTACATTCGCCTGGTCTTGCCAATAGGCAAACTCCGCCGCATGACCATCGGCATACTGCTGCAGCCGGTGAGTCCAGACCGAATAACCGGTAGTCACTTCAGGCAAGTTAATAGTTTCGTGGTTGCTCGCCTGATGATAAGCGACTTCAAGATCTTCAACCAGAATACGCCAGGAAACACCATCAATCACCAAATGATGAACAACCAACAACAAACGTTGGGTTTGATCCGCCATATCCACCAGCATGGCACGTACCAGCGATCCCTGCTGCAGATTCAGGCTGCGCTGGGCTTCATTGCAGAGCGCCAATAACTGCTCAGCATCAGCTGCTTGTCGAACCCACAACACCGCCTGCATACCGGATTCGATGGCCATTTGCTGCCATTGACCGTGCGCTTGTTCGTGATAGCGGAAATGTAATGCCGCATGATGCTGTACAACCGCTTTCAGTGCTTGATCCAGCCACGCTGCCTGCAAAGGCTGGCGGCTTTTCAACAGTACCGCTTGATTCCAGTGTTGCCGCACGGGGATCGCTTGCGCAAAAAAATCAAGCTGAATCGGCAACATGGGAATAGGCGCAGTGATATCCGTTAAATTACGCTCAGCAGGAATGGTTTTAGCAAGCGCCTCCAGCGGCTTGGCAATACTCGCCAGTGCGGCAACCGTTTGCCGCTCGAACAATTGCCGCGGCGTGATCTTCCAGCCTGCACGGCGCGCTTTGGTCACAATCTGCAAGCTGAGAATGGAATCTCCCCCCAATTCGAAGAAATTATCATTGCGCCCAACTTGGCCGATTCCCAGCGCATCTCTCCAAATCGCAGCCAACAGTTCTTCCACTTCCCCTTGTGGCACTTCATAACCACCTGCACCGACAAATTCCGGTGCGGGCAGCAGTTTGCGGTCTACTTTGCCATTCGCATTCAGCGGCAGGCTCTCCAACACCACGATCGCCGCTGGAATCATGTAGTCGGGCAAGGAATTCCCCAGTAACCCGCGCAGCTCAGCGGTATCCACCGTACTTCCCGCATGCAGTACGATATAGCCCACAAGCCTTGCGCCGCCAGGCCCTTCCATCGCCACCACTACCGCTTCTCTGATTTCCGGCTGTAACAATAACTGTGTTTCGATTTCACCCAGTTCAATGCGGAAACCTCTCACCTTGACTTGATGATCGAGCCGCCCCAGATATTCTATTTGTCCATCCGATCGCCATCTCGCCAGATCCCCTGTGCGGTAAAGCCGCGCCCCGTTTCCGTCAAACGGATCCGCCACAAATCGTTCCGCCGTCAAACCCGATCGGTTCAGATAACCGCGGGCGAGTCCATCACCGCCGAGATACAGTTCACCAATCACGCCCTGCGCAACCGGATTCATTTCGGCATCCACAATATAAGCGCTGCGGTCGCCAACCGGCGAACCGATCGGCAGATAATTCGAATCGAATTGAGTTCCGCGATAGGCTTTAAAAATCAGTGGCGTGATTACTGTTTCAGTAGGACCGTAACCGTTGATAATGCGCGGCGGATGTAGTGTCTGTTGCACAAAATCAAAGCCGGTGCGGCTCATCGCTTCACCGCCTACCGTATAGGAACGAATCGGCAAATCCCGGCCAGCGCTGCCGGTAAATTCCGCCAATTGCTGCAAATAACCCGGGGTAAAGCATGCAATCGTAATGCCATGTTTGGCGATCTCGGCCACCGTATGATCAACCGCCCATAATTCGTTGTCGCGCGGCATCAATGCAGCGCCAAAAGCCAGTGGCACCAGCCAGCGCTCATGCGCACCATCAAAATTGATCGAAGCAAACTGCAGTTCACGGTCGGCCGCCGTCATCCCGTAAAGCTCGCCAATCGATTGCACATGCATTGCCAACGGCCCATGCGCCACCCCCACCCCCTTAGGTTTCCCGGTGGAGCCGGAGGTATAGATGATGTAAGCCAGGTGTTCCCCACGCAAGCTTACTTGCGGATTGTGTTCCGGTGCATCCGTCAAATCCAACGTGTCCAATTCCACCACATGGCACCCTTGCGCATATGGAATCCGTTCCCTGACATGGCTTTGCGTCAGCAATAATTCAATCGCGCTGTCTGTCACCATATGATTCAGCCGTTCCCGCGGATACGCCGGATCCAGCGGCACATAGGCACCGCCCGCCTTGAGCGTCGCCAGCAGCCCAACCACCATATCGATCGAGCGTTCCACCGCAATCCCCACCCGGCTCTCGGGTTGCACGCCCCAAGCCATCAGACGGTGCGCCAGTCGGTTTGCCCGGCTATTCAGTTGCGCGTAGCTGAGTGTCGTATCGCCAAAAATAAGCGCGGTCGCATCAGGGCGCTCAATAACCTGCCGTTCGATCAAACGATGCACCGGTTCTGTGTCGGCATAGCGCCGTTCGTTGACGCCCCAGTTTGTTAGCTGGCGCCATTCCGCGGTGCTTAACAGCGCGATGTCACCCACACACTGCTGCGGGTTTTCAGCCAGTTGTTCCAGCACTCGCACATAGTGCTCGCTCAGCCGTTCGATCGTGCTCGCTGCAAACAATTCGGCGGCATAGGTGAAACGCGCGTCAATCTGCCCGCCTGGCCGCTCCACGGTATCCAGCGTCAATTCAAACTGCGCACCGCGATCGCCGAGTTCATATTCGGCCACAGTCAGTCCGGGCAATTGCCCCAGGGCGCGATAGTCCTCGCGCAAGTGATTGAACATGACCTGAAACAGCGGATTCTGATGCAGACTGCGTTCCGGTTGTAGCACTTCCACCAGTTGCTCAAACGGTAGATCCTGATATGTCTGCGCACCCAGCGCGGCCTCACGGGTTTGTTCGAGCAGGTCACTCAACGGCATACGGCTGTCGATGCGGCTGCACAGTACCTGGGTATTCACGAACAGACCGACGATGCTTTCTATCTCTACCCGATGGCGATTGGCAATCGGGACGCCTACGCGCATGTCGCTTTGCCCGGTATAGCGATATAACAATGCCTGAAATCCGGCCAGCAATGCCATGAACAATGTTGTTCCACGCTCCTGCACCTGACGCTGCAAGCGGGTCGCGAGTGCAACCGGAAACACAAAATCATGCCGCGCCGCGCGGTAATGCGCGGTCGATGCGCGCGGGTGGTCGCTGGGCAATTGCAATACCGGATGCGTTGTACCCAGTTGATTGCGCCAGTAGGTGAGCTGCCGCTCTTTTTCCCCCGCTTCCAGCCAGTTGCGCTGCCAGAGCGCATAGTCCGCATACTGAATCGCCAGCGGTGGCAACGAGAACGCCAATCCTTCCACTTGCGCACGATAGCGCGCAGCAAATTCGTCGATAATGATGCGATTGGACCAGGCGTCCGAGATGATATGGTGCATCACCACCACCAGATGATGTTCTTCCACCGCCACCCGGATGAGTGCAACGCGCAGTAGCGATCCTTGCGTCAGATCGAACGGCGTGGTGTTGATCCGTAGCGCTTCCTCATGCGCCCGCTGGATGCGTTGCGCAACCGGCAAATCGCTCAGATCGATCCGCATCAGCTCGAATTTTCCTTGCGCATCGATCTTCTGCTGCGGCAATCCCGCGTCATCCATCTGAAAAACCGTGCGCAACGATTCGTGCCGCGTTATCAATCCCTGAAAACTCGCCTGCAATGCCTCAACATCCAGTTTCCCAAGCAAACGCAGTCCACCACCCAAGTGATACGCCGTACTCTGCGGATCCAATTGCCACAAAAACCAGTGGCGCTGCTGGGCGTATGAAAGAATCGGGTGGTTTTCCGAAGATTGTCGAACGATAGGCAGCAGAGAAAAATCAATTCCTCGTTCTTTCAACGCCTTGAGAAATATCTTTTGCTTATCGGGGGAAAGCGCGGAGAACCGCTCGGCAATATCCTGCTTATTCAGTTCCAATCAATTCTCCAATAAATCAAGTAATTCAGACATTTTAGATAATTCACCGCGCTCGTTGGAAGCCAAGGCGTTCGCCTGTATCATCGCAGCGATTTCATGCAGCACAGGATGCTCAAAATACATCCGCAGCGGCAATGCAATTGATCTGTTGCGTTGTAATTTCTGCTGCACTTGCAGAATTAACAGGGAATGCCCGCCCAATGCAAAGAAATGATCGTTCCGCCCCACTCGCTTTAGATTCAACACTTCCATCCAGATCGCTGCCAGCGCTTCTTCCATCTCGCCCTGCGGCGCCTCGTATTGGCCTACGTTGACAAATTCCGGTTCGGGCAACTGTTTGCGGTCCACTTTGCCATTCGCGTTCAGCGGTAAACTCTCCAACACAATGACCGCCGATGGAATCATATAACCGGGCAAGGATTTTCCCAGTGCTTCGCACAACTCAATCGTATCCACCTCATTTTTCGCATGGCACGACACATAGGCGACAAGCCTTGCACCACTAGGCCCTTCCTGCGCCACCACCACGGCTTCTCTGATGCCTGGCTGCAACAGCAATTGTGTTTCGATCTCGCCCAGTTCGATGCGAAAGCCTCTTACCTTAACCTGATGATCCAGCCGCCCCAGATATTCAATCTGTCCATCCGATCGCCATCTCGCCAGATCCCCCGTACGGTAGAGCCGTCCTCCGTTCCCACCAAATGGATTCGCCACAAACCGCTCGGCTGTCAGACCCGGTCGGTTCAGATAACCGCGGGCGAGTCCTGCGCCACCAAGGTACAATTCTCCCGCTACCCCTCGCGGCGTCGGGTTAAGGTCGGTATCCAGAATATAGGTTTGGGTAGCGGCTATCGGTTGCCCGATCGGAATATGACCGGACGCTTCATCGCGGCAAGTCCAATGAGTTACGTCGATGGCCGCTTCTGTCGGTCCATAAAGATTGTAAAGTTTGGCATTGGGAAGCTGCTTGAATACTGCTGCCTGCATTTCCAATTGCAGCGCTTCCCCGCTACAGATAATTTGTTTCAGGCTGCTACAGGCTGCAACACCGCTATCCGCCATGAAGGCCAGTAACATGGCAGGAACAAAATGCAGCGTCGTTACTGTGTGCTGTTGAATCAGCGCAATCAACCGCGCGGCATCACGGTGATCACCCGGATTAGCGATTGCCAGACGTGCGCCGTACATTAACGGCCAGAAAAATTCCCAAACTGACACGTCAAAGCTGAATGGTGTTTTTTGCAGCACGGTATCGTCATGGTTCAGGAAATAGGCTTCCTGCATCCAAACCAGCCGATTATGCAGCGCGCTATGGCGATTACCGACCCCCTTAGGTTTCCCGGTGGAGCCGGAGGTATAAATGATGTAAGCCAGGTGTTCCCCACGCAAGCTTACTTGCGGATTGTTTTCCGGTACGTCCGTCAAATCCAGCGTGTCCAGTTCCACCACATGGCATCCTTGCGCATATGGAATCCGTTCCCTGACATGGCTTTGCGTCAGCAATAATTCAATCGCGCTGTCTGTCACCATATGATTCAGCCGTTCCCGCGGATACGCCGGATCCAGCGGCACATAGGCACCGCCCGCCTTGAGCGTCGCCAGCAGCCCAACCACCATATCGATCGAGCGTTCCACCGCAATCCCCACCCGGCTCTCGGGTTGCACGCCCCAAGCCATCAGACGGTGCGCCAGTCGGTTTGCCCGGCTATTCAGTTGCGCGTAGCTGAGTGTCGTATCGCCAAAAATAAGCGCGGTCGCATCAGGGCGCTCAATAACCTGCCGTTCGATCAAACGATGCACCGGTTCTGTGTCGGCATAGCGCCGTTCGTTGACGCCCCAGTTTGTTAGCTGGCGCCATTCCGCGGTGCTTAACAGCGCGATGTCACCCACACACTGCTGCGGGTTTTCAGCCAGTTGTTCCAGCACTCGCACATAGTGCTCGCTCAGCCGTTCGATCGTGCTCGCTGCAAACAATTCGGCGGCATAGGTGAAACGCGCGTCAATCTGCCCGCCTGGCCGCTCCACGGTATCCAGCGTCAATTCAAACTGCGCACCGCGATCGCCGAGTTCATATTCGGCCACAGTCAGTCCGGGCAATTGCCCCAGGGCGCGATAGTCCTCGCGCAAGTGATTGAACATGACCTGAAACAGCGGATTCTGATGCAGACTGCGTTCCGGTTGTAGCACTTCCACCAGTTGCTCAAACGGTAGATCCTGATATGTCTGCGCACCCAGCGCGGCCTCACGGGTTTGTTCGAGCAGGTCACTCAACGGCATACGGCTGTCGATGCGGCTGCACAGTACCTGGGTATTCACGAACAGACCGACGATGCTTTCTATCTCTACCCGATGGCGATTGGCAATCGGGACGCCTACGCGCATGTCGCTTTGCCCGGTATAGCGATATAACAATGCCTGAAATCCGGCCAGCAATGCCATGAACAATGTTGTTCCACGCTCCTGCACCTGACGCTGCAAGCGGGTCGCGAGTGCAACCGGAAACACAAAATCATGCCGCGCCGCGCGGTAATGCGCGGTCGATGCGCGCGGGTGGTCGCTGGGCAATTGCAATACCGGATGCGTTGTACCCAGTTGATTGCGCCAGTAGGTGAGCTGCCGCTCTTTTTCCCCCGCTTCCAGCCAGTTGCGCTGCCAGAGCGCATAGTCCGCATACTGAATCGCCAGCGGTGGCAACGAGAACGCCAATCCTTCCACTTGCGCACGATAGCGCGCAGCAAATTCGTCGATAATGATGCGATTGGACCAGGCGTCCGAGATGATATGGTGCATCACCACCACCAGATGATGTTCTTCCACCGCCACCCGGATGAGTGCAACGCGCAGTAGCGATCCTTGCGTCAGATCGAACGGCGTGGTGTTGATCCGTAGCGCTTCCTCATGCGCCCGCTGGATGCGTTGCGCAACCGGCAAATCGCTCAGATCGATCCGCATCAGCTCGAATTTTCCTTGCGCATCGATCTTCTGCTGCGGCAATCCCGCGTCATCCATCTGAAAAACCGTGCGCAACGATTCGTGTCGTGCTATCAGTCCCTGAAAACTCGCCTGCAACGCCTCAACATCCAGTTTCCCAAGCAAACGCAGTCCACCGCCCAAGTGATACGCCGTACTCTGCGGATCCAATTGCCATAAAAACCAGTGGCGCTGCTGGGCGTATGAAAGATGTGTGGATTCATTGGTCGGTCGGCGCGGAATGGCTGCTGCCTGCTGTAATGAATCACTATTTGCTCGGAATCGTTGCGTTAATCGTTGACGCTGCTCCGGCGTCAAGCGCGCTCGTCGGCGCGCAAGATCGTCATTATCTGCCATAAAAATCTCTGATTTGTTTCTCGGTGCGGTACCTTGTTACGGGGTGCTCACATTGATCAAGCCAATCACACTATGAGCATTCAATCTCATCGAGCAATTTTGCCTCGACTAACGCGGCCAAACCCGTAACGGTAGGCGATCTGAAGAAATCCGCCGGATGTAGATCAACAGAAAAGCCTGTTCTCACCCTGGATAACAACTGTACTCCTAACAGTGAGTCACCACCCAATTCAAATAAATTGTCGTCCACGCCGACAGCTTCTATTCCCAACAGACTCTGCCAAATTTCCGCAATGCCCGTTTCCAATTCACTTTCAGGCGATTTAAAGACTGTTTGCAATGCCGGTCTTGGAAATCTTCCTGTCTTAGCCGGAGCGGTAAAAATAAACGGTTGCGCAATCAGATCATGCTGGGTCTGGCGCAGTCTGGTCGTCAAATCAAGTGTTGAGACGATGATCTGCGGCATATTCGGGCCATTCACAATCTGCTCAAATACTGCCGCGCCTTCTTTGGGAGAAATTCCGACACCTTCCGGCATTTCCATGTCTGCGGCCATGCCGACCTCCCGCCAGCTATCCCAATTGATTGAAATAACCGGATAAGCGGATTTGCGATATGCGGCATGCGCCACCGCATCCAGATAAGCGTTTGCCGCACAATAATCGATTTTGCTCAGACCGCCCGCAATGGTAGCCAATGATGAACATAGCAGCATGAAATCGAGCGGATCATCCTTGAATATTGCTTGCAGTGCCTGCATTCCCTGCACTTTGGGCGCAAATACCCGTGCAATCACCGCTTCTGTTTTGGTCGACATCAACCCGCTGCTAACTTCTCCAGCGGTATGAATCACGCCATCAATGGTACCGAAATATCGGCGTGCTTTCGTAACAGCCTCCTTCAATTCAGTCAGATTTGCCACATCAGCATTCGCTATCAGCACCTTGGCACCCAATTTCTCCAGCTGCATGATATTTTTTATTTTGCGCCGCAATGAATCTTCTTTGCCGGGCGCAGATAAAACCTCTTGCCAATGCTCGCGCGCCGGAATAATAGAGCGGCCCAAAAGCACTAAATTTGCTCGCTGAGTTCGCGCCAGATATTCTGCAACCGTCAAACCGATGCCGCCGAGACCGCCGGTAATCAAATAAACGCCTTCCGGTTTGAGTCGGTTTTTTACAACGACAGGCGGTTGTGCCGGTTCAAAAAATGAAGTCCAGCGGTAGGGTCCGCGGTAGGCCGCCATCGAAGTACCGCTATCCGCTTGTAATTCAGTGAGAATTTGTTTTGCCAGTCGTATCTGCGCAGCCTCATCCGCTGGCTGCAATTCAATGTCGATGATGCGGCAATCCAGATTTGAGTATTCTTGTGGAATGACTTTGCATGGCCCCAATAGAAACGCCTGCTCAGGACACAGCGTTTCAACGCCGGTAACATCCGCCAATTGATTGGTTACAATAGCAATATCTGCCTTTTTACCGGACGGAATGAGCGTCTTGAAATTCTCCAAAGACTTTACCAGATTGAGCAGACTATAAAAATTTCTGGCCAAGCTTTCCGCTTCAGATCTGGTTTTATTTTCCTCGCTTAAACTCCAAAGATGCAAAATATGACCAAGCGTTCTACCTTCCTCACGGATACTCTGAAACAACAAGTCAAAGTCATGTTGCTCGCTAAGGCAAACGGTATAGCTGTGCCTACTCTTACGTTGGAATGTTGTGCCTGCGGAAACCACAATGGGATTAACGCCCAAGCACAATAAGCGCTCGATCAAAGCGGCACTCAGCGCATGCGCATCGCTGAAAATTAAATAAGTACTGTCTGTTTCAGGAACAAAGCCTTCAAAATTAATTTCATCGGCACGTCGCCATGATGGCACGTAGAGCCAATCATTGATTGAATGCGCAGCAATTTTTCCCGTTCCTTTCGATCCCGCAGCTGAATGAGCGTCCGATTTAGAAGCGGCTTGTGTATTCGATTCATCGGCTTTAATCCAGTAAGACTGGCGTTCGAACGGATACGTTGGTAATGAAACGCGATGCCGGCGTTCATGTGCATAAAACCCTTTCCAATCGATCATCACGCCATTCAGCCACAGCTTACCCACATTGAGATATAAGTGCTTCTGAGCCAAATGGCCTTTATTAGGATGCGGTAACGACGACAATATGAGCTGCTCAGGTTTTGCCAGAGGATGGCGTTGCGCCAGCGTTATCAGTGTTTCTCCAGGCCCGACTTCCAACAAAACCTGCGCCGGGTCGCTCAGCAATTTTTGCAAACCATCGTTAAAACGTACCGTTCCGCGCAAGTGCCGCCCCCAATAACCGGCATCCGTTGCTTCCTGAGGGGTAATCCAATCGCCGCTCAGATTAGAGAAAAAAGGAATTTTGGGCGGATGCAGTTTAATCTTGGCAACCATTTCAACAAAAACCGGCAATATGGCATCCACCATACTGGAATGAAATGCATGCGAAACATGTAAGCGCCGGCTGACAACACCCTTTTCAGTCAGATTCTTTTCCACAACTTCGATCACTGCAATCGGTGCAGATAACACACACAGCGCTGGTCCGTTGACCGCCGCCAAATCACACCCCTCGATCACATACGGCGCAAGCTCTGTTTCAGACAACATGACGGCCAACATCGCACCGGTTTCCATCTGCTGCAGCAAACGTCCCCGCACAGCAACCAGTCGCAAGGCATCTTCCAGGGAAAACACTCCTGACAGGCAGGCAGCCACGTATTCCCCCACACTGTGCCCGATCATCGATGCCGGTTGAATTCCCCATGACATCCACAACCGTGCCAAGGCATATTCAATAGCGAACAATGCGGGCTGTGTCGCTTCGGTCTGTTCAAGCCGCGATGCAGTGGAAATCTGTGTTTCCTCATCCGCGCCTGGATATATCAATTTGAATAAATCAAAACCAAGGTACGGTTTTAATAACTGCAGACAACGATCAAATTCCTCACGAAAAACCGGTTCATGCTGATAAAGATCACGCGCCATATTGACATATTGCGCGCCTTGCCCTGGAAACAGGAAGGTAACGGCACGATTCTCGCTGACTACTTTCTGCATCAGAAAACGATCCGCATCGTGGTTTTTCAGCAACGCCGCGGCATCATCATGATCACGGCATAGCGCAATCGCCCGATACGAAAAATGCTTTCTCCCGGTCTGCAGCGTATAGGTGGTATCGGCCAACGGCTGCTTGGGATGCGTAACGATATGATCCTGCAAACGCATCGCCGCTTTTTCCAGTGCATCCTGACTGCGTGCCGAAATCATGAGTAGCTGCCAGTCGCGCGAAGGACCGGACGGACTGATCGGCGGTGCTTCCTCAACAATCATGTGTACATTGGTTCCACCGATCCCGAACGAACTCACACCGGCACGGCGTGGCGTCGCGCCCCTGTTCCAGGCTTTACTCACCGTGTTCACGTAAAAAGGACTCGAGGAAAAATCGATTTGTGCGTTGGGTTGCTCAAAATTCAAACTAGGCGGTAAAATCCGATGCTTGAGTGCAAGCGTTGCCTTGATCAAACCCGCCACGCCTGCCGCCGCATCCAAATGCCCCACATTGGTCTTGACCGAACCAACACCACAAAAACCTTGTTTGTCGGTACTTTCCCGGAAAGCTTGCGTTAACGCGGCAATTTCTATCGGGTCACCGATGGTGGTACCGGTGCCATGTGTTTCAATATAGCTGATCGTGTCCGCAGCGACGCCTGCAATCGTCTGAGCGGCCAGTATCACTTCTGCTTGTCCTTCCACACTGGGGGCGGTATAACCGACTTTAGCGGAGCCATCGTTATTGATCGCCGAGCCTTTAATCACCGCGTGAATGGTATCGCCATCCGCCAGCGCATCGGCCAATCGCTTCAATACCACCACACCCACACCACTGCCGATGACCGTTCCCGCCGCTTTCGCATCAAAAGCACGGCAATGACCGTCCGGCGAAAGGATTGCGCCAGGCTGATAATGATATCCGCCTTCGTGCAGCAGATTAACCCAGGATCCCCCTGCAATCGCCATATCGGCCTCGTAATTGAGCAATCCGCGGCAAGCGACATGCGTCGCTGCCAAAGAGGTGGAACAGGCTGTTTGCACCGTAATTCCAGGGCCGCGCAAATTGAGCTTATACGCGACTGTGGTCGTCATTGAATCTTTATTGTTACCGTTCATCAGTCCTTGCAGCGAAGAAATATCGTGTTTTCCCGCCATGCGTCCACTGGACAGCAAATTCAGCATCAGGTAGGTATTCACGCCACATCCAGCGTATACACCGATCGGATCAACGTACCGCGAAGTATCGTAGCCGGCATCTTCCAACGCCTGCCACGCCACTTCCAGGAACAATCGATGCTGCGGATCTGTTTCCGCCGCTTCCCGAGGCGTATATCCAAAAAAAGGTGCATCAAAACAGTCGACATCGCTTAGATGAGCGCCTGCTTTGATATAGAGAGGGTCATTCAATACTTCGGTGGATACGCCGCGCGCGAGCAATTCCTCATCGTTAAAGAAAGTGATCGATTCAACGCCTTCTCGCAAATTATGCCAAAACGATTCGATATCGTTCGCGCCCGGGAAGCGGCATGCCATCCCAATGATCGCAATATCAATTTCTGCGTTTTGCGTTAATTCTTCAGAGTTATCCATCAGTGTACCCTCTCTATTTTTTGTTTTCGTTGAATAAACGCGCCACGCTGTCGCTGCGCCCGATCCCGATGGCGTTGCAAAGATGCATGCCCCGCGCTGTTGTCCCCTTGACTCAAAAATTTTGCCAAGCTTGCAACTGTGGTGTATTTAAAAAGATCGACAATGGCAATGGATGCACTTAAATGCGCCTCCAATTTTTGTTTTACTTTGATCAGCAATAGCGAATGCCCGCCCAAATCAAAAAAATTGTTATGTAATCCAACCTGCGGAACCCCTAAGATGTCAGCCCATATTTCCGCAACCGTCATTTCTATTGCGTTAACAGGCGCCTCATAGTCCGATTTGTCAAATTGCTCGGGAGCAGGCAATGCTTTGCGATCTATTTTGCCGTTGGGATTGAGTGGTAATGTATTTAGGAAAATAAACAGACCGGGAATCATGTAATCGGGCAGCGCGTTACCCAATGCCGCCTTTAATAGCAATGGATTAAGTTGGCTGCCATGATGCGCCGTCAAATAGGCGACTAAACGCATCCCATTGCGCCCTTCATGAGCGACAACGACAGCTTCTCGCACATCCGCCTGAGCGTGTAACTGTGCTTCGATTTCCCCCAATTCGATACGAAAACCGCGAATCTTGATCTGATGATCAATACGACCGAGATATTCAAGTTGCCCATCGTTGCGCCAACGCACTAAATCACCTGTACGATAGAGGCGACCACCGGTCTGACTAAAAGGATCGGAAACGAAGCGCTCGCTAGTCAATGTAGGCCGATCATGATAACCACGCGCCAATCCCTCACCGCCCACATAGAGTTCGCCGGTCGTGCCCGCAGGTGCGAGGTTGAGTTCGGTATCCAGGACATATAGATTGCGGACGCCAACAGGGCGGCCAATCGGCGCATGATCGCCGTCGATCTGCATCGCAGTATTTTCACTCGTATGAATCATCCACGCCGCCGGTGTTATCACCGTTTCAGTCGGACCATACGCGTTTACCAGCCTGACACCTTGAAACATTGCCTGCGCAGCGATCACATCAGCGGCGTACCACGCTTCGCCGCCTGCAATACAGGTGCGTACGGCATGTTGTTTGCCTGCCATCAGCGGTAACAACATGCGTAAATAAGCGGGAGGCAGATGCAGAATGGTTACCCGATGCTTTTCGATCAATTCCACGAAACCTTCGCCCGCCAGATCGCTGGTGGAGGAGAGCACGAGCGTGGCGCCCTGAGTCAGCGGAGTAATCCATTGTTCTGCCGCCGCATCAAAATTCATCGAGAAAAACATCAATTCCCGATCGCCGTGCCGCACATCATAAATTTTCTGAATCGCCATCAAGTGCATCGCTAAAGCACCATGCGCGACTGGCACACCTTTGGGGCGTCCGGTAGAGCCGGAGGTATAAATAACATAAGCTAAATTTTCGCCGTGCAATTCGACCCCGGGATTTTCCTCCGCTGCATCACTGAGATCGAGCGCATCAAGCGCCAGTATTTCCACCCCTTCTTTATGCGGAACTCTTGATTGGATATGCGTTTGTGTCAGCAGTAACTGAATGGCACTGTCTTCAATCATGTAACTCAGGCGTTCCAGCGGATATTCCGGATCCAGCGGAACATAACCGCCACCCGCCTTCAAGATCGCCAGCAGGCCCACTATCAATTCGACGGAATCACGCTCGATAGCAATGCCGACACGCATTTCCGGCTTAACACCCAAACTGATCAGGCGATGCGCCAGCCGATTTGCCCTACGATTCAGTTCCGCATAACTCAATGTCATGCGCGCCGAGATGATCGCCGCCATTTGCGGATATCTCTCTGCCTGCTGTTCTATGAGGTGGTGAACCGGTTGATTAATCGCGGTATACGGTGCATTGTTTCCCCAAACATTGAGTTGCTCCTGGTCTTTATCGCCTAATAGAGGGATATCACCGATTGCCGTTTGCGGATACGCTGCCAACGTTTGCAGGATGCCGATTAAGTGACGCGCCAATCTTTCAACCCTATCCGGTTCAAATAATTCAGCCGCATAAATGAAACTGGCACTGACACTGCCATCGGGCAATTCGACCGTTTCCAGCCTTAATTCCAATTGCGCTGCTTGCTCAGGCAGAATGTAATCGGTAACCGTTAATCCGGAAAGCTGTTGCAGCATCCGGTAATCTTTCTGCAGATGATTGATGGTCACCTGAAACAGCGGGCTATGGCGCAAATCCCTTTGCGGGTGCAACGCTTCGACCAACTGCTCGAATGGAAGATCCTGGTACGTTTGCGCAATAAGCGCATCTTCCCGCATCTGCTGCAAAAGTTCGGTAAGCGACATACGGCCATGCAATTGGCCACGCATTACCTGGGTATTGACGAAAAAACCGATCAAGCCAGACGTTTCAATCCGATTGCGATTGGCGATCGGCACACCCACACGAATATCCTGCTGTCCCGTATGGCGAAACAGCAATACTTGAAACGCAGCCAGCAACGTCATAAACAGTGTTGCCCCACGCTCAAGTGCCAATTGCCGCAGTTTTTCCAATACATCTGGCGGCAAATCAAAACGATAGCGCGCTGCCCGGTAACTGGTGGCAGGCTGCCGCGCACGATCAACCGGGAGCATTAAAAGCGGATGTTCGTTGCCTAAATAGTTTTGCCAGTAGGTAAGCTGCCGGTCTTTTTCCCCCGCTTCCAGCCAATTCTTCTGCCACAGCGTATAGTCCGCATATTGGATAGGCAAATGCTCGAAGCAAGCGGTCTTCCCCTGCGCGCGTGCCTGATAAAACGTTGCAAAATCATTCAACAGAATTTGTACCGAAACACCATCCGAAATAATATGGTGCATGATGATGACCATAATATTTTCATTTTCCGTTACCCGGATCAAAGCAACCCGCAGCAATGGATCTTGCGTCAGATCAAACGGTATGGAAGTCATACGTTGTGCTTCCTCCGCAGCACGTTGTTCGCGCTGTGAAACGGCTAAATCCAGTAAATCGACATCGGTAATAGTCAGCGGCAATACCGGCTGAATCACCTGCTCAGCTGAACCTGCTGCATTGGTACGAAAAATCGTGCGCAATGACTCGTGCCGCTCAATCAAATCCTGAAAACTCGCCTGAAATGCTTGCTGGTCCAGCGCACCTGACAACCGCACGGCATGCTGAACATGATAGGCGGTACTGAGTGGATCGAGCTGCCACAGAAACCAAAGACGCTGCTGCCCGTAAGATAAAGGTATCGGGCTGATATTATCTTGGCTGGGCAATACGCGGCTGTCAGTAATCGGTTGAGAAGCGTTTACTGACAACAGGTGTTTAATTTCCGCGGCACATTCATGCAAGCGCGGATACTGAAATAAGCTGCGTGGCGTAAATGGGATGTGCCACTGATCGGAAATACGCGCCACAACCTGAACAACCTTGAGTGAATTGCCACCGATAGCAAAAAAATGATCTTCACGTCCCAATCCGCTACGATTGAGTACCGTTTCCCAGATAGCGGCCACTGCAATTTCTGTTTCATCCAGCAACGCTTGGGAAGACGGCTTGCTTCCACCCAATACGAAATGACCGAATTCGTAGATAGCATAGGCATCCAGTGTACGCTCACGCCATCCTTGGCGACACGCGGAACGCTGCAATTTGCCACTCGACGTCTTGGGCAGCGCACCCGGATTGAGCAATACTACCGCCGACAAAGGTTCGTGACAGCTTGCACTGACTGCTTCACTGAGCACTTCCACCAGCGTTTCGGCAGGAACGAGTTTCTGCATGCTGCGCGACACTTCGACTGCGACACCGATGCCTTCGCTGTCGCTATGCTCGACTGCAAATGCGGCCACTCGCCCTTTACGCACGGCTTCGACCTCTTCTTCGATGACCAACTCAATATCCTGCGGATAAATATTTTGTCCGCGGATAATGATGAGATCCTTACGCCGCCCCATAATGTACAGCTGCCGGCCATGAATAAAACCCAGATCGCCGGTACGTAACCAGTGTCCGCCGTCATGATCCAGGAAAGTTTCTGCGGTTTCCTGCGGGCGCTGCCAGTAGCCGCAGGCCAAGCTGGGGCCATCCGTCCATATTTCGCCGACATGACCATCCACCAACGGCACCAGCTTTTCCGGATCGAATATTTTAACCGCGTGATTCGATGCTGGAAAACCGCATGCAATAATCGGAACCCCCTGTGCCGCCATTTCCGCTTTGCCTTGTGCAAGCAATTCGGAAGAAAACTCATGCGCTCTCATCCCTTCTCCGCGCACCCCACCGGTGACAAATAACGTCGCCTCAGCCAAACCATAACAAGGATAAATGGTGCCCGCCGGGAAACCAACGGATTTAAAGCGCTCAATAAATGCCAGCATGGTGTCTCTGCGTACAGGTTCCGCGCCGGAGAAAGCAACACGCCAGCTCGACAAATCGAGTCCGGATAATTGCGAACTTCTCACGCGCTCGACGCAAAGCTGGAAAGCAAAATTGGGTGCACCGCTGACGGTAGCGCGATAATGCGAAATGACCTCGAGCCAACGTACGGGTCTTTCGATAAAAAATTTGGGGGCCATCAGTATTGCCGGAATGCCGCGATGTATCGGCTGCAAGAGCCCTCCGATCAATCCCATGTCGTGATACAACGGCAACCAGCTCACAAAGATGTCGTCAGCATTGATTGACATACCTTCTTCAAATGCCCGGGCATTCACCATCAGATTATGATGACTGACCATCACGCCTTTAGGCGTGGAAGTCGACCCGGAAGTATATTGCAAGAAAGCAATCTCATCGTCCTGCGGTGTATAGGCGTGCCATTTTGACGCATGACTCTTTTCTACCGTGTCGACTGTCAACACATCAACACCGGTTAACTGCGTTATCGCCGCATCGCTGATCAGCGGCAAATTTCCGCTGTTGGTGATAATGCACTGCGCCTTAGCATCCGATGCGATTGCAAGCAGCCTTGCCAAATGCTGTTCGCGTATCGATTCCGGTGGAAAAACCGGCACCGCGATGACACCGGCATAAAGACAGGCGAAGAAACCGATCACATAGTGTTCATCGTTATCCATCAGCAATAATGCACGCTCACCCGGTGCAAAACGATCTTGCAAAACGGCGGCGAGCGCCCTGACTTGCAAATCAAGCGTGGCATAATCCAATCGCCTGCCGGCAAATCCATCTCCGTCTGCATCCACGACTACCAGTGCAGTGTTTGCCGGATGTTCACGCGCCAGCGTCTGTAGATGCACAACGATGTTGTCTGGGTATCTGCGCGACGGAATCAATCTTGTACTCATGATTTACACCCAATCAATTTACATTCACTGATACCAGTCAATTCTCTACAGCTCGAACATGAAGTTCGTGCTTCATCACTGCTATATATCATTCTCATTTGGATCAGGCACATTTGGAAAAATAAGATAGGAAGGGGCGGCGCTCTACCGCCGGCCTGCGATGTTTTGTCAATGCCAGTGCCGCCACATAGTGAATGGGCGCATCAATCGACCACGCTTTAACTTCTGCCCATTCGGCTTGATCATGCATCACATGGTAGCTTTCGTCATGATCAGGTAACACCGTAATGGCCTGCAGATATTCGGCAATGCCGAACCCCAGCGCCTTCAATACAGATTCTTTGGCTACCCAGAGATCGAGGAAATTATTATTTGACCAGACTCTCCGAGCACGCTCCACTGGAGAAAATACATGGGTACACAGATTACTGACGTCTCTATGGCGATACTCAATATCAACTCCAATCTCTCCCCGGGTAGATAATGCAATCAATGCAAAATCGCCCGCATGTGAAACATTAAACTCAACACCGTAAGAGGCTGGCAGTCGCGGTTTACCAAACTTGTCTAATTCAATCTGAATATCATGGGGCGATGACATCACACATCCTGCCAGCAGGCGACGCAATGCCGCCCGTGTCACAATGCTGCGTATCCGATCTTCGTGTTGGTGAAAGCGCTGTGTACGTATCTGCTCATCCATACTCAGTAACGGCCAGTCATTCATGAGTTGCGTTGAATGAAAATCAAATTTGAGTAACCAAACCTCAACGCCATCGGGCACGGTCCTAGGCAGATGCAAGCGCTGCACTGAACACCTCAATCCGACTTTCCATCAAACGCTTTTTTAACATATACATAAACCAGTCTTCAGACTGACGAAGAAAAAAATGTCCGCCATCAAACCAATCCACCGTAAATGTTTGCGTACTTTCCAGCCGCCAATCATTTAGCCTTGCGGCACTAATCTCATCCGCACGCCCACCAAAACCATGAATTGCAATTGGTAAAGGAGGTAGTTGAGCGTATTCAAAGCTTCCACAAACACGATAATCCACCCGCAATAAATCCAGCGTCATTCTCAGCAACTCCTGGTTGGCAAACACCTCTTCCGGAGTACCGCCCTGTCTGCTTAAATCCGCTATCAGCGCAGCATCGCTCTGCATATTTTTGTAGCGCTGACTATCCTGGCGACTTGGCGCCGCACAACCCGATACCAGCAGCGCCATAGGCATGGATGATCGTCGAGCGTACAAACCCTGAGCGACACCATAAGCAAGCAAGGCACCCATACTGTGACCAAAAAGAACATACCGTTCGGGCAGTGTCGGTACAAGCTCATCGCACAGACTTTGTGTCAGCGCCGCGTAGCTTTCTACGGGAAGCTCATCCATTCGACCGCCACGACCTGGTAATTCAATCGGCTTCACTGTTACCCAGGAAGGCAATAAGCGTCGCCAGCGTAGATACATCGTTGCACTTGCACCTGCGCACGGCAAACAGAAAAGCGTTAATGGTTTTTGCATCGCTGCGGCGTACTAGACGTGACTGTCCATGAATCGTCTCAAGCTGAGTGGACGCATATCTGTCCAGACTTTCTCGATATGATCCAGACATGTTTTCTTGTCGCCTAACACACCGGTATCTTTCCAACCGCCGGGAACAGCTTTCCATTCCGGCCAAATAGAGTATTGCTCTTCATGATTAACCAACACACGAAACACGCCATCTTCACGATCAAAGCAACTCGTCATAGTCAACACCTCAAATTTACAGGACAATACGTTTTTAATTCTCTTTAATAAGAATGCTTCTTATTCAAAGTAGACGAATCGGCTTATGAAGAATACAAAAAAACAGCAAAAAAATTGAAGAAAGCTCTGCTCTGGGGACACAAGACAAGACGATATTACTTTGCCCGCTTATTAAGACAATCAATGAACCACATCCCTCATCGTATTTTCCTGCAGAATAGTTGCGGCAGACCTAACAGGCTGTTAATCACGCAACCTGGCATTATGCTGAAATACAAAACACTGCAGCAGCTACCCCAGCTAGCGATTAGTACCCAAGGGATTTACTGATTCCATCTTTTTCAAAAAAAACACTTCTACAATGCTCCGTCGCCTCATGAATAAGAATATTTGCCAATGAGGTAGAGATACTTAATTCATCGGCAATCATTCGATGTGTGTATCCCTCGACTCGATAAAGCATAAAAACCCGCTTGGTACGTTCAGGAAGCTCAGTTAAAGCTTTTACCACCAGCGCCAAATGCTGACGATTGATCGCATTAGCTTCAGGCAGTTCTGTCAGAGTCTGGATATATAACCCCTCCTCTTCTGTTCCAAATAGTTCTGTTTCAAATACACCGCGCCGATAACGATCAATCGCTAAGTTGCGGACAATCCGAAACAAGTATGCCAATGGCTGTCTGATATTCTGCGTAGTCGATACTTCGGTTACTTTAATATAAGCATCTTGTACGATATCATCCGAAACATCCCAGTCTCCTAGGATTTTGTATGCAGCTCGACGCAATTGCACACGATTAATAATGAACAGTGTATTCAGTTCTTGAGTCCACTTCTCTACAGGCATCATCATGATTTTATAATTTATTATTGATCTCTACGGATTCGATTTCCCGCTGCTTGCAGCGGAGCGCTTTATTAATTAATCCGTCACTTCCTGCAATCGCTCAACAACACCATCTTTCAAATTCACTTGGTCTGAAAATACTTGGGTAAGTGCTGAAACAAAGCTGGAGATGTCGTTTCCTTTGAATGACAAACAAGGCTTGCCATTGCGCCTGCAAAGACGTCTCAATCGATAGTAGACAGCATGGCTGATACAATCAGTCGAGCAGATGACAGCATCAGCTCGATTGATCATTTCCGGCAGGCGGGAAAGTGCATCATTCTGGCCGCCGTCATGATGGATTAAATGAATACCTAATTGCTCGGCCAACAGGCGGTATTTTGGAAATTGTGCGGCATGCCCACCGACACAGATCACACAACAGTTTTTTATTTGCGATGTGTTATGAAAATGAGAAGGGTTGCAAGAAACATTACTTACATTACCGGATTGCAAGAGTATTTCTAGCGAATCTCGTTGTGCAGCCAGAACGTCACGCTCATGGACTAGCGCTGCTATTTTGTCATTAGCAACCTGCAGCGCTTGCTCAAGAAAAGTAGCTTGTTTGACTGAGCTCTGCAATTGCTCGTTTGCCACGACCAGTTTCATCAAACGCTGTCCCATTTCAGTCATCGCCCTACCAGATTCAATGGTTTCCAGCCGAGCCTGCAGCGCTGACATATCTTTCTGAGTCCGACGCAGATGCTTTACTTCAGCTAGAGTTTCCTGCGACCGCCGATGCAATTTTGTTTCGACATGCACATGACGCCGCTTCTGAATCGCCATCATCACCTCCAGTTCAACATAGTCTTTTTCCAACTGGGCTAATCGGCGTGTATTGGTAGCTTGGCCCGCTCCCATTTGATGGGAATGCCTATGAATATCGCTATAAATTTCTCCTATCGCTTCGCTACTAACTTGTTCATGGGTTAGTGCAGCCCATAAAGCACCCGCAATATCTCCGTGTGCAAAACATTTTTTCCATAAATTGAGAACTTCAGCATCTGTTTTGGCCGACTTAAAACGTGACAGAGAGATTTGATACTTTAAATCGAGGTGCTTTTGTATGGCCTCAGAAACACTATTGCGCGCGGCAGTGCGATCTATCACTTCGATATGCAGAGAAAAAGTATCGTTTAGCGATGTGCAAAAATGATATCGTTGGGCAAAGTTCACCAATTCATCCAGCGATAAACAGGTACCAACAATTGTGCGGCGACTGGCTTCCTTGAGCTCCCAGATTTTGCTACGTTTGGCCGGCAGTATTTCGAGATCTGAACGCGAAAATTGAGATAGATCCTGGTTTCCTTCCGATAAAAAATCTGTAATCGATAGCACAGGCATGAGAGATTCGTTCATAACAGTATTTCTCCATTTATGTAGAATGACCTTGCATCCCGATACAGCCAATTGGGATTAATCGCTGATCTATTAGCATTCACGTTGCCAAATTGAGCGGGTCGTCGACTAACTGTTAATAGACTATTGAAAGCTAGGAGCGCTAGTGCGGGCCAATACGCTAACGCAAGAAAAAAATCATACCCAGCAAAGCGCCGGTATTTGATAAACCAAAATTCACACTCAAGTACACCGGCCACAAGATCTTTTGAAGAAATAATTCTGGTATTGTTTTGTTTGTGTATTTTGCTGTAAGGTAAAACAGCGCAACAGCTCCCAATGTCATTAGTTTTAAAGCTGTTGCTGCGCATGGATTGTCTGCAACCGCAGCGAAATTTGAATACAACCAATCTGAAACTGGCTGGGAATTCAAAAATTGAGTACCCGGTAACAAATGATTTTGTAGAACCAGATTTAGTTACACATGCAGTAAATATTATAGATAGCGAACACAGGCACGGAACCCGTGACAAATAACCATCTCCACACTCTACTAATGCTTTTTTTGCGTGCATAGAACCATCTCCTAATCATTAAGTGATGGCTGGCTAACAAGAGACAGGTACTTTGCTGGCTGGCTGGGGTGCGCCTTTTTACGATGAAAAATGTACAGATAATTCTGCTATTACCTATATCTATGCGCACACATCATATTTCTATATGAGCACAGATATTTCATGTCAAAATCGAGCGCTTTATTTATACATCATTTTATAACAAATGATAATCATTATCATTTGTTTTGTGAATAGAGGCGCGTCAGATAATCTGACAAAATTGCAAGAAGAGGTATGAAATAATGGAATGGACGTCCACTTCCAGAAACGGCATCGAGGTGCCAAGCCAAAGTAGTGGTGCAATAACCACTAACGTCCGACATGAAGATTACAATGACAGGCATTGATTTGGCAAAGGAAGTATTGCAGATTCACGGTGTGGATGTGTACGGCAAAGTTGTGTTGCGCAAGCATGTAGTAGCTACAAACTTGATCTGACAGTCTCCCGTTTTTTGGGTATCTGTCACTATTTTAAAGATTGATCCCAGTAAGGCCTATCTCCGACGTGTTCTGACAAGAAGTTAATAAAAGAGCTTATTTTTTTCGGCAAATGTCTACTTGGAAGATAGCAGGCATAAATATGACGCTCTACCGATAGATATTCCGGAAGCGCCGCCTGAAGCCGACCTTTTTGTAATTCCATACCAATAGTATAGGTAGGCAACAAAGCGACCCCTAATCCATGAAGTGCTGCCTGAGCAAGCGCATCATTGTCATTGATACGCAAGGTCCCTGATACTGGAACCTTGATCTTGCCTCCCGGCCCGATAAAACGCCAATAACCTTGCTCAGCCGAGAGCGCACAATCGAGACAGTTATGTTTCACCAGATCTTCTGGTGTTTGTGGCACCCCCCATTGCTGGAAGTACTGCGGGGTTGCGCACAATATACGGCGTACAGGCGCAATCTTACGAGCGACTAGATTGGGATCAGGTTCATTTGTCACACGAATCTGTACGTCATATCCTTCTTCGATCAAATCGCCTGGACGATCGGTAATGGTCAAATCAACTTTTATTTTAGGGTAACGCACAAGAAAACAAGGTAGCGCGGGAGCGACATGGCGCGTGCCAAAAGAACTCGGCACACTCACTTTCAGTGTTCCGCGCGGCTCTGCGTGAAGGCTATTGACTACCTGTTCGGCATGTTCAGCTTCTGTCAGGATACGTGCCACATGCTCTGAAAGCGCGATACCTGTCTCCGTCAAACTAAGATGTCGAGTACTGCGGAGAAGTAATCGTGTACTAAGATCCTTCTCAAGTTTGGCAACTGCTTTACTGACCGCTGCACGAGAGATATCCATACGACGCGCCGCTTCCGCAAAGCTACCCGCCTCCACGACGCGTGCAAAAATAATGAATAGGTTAAGATCTTGCATAATGTCATTGTATCCAATTTGGAAACAAAATGTTTCATTTCTTTGTACTTCTCTCGCGCGCATTCTCTCTATATTATCTCTTCCAAGGTGAGATATTTATATTAGATACCGCAAATAAATTATGGCTATTATTGTAATTAAAAGACTAATATCTATACTGACCTTAATAATCGCGTTCTTATTCACTTAAAGTGAAATGCTTCCGGTTGGTTAATTAAGGATTTTATTGTCAACCGAAAAGAACGTATTTTTAATGGGGTTATTTTACAAGTTAGATGCACATTCTTTACTACTTGCATAAATAATCAACAAATGCACCACAAGGAGAAAAATCTATGGAAACCAAAGAACTATTAAAATCACCGCAGTTATTTATCGTTTATGCAATTACCCTCCTCTATACCATTACGTTTTATTTGGCGGCAGTTGTGACGTCATCAACTGACAATGCAGTATGGGGCCTGCAAGGCATACATCAGGTTGCTAAGCTAGAAACAAACAGCCCTAATCATTCTCAAGTAGCACGGAATAACAGTTCGGGCTAAACCCGATAAGGATCGTGCCCCCCCCGTTTTTGTAATCAGGTAGGTCATCACAACAGAGCAAAAAAGCATCAGCGGGGGCATTTGAACAAAAATATGCGGTCAAGGAAAATAATACAAATGATTACAAGGAGCAAAACTTATGAAAATCATAGATCTATTAAAAAAACCTCGGTTATTTGAAGTGTATGCAATTACTATTTATTTTACAGTTACATTCTGTCTAATTCTCTTTTATGGTTACGTTCTGTTTAATTCTCTTTAGCGGCAGTTTAACGATGCCTACTAATCATGCATTATGGAGCCCACAAGACATACCGCAGGGTACTCCGGCCAAAACCTCTCAGAGCCTGACGCATGGAGCTACCGTATCAGGCTCGACTTTCCTTACCTCAAATCAGTGAATATTAGAGCACCGACACAGTTCTGAAATCCATCTTCGCGAGAAACGAAATTGATCAAAATGAAGTGTGCTGTCAAAAATGAAGCCCATCGATTAAGCGGCAAGTAAATTTGCATAATATGTAGTAGTAGCAATTCAGACTTGTTCTGACCGCAATTCGTCATAGTGAGTGATAATACTCTTTGATTTTCATCGCCATTAGTTTTCGTCTCATTGTCAAAAAATCGTTGTAGCTGTCAATGCTCATCTGTTGAATTGCAATCGGCACACAATTCATTCTTAAATTGTCCAAAAGATGTTGCTCTGTTGCAAGCCCACTAACTTGTTGGTTATTGCCAATCATTTGTGATTTCACAATTTCAAAATAATCCTTTGGCGGCTTGTTACCAACCTTAATGTTAATCTCGGACTGCATATAAACATAGTTCGCAATTTGATTGTATTCGCTCCTGCCCAAGCCGTTCCTTTTCAAATAATCCTTTGGAAACAAATGATGTATATCGCCACGTAATGAAATTAAGTCGCCAACTAAAACATCTTTTGATAAAAATCCTCTGTCGTTTGCTTTTACTTGTGAAGCCAAGAAAACATGGAAGTAAGGACTACTTGCTACCGAAGTATCCAAACTTTGTGGTAGTGATGCATTCCAAAAAGCATCTGATAATTCACCTTCTTCTTTCTCTTTCAAGTACTCATCAAACGGTTTCTGTGAAATTTGTTTGATGTCAAAGTCAAATACACTTTCTGGCGATCCCGAATAGCGACCTGTCAAGATAGAATAAACTAACCAACGTCTTACATAGCTTTCAACGTCAACTGAATTAACTCCTAACTCCTTAAGCTTGAGATAGACGATGTAAGCAAAATTGATTGCGTTCTGTGAACGAATAAGTTTTGGCGAAATAAATCCAGCGGACTTAATTATCATCAAGAAACGTTTAAAATTTGTTTCATTTATAAAATTATTTACACCTGTTTTGAGTGTCGCAAATGATGCTTCTGCAATGGAGTCTTCATAAGTTCGCGTTTCAAAGTTTCTACCTGAAAGCAAACTTACCAGGTCGGAAAGCCGCCCCCTGTTGAATTGCGTTGTAAACGCAACACGAATTAGATCGTTATAGTCAGGGTCGTATAAATCTTCATTCTCCGTTTTTAGCCATTGCATTTTCTGAAAGAATTCTGTTTTCGCAAATTCCTTGTCGTTATCAACAATGTGTTTGTAAAACTCTGGGGCAATGACTAAATGACAGAAGTAGTCGATTGCCTTGCGCAATTCGTTACCATTATATTCTGCGTTAGAAGCAATCTTACTCATCGCAAAGTCAGCTTGACTTAGAACAACACCTTTTGAGTTGATACGAATAAAAATCTCCGTAACGGTTTCAATGTCTAAATCGGCCGTTAACTCAATAATTCCAATTTGTTTTTTTGGAATGTTAACAAGAGTGGTAATTGTTTTCTCAATTTTCTCCTCGTCTGCTTCTGGGTTTAATTTTAAATATTCCCTAACTACTTTCAGAACACTTCCATTGATAACCTCCCCAATGTCGTGAAGCCAAGTTTTGTCTTTGAGAATTGCAGGGTTCTGAACTTCAAATCTCTCGTCGAGTGGGTGAAACGCAATTTTGATTTTTACTCTCTCGTATGTTTTGTTGATCACATATTGCCCGAGAATTGCAGCCGTTAAAGCCGTTACACGCTGTTGCCCATCAATGAGGATTTTTTTGCCTTCACTTAAACTGCCATCTTTTAGTCGCACATTTGGATTTCTCCACGCGATAACATAACCAACTGGATAGCCCTGATATAAACTGTCCATTAAATCGCGAACTTTTGAACTATCCCAAACAAAAGGTCTTTGTATTTCTGGAATTGCAATCTCTCCTGAATTTACCCAAGCTAAAAGAGTCTCAATTAATTGTTGATTTACTGCATATTTTTGCATTTTTTGCCCTGCTGCTTGATGAACTCTATCGAAAAGTAGTTGATACCTTAGTAACGACCGTATACATAAGTTTGTTCATGCATATCCCTTGATGCTCAACATAATATATACGACAAAAATATCACACAATCTGGAACGAAATGTTATATCGCTTGGTTGTATGTTCGTAAATATTTATTTCTTACGATGATCCTGAGTAGAAAAACCTCTAACATTTAGAATAGACACATCATTCTTTAGCATCCCTTTCGGTAGAGATAGTCGTTTTCCTGCTTCTACCAGCGTCAATCCGTTTTCTTTAAAAAACCCAACTGATTGCCCCCTAACCCCCCCATAGTGCGCGCGCGGCAATTTCATGCTCATCCTCCATTTCATTCCTGCATTTTATGAAACTTCGGATTCCACTAAAACCAGCATTCATCAGGAAAAGAAATTCACTATTTTTTCTTAATAACTCAAAAATTTCACCACTTTCACAAGCGAAAACATTAAAATCGGTAGCTCCAAATTGATAACGATTGAAGTTTATGCTCAATTCCATATTAGCCATTTGTATTGGCGCATCCCTAGGTGCCGTACTGAGGTGGTTGCTAGGGGTATCCCTTAATGCGTTGTTTCCGATTATTCCACTGGGCACACTAGTGGCGAATCTCATTGGCGGTTATCTGATAGGCGTGGCGCTCGCTATATTCACCCATCATCCTGGTCTTGCACCCGAGTGGCGCTTGCTTGTAATTACCGGTTTTCTGGGTGCGTTAACCACATTTTCCAGTTTCTCTGCCGAAGTCACCACGCTGATCCAAGAGGGGCGCATACTTTGGGCCACCGGCGCAATCAGTGCTCATGTGATAGGCTCTCTGATGATGACAATGCTGGGACTGGCGACCGTTTCTGCATTCAGAACCATTTGATTCTAAGGAGAAAACCATGAATGGCTATCAATTGACTTTCTTTACGCAGCAAGATCGCAAGCACGATCACATGGCGCTCGGAGAATGGCTAGTGCAAGCGGCGCAGAAATTGGGTATTCGCGGCGCAACGCTAGCTGTTGCAGTCGAAGGATTTGGGCACGATCGCAAGCTGCGTTCCGCACATTTCTTTGAACTGACGGATCAGCCAGTCGAAGTGACTATGGCCGTGAATGAACAGGAAGCAGAGCGCATGTTCGCGCATCTGAACCAAGCAAGCATTAATGTATTCTACGTCAAAATACCGATTGAATTCGGCATGACCGGGGAAATCTAACGCGAACCACTCCGGTTTTTCTGGAGATAAACTGCGCTTTGCAAAGATCTCATTTCATATTCCACAAATACCATGAACGCCATCAAAATTAAGCGGGTATACGAAAAGGCTGCGAAAGATGAATACAGGATCTTGGTGGATAGATTGTGGCCTCGAGGATTGACTAAAGAACGGGCAGCAATTGATTTGTGGCTAAAAGAGATTGCGCCTTCGCCGGAATTGCGTAAGTGGTTTGGACATGATCCGCAAAAATTTCTTGAATTTCGCACTCGCTATGTTGCAGAGCTTACACAAAATCCAGCTGTAGCGACTATTACAAACTTATTAACCGAACATAAGAATATAGTGTTGGCATATGCAGCCAAAAGCGAGGTTATTAATCATGCAATCGTGCTTAAAGGATTTATAGAATCCATGTAACGAACCCTACTTTCGTACACCATATTTTTATCGCCAATCATAGTTATCCAAGAACATCACAGGTTACTGAAAAATTATCGAATAGGCGGTGGTGACGGTGGATTACCTGGCGGAGGTGGTGGCGGAGTAAAGTTTGCCGACGGCGTTGAAATTCTCCGATTGCGACCATCATAAACAGCGGATGGATCCCCCCTAGTGACGTTACCCGGAACGGGAACATTATGACCCTTCGCATACATGCAAGGAATATAGTTGTTGTCATATCTCTGCTGACTGATATTTCCTGAAGATGTGGCATTGCTTGCTCCAAACAGTGCACCTGCTAAAAGACCTACACCAGCACCTATGGCAGCACCTTCTCCACCACCGATAGCAGCGCCTGCAGCAGCACCAAGCCCGGCTCCAATAGCGGCACCTTCTGCACCGCTCGCCCGGGAGGATTGTCGAGGAGTATTACCTTCAATCTGTTGATAAGCGTATTCTCTGCATTCGCTGTTATCTTGACGAAACTCATCAAAGCTTTTACCGGAACCGGGTAGTGCCATCACACTGGGACCTGTTGGCAAATTTACACAGGCGGTCAATATACAAGCAGCTAGTAATACGAGTAATCTTCTCATTATAATATGTTTACCTTTATTCGTTATTGCCCGGAAGGCTGCGGCGCTACTCGTAGCCAACCATCCGGACAGTTTCTTACATAGGGGTAGTAACCTTCAGGATTTTGGCAATAATACCAATAACTGGTTTGTGGCTGAGCCGATTGTACCTGTGGTTGCTGCACATAAACTGGTGGTGATGTCGGCACAATCACAGTTTGTGGATAAGCATAAGCAGGTGGATAGTAAAAAGGGTAGCCATAACCATATCCGCCAAAACCGTAACCACCGAAGCCATAGCCACCATATCCATAACCGCCATAGAATCCAGGACCGTAGTAACCTAGACCAACACTTAAACGATTATGACCATGCCCATGACCTCCATGTCCCCCGCCATGGTGTCCACCCCCATGTCCTCCACCTCGCGCCCACACAGAACCGTTCGTTATGAATATCATCAGCAGCACAACTGTTAGAGATGTCAATTTCATATCTTTCATAGGAATAGTGAAACAAAAAATTAGACTGATACATTACTCCACAATTCCATCCGCGTGCAAAATTAGCTTTTCCATATAAAATAAAAATTCAATCACTCCTAATCCGGTCGGATGAAAAGTGGAAACTTTTATCGCGAAAGTGGCCCATTTTGAAGCGTGTGCTTTGAAAGCACGCTATGTGCAAAATTCATGGCAATGGAATAGATGAGATTCTGATGATAGCAAGTTGCTTGCAAACAAAATTAATATGAAAACAAGGAATAGCAAAGAAGCGCCTTTTTTATTACCGTCTTATTAAACGAAGGTCACTGAAAACATTTGACATTAAGGAGAAGTCAGCATAACGAAAAACCGCATCAGAGATTCGGTCGCACGCCCTTCGCGCCGGAAGACGGCGCGACTCTCGAGTATTAGCAGGTTTAAGCTAATGCAATAACTGGTTCGCTGCACGTTGCTGCTGGGGAAGCAAATGAGCTATTTCTTCCTTGTGTATTTTAAAACTGTGCATGAAAGGAATAATTTTAAATTGAATAAATTGCCCTAAGTCATTATCTTTAGAGAAATTGACGGCAAAACGCATGAAAAAATCAAGCACTATCTCTTCGTCTACTTGATGAAATGGCTGCAAGGTATGACTACACAATAAATGGCTTTTAGAACACAAGAAAGGCGTTAAACGTTGAAACTGCTCAAAATCTTCAGATTCATAATAACAGCAAGTCAGAAGGTTGGCGAAATTGTTCTCAAGGGCAGCCAAACGTAAGTTGTGGAAAAATGCAACAGTATGGAATTGAAAAGAATTTTCAGGAATCTGGATAGCAGCCTCATAATCAATCTCCGGAATATGCAAATCAGCGATTCGTTGCAAATGATTAAATAATGAATAGCACCCTGCCCCCACTTGTTTATCTGTTTTCATTGAATTCACCTCTAACTATAGTGACAATTTAATTAAAAGTTTGTTGCTGACTTTCAGCCAAGCAAAATAAGACAAAACAAGTATAAATCTACGAAATTATAGCTAATACTTTAAAAAAGCGGGTTATAGGGTCTATTTGTAATAAATTTGTTTAAAGTCTTTTTGGTAGCACAAACTGCGACCAATCGGCTATATCGAGTACTCGGTGTTTCTGAAATTACGCACCCGCAACAATTCTCTAAATTTTTCAACGACCTATTAGTGGCGGCTCGTCCATGAGTGCGATCTGTTCGCGTAATTCCAAAATACGCTCCTGCCAATAACGTTGCGTATTAAACCATGGAAAAGCTTGCTTGAAGGCTGGATCGTCCCATCGTTGTGCCAACCAGGCGGAATAATGAATCAGGCGCAAGGTACGTAAGGCTTCGATCAAATACAGCTCACTTGAATCAAAATCATAAAAATCTTCATACCCCGCCAGCACATCATTCAGTTGCCGCACCATGTCAGTACGTTCGCCCGACAATAACATCCACAAATCCTGCACAGCCGGCCCCATGCGGCTATCGTCAAAATCCACGAAGTGCGGACCGCTTTCCGTCCACAGCACATTGCCTGCATGGCAATCGCCATGCAAACGTAGCGTTTTGACAGCGCTACCGGCACGCGCGAAGCAATGACGCACTCCCACCAATGCTAACTCTGCTACGCTGCGATAAGCAGCTTCAAGATCGACCGGGATAAAGTGATTGGTCAGTAAGAAATCAAGCGGCTCCACACCGAAGCTCGCTATGTCCAGTGTGGGACGATGCAGAAACGACTTGAGTGCACCAATGGCATGGATGCGACCAAGGAAACGCCCCATCCATTCCAGCGTATTGCGATCTTCAAATTCAGGCGCACGTCCGCCGTGTCTGGGAAAAACAGTAAAGCGGAATCCTTCGAAAGTATGCAGCGTTTTTCCATTCACCGCCAACGCGGACACCACAGGAATTTCACGCTCGACCAACTCCTGCACAAAAGCGTGTTCCTCCAGAATAGCCTCATCCGTCCAGCGCCCTGATCGATAAAACTTTGCTATTAGCGGCAAACCGTCTTCCATACCGACCTGATAAACGCGGTTTTCATAGCTATTAAGTGCCAACAGACGGCCATCGCAGCGATAGCCCAGACTATCCAACGCGTTCATGACACAATCAGGGGTCAGTAAGGAGAAAGCTGGCGTTGTCATGGTTTAAGCCTTTTGTGCATAGATTGATTACTGTTTTTTTTCTTCAGACGGTTTGCCCAGGACACGAATTTTGCTTTATCAGTCCCGTTTGATTTTATCACTCCTCGCCGATCTTGCTGCGTAACGATTTTCTTTGACTCTGTAACGATTTACTTTCCAGGCGTTTTATTTGGGAAGCTCTGGTCGGTTTGGTGGGTGTTCGAAGCTTTACCGGTACTGTGACGCTTTTAATCATTTCACGTAATCGATTCAGCGCATCTTCCCGGTTCTTGATCTGACTGCTAAACCGCTGCGCCTTGATGATGATAATGCCTTCGCTGGTGATACGGTTATCCTTTAAATTCAGCAATCTTTCTTTGTATATTTCTGACAGTGAAGAAGCGCTTATATCAAACCGCAAATGAATTGCAGTCGACACTTTATTGACATTCTGCCCGCCGGAACCCTGTGAGCGTACTGCCTGTATTTCGACCTCAGTCAAGGGTATTGCGATATTGCCTGATATTCTCAACATGGTTAGCCGCGCAGTTTCCTCTTCTTGATGCATGTCATGATATGACAACACTGTAATTCACCACAATCTCATGATTGATGTAATACTCAAAATAAAATAGTAAAATGAAACAAAATAATGAGATGGGTTCATGTCGCTTTTAAAACAAGTAACACTGCTGAAAGTTTTAGGAGAGAGGGCGTTTGTGTACTTCAGTCTCACCATTTTGATGTCATCACACGAGAAACTGAATCTGTTAGTTATTGGGAATGAGTATGCTATCTGCAATTAAGAAAAAGAATTCACCTTACGAATTAGCAGGCCTCCTAAAAATTACAGCATTCCAGTTTTGATGAACTGAAAGCCACGATCCGCTCAACCACTTGCCGTGAACATTGCGCATTTACAAACCACTCATATCGTCACATAAAGATGAAATACTCAAAATGGCTGTTATTGGCCACAATAGGCAGTGCACTTATTTTTATTACCGATTCAGCTACTCTGTATGCTGCAAGTACTTTAAAGAAATTTGCTAAAGATAATCGAATAGAATTAGGTGGTTGGATTAATGGCGGCGCAACCTTTAACCCCGGCCAAACTGACGGATTTAATGGTCCGGTTGCTTTTGCCGATCAGGCCAACCGTTTTCAATTGAATCAACTTAACTTGTTTCTGCAGCGTTCGGTCGTATCTGAAACCAATAAATGGGATTTTGGCGGACGCTTTGGTTTTTTGTTTGGTACAGATGCTATTTATACGCAAGCATTCGGTGTTCCAACTTTTGATGTACATTCCGGTGAACCCCTTCAAAGAAATAACTGGGATCTCAACATATGCTGCTCATCCACACGCACCTATGGCATAGCGCTCCCGCAAGCTTATCTGGAAGTACACGTGCCGATTGGTAAGAATGGACTCAATCTCAAGGTAGGACACTTTTATTCTCCAACCGGCTTTGAAACAGTTCCGGCACCGGATAACTTTTTTTATACGCGCGCCTATTCTTTTAATGCCGGTGAGCCTTTTACGCATACCGGTTTGCAAGCAAACCATACTATTAACAAAAATTGGGCAGTTTCAGGCAGCGCTGTGACCGGCAGCGCCACCGGTGGCTGGGACGGCGGATGGAACCGGCAGCTAGGAAACTGGAGCGGCATTACCGGAATCACTTGGACCAGTGATAACCACGCAACCTCACTGAATATTACCGGCACTCTTGGCGAGACTTCGGCACAAAACAGCGCAGCATGGGGAATGTATAACACCGTACTGCAACACAAAATCAATCCTAAAACGCTGCTGGTACTACACCATGTTCACGGTTTTGCTAACAGCGTGTTATTGAATAACCTGAAATACGCCAATGTGGTCAAAGACGCTCAGTGGATGGGAGTGGTTACCCATCTATACTATGATCTTACCGAGCATGTATCGCTAGGCTTCCGGGGAGAATGGTTCCGCGACAGAGACGGATTTCGCAATCCATCGCCATTTCGGGTCGCGGCAGCCACTAACATTGTGAATGGCGTACCTGAGAGTTATGCTGGCAATTTCAGCAGCGTAACCGTTACGCCAGCAGATTATTATGCAGCGACTGTTGGGATAAACTGGAAAGCAGCCAAGGCATTAAAGCTTCAGTGGGATGCAATAAAAAAACTCAGCATTCGTCCCAATATTCGTTATGACCGGGTCGACGCTTACCATACTTCAGCTTATAGGCCATTTGGTGGCAATAAGGATCAGATTCTGTTTTCGCTGGATTTCGTGCTGCCCTTCTAACATCTCGCTTTAGTGGGAGGTCAGAGAAACTTAAAGCGCTGCAATTGCCGATCTCACTCGGCAATTGTTTGATTGATCCTCGAAGTCAAAGCTCTATGTTACCGGAATATTCGTCGCTTTCCGTTGTAAGATCATGATCATCTGGATCGATTTCTGCTGTATTGATCCGACTATTCCGTTGCTCCATTGCCATTTTTCTATGAAGCTCAACATGCTCCAAACTATTTCTCAGAGTTTCCTCGTGTGCACGAATATTGGCCGACGTATGTGACGACAGATCCAGGCCTTGCCTACCATAGTAATAAGAGCGTGCTTCATAGGCTCTAAGTATTTCTTTATTTTCTTGTAACTTTATTTTTGTTTCCTCGGCTAAGTTTTCGTAATGCCTTACCAATGCTTCATGATCATTATTATTGATTCCTATTGGAGCAGTCACAGGACTCATTTGCGCGCAAGCAGCTAATACAGTCAGCGCAAGCAGCGATATTAGAAGTTTTAGTGCTTTCATAATGAATTCCCTCCAGATATAAAACGAATGACCTCATCTTAATTCGGTCAGCACCCCGTGTATATTAGGAAAACCATTGTTTTTCATTAATGGAAACCATTAACCACTTCTCATGTAATATTTAGATAATTAAGCCATTTTCCATAGGATCTAAACAGCAAAGAAAGAAAATTGCAACAAAAACAAGCAATCAGAATTTGCTGTGAGTACAAGAAAAACCGCTTCCGGACACCATCTGGATGGGAATGTATCGCTAAAACGTCTATAATCACGCCCGCATATTTGTCCAGTAAAACACTTGGTAGTATAGAACACTCAACAAACTCAACGCTGACATAGCACACACTCTTTTTATTTCTTTTTCTTTCGGAATACCCACAGCATGTACTGTATCTTGCAGCTCCCAAGATGGTTGTTATCTGCCATAACAAGCAGTGTATTAATTTTTACAGCGTTTACAACGCACGCAGATAATCTCCATGCTGACCATTCCAGGATTAAAAAATTTATTAACGATAGCAAATTACAATTTGGCGGTTGGATTAATGGTGGAGCGACCTTCAATCCCAGCCAAACCGATGGATTTAATGGTCCGGTTATTTTGGCTGACCAGGCCAATCGGTTTCAGCTCAATCAATTGAATTTGTTTATACGACGCCCAGTCGTCTCACAAGGCACAGCATGGGATTTTGGTGGACGTTTCGATTTTATGTTTGGAACAGACGCCATATTTACTCAAGCTTTTGGTGTTCCAACCTTTGATGTAAATTCCGGGGAACCGCTGAAAAGAAATGACTGGGACCTCCATTTATGTTGCTCTTCCACACGAACGTATGGCATCGCTCTTCCGCAAGCATACCTAAAAGCCTATGTACCGATCGGTAATGGACTCAACATTAAGTTGGGGCATTTTTATACCCCGACAGGCTTTGAAACCGTTCCAGCACCCGACAATTTCTTTTATACGCGCGCTTATACTATGAATGTCGGCGAACCCTTTACGCATACGGGCATGCTGGCAAACTATACCGTCAACAAAAACTGGGCGATCTTAGGCGGTCCGATTACCGGCAGTGCTACTGGCGGATGGGATGGCGGATGGGATAAACAATTGGGGAACTGGAGCGGGCTTGCTGGCTTTACGTGGACCAGTGATAATCGAGCAACCTCATTGCATTTCTCCGGCACCTATGGTGAAACCTCCACCCGCAGCAGCGAACCTTGGGGATTTTATAACATTGTTTTGCAGCATAGAATTACGCCTAAAACCCTATTGGTTCTGCATCATGTTTACGGATATGCGGGAGGCGTCTTGTTGAACAATCCGAAATACAGCAACGTCACAAAAGATGCGGAATGGTTTAGTGCGATTGCACACTTATACTATGACCTAACAGACAATCTGGCAATCGGTGCTCGAGGCGAGTGGTTTCGTGACAAAGTCGGTTCTCGTAATCCATCCCCATTTCGTATATCCGCCGCTACCAATGTCGTCCATGGTACAGCAGTCAGCTATGCGGGCAACCTCAATAGCGTAACCATTGCACCAGCAGATTATTATTCCATGACTGTAGGGCTGAATTGGAAGGCAGCCAAAACTTTGAAGCTTGGATGGAATTCCTTAGAGAAACTGAATATTCGCCCCAATATTCGTTACGATCGAGTCGATGCCTATCATACAGCCGCTTATCGACCGTTTGGCGGGAACAAAGATCAGATTTTATTTTCACTCGATTTCTTATTACCCTTCTAGCACGTCTGCTTCAGATCGGGTTGACACACGCATAGCCATAGTTACTGCTTTTTTATAATACTAGGCGGCTTGCAATAAAACCGTGCTGAAAACTCTGCACTGCGCTGCCTATTTCTAATGACATCGCCTCCTTCGTTAACGCATACCCTGACAGAATTATCCAAATTTGGGAAATACTCGTTGGATCCGGGTTGTGCCGAAGTTGGCGGAACTTTTTCCCTTATTCTGGCGCACAATTCAGGTTCATCGGGTTTTGATGGAGCCCCCTCCATAGCAGGTAATGGGCAAAGGTTACAGGGATCCCCCGGGCATAAACATCCTTTACAGCTCGCATGCGCTGATAAAGACCATACCGTCAATCCCAAACTACAAAAAAGAAACAAGCTTACTTTAATTGCAGACCATACCAATATTTTCATTTTTTTCATAAAAATTTCTATTCCATCGCATAAATTGCAACTATTGATTCTAAATGACTTATACTTCATCTAAATTATCGTAGTTCCATTATAAGTGTTCGTTTTATAACTCACTGCTTATTAGAAAAAAACATTTAGTATACTGTTGAGAAACGTTTTCGAGACATCCAGCCAAGCAAAAATAGGCGAGAAAGCGCAATTTATGCGTAATAAATGAGCATTATACGAATTCGCCGGATGAGTTCAATCGATATCAATGATTTTAAGGACAATAATGAAGACTATTTCCAATAATAACATCAGATTATTTATTAACGTTTGCTTCGCTCTACTTCCAAGCATCGCGTATATGCCGCTTGCAAATGCAGAAGCCGTTGCAAATCTGCAGAAAAACGCCAGTAATGCTTATGAGCGTATGTTACAAGCCCAACAATCTGCTGAATTAGCCGCTAAAGATGCTGCGTTTGCAGAAAAAAAAGCAACTTCTATCAAACAAAAACTATCAGCGGCTGAGGAAGAAGCAGCAATTGCTCGAAAAAAATCAGAACAGGCCAACGCGTTGCTGGAACAAGCAACGAATCAGTGGAAACAAGCCACTGATACCTTAGCTAATGAATGGGGAAAAACTGAAAGAAAATAATTAAAACCTATTTGACTATCGCTATCGCGGAAGAATCATTTTGACATGCGCAATTCCCGCATCCATAAACTCTTTCCCATATGCCTGAAATCCAAATTTTTCGTAGAATCGAACAGCAGTCGTTTGTGCATTTAGCATGGCTTCGGGTATCCCACGATTACTTATTTCTTCCAGTACTTTTAGCATCATGGCGCTACCGATCCCTATCCCACGCCATTCTTTCAATACCGCCATACGTCCGATATGCCCATCCGGTAACAATCGTACAGTTCCTACGGGCTGCCCGTCAGAATTAAGTGCAAGCACATGTGTACTGATTGCATCAAACTCATCCCACTCCAGATCTTCCGGAACTCGCTGCTCATGGATAAAAACCGCTGTTCGAATCATACGTAAAGCCGGTGCTTCGTCTTCCCAATTGACTATGCGTAACCGATGAGAATATTGCATAAAGTCATTCTCACGCCAAGTTACTACTTAAATGGATGACGCAATAAAATGGTATCTTCTCTATCAGGACCCGTGGAAATCATGTCAACCGGAACCTCACATACTTCTTCCAAGCGTTTCAAGTAATTCTGCGCTGCTTTGGGTAGCTGACCAAACTCTCTGATTCCTTCAGTATTTTCCATCCAGCCCGGTATTTCCTCATAGACTGGCTCGCAACCAATCAGATCATCAGCACCTGTCGGCAATATATTGCTATTGTTACCGTTGCTCAGTTTATACCCTACCCCCAAATTAAGGCTTTCTACACCATCCAATACATCAAGTTTGGTAATACATAATCCGGTTACACCGTTTATTTGAATCGAACGCTTTAGCGCAACTGCGTCAAACCAGCCGCAGCGACGGGGGCGCCCTGTTGTCGATCCAAATTCGTGCCCACGTGTGGCCAAATGTTTGCCGATTTTATCATCCAGTTCAGTTGGAAACGGACCGGAGCCGACTCGTGTGGTGTATGCTTTAGTGATCCCTAATACATAATGCAGCATTTGTGGCCCTACGCCACTCCCGGATGTCGCTGCACCTGCCACACAATTACTGGATGTAACAAACGGATAGGTACCATGGTCGACATCCAGCAGCGTGCCCTGCGCACCTTCAAATAACAAATTTTTACCTGATTTGTGTGCATCAAACAAAAGTTGCGGTACATCCGCCATCATGGGTTTAATTCGTTCGGATTGGATCAATGCTTCATCCATCGTTTTCTGAAAATCTACGATAGGCTGATTAAAATAATGTCTTAACACAAAATTATGATAATCCAGCACCTCGCCTAATTTGGCTGCAAAGCGATCCCGATGGAATAAATCCTGCAGACGAATCGCACGCCGAGCCACTTTATCCTCGTAAGCCGGGCCGATGCCGCGCCCTGTGGTTCCAATCTTCCCGATGCCACGAGCAGTTTCGCGTGCATTATCCAGTGCGACGTGACAAGGTAAGATTAAAGGACAGGCCGCACTAATCCGCAATCGCCCGCTCACATCAACACCATTTTGCTCAAGCATATCAATTTCATCCAGCAATGCGCCTGGCGAAATCACCACGCCATTGCCAATATAGCAAATCACGCTATCACGCAAAATACCGGATGGGATTAGATGCAATACGGTCTTTTTATTACCGATAACCAGTGTATGACCCGCATTGTGCCCGCCCTGGAAACGCACCACACCTTGTGCATGATCTGTCAACCAGTCGACAATTTTCCCTTTTCCTTCGTCGCCCCACTGCGTACCGATGACTACAACATTTTTAGTCATGTCTTTAATCTCTAAATAATGCTATTTCTAAAAAATTAGATTTCTGCAACGATCCATTGCCCATTATGCAACATTAACTGCCTGTCACAATTCAAGAATTCATTGTTTTTCCCCGGCAACTCCATGATAACTATGTGTCCTGATTTACGTAGTTCTTCAATCTTAGCTTCTAATCCTGTATCTTTTTTCTGGAAAGGTGCGCGTATGCCTTTGGGATATGCCTTAGGTTGCACCAATTTGGATAACTCCCTTAGGTCCATACTAAAACCAGTTGCCGGTCGTGCTCGCCCAAAGGCTTTACCAATCTCATCGTAACGCCCACCTAACGCGACAGCGTTTGAGCACCCGTTGGCATAAGCAGCAAAAACAATACCTGTATGATAATGATACCCACGCAAATCGGCCAAATCGAATGAAATCTTTTCGACAGTTGGCTTTAATTCTTCCTCAATGATAGTAAGCTCATTGAGTGCTGTCTTTATTTCGGGATAGTCCGGTAATCGTTCACAGGCATGTACCAGAATTTTTTTATCGCCATACAAATCAGGCAATAGCATCAATGCCTCGCGAGTATGTTTTGGCAACTTTATACACAATTCCTGTAGTGTTGAAACATCTTTTGCTCGCAAAACCGAGAATAATTCGGTTTCGAGTTCTCGCGATATACCCGCACCTTTGATCAACCCCCGGAAAACTGCCACATGCCCGAGATCCAACTGAATTTCACCCACGCCTGCAACAGATAAACATTGCAACATGAGCTGTTGAACTTCCAGATCACTTTCCAAACCGGAGTGGCCATAAAGCTCCGCACCGATCTGTAATGGCTCCCGTGTCTGTGTTATTCCGGACGGCACGGTATGCAGCACACTATTGGCATAACATAAGCGTGTTATGCCTTCACAATTCAGTAAATGTGCATCAATCCTGGCAACTTGTGGCGTCATGTCAGCACGTAAACCCATCATGCGTCCGCTCAGTTGATCGATCACTTTCAACATTTGCAGATCCATATCACTACCACTGCCGGACAATAGCGACTCCACATATTCTAACAAGGGCGGAATGACTTGTTGATAGCCATGCACCAGCAATAAATCAATGATTTGCCGCCGCACTATCTCAATATGAAACGCTTCTACAGGCAATATGTCCTCGACATATTCTGGAAGTAACCAATTACGCATAGTCATGATCGACAGACATCAATAAAAAGAATTAAGTTAGCTTACGATAAGAAGCAGCATTAATCCAATCAGCATCGAAGTCAGACCTACAAAACGTATTTGACTATCATTAATTTCGATTAATTTTCTAAATGCTTCCCGCCAAGTGCTGGGAGATAAAAATGGCAGCATTCCTTCTAAAATCAGCATCAATGCAACTGCAATCAGAAAAGTTTCCCACATATAACAGCGACTCCTGATTAATCAACTTCTCATTGCGCTTTCAAGAAATAAGCACAAAAATTAAGAGGTTCTGTTGCAATCGAGTATAAAAGTAACTGCGATTCCCAGAACCTCTTTAAAAGTTACTGCAAAATAAAATTACATTCCTATTTACAAGAACATCATCCTAGATTCGGAAATAGCTCTCTATTTTATGAGCATAAAATTTCCAATAGAATCTCCGAACAGTAAATATTTTTTTATTCAGTCAGTTCTTAACTATCATTTACCAGCATCGGGATTCTTCAAATACTTGAAGAAGTCGGAAGTCGGCTCAAGAACCATCATATCGCCTTTGTTCTTGAATGATTGTTTATACGCATCCATACTACGCCAGAAAGCATAGAATTCCGCATCTTTCTGGAAAGCCAATGCATACGTCGCAGCCGCTTGACTATCGCCATCACCCATTGTTTTCTGAGCTTCACGATAAGCTTCCGCTAAAATAACTTCCCGCTGCCTGTCAGCATCAGCACGAATTTTTTCAGATTCAGCTGCGCCGGTAGAACGCAATTCATTGGCCACTCTTTTTCGTTCCGCTTCCATACGTCTATAGACAGACTCGCTCACCTCTTGTGGCAGATCGACACGTTTTAAGCGCACATCAACAACTTCCACGCCAATTGAACGAGCATCACTATCTGCTTTCTGACGCATAATCTCCATAATGACGTCCCGCTCACCTGAAACTACATCATGAACTGTCCGATTACCAAATTCGTCCCGCAGGCTAGCATTGATGGTTTGCGCTAAACGCGTTTGCGCCAAACCTTCATCTCCACGCACACTGATATAATATTGCTTCACATCAACAATGCGCCACTTAACAAACAAGTCTACTAAAACGTTTTTCTTCTCTGATGTAATAAAACGCTCCGGTTCCTCCGTGTTCATGGTCAGAATACGTTTCTCAAAGAAACGCACATTCTGTGCTAAAGGAATCTTGAAATATAAACCCGGTTCAGTTTTAACATCGATCACTTCACCCAGCTGAAACAGGATTGCCTGTTGCCGCTCATCTACAATATAAATCGCTGAGCTACCCAGGAAAAAAACGGCAATAATGATGCCTGAAAATACTGACGTAAAATTTTTCATCTATCTAATCTCCCGTTCACGGCTACGAAAAGATTCTCGTGTCCGTACACTGTTGTCAGGTGCTGATTCCTGTGCTGAAGATTGCACAGCTACCGGTGAAGCCGGTGTGGACCCAGTCATTTGAATTAATTTATCCAACGGTAAATACAATAGATTATTGCCGCTCTTCTGATCAACCAGAATCTTGCTGGTATTCGAAAGTACTTGCTGCATCATATCCAAATACAAGCGTTCACGAGTCACCGCAGGTGCTTTGCTGTATTCAACCTGGATTTGTTCAAAACGTCTGGCATCACCTTCCGCGCTTACAATGACACGCTGCTTATACCCTTCAGACTCTTGGATTAACCGGGCCGCATTACCGACAGCCCTTGGAATGACGTCATTAGCATAAGCTTGGCCTTCATTCTTTTGCCGCTCTCTATCCTGCCCGGCTTTTACTGCATCATCAAATGCAGCCTGAACTTGCTCCGGCGGTTGTGCATTTTGCATCGTTACTTTGCTGATAGAAATGCCGATTTCATAACGATCCAGAATCTTTTGCATTAACTGCGTTGCACTTGCAGCTACTTGCTCGCGACCTTCGTAGAGCACATAATCCATTTTGCTTTTACCGATTACCTGCCTAATTGCAGTTTCTGCAGCCTGCAACACTGCATCATCAGGATTTCTATTTTTAAATAGAAAATCCTCTGGATTATTCAAAATATATTGCACCGCAAACTGAATATCGATAATGTTCTCATCATCAGTCAGCATCAACGATTCTCTGAGTACTTTACTCCTCACATTGTTGCGGTAGCCAATTTCAACCGTACGAACTTGGCTGACATTCACTATTTCCACTTTTTCAACGGGATAAGGTAGATGCCAGCGTAAACCTGCTGGAGTGGTTTCTACAAATTGACCAAAACGCAATACAACACCTCTATGCCCCTCGTCTACAATGTAAAATCCACTACCCAGCCATACCACCACTAACAAACCCAAGATTAATGCGATATTACCGCCACTTTGCTGCTTCGGAGCTTTATCACGCGGTCCTTCATCATCCCCGCCGCCACCTTTTTTTTGTCCAAAAATATTATTAATCTTTTTATTGACATTACGCAGCACGTCATCCAGATCCGGTGGACCAGAATCACCTTTATTTTTTCCCCACTGTGGATCATTTAATCCCATAATAATTCCTGTTTTGTTCGTTCAAAAAAATCCTTGTACCGTAGCACAACCTTCAGTTATTTTCTTAGTATCGGTAGATTCTTCATACATTTTTTTGGAGTTTTCTGCGCTTGCTTCTGCCAATGCTTGCCTTACAAACTCTATGCCCTCGCCTGTTTTTGCACTTAAACGAATGCGTGATATTCTATCATATTCATCGCGCCCATAACCTTTGCCGTCTACAGACAGGTCAGTTAAGTCAATCTTGTTCAGGATTAAAATCTGAGGAATGGAGTCAGCACCAATCTCCTTTAATATTTTGTTAACCTCTTCGACTTGTTCATCCCGATTGGAACTGCTGGCATCTATCACGTGAAGCAGTATATCAGCTTGAACAGTCTCTTCAAGCGTTGCACGAAACGCCGCAACCAAGGTGTGCGGCAATTCACGAATAAACCCTACTGTATCCGAAATCACAACTGAACTATCCGACGTAAGAAACAGTTTTCGTGTTGTTGTATCCAATGTAGCAAACAGCTGATCTGCCGCATACGATTGCGCACGTGTCAATTTATTAAATAATGTCGACTTCCCTGCATTGGTATAACCAACAATGGATACCGACAATACATTGGTACGCTGTCTTGATCGTCTTTGTACATTACGTTGGCGCTGCAAAGCCGCAAGTTTCTCTTTAAGCAACTTAACGCGCTTTCTAATCAACCTTCGATCTGTTTCCAATTGGGTTTCACCAGGACCACGCAAACCTATACCACCTTTCTGTCTTTCCAAGTGAGTCCATCCCCGCACCAATCGAGTCGCCAGATGCTCAAGTTGTGCCAATTCAACTTGCAGTTTTCCTTCATAGCTTTTAGCTCGCTGAGCAAAAATATCCAGAATTAGGTTAGTACGATCAATCACGTTGCAATTCAAGCGTACAGACAAGTTACGTTGCTGAGCCGGTGATAAATCATGGTTGAAAATAACCAATGACGCCTTAGTTTGCATGATTACTTGCGCCAACTCATCAACCTTGCCGCTTCCAATATAGGTCGTAGGATCAGGCCGGGTGCGCTTTCCTTCAATAACTGCTACAACTTGGAGCTTAGCGCTGAGAGCTAATTGCTGCAATTCTTGCACACGATCGGCATGATCACCATTGCCAAAATCGAGGCTAACTAAAACAGCTCTATCTGCTACGGGTAATTTATGCATACCTGAATCATCATTCAGGCACTAAGTGTCATGTGCTTCCACTGTTTCAATCGGCATGGTAACCGCTCTTGCAGGCACCACTGTAGAAATTGCATGTTTATATACCATTTGCGTCACTGAGTTTTTTAACAGCACCACATATTGATCAAACGAATCAATTTGCCCTTGCAATTTGATGCCATTTACCAAATAGATTGATACCGGAATATGCTCTTTACGCAATATATTCAGAAACGGATCTTGTAGTAACTGTCCCTTGTTACCCATGGGTAACTCCCTATTCTAATTATTGGTTATCGGAATAGTGACTCTACTTGATTTTTTAATGTAAATCTACATTAGATTGTACCAGCACTACAACACTTTGATTTGACATCAACTCCAACCATTATGAGAACTGCCAAAATTCACATTTACCCTATTCTTACGATATTTCAAGCACCCAAACCAGATTTCCAGTCTGGATGCTTAAATTGTATTCATCGCTTCAATAACAAAATTTAGAGAATTAAAATGGCACAGGTCGTGGCGTACTATTATTGGAAGGTGGCAGAATCGGCATCTTAAAGTTAGGTTGCTCACCAGTTAGTGTTTTTAAGAAGGCAACAATATTATCGATTTCCTTTTTATCAAAATCACGATCCAATTGCACTTTCCCCATTGTTTTTACAGCATCTTCCAATGTCGCGGCTGCACCATCATGAAAATAGGGGTAGGTTAATTCAATATTACGCAGCGTTGGTACTTTAAAAACATTTAAATCAGTATCTTTTCCGGTAACCGCTTTTCTGCCTTCCGCTTTACTTGCTGTTTTATAAGGATGGTATACGCCAAACTTCTGATACAACGCACCGCCTACCGCTGGTCCATTATGACAGCCTGTGCAACCACTGCTCTTAAATAATTCATATCCTTCCAATTCCTGCTGGTTTAATGCTTTCTTATCGCCTTCCAGCCACTTATCAAAGCGCGATCCCGGCGTAACCAAAGTTTCCTCGAAAGCTGCAATTGCAGTCGTCACGCGATCAATATCGACCTGATCAGAACCAAATGCTTTTTGAAAATACCCGCGATACTGAGGAATTGACTGCAAAACCTCGACAGCCGCTTTATGCGTTGATGCCATCTCTCCTGGGTTTGCAATAGGGCCGCCTGCCTGCTCTTTTAAATCTTTAGCACGACCATCCCAAAATTGCGCCAAATTCATACCGGCATTCAATACCGTTGGTGCATTAATGGGGCCTTGTTGCCATGCATGACCAATAGAGGTTGGAATATTATCCGTACCTCCCATACTCAAATTGTGGCAGGAATTGCAGGAAATAAAGCCGGATTTCGATAGGCGTGGATCAAAAAATAACATTTTACCTAATTCAACCATATCCGCATTTTTTACTGCCGGTACTTTGATGGGCTGGATAGGCTCATTGGCTGAAACATTAATCGAGGCGACAAGAGCGCCAATCGATAACAGTGACGCAACCAGTGTACGTGTCTTCATCGGTATTCTCCCTAAAAACGGCTGTAATGGCGCAGCCGATTACGCCTGATGAAACATTCGCAATGTGGGAATCTTAAAACACAAAACAAAGCGGTAATATCCTGCTTCTCAAAAAATAGCAGGGCAACTCATACGTACTCGTCGATACTCAGTAGCGACATAATTCTTTACAGCGAATGGATTATTCATTGACTTCCAATTGACTGGTCAAGACAATTTTACTGGTTTTTTTAGGCGAATTATTTTTGTCGTAACCAGAACTCTGACACGCATCTGTTTTTAGTAAACGTGATAATTCTGTTAATGCCTGCTTATAAACCTTACGTTTAAACTCAACCACTGACTCCAATTCAACCCAATATTGATTCCAACGCCATGCATCAAATTCCGGATGCGTACTTCCGCGCAGCGAAACATCACTGTCGCGCCCAATTAAGCGTAACAGGTACCAGATCTGCTTCTGCCCTTTATAATTTCCCCGCCATTCACGTCTTATCCAACGCTCAGGTACTTCATATCGCAACCAGTCACGTGTTCGCCCAACAATCTCCACATGGCTCGGACGCAATCCTATCTCCTCGGTTAGTTCCCGGTACATGGCCTGCTCAGGACTTTCCCCTGATTTGATACCGCCTTGGGGAAACTGCCAAGAATTCTGTTTAATACGTTTACCCCAAAAAACTTCATTCTTTGAATTCAGCAGGATAATACCGACATTGGGGCGGTATCCGTTACGGTCAATCATGTAAATTATCCATTTGACCCATCAAATGTATAGATTTTTTCATACTTTACTGCAGATTGAAAGTGTCCATAAAACAAAAACCCATACTTTCGTTATAGCTTCATTTACCTGCGCCAAGTTATCTGCATCGTTACCTATAGACTAATCCGCACTTCCCTTACTATTTCAAGGTAAAATCGCATTAATTTATTATCATAATGGAATCATTCATGCGCGTCTCGCAATTTTTTATTTCAACCCTCAAAGAAGCACCGGCTGAAGCGGAACTCATTAGCCACAAATTGATGTTGCGTGCCGGGCTCATCAAACGTCTTGGCAGCGGATTATATACCTGGATGCCACTGGGCCTTAGAGTGCTTAGAAAAATAGAAAATATTGTTCGTGAAGAAATGAATAAAAGTGGCGCGATAGAAGTTCTGATGCCCGCCATTCAACCCGCAGAGTTATGGCAAGAAACAGGCAGATGGGATGTATTCGGACCACAAATGTTGAAGATTAAAGATCGTCATGAACATGACTTTTGCTTCGGCCCTACCCATGAAGAAATCATCACCGATATAGCGCGCAAGGAAATCAAAAGTTACCGCCAGCTACCACTTAATTTTTATCAAATCCAAACCAAATTCCGTGACGAAATTCGACCACGTTTTGGCGTCATGCGTGCACGTGAGTTTTTGATGAAAGATGCGTATTCGTTCCATACTGATGCAGATAGCTTGGCGCAAACTTATCAGCTTATGTATGAAACATACAGTCGTATTTTTACCCGCCTTGGATTGAAATTTCGTGCTGTCGCGGCTGATACCGGCGCCATCGGCGGCAGTGGTTCACATGAATTTCATGTCTTGGCAGACTCCGGCGAGGATGCCATTGCATTTTGTCCAGATTCAGATTATGCCGCCAATATTGAACTGGCCAGCGCATTGGTATCGCAGCAAAAACGAGACGAACCTACCGGCGCCATGCAGAAAATCTCGACGCCCAATAAAAAAACCTGCGCGGAAGTGGCAGAATTCTTGAGAATTCCATTACAACAAACCATCAAAACACTCGCAGTAAAAGCAAACAATACAATATACTTATTGCTATTGCGCGGCGATCACCAGCTTAACGAATTGAAAGTCAGGAAAATACCCTTTTTATCTGAGTTTCAAATGGCGAGTGAAGCGGATATCCTGCAAGAAACCGGAACAATACCAGGATATATCGGCCCTGTCGGCTTAGAAACTTGCGTAATTGCTGATCACGCTGTTATCACCATGACTAATTTCACTTGTGGCGCAAATGCAGAAGGCTTTCATTTGACTCATGTCAATTTTGAACGCGACCTTAAAATACCCGATCATGTTTTCGATATCCGCAATGTTGTTGCAGGTGACGCTTCGCCCGATGGTAAAGGAACACTGGAAATTTGTCGCGGCATTGAAGTCGGCCACATCTTTCAGTTGCGTACCAAATATTCCGAGATCATGAAAGCGGGTTATCTTGATGAGTCAGGTCAAACGCGATATATGGAAATGGGGTGCTATGGTATTGGCATTTCACGTATTGTTGCTGCCGCCATTGAACAGAATCATGATGATCATGGCATTATTTTTCCAGCCACAATGGCCCCCTTTCAGCTCGTCATTGTTCCGATCGGCCTACAAAAAAGCAGTCAGGTAAAGGACACAGTGGAAAAACTCTACCAGCAACTCACAAATGCCCAGATCGAAGTACTTTTGGATGATCGGGACGAGCGTCCTGGTGTCATGTTTGCTGATATGGAACTCATGGGGATTCCACATCGAATTGTTATCGGCGAGCGAGGGTTGAAGCAATCCGTTGTTGAATACCAAGGGCGAAAAGATGAAGCTTCGCAAACAATACCTATCGATGAAATTTTCTCATTTATAACAAATAAGTTATGCATAAACTAACGATCACGATTGTAACTTTGCTTTGCTGCACTGGCGTATATGCCAATAATCCGCATTATGAACAGCTCGCTGCTTACGCCCAAACCGGCATATTTCACGAAACCAGCGATCAAGCGGTGTCGTATTCGGAGTATGCTGCCATGGCCGATAACATCAAATGGCTTGTTATCATGAGTCGCCGATTGGAAAAATTTATACCTGACATGCTTGAGCGAGAAGAATTTCTGCGCACGGTTTATTATGAAGCAGTACGAGCAGGATTGGATCCCCAGCTCGTATTAAGCGTCATCCAAGTCGAGAGTGGCTTCAAGAAATATGCTGTTTCCCATGCCGGTGCACGCGGCTATATGCAAGTCATGCCCTTCTGGATTAATCTCATCGGCCAACAGGACCACAATCTCTTTCATTTACGCATCAACTTGCGCTATGGATGCACCATTCTGCGCCATTACCTTGACCAGGAAAAAGGCGACTATTTCCGCGCGCTGGGTCGATATAACGGCAGCCTTGGTGAAGCGACTTATCCACAGCTGGTATTCGATAAGTGGCTGAGTACTTGGCGATAAACGTTTCATCATCTCATGATTAGCAAACTGGATTAGACTCCTCGCCCAACGCAGCGCAGAATTAATGCGCCCTCGCGTTGCTGTCCTTCACTTTTTAAGCGATTTCGATTCAATAAACGCTTCTATACTTTCGCGCGAAATAATACCCAATTGGCGCGCAGCCGGATTACCATCCGGATCATAAAAATAAGTACTGGGTAAAAGCGAGATATCATCCAATTGAGAAGCAATCTCCCGATTGCCCAGAACGGTGGGATAAGTAATTGACATCGACCGCACGAAATCCATCACCACTTGCGGATCACCAGAATCCATCGCCACACCAATCACCATAATATCCTTACGGCTCTCATACAATGCAATCAAGTCCGGGATTTCTTTTAAGCAGGGCGGGCACCAGGTCGCCCAAAAATTAACCAGTACCCACCGCCCTTTATAGTCTGCAAGCTTATGAATTTTCCCTGTTGCATCCTGAAACTGAAAGGCTTGCACCTGAGCGCTCAATAACAGCGCCATCAGACAAAATAACCATGCCAATTTATGTTTCATTATCTCGTAGCGTAATTGACAAGCCATACTATACTTGCGGGTGAGCTCGCTCCAACTTGCTACACAGTTTATTTAATGCACTCAGGTACGCTTTTGCAGAAGCCACAACAATGTCCGTATCTGCCCCATGCCCGTTCGCAATACGGTCAGACTTGCGTAATCGAACAGTGACTTCCCCTTGCGCATCTGTTCCACTGGTAATGTTATTGACCGAAAATAACTGTAACTCGGCGCCACTTACCAGCAGTGTTTCAATCGCCCGGAAAGTTGCATCAACCGGACCGCTTCCTTGAGACTCGGCATGTATTTCATTGCCATTATCTGAAATCACGATCCGTGCGTAAGGAATTTCCCCTGTTTCGCAATGAATCGTCAGCGATATTAGCCTGTAACACTCCTGCAATACCAACACTTCATCCGAAACCAATGCTTGCAGATCTTCATCAAATATTTCGTGCTTCTTATCGGCCAATTCCTTAAAACGTAAGAAAGTATTATTGAGCATTTCTTCGGATTCCAATTCAATACCTAATTCCATAAGACGATTGCGGAACGCGTTACGTCCTGAATGCTTCCCTAGCAATAACTTATTTGCGCCCCAACCCACATCTTCTGCGCGCATGATTTCATAGGTTTCACGATGTTTTAATACGCCATCTTGGTGAATCCCTGACTCATGTGCAAAAGCATTGGCGCCGACAATCGCTTTATTAGGTTGCACCGGAAAACCGGTAATGCCGGAAACCAGTTTACTCGCCGAAACAATATGTGTGGTATCAATCTTTGTATCGCAAGGGAAGTAATCCTGGCGCGTGCGCACGGCCATCACAACTTCTTCCAGTGCTGCATTACCCGCTCTTTCCCCAAGGCCGTTGATGGTACATTCGATTTGCCGCGCGCCACTCATCACGGCAGCCAACGAATTGGCTACAGCCAGCCCTAAATCGTTATGACAGTGCACCGAAAAGATTGCTTTATCAGAATTAGGAATACGCTCACGCAGCTCTCGAATCAATTTACCAAATTGTTCCGGCATGGTGTAACCGACGGTATCCGGAATATTCAGTGTAGTCGCACCTGCATCAATAACCGCTTCGAGTATCTGGCACAAAAAATCTACTTCTGAACGACCGGCGTCTTCTGGAGAAAACTCAACATTATCGGTATATTGGCGCGCCCATTTCACCGCCTTCACCGCTTGCACGATGACCTGATCCGGCGACATACGCAGTTTTTTCTTCATATGAATCGGCGACGTCGCAATAAACGTATGAATACGCGCTGACTGCGCACCTCTCAATGCTTCACCTGCACGCTGAATATCCGCTTCGATCGCGCGCGCCAAACCGCATACCACGCTGCCTTTCACTAAATCAGCAACGGCTTTGACAGCTTCAAAATCCCCATTAGAAGCTGCCGGGAAGCCAGCTTCAATCACATCCACACCCATGCGCTCCAATTGCCAGGCAATGCGAACCTTCTCTTCTTTAGTCATTGATGCACCAGGACTTTGTTCGCCATCACGCAGGGTCGTATCAAAAATAATTAAATGCTCTTGCATTATGCTCTCCACTTTAGGAAGAAAATTCACAATAGAATAAAACTCGTTTATCGAATTTTATAGGGTAGAAAAGAATAGGGGTTAGAAATTTTTTAGCGCGCAAGGCGCAACAGCAGCGTCAGCAGAATCGCTGGTGCTGACAGTGAGCAGAGTGAATGGATACCGTTTCTTACTAGCATAATGACGAAATATAAATAGTTTTTTCTTTTTGCGCAACAGACAATGCTTAGGAACCAAGTGTTTCGCTACTTTTTTTACCTCTGCTAAAACGCCATAATTTAATAAAGATGCCAGAAAATGCATAAACTGCAAACAAACAAAATAATACAAGAGGCGGATGACTGGGGATTAAAACAAAGAAAAACAGCACCAATAATAGGATAGTAAAAAACGGTACCCGTCGACGTAAATTAATCTCTTTACCACTATAATAAGGAATATTGCTCACCATGGTTAACGCAGCAAACAAAGTCACCACACAAACCAGCCATTTAATATCACTGCCTTGTACTTGAAAATTAAGCGTTACCCATACGAGCCCGGCTATCAATGCTGCGGCAGCAGGACTGGGCAACCCCTGAAAGAAACGCTTATCGACGACTTCTATATTGGTATTGAATCGTGCAAGCCGCAACGCCGCACATGCACAGTAAATAAATGCAACTATCCAGCCCCATTGCTCCATATCTTTTAGGGCCCATTCATAAACGATCAATGCCGGTGCCATCCCAAAAGAAACCATATCGGACATACTGTCGTATTCTGCGCCGAACTCACTCTGAGTACCTGTAAGCCGTGCGACACGACCATCCAATCCATCCAGCACCATAGCAATAAAAACGGCTATCGCCGAATACTCGAAATTCCCGTTCATCGCCTGTACAATGGCATAGAATCCCGAAAATAACGCAGCGGTAGTAAATAGGTTAGGTAACAAATAGATACCACGCCTCCGCAACCGGGACTTGAGCATAATGCGCTCTGGTAGGGAATCAGGCATTATTGGTATCTATGAAAAATGCTAATAAATGACAGTGTGCCATAAACCTTGTATCGGTGCCTCGAAAACGCTTTTCAGTAGTCTGTTATAGGATTTGTTATTGAAATAAAAACTCTAGCGGGCAAATAGATTGCCTCCCTAGTCAGCCTTTTTGTATTCTTCACGAAACTCCGCCAATACTGTCAATGTTGCGGACACCTTATCGCCAATATTGACATTGATTTTAGTGTTCAATGGTAAATAAACATCGACCCTCGACCCGAATCGTATAAAGCCAAAACGCTGGCCGCGCGCCAAATGATCGCCTGATGATGCATGGCAAATAATGCGTTTCGCGACCAAGCCTGCCACCTGAACACAGGTCACATCCGCACCATTATCTGCCCGGATCCATAGCGCATTACGCTCGTTTTCCAGAGAAGCTTTAGGCAGATCCGCATTCACAAATTTTCCAGGAAAATACCATTTGTCACGCACTGTTCCATCGACCGGACTACGATTAGAATGTACATTAAACACATTCATAAACACACTGACCTTAATAGCTTCTCGTTCCAGATAAGGGTCCTGAACCTTTTCCACCGCGACAATTCTACCGTCAGCAGGCGCCAGTATGGCATTGCGATCTGACGGCACCTCCCTGGGTGGATCGCGAAAAAACTGCAGAACAAACAAGGCAATTACCCAAAGTGGTATTGCCCAAAGCCAGCCTGCCAATAGCGTAACACCAGAAGCAGCAGTAAACGCTATTACGATATGCGGCCAACCTTCACGAGCGATAATAGGATGAGGATAATGAGCCATAAGTAATTACAAAAAATCTAAAATGGTAAATAAACCATAATTCAAATCACAGAGAAACCAGTTCTTTAGTTTTTCACTTGATCGACCAGTTTATTCTTTTTGATCCACGGCATCATATCACGCAACTTTGCACCAACCTGTTCAATCTGATGTTCGGATGCAATGCGACGACTTGCTTTAAGCACCGGCGCGCCTGACTGATTTTCCAGAATGAATTCGCGGGCATATTCCCCCGTCTGAATCTGACGTAAAATTTTACGCATTTCTGCGCGGGTCTCGTCAGTAATAATACGTGGGCCACGCGACACATCGCCATACTCAGCATTATTGGAAATCGAATACCGCATATTGGCGATACCGCCCTCGTAAATCAAATCCACAATCAGCTTGACTTCGTGCAAACACTCAAAATACGCCATTTCCGGTGCATAACCGGCTTCCACCAACGTTTCAAAGCCAGCTTGAATCAATGCGGTCAAACCACCGCACAACACCACTTGCTCACCAAACAAATCTGTTTCTGTTTCCTCGCGGAAGCTTGTTTCGATCACACCGCCTCGAGTACCACCATTAGCAGCCGCATAAGAAAGTGCCAAATCACGTGCTCTGCCTGATTTATCCTGATGCACGGCGATCAACGAAGGTACACCGCCGCCTTGCAAATATGTAGAGCGCACCAAATGACCTGGGCCTTTAGGGGCGATCATGATGACATCAAGATCTTCACGTGGCGTTACCTGTCCGTAATGTACGCTGAAGCCATGAGCGAATGCCAACGTAGCATTTTTCTTCAATCCGGGCTCAATTTCCTTCTTATACACGGATCCGATCTGCTCATCAGGCAACAATACCATGACGACATCCGCATTCTTGACAGCCTCAGACACTTCTACCACCTTTAACCCGGCTTTCTCCGCTTTACTCCAGGATGCTCCGCCTTTACGCAAACCAACCGTAACGTTCACTCCCGACTCGCTCAAATTATTGGCGTGTGCGTGCCCTTGCGAACCATAGCCCAGAATTGCTACTTTTTTTCCTTTAATTAGAGACAGGTCTGCATCTTTATCGTAATAAACTTTCATTATTTTCCTTTTCAACAAAATTAGCACAGAAGCCAGCAAGCAATCGCGAAAACACCTTATTTAGAAAAATTGATCGCTTTGGATTACTGGCCTCGAGATTCTTAATTCATCAGCAAGCGGGGATTATACCTTTAAAATCCATTCTCCGCGCCCTATGCCGGATGCGCCTGTGCGTACTGTCTCCAGAACTGCGCTACGCCCAACAGCTTCAAGAAATGCATCTAGTTTCGAGCTGGTGCCCGTTAACTCGATGGTATAGGACTTGTCTGTCACATCGATAATACAGCCACGAAAAATTTCAACCAACCGTTTAATTTCTTCCCGATCCGCGCTAACTGCACGCACTTTTACCAGCATCAACTCGCGCTCGATATGGCTACCATCATTCAGATCGATGATTTTTACCACTTCAATCAGCTTGTTCAGTTGTTTCGTTACTTGTTCGACTACTTCATCGGATCCTACCGTTACCAATGTCATTCGTGACAAAGTTGGGTCCTCAGTGGGTGCCACTGAAAGTGATTCGATGTTATAACCACGTGCTGAAAACAGGCCAGCTACGCGAGACAAGGCGCCGGCTTCATTTTCCATTAATAAAGAAATAATATGTCGCATTTATTTACACCAGAATCATTTCAGAGAGCCCTTTACCACCTGGTACCATAGGAAAAACATTTTCAGTCTGGTCGGTAATAAAATCCATAAATACCAGTTGATCTTTCAGTTTAAATGCTTCCTTTAAAGCACCTTCTATATCTTCAGGCCGTTCAATTTTCATGCCGACATGTCCATAGCTTTCAGCCAGCTTCACAAAGTCCGGCAGCGCATTCATATAGGATTCCGCATAGCGATTACCGTGAAAAAACTCCTGCCACTGTCTAACCATGCCCATGTAGCGATTATTCAAGTTAATAATCTTCAATGGCAACTTATATTGTTTGCAGGTCGATAATTCCTGAATACACATCTGGATACTCGCTTCACCCGTAACACAAGCCACTTTGCCTTTTGGATTAGCCAATTGCACCCCCATTGCCGCTGGCATTCCAAATCCCATCGTGCCCAATCCGCCCGAGTTAATCCAGCGCCGGGGCTTATCAAACTTATAAAACTGCGCGGCCCACATTTGATGCTGCCCGACATCCGAGGTAATAAATGCATCGCCTTTGGTAATATTGAACAACTTCTCAATCACCATCTGCGGTTTAATAATTTCGCTATCACGATTAAATTTGAGACAATCCCGCTCGCGCCATAGCTCGATTTGTTTCCACCATTCTTTTAGTGCTGTTTGATCCGGCTTTTCCTTGCCAGCCTTTAGCAGTTTAATCAGCTCTTTCAGTACATCCAGGACATCACCGACTATCGGCACATCGACTTTAACGCGCTTTGAAATAGACGACGGATCAATATCAATATGGATAATTTTTCTATTTTCATTAGAAAAATGCTTGGGATTACCAATCACACGATCGTCAAAACGCGCACCCACAGCCACCAGAACGTCACAATACTGCATCGCCATGTTAGCCTCGTAAGTGCCGTGCATACCCAGCATACCTAAGGATTGCCTATCGGTAGCGGGGTATCCTCCTAATCCCATCAAGGTATTGGTACACGGAAAATTCAGCAACTGTGTCAACTCAGTCAGTTGAGGTGCCGCATTGCTCAGAATCACCCCGCCACCTGCATAGATCATCGGGCGCTTAGCGCTGAGTATCAATTCAGCGGCTTTCTTGATCTGCCTGGAATGCCCCTTAACTACGGGGTTATAGGAACGCATCGTTACCTTATCCGGATAAACGAACTTGGTTTTCTGTTGCGAAACGTCTTTCGGTATATCCACCAACACAGGACCTGGACGGCCTGTTGAGGCGATATAAAAAGCTTTTTTAATAGTCTGTGCCAGTTCAGTGACGTCTTTTACGAGAAAATTATGTTTGACGCACGGGCGCGTTATACCGACCGTGTCAACTTCCTGAAAGGCATCCAGACCAATCGCGCTGGTCGGTACCTGACCGCTAATCACGACCATCGGAATCGAGTCCATATAGGCGGTTGCGATCCCCGTTACCGCATTCGTCACGCCCGGGCCAGAGGTAACCAAAGCCACGCCCACTTTATCGCTAGAACGGGCATAACCATCGGCTGCATGCACAGCCGCTTGCTCATGGCGCACCAAAATATGCCGAACCTTATCCTGCTTGAATAATTCATCGTAAATAAACAATACCGCCCCACCGGGATAGCCAAAAATACACTGCACCCCCTCTTCCTGCAAACAGCGTATTGTAATCTCAGCGCCGGTTAATTCCACACTCATGCTTTCTGCATCCCAATATCAATTCAACTCGTTATTAAATATTCATGCGGCAATACCACTTCTGTTCACCGCTAATTTCCCGTACCACCCACTGTCAACCCATCGATGCGCAATGTGGGTTGCCCCACGCCCACAGGCACGCTCTGTCCATCCTTGCCGCATGTTCCAACACCTGGATCGAGTGACATATCGTTTCCGATCATAGAAACGCGTGTCAGCACATCGGGGCCATTCCCAATTAAAGTAGCCCCTTTAACAGGATAAGTAATTTTTCCATCTTCAATCATATAGGCTTCGGCCGCTGAAAAAACAAATTTTCCACTGGTGATATCCACTTGTCCGCCACCAAAATTTGCGGCATACAAACCATGCTTGACCGAAGCGATGATTTCCGCAGGATCCTTATCGCCATTCAGCATATAGGTATTCGTCATGCGCGGCATCGGTATATGCGCAAAAGACTCGCGCCGACCATTACCGGTCACAGGAAAATTCATTAATCGAGCATTCAGGCTGTCCTGCAAATAACCCCTAAGTATGCCATCTTCTATCAATACAGTACATTGCGTCGGATTACCTTCGTCATCAATATGCAACGATCCGCGCCTTTGCGGAATTGTGCCATCATCGACCACCGTGACACCGGGAGCTGCAACGCGCTCACCAATACGTCCTGAAAATGCTGAACTACCTTTGCGGTTGAAATCCCCTTCCAACCCATGGCCTATCGCTTCATGCAGCAATATACCAGGCCAGCCGCTCCCCAAAACAACCGTCATGGTACCAGCCGGTGCCGGGCGTGCATCCAAATTAATCACGGCTTGATGCACCGCTTTTTTTGCATAATCCTGCAAAATTTCATCGGTAAAATAAGCGTAATTAAAGCGCCCGCCGCCACCGGCAACACCTTGCTCGCGCCGACCATTTCCTTCCACGATCACCTGCAAGGACAACCGAACCAGCGGTCTCACGTCAGCCGCAAGCAATCCATCACTACGTGTTACCAGTATCACTTCATATTCACCGGCAAGCGACGCCACCACCTGAGTAACCCGCTGATCCAGCTGTCGGGTATAACGCTCGAGTCTCTCTAACAAAGCCACTTTATCCGCATCTTTAAGACTGGCGATGGGGTCTTCCGGCAAATACAACTGCGTACGGTGATCCACCGCATTATGTTGCATGGATTGCACTGCAGGCATACCACCTTGATTAGCGATTGCCCGTGCTGCCTGAGCCGCCGATACCAGAGCCGGCATGCTGATGTCATCGGAATAAGCGAATCCTGTCTTCTCTCCGCTAACCGCACGAATACCTACGCCTTGCTCGATATTGAAGCTGCCAGATTTGACGATGCCTTCTTCCAGCATCCAGCCTTCAGAACGGCTATACTGAAAATAAAGATCCGCATAATCGATTTTATGCGTGAGCATCTGATCCAGCACGTGTTGCAATCCGGTTACGTCAATGTCATAAGGCGACAACAAGCAGCGGTCGGCTATTGCATAAAAATCTTTTTTTTCTGTCATCCATTCAATCGTCATAACTATCCGGTCTTATTTTATCAATAGGTGGTGCGGTCACGTAGAAAATCACTGGTGATTAACAACCGCTTAACTAGTATTGTAAGATTCGATGGTCCAATGCGGGCAGATTGGTTCGCAAACTCGTCTGATACCCCGGGTCAAGTGTCGCCACCACAGCGCCGGAGCCTCGTGGCAAGCGCTCCATCACCACTCCCCAAGGATCCACAATCATACTATCCCCGTTCGTTTCGCGTCCATTGACATGATAACCTCCCTGCCCGGGTGCTATCACATATGCCATATTTTCAACCGCACGTGCGCGCACCAGAATTTCCCAATGCGCTCTGCCGGTAATTGCAGTAAATGCCGCAGGTGCCAAAATAATATCAACATTATTCATCATACGGAATAATTCGGGGAAACGCAGATCGTAGCATATCGACAATCCGATACGACCAAACGGAGAATCTACAGTGACAACCTCGCTTCCTGCCTTAATGGTTCTTTCTTCAGCATAGCATTCATCACCCAGTCGCAATCCAAACAAATGAATTTTGTCGTAACGCGCAACTTGTTCACCGTTGTTCGCATATACCAAACAACTGTTATAAATTTTATCCGATTCGGACGAAGCTAAAGGCACCGATCCGCCCACCAACCATATCCCCAAACGTTTTGCCGTATCACTAAGAAATTTCTGTATTTGCCCGTCGCCAGGTTGCTCCCGAACAGCCAGCTTATCCGTATCCTTCATTCCCATGATGCAGAAATACTCTGGCAATACAACCAGTTCGGCTTTTTGGGAAACTGCATCCTCTATTAGGCGCGCCGCCTCCTCCAGATTTGCAGACACACTCGGGCCTGAAGCCATCTGAATGGCGGCAACACGAAAGCTCGCGCGTTTTTCATTCCCAGTCACTGGCTGATGATGTTTAGTGCTATCGTTTGACATTATTTCACTACTCTAATTTTCAAAATTCTGATAAGAAACCGTTTTTGGTTTATTGATTGGATATTGTAATTTATCAATATTATTATCAAGTTATATAAAACCCCTACAAAAAACAGGAGATATATTAACACCAAACCGGATTCTAACATCTACACCGACAACGTTCTATTTTGATTTACAATAAATCTGATGTCAGCAAACGCTGTCTTTGTTATTCTACGAAATTGAATTCACTGCCGAGTGCTCAATGATGCACACTACTGGTATCACGCCTGATACGATTCTTGCCGCCATCTTGCCTTTCAGCCGCTATGCACAGCGCATACTGGACAGCGAACCTGCGCGAAAAACAGCGCTGCTCCAAGCATTGCAATTGCCTTTCCGCAAAGCTGCCATGCAGACATTTCTGGATTCCCAATCAGAATATATCACCACCGAGGAAACCCTGCATAGCGTGCTGCGTGACTTGCGCAAACAAGTCATGCTGCGATTAACCTTACGTGATATCAGTGGTCAGGCTGATTTAGCGGAAGTCATGTCCAGCATGACCGAGCTCGCTGAAGTCAGCGTCAATTTCGCGCTCAAGTACCATGAGAACTGGTTAACACAACCCAGTCGCTTTGGATCGCCCAAAGGAGAACACAGCAACACCACCCAACATATGCTGGTTGTGGCCATGGGCAAGCTGGGCGGCGGCGAACTCAATGTCTCTTCCGACGTCGATTTAATCTTTGTGTACCCAGAAGATGGCGAGACCGACGGTAAAAAATCTATTTCAAACCATGAATTTTTTGCTCGTCTCGGTCGCAAACTCATTGCCAGCCTGAACGATTATACGGTCGACGGCTATGTATTCCGGGTTGACATGCGTTTGCGTCCGCATGGAGAAAACAGTCCTTTGGCAATCAGTTTTCCCATGCTGGAAGAATACTTCATCAAACAGGGACGCGAGTGGGAGCGTTATGCCTGGATCAAAAGTCGAGTCATCGCAGGACAGAGCGATGCCGAAACCGAATCGATGCTCATGGAGAAAATTGTCAGGCCTTTTGTGTTCCGCAAATATCTGGATTTTGGCGCGTATGAATCGATGCGCCGTTTACACGCACAATTACGTAAAGAAGTCGAACGCCGGGAGATGCACGACAACATCAAATTAGGCCCCGGTGGCATTCGTGAAATAGAATTTATTACGCAGGTTTTTCAGTTGATCCGCGGCGGCCGTGATGTCGATCTGCGTATTCGACCGACACTCAGCGTTCTAGGTCGTTTACAAAAAAAACAGCAACTGCCGCAGCAAGCGATTGCAGAACTCACACAAGCCTATCACTTCCTGCGCAAACTGGAACACCGCCTGCAATATCTGGATGATCAGCAAACACAAACACTCCCTTTAAATCCAACCGACCAAAGCTTGATCGCAACCGCGATGGGCTTTCCGGATTACACAAGTTTTATGCAACAACTGGATGTACATCGCAAGGACGTAACGCGCCAATTCGAGCTCATTTTTGCCACCCCCAGAAAATCACCCACCCACGACATGCTGGCTTATTTCTGGCAAACTGAAACGCAGGATACTTCACAAACCGAAGCGGCCGCCACACAACTGAGCACCATGGGGTTCACCGAACCTGCAAAAATTTCAGAACGGTTGCGGCTGTTTTATCACAGCACCGCTTACCACCAGCTACCCAAATCCAGTCAACAACAAATCAACACACTGGTTCCGATGATGGTCGAGGCGGTTGCTGAATTACCACCGGTTGAGACTACGCTGGAACGCACGTTACAGTTACTCGAAAAAATCAGTTCGCAGACCTCCTATCTGGCGCTTTTGCTGGAACACCCTCACACCCTGCAGCGTGTCGCGGAACTCGTCAGCATCAGCCAGTGGGCCAGTGATTATCTGGGGCGACACCCTATTTTATTGGATGAATTATTGCGGCACGACGCACCGCACCCCGTCCCGGACTGGCATGCGCTAAGCAACGAACTGATCTATCAATTGAATCATGTCGACAATCCCAAAAATGATGTGATCGAATGGCAAATGGACGTGCTGCGGCACTTCCAGCACGCCCAAGTATTTCGCTTATTAGTCACCGACCTGGAAGGCTCGTTGCTGCTCGAAACACTGAGCGATCACCTGACCGCACTGGCCGATCTGGTGCTGGATACCGTATTGACGCTCGCCTGGTGTGGCTTAAAAAAACGCCATCGCGACACACCTGCGTTTGCCATCATCGGTTATGGCAAGCTGGGCGGAAAAGAACTCGGTTATGCTTCCGATCTCGATATGATTTTTGTGTATGAAGACCATCATCCTGATGCTGCGGAGATTTACACCAAACTCGGGCAAAGTATCAATGCCTGGTTGACCGGCCACACTTCAGCAGGTTTATTGTATGAAACGGACTTGCGCCTGCGCCCCAATGGTGCCACCGGTTTACTGGTCAGCTCGATGGAAGCGTTTGCGCAATATCAGCAGGAACAAGCCTGGGTTTGGGAACACCAGGCATTAACCCGGGCACGTTTCGTCACGGGCGACAAACAGGTAGGGGAAGCTTTCGAAAACACCCGCAAAGAAATTTTGTGTAAGCCGCGCAATTTAATCGAACTCAAGCAAGAAATTTTGAAAATGCGCGAAAAGATGCTGGATACGCATCCTAACCCAACCAATTTATTCGATATCAAGCACGACCGTGGCGGTATTATCGACGTGGAATTCATTGTGCAATACCTGGTACTGGGCTACGCCAACCAGTATCCGCAATTAACCGGCAACATTGGCAACATCGCATTGCTCAAGCTGGCGAGCGAACTGGGACTCGTGTCCGCTGAAGCCGCCGCCAAAACGCGCACCACCTACCGCGAATACCGCCGCCTGCAGCACCGCCTGAGATTGGGAGGCGAACCGGAACTGACAGGCGCCACCGTTTCAAGAGACAAACTGCAGAAATTCGCACGTATTGCAGCCGACCACTTGAGCAATGACCGCATGGCGGTATTACAATTATGGGAAGAAGTTTTTCGACTGTAGCCTTGGCAGAATTAATATTGATTAGCGCACCCTCACATGTCAGAAAATCAGAGGACTCAGTTACGGTGATTTGACCTGTTCCGCGTACTGATAGCAATGCGCCAAAACCAAATTAGCCTTCTTCGTAGCACTACAAAACAGGACAGCTTGCGAAACAAAGTAGGATAAATTGTAATATTGTACTAAATTTATTTTGGATGTAGCCGTTACAATCCCTGTTCTAGTAGAATCATTCCATAAAAAAATTGGCGCGAATGCTGCTAGTGCTTAATTTCACACACCGGTGTGTCTTACTCAACCTTAAGGAGAATCATTCATGCAAACACAAAAAGGTTTTACATTGATTGAATTAATGATCGTTGTCGCGATTATTGGTATTTTGGCTGCTGTGGCGGTGCCTGCTTATCAAACCTATACCATGAAGGCAAGATTCAGTGAAGTCGTATCAGCTGCAGCACCACTTAAACTCGCTTCCGAACTTTGTTTTCAAGAAGTGGGCTCTCTAGCTAACTGTACTCACGGCAATAATGGAGTACCTGCTGCAATCGGCACAACTGGTAACGTAGGATCAGGCGCTATTAGCAATACTGGCGCTACCACAACTCGAATAACCATGACAGCCGCCGCTGTCAATGGTTTTGCAGGTACAGAAACATACATACTTACAGGAACTGCCGCCGCAGCTGGATCTCCCATACAATGGAGCAAAACTGCTACTGCTGGCACTTGCATAGCTCTCGGGTACTGCTAATCTCAATTTATCTGGGTCAGATTCGATTGAAATAAAGCACGTAGGTTGTGCTAAACGAAGAAATACCCAGCATTTAAGCCCCGAACATTGGGCTTCGTTCCCCAGTTCAACTTACGCACTGAGCGTTTCAACAAAAAACCGCCTCTGGATACCCAGGCGGTTTTTCTATTTTTGCTCTTGCAACACAACCCGCGTAGAGTGCAATCACCACCGGATATCTCAATTCATACGTTTTGATTGGAAGCACTGATAAACACCGAAACTGCGTCTTCCATCGACAATTTCTGAAATGGGAACAATGGTATCGCCCCCCATCAGACCCGCTTCATTGCGCGCAAGATCCGCAAGTTCGCCGGTGACTTTCTCCGCATCACGCTCGAATATGATTTGATCGACAACTTTTACACCCGCATTCCCCAGCTTTTTGCAGGACTCTACCGCTTTGACCGATTGCACCAGGCGATAATGTTGTGGAATAAGGCCATCGCGTGGAACGAAACTGATAAGGTGAGTAATTTTACGCGCTGACAGAATAAATTTGCTTAGCTTAACGGAATGTGGCATGTTAGTTTACTCAAAATTATATGTTCCTGCACTTAGTACGGCGGAATCAAAAGACACAAATAACTAGAGCTTATAGAAATAATGAGTATAGATAGAATACGCTTAGCAATCTTAAGAGATAAAGTAATGCCTGCAGAGCAGGCAGCTTCTTTTATCCAGGATGGTATGGTAGTTGGAACGAGTGGTTTTACCAAAGCAGGAGATAGTAAAGCCGTATTGCCCGCATTTGCAGAAAGAGCAAAGAAGGAAAATATAAAGATTACATTAATGACTGGAGCTTCTTTAGGGCATGATACAGATGGCAAACTAGCCGAAGCAGGAGCGCTTAGTAAGCGCATGCCATTTCAGGCGGATCGGATTTTAAGAAATAAAATTAATGCAGGAGAGGTCTTGTTCATAGATCAACATTTGAGCGAGAGCGCAGAACTTCTACATAACAAGAACCTTCCTCCCGTAGATATTGCGGTGATTGAAGTTGCCTATATTGATCGAGATGGGGGAATCGTGCCAACGACTTCAGTTGGTAATTCTGTCACTTTTGCGGGACTTGCTAAGCAGGTTATTTTAGAAATCAACACGGCTGTACCAGAAGAAGTTTATGGTATCCATGATATTTATCAAGCAGAGGATTATCCTCATCGTAACGTAATTCCTATCGTTGCCCCGTGGAATAAAATCGGTAGAAAGACAATTCCGCTAGATCCGAACAAGGTGATAGGCATAGTATTTACCAACACTACGGATAGTCCAGCGGATATAGCGGCTCCGGATGAGAAAACTGCTTCTATAGCAAGACATATTTTGTCTTTCTTTGAAAATGAGGTCAAAATTGGCCATCTTACCGATCGATTACTTCCTATCCAAGTTGGAATTGGAAAGGTTGCAAATGCAGTATTGACAGGGTTTAAGGATAGTAATTTTTACGATTTGACGATGTTTTCTGAAGTGTTACAAGACAGTGCATTCGATCTTATTGACTCTGGAAAACTTAGCTTTGCTTCTGCATCATCAATAACGGTATCCAAAGAATGTTACGATAGAGTTCTCAATAACTTACAAAAATATCGAGATAAGTTTGTGTTAAGGCCTCAAAACATATCGAATACACCAGGATTGATACGACGTTTAGGAGTAATTGCTATCAATACTGCTATTGAATTCGATATTTATGGAAATGTAAATTCGACCCATATTTCTGGGACAAAAATTATGAACGGAATAGGGGGATCGGGTGATTTCGCCAGAAATGCCTACCTGAGTATATTTGTTACACAGGCCGCCTCTAAAGAAAATACGATATCGCATGCGCTCCCAATGGTATCTCATGTTGATCATACGGAGCATGATGTAGATATTTTGGTAACGGATATAGGCTTGGCTGATTTGAGAGGATTAGCACCTCGGGAAAGAGCTCAGCAGATAATTGACAACTGTGTACACCCGGATTACAAAACCGAATTGCAGTCATATTTTGATAGAGCTTGCGAGCGTGGTGGGCATACACCACATTTATTAGAAGAAGCTTTTAGCTGGCATTTGCGATTGGCAGAAACCGGAACGATGAAGAAATAAATAAACAATGCGCTTCAAGCCTCCGATCCAGATCATCAAACGAATTGAGCGCCTAAGCCCGGAACTAGTATTTAGAGCTTACTCAGAAACTCAGCGATCAGTTATTTTCAGCCAAGTAAAAATTCTGGTTTGAGATGAATTGGCAGGCGTGGGCAAACCCAATTTCTCTGGGCATACTCTTTTTTGTCGCCCACAATGCCATTTTGACAACAATGTTCCTCAGACAAATAAAAACCTGCACCAAGATGAGCAGATTCATGACCAGGAAGATGCTGTTAATCCATGCAGCAGCTGTATCAGCTTGCTTGGCTCGAATATCGTTGAGTCGATATCCACAAGCTTTCCTTGGCAAACTTCCCTTCAATTGGAAGATCCTGTCGATGCTGCGCTTTCAGGCGCATCAATTCATCTTTGTTTTCCTTCCTCTCCAATTACATCAATATGACATCGTATTGTTCTTGAGTATACGATTCCTCAACCTGCAAGCTGATTGGCTTTGCTATGAAATCACCCAGTTGGGCCAAACTCTGGGATTCTTCATCAAGAAACAGATCGATTACCGGCTGTGATGCGAGAATACGAAACTCATTCGCTTCAAATTGCCTGGATTCTCTCAGTAATTCACGTAAGATCTCGTAACAAATTGTTTGTGCGGTTCTAATTTCTCCTCGTCCTTGGCAGGTTGGACAAGGCTCACACAGAACATGCGCAAGACTTTCCCTGGTTCGCTTACGTGTCATCTCAACCAGCCCAAGTGTGCTGAATCCATTGACAGTGATGCGCGTACGATCTTTCTGCAGGGCTTTATTAAATTCCATTAATACCGCGTTTCTATGCTCTTCGGAATCCATATCGATGAAATCAATAATGATGATTCCACCCAGATTACGTAAACGCAGTTGCCTAGCAATAACCTGAGCTGCCTCGAGGTTTGTTTTAAAAATGGTATCGTCAAAATTGCGCACACCGATAAATCCACCCGTATTTACGTCCATCGTGGTGAGTGCTTCCGTTTGATCAATAATCAAATATCCGCCTGATTTTAAATTGACACGCCTAGCCAAAGATTTTTCGATTTCTTCTTCAACGCCATACAAATCAAATAACGGGCGATTTCCGGTATATAAAGTAATACGTTCAGCAATATCCGTCATATAATTTTGTGCAAATCTTATGAGCTTCTGAAAATTTTCACGGGAATCTACCAGCACACGAATCGTATCTTCATCGACAAAATCCCGTAATACCCGGTGGCCGAGATCCAGATCCTGATAAAGCAATACAGGCGCGGCAATCGTTGCAGATCCTTGTTGGATGTTATGCCATAGCTTATGCAGATACTCAAGGTCAGCACGTAAATCACTTTCGTCTGCCGTCTCGGCCATCGTCCGGATAATGTAACCGCCCTTCTCTTCCAAAGGTATAATTTGCTGTAATCTTTCACGCAATAATTCGCGGTCAGTATCATCTTCAATGCGTTGAGAAATGCCAATACGGGATTCCTGTGGCAGATAAACCAACAAGCGACCCGCCAAACTTATTTGAGTTGATAGCCGCGCTCCTTTGGTACCTATTGCGTCTTTAATCACCTGAACCAGAATGCTATTACCTTCATGTAATAATTTCTCGATAGGTTTGGCAGTATCACTATACTGATTTGGATTCCAGATATCTGCAATATGCAAGAACGCAGCTCGATCCAGGCCAATATCTACAAATGCTGATTGCATACCCGGCAAAACTCGGCTGACACGCCCATTGTAAATATTCCCGACAATACCATGACCGCTCATTCGCTCAATATGGAGTTCTTGTGTGATGCCTTGCTCTAATATGGCAACTCTGGTTTCTTGCGGTGTGATATTGACAAGAATTTCGTTATTCATAGCACTCAAAATTTTCTTAAAGACTTATGTGTTCTTGAATTAAGTTGCTATTGAATTACATGACCATAGGTATTAGTTATCATGGAAATAGCGTTATGCCGCTTTCTTCTAGCAATTGCGCTGTTTCGTACAGAGGCAGCCCCATAATACCACTGTAACTTCCTGATATATTTACAATGAATGCCGATGCCATGCCTTGAATAGCGTAGGCGCCGGCTTTATCTAAGCAATTATTCTGCGCAATGTATTTGCGGATTTCTCGCTCACTGATTTCACGAAATTGTACCGTCGACGCCGATAATCTTACTTGCACCTTATCTTTGATCCCAACACCAATGGCAGTCAGGACTTGGTGCGACCTTCCCGATAAAGTTTTTAACATGTCTTCTGCTTGCATGATATCTTTAGGTTTACCTAAAATACAGCCATCGAGCGTTACAATGGTGTCAGCAACCAGTACCGGCAGCACCAGAAACTTACGTTGCAGTATTCGCTTCCAGCTTTCATTTGCTTTGAATTGAACGATACGATAGATATAATCCGTCGGCGTTTCATCAATCAGTGGCTGTTCATCAATATCAATCGGACGACCCAATGTTTCGCGCATCAATAAAAGATTAAATTTCACGCCGATTTGTTTGAGCAATTCACGCCTTCTAGGGCTTCTTGAAGCAAGATATATTTGGTTATCAGGAAACATCATGGCGTAAAAAATTTCCAAAAATCGAATACACAGAATCTGACATTATTGTCCTATCGATAACGCCTTAAAATCGCATGAATAATAAAGCTGATTTCATACTCGATGATAAGGGTGCCCTTTAATAATCGAGACAGCGCGATAAAGCTGCTCCGCTAAAAGTACTCGAACAAGACCATGTGGCAAGGTCAGTTTGGATAACGCAATCATTTCACCGGCTGCGCGTTTGATTTCATCATGTAACCCATCTGCACTGCCTATAATAAATGCAACTGCATTGCCATCCATCGTCCATTGCTCTATGACATGAGCGAATCTCATTGTCGTCCATTGCTGGCCATTTTCATCAAGCGCCACAATCTGACAATCCGCCGGTAATACTGCACGAATCCGTTGATATTCTGCCAATAACAACTGCTCCGTCGCTTTGCCATTCAAGCGCTTTTCAGGTTTAATTTCAATCAACTGTACGGTTATTTCGCGTGGTAATCGTTTGATATATTCTAAATAACCCGTCCTGATCCAATCCGGCATCTTATTGCCAACTGCGAGTATAAAAAATTTCATAATAAAGGAGCACTAAAAATATCTTACATCTCGCCTGTTGTTCTGAATGGGCGCTATTGATTTTCACCTAGCCCATAGCGCTTTTAAATTATAGTGTTCACGTGCATTTGGTAGCATGATATGCACAATCACATCGCCCAGATCCACGAGAAGCCATTCTCCCGTCTGTTCTCCTTCCACACTGTACACTTTTCCTCCTGCAGCTTTGACTTTTACTTGTACATTATTCGCCAATGATTTTGTCTGGCGCGTAGAATCTGCACTGGCAATAATGATGCTTCCGAACATCGAAGTTATTTTTGAAACATCGATGACATCAATATCGTAGGCTTTGATTTCCTCCAGTGCGTCAACAGTGACAGTTACTAACTCTTCAGAATTCATGGTTTTCCGGTATATAAGCGATTGGATTTAATATATTCAGAGACATTGTCAGGAAGCAGATAACGTATACTTTTTCCGGTGTTTATCAATGATCGTATGTGCGATGCTGATATTTCCAGCAGCGATGTCCGTGCAGTATAAATAAAGCCGCTGGATTGTAACCCCAAATCGCTGGCATCCATGACACAACGAGAAACAAATTCTTTTCTTATCTCAGTTGGCAGGTTTTGATCTTCGTTGATGGCAACGTATCCAGGACGAGCGACTATAATTAAATGGCATAAACTGAACAACTCCTGCCACTCAGCCCATTGATGTATCTTAACGAATGCGTCTATTCCCAAAATAAAGCAAAGCGTTGAGTTATCACCTAATTCACATTTGTATTCACGCAGTGAAAGCACTGTGGTACTCATGCCGGAGCGATTCACTTCACGCTCATCCAGCGAAAACAACCGATTATCTTGAATTGCCAGACGCACCATGGCAGCGCGGTGATTTCTTGATGCAGCAGGAGCAGCACGCAAACGAGGCGCACCGGATGGAACAAAAACGATTCGTTTCAAACCGACGATATCAAGCAATTCTTCGGCGATGCGCAGATGGCCATGATGAATGGGATCGAATGTCCCGCCATAAATACCAACCAGAGGAAACTTATCGACAACTTCCATCTTAGCCGGTATGCGTATCAACGGTATTCGTCATAATAAAGCCAGACGCATATCCGTTAAAACCTCTGATAAATGTGTCGTAAAACGCGCAGCAGTTGCGCCATCGATGACTCGATGATCATAAGAAAGCGATAAAGGAAGCATCAAGCGCGGAACGAACTGATTGTCGCGATAAACCGCCTTAATACTTGCTTTTGAAATCCCCAAAATGGCGACTTCAGGGGCATTGATAATCGGCGTAAATGCCGTGCCACCAATCCCACCCAAGCTGGAAATGGTAAAGCTTGCGCCTTGCATATCGGTTGGTTTTAACTTCCCTTCGCGCGCCAGTGAGGATAGCCGGGTTAATTCTTCGGCGATGGCAGTAATGCCTTTCTGATCGACATCTTTAATCACCGGAACGACCAATCCATTGATAGTATCCACAGCAAACCCGATGTGATAATAGCGTTTGATGATCAGATTGGCTTCGCCGCCGGAATTATTGTCGAGTGACGCATTGAATTCCGGAAATTTTTTTAAAGGCGCGATTAACGCCTTCATCAGAAATGCCAGCAATGTCAGTTTCACTTTGTTTTCTTTGTCACCGCTATTGGATTCTTTTCGTAGCGCCTCTAAATCAGTAATGTCGGCTTCGTCAAATTGAGTCACATGCGGAATCATCACCCAATTCCGATGCAAATTGGCACCTGAAATTTGTTTGATACGCGTCAAAGGTTTTAACTCAATCGCACCGAATTTGGCAAAATTAACCTGTGGCCAAGGCAGCAAATTAAGCGCTGAGCCGGTGCCATCGCTGCGAGACTTGGATAATTGGTTTTTTACATAGGCTTGCACATCTTCTTTGAGAATACGATGTTTAGGCCCGCTACCCGTGACCAAATCGAGATTTACGCCCAGTTCCCGCGCAAAACGGCGAATAGACGGACTGGCATGTGCTTTAGAAAACGCATTGCCCGCAGAGGAAACATTGTTCGTTAAATTCTGTGCCTGCTGAGTAGCGACCTGCTTAACCTCAGTTTCTGCTGGAGGTGGTGCGGTATCTTTTTCAACAACTGCTTTTTCAGGAGTCTTAGCAAGAGGCTCTGCATGATCGCTATCTGACACTTCGATAGTCAATATTGCCGTGCCTTCTGATACCTTATCGCCGGCTTTGACAAGTAATTTCTTGATCAAGCCGGGATACGGAGAGGGAATTTCAATGGTTGCCTTGTCGGATTCCAGCGTAATCAATGAATCCTCAGTTTTAACAACATCGCCCGCTTTTACCAGTACTTCGATCACTGGAATATCTTTGAAGTCACCAATATCTGGAATGAATACTTTTTTTAATTCAGTCACGTGCTTTCCTCATATTGCCTCGACCTTAGCTGATTGCCGGATTAGGTTTCTCCGGATCGATGCCATATTTATGTATGGCCTGATCAACCTGTTGACTTGATATTTTTCCATCTTCAGATAGTGCTTTGAGTGCTGCAACGGTAATATAAAATCGATCCACTTCGAAGAAATGGCGCAATTTCTCGCGCGTATCAGAACGCCCAAAACCATCTGTTCCCAAAACACGATATTTCCCAGGGACAAATTCACGAATCTGGTCGGCGTAGATTTTCATATAATCGGTCGCAGCCACTACAGGTCCTTCACGTCCTTGCAAACAATTTTCCACGTGCGACACTTTTGCCATTTGAGTCGGATGCAGCATATTCCAGCGTGCCGCGCTCAATGCTTCCCGTCTTAATTCATTAAAGCTGGTCACACCCCAGATATCTGCATTCACGTGATATTCTTTTTTGAGTATTGCAGCGGCGGCAATCACTTCGCGCAAAATGGTACCGGCACCTAGCAACTGCACACAAGGTTTATTGCGATTCTTTTTCCCTTCGCTGAATAAATACATACCCTTCAGAATATCTTTTTCGACACCAGATGGCATTTCAGGGTGCGGGTAATTTTCATTCATTACCGTGATGTAATAATAGACATCCTCTTGTTCCTGATACATGCGCCGCAAACCATCCTGGACAATAACAGCCAACTCATACGCAAATGCAGGATCATACGATACGCAATTGGGAATTGTTGAAGCCACAATATGGCTATGTCCATCCTCGTGCTGCAGCCCTTCGCCATTCAATGTCGTACGCCCTGCCGTTCCACCCAGCAAAAAACCTCGACAACGCATATCCCCAGCCGCCCAGGCTAAATCACCAACGCGCTGAAAACCAAACATCGAATAAAATATAAAAAACGGAATCATCTGAATACCGTGCGTGCTATAAGCTGTCGCTGCCGCGATCCAAGATGACATGGCACCGGCTTCATTGATACCTTCCTGCAGAATCTGTCCGTGTTTATCTTCCTTATAATACATCAGCTGATCGGCATCCTGCGGTGTATACAGCTGCCCTACCGATGACCAGATACCCAGTTGCCGGAACATGCCTTCCATACCAAAGGTACGCGACTCATCGGCGACAATCGGCACCACATGCTTACCGATCTTTTTATCCTTAACCAGAATATTCAGAATGCGCACAAACGCCATGGTTGTCGAAGATTCACGTCCTTCCCCGCCGGCTTTCAGCAACGACTCAAAAGCTGACAGCGGCGGTATCTGTAATGCCTGCGCACTGGTCTTGCGACGATGAAAAGCACCACCGAGTGCATTACGACGTTCTTGCATATACGTAAATTCCGGCGAATCCGCAGCAAGCGTGAGATAAGGTATTTCATCGATCTTGTCATCCGAAATATCCAGACCAAACCGATCACGGAAGGCCTTTAATGAGGTTGTTCCCATTTTTTTCTGCTGGTGCGTAATGTTTTGTGCTTCACCAGCTTCACCCATCCCATAACCTTTGATGGTTTTAGCCAGTATTACTGTCGGCTGGCCAGTATGTTTAACCGCAGCGGCATAGGCCGCGTAGACTTTATAAGGATCATGTCCACCTCGATTTAACCGCCAGATATCGTCATCCGACATATTGGCAACCATTTCCAGTAACTCAGGATATTTGCCAAAAAAGTGCTCGCGCACATAAGCACCGTCTCTGGCTTTAAAGTTCTGATACTCGCCATCAACGCATTCCATCATGCGTTTTTGTAATAACCCTCTGGTATCTTTAGCCAACAATGGATCCCAGTAAGAACCCCAGATTACCTTGATAACATTCCAGCCGGCACCGCGAAATGCACCTTCCAATTCCTGAATAATTTTTCCATTGCCACGCACAGGGCCATCCAGGCGCTGGAGATTACAATTGACGACAAAAATCAAATTATCGAGGCGCTCACGCGATGCCAACGAAATAGCACCGAGTGATTCCGGTTCATCCATTTCACCGTCACCCATAAAAGCCCAGACTTTACGCCCATCGGTATTGACTAGTCCTCGACTACCCAGATACTTCATGAATCGGGCCTGATAAATCGCCATCAACGGCCCAAGTCCCATTGAAACGGTCGGAAATTGCCAGAAAGTGGGCATCAACCAAGGATGCGGGTAAGAAGATAAACCGTTGCCGCCGGCTTCCTGGCGGAAGTTATCCAGTTGCTCTTGACTTAAATCTCCGGAAAGAAATGCATACGCATAAGCCCCCGGCGAAGAATGTCCTTGGACATAAACCAAATCGCCACCGTGTGTTTCGGATGGGGCATGCCAGAAATGGTTGTAACCAATGTCATATAGCGTTGCAGCAGATGCAAAGCTGGCAATATGGCCGCCAACATTGGTGTCTCTATTGGCGCGCAACACCATCGCCATAGCGTTCCAGCGAACATAGGAACGAATACGATGTTCTATCGCGTTATTACCTGGTGGGCGTTCTTCTTTTCCTGTTGGAATGGTGTTGATATAGGCCGTGGTGGCACTATAAGGCAGATAAGCACCGGAACGGCGTGCTTTTTCAATTAATTTCTCCAATAAAAAATGAGCACGTTCCGCACCACCAGCGATGATGATCGAATCTAACGCTTCCAACCATTCTTGTGTTTCCTGCGGATCTATATCAGGTTGCAATTCCATATTCAGGCATACCCTAAAAAATTAACTTTGCTTGCCTACTTCAACCACCAGCCTGCACACGCTCAGCAGCCAAAATCGTATTACACAACAACATGGTAATCGTCATCGGACCGACGCCACCCGGAACCGGCGTGATATAACTGGCGACATCTTTGACAGATGCATAGTCGACATCACCACAAAGCTTCCCATCATTTAATCGATTAATACCCACATCAATCACCACGGCACCGGGCTTTACCATGTCAGCCGTGATCATGCGCGGTTTTCCGGTCGCTACCACCAAAATATCTGCATTTTTTGTAAACTGCGGCAAATCACGTGTTTTTGAAGTGCAAATAGTAACGGTAGCACCCTGTTCCAGCAACATGAATGCCATCGGTTTACCCACGATATTGCTACGTCCCACTACTACAGCATGTTGACCTGCTATGGGAATATGATTCTTTTCCAGCATAACCATCACACCATACGGCGTACACGGTGAGAATATGGTATTCCCGGTAACCAGCGCACCTACATTGTAAAGATGAAAACCATCGACATCCTTGCCCACCGCAATGGAAGTGATAACGCGATTATTCTCAAAATGTACGGGGAGCGGCAACTGAACCAAAATACCGTGGATATGCGGATTTTCATTGAGCGCTTGAATACAATCCAACACTTCATGTTGCTGCGCGCTCATCGGAAAAGCATGTACTTCCGAGTAAATGCCGATTTCACTGCAAGCTTTAACTTTATTCCTGACATAAATACCCGATGCCGCATTATCTCCGACAATGATTACCGCCAGTCCTGGCTGAATACCTGACTGAATCAGCTTATCAGCACGTGCTTTCCATTCAGCGCGCACCAATTCAGCCATTTTCTTACCGTCAATAATTTTGGCGTCCATTGTCATGCGAAACCGGTCGGGTCAATTAATCTGGATGTGATGCGGCGGATAGTATCGATCATATGATATAAGCACCTACCAGCATTAGCTGATTTGTTTTGCTTTCTTGATTTTTGTGCGATACATGAAAATACCAATCAAGAATACCGGTATCACAAAAAGTGCCGCCGCAATAAGTCCGGCAGCCAAAGTTGCAACCGTACTGTTACCCGGCATAAACAAAGTCACGAACCAGATCACTGCAAAGGCTATCAGCAAGCCGCCATATAGCATGATTTTTCTACCGCGATCATACAATCGCCAAAAGGCGCCGGAAACTTGCATATCATCGATGTAATGGTCAAATACTTCCGCCAAACTACTATCGTTGGGTGCAGATTCATAACCGATCACGACAGCCAATGCATCATGGTCATCTTCAAGTTTGGACATCTTTTTTAAAAATTCGATACGTTTAAGCGCTTTTTGTTTTTGCACACCATCTTGCAGCAACATCGTTTGTAACGCTGTGAATGCCAATTCACGTGCATCATCCACATTTCCCAAGTCTTGAGCAAATTTCCACATGACGCCCAATAAATAAAGCTGAATGGTCATACTTTTAAACTCAGGTGCAAAATCATAATTTTTGCTTTCGATAAGCGCCAGTTGTGCGGCTTGAACTTCCTTAGCGTGTGCAATACAAGCATCCATGGTTGAAATATCCGAAGTGGTTACCTCCGAAGCTGGCGCTCCTGCAATTGATTTATCTGAATCCGTTTTTTTCTCTTCCATTTCGAAACCTCATGCTTTTTTACTTTAATCAGAATTGACACGCATTATATACTGGCTGAGGGGATCAGGAAAAAGATCATGCCAGTTTCGCGACTGCTGTCCCGCAGACCCATATGCATTAGCTTGCAATCATGCGGCTTTATTTGATCAGCACTGCGAAAAACAGGAAGGCGTGGACTAATCGGTACTGCCTTTGAGACCCAAGCGCTGCCATATCATTGATGTCAAATTGGCTGAATTCAACGTATAAAAATGTAATCCCGGTGCACCCGCTTGTAATAAGCGTTCGCAAAGATCGGTGACGACATCCAATCCAAGGGCCTGTATCGAAGCGCTATCATCGCTATACCCTTCGAGTTTCTTACGAATCCAGCGCGGAATTTCAGCACCGCAAGTATCCGAAAACCTGACCAGTTGTGAGAATTTGTTGATCGGCATGATTCCAGGAACAATCGGAACATGCAAACCAGCCGATTCACACGATTCCACAAAGTGATAATAAGCATCGGCATTATAGAAATATTGAGTGATTGCCGAATTGGCACCGGTTTCGACTTTATGTTTAAAATTCTCAAAATCCGCTTGTGCAGAACGTGCTTGCGGATGATATTCCGGGTACGCCGCCACATCAATATGGAACAAAGATCCAAATTCCTGCCGGATAAAGGCGACGAGTTCGCTGGCATAACGAAACTCCCCGGCTTGCGCCATACCTGATGGCAAATCACCACGTAGCGCGACAATGTGCCGGATACCTGCTTCATAATATTTTTCCAGAATGACGCGAATATTCTGTTGAGTGGATCCAATACAAGAAAGGTGCGGCGCAACCACATGCCCTTCCGCTTGAATCTCCAACGCGATTTCGAGCGTCCGCTCACGCGTGGAACCGCCTGCACCAAAGGTTACAGAAAAAAACTTCGGATTATACTGAGCCAGTTGCTGCCGTGTTAGTCGTAGTTTTTCAACACCTTGAGGAGTTTGTGGCGGAAAAAGCTCAAAACTGAACGTAGGAGAGAATTTTTTTTGTGATTCCATCGCTTTGCAAACCTATCAATATAAAAACATCACCATCGGTGATCCATAGTAATCGTGGCCTTGACCAAACCTTCTTAACAGGCCGCTAAAAAACTATCTGCGCTGCTCGCTTTTGCGCGACAATCGGCTGCCTCGAATACGTTTTTCAGCGCCTGTTAATGGGAAAGTCAAGCGAATCCTATCCCATTAAGATCGCGAAAGCGGATGATTAATACCGGTACATCTCTGGTTTATAGGGACCGTTCTTGCTCAGTCCCAGATATTTTGCCTGCTCATCTGTCAGCTCAGTCAGCTTTACTCCCAGCTTACCAATATGCAGGCGCGCCACTTTCTCATCCAGGTGTTTTGGTAACACATACACACTCTTTTGATAATTCTCCCCGTTCTGCCATAACTCCATCTGCGCCAATACTTGGTTGGTAAATGAGCTGGACATTACAAAAGACGGATGTCCCGTTGCGCATCCCAGATTCACCAATCTACCTTGCGCTAATACAATAATGCGCCGCCCCGTTGGAAATATGACATGATCCACTTGTGGCTTGATGTTTTCCCACTGATATTTCTGCACGGATGCGATATCAATTTCAGAATCGAAGTGTCCAATATTGCAAATAATCGCCTGATCCTTCATTTTCAGCATGTGATCATGCGTGATTACGCGCAAATTACCGGTCGCCGTCACAAAAATATCTGCCTGGCTACATGCATCATCCATGGTCACGACGCGATACCCTTCCATTGCTGCTTGCAACGCACAGATAGGATCGATTTCGGTAATCCAGACGGTTGCACCTAAACCACGCAAAGACTGCGCACAACCTTTACCGACGTCACCATACCCGCATACCACGGCAATCTTTCCAGCAATCATGACATCGGTTGCGCGCTTGATGCCATCGACAAGCGATTCTCTGCATCCGTAGAGATTATCAAACTTTGATTTGGTGACAGAATCATTCACGTTAAATGCTGGAAATGGAAGCTCTCCGGTTTTATGCATTTCATATAACCGATGCACCCCTGTGGTAGTCTCTTCTGTGACACCCCGTATTCTGGCTAGATTTTTTGAATACCAGCCAGGCTGCGCAGCTAACTTATTCTTGATGGATGCAAATAGCGTCGTTTCTTCTTCGTTGGCAGGATTGGCAATAACTGCCGGATTTTTCTCAGCTTTGGCACCCAGAATCAGCAGCAATGTTGCGTCACCACCATCATCCAGAATCATATTGGCACCGCTCGGTTGCCCGGCAACCGTCCACTCGAAGATCTGGTGGGCATATTCCCAGTAATCTTCCAGAGATTCACCTTTGTAGGCAAATACTGGAATATTCTTAGCAGCAATGGCCGCGGCCGCATGATCCTGAGTGGAAAAAATATTGCATGAGGCCCAGCGAACTTCCGCACCTAATGCGACAAGTGTCTCGATCAACACGGCAGTTTGAATCGTCATATGCAAAGAACCGGCAATGCGCGCACCAGCCAGTGGTTTTTGATTTGCATGTTCTTTACGTAACGCCATCAAACCCGGCATTTCCGTTTCGGCGATCGCTATTTCTTTACGTCCCCATTCCGCCAATGAAAAATCGGCAACCTTATAATCAGTAAAGCGGCTACCATCTGAATTGAGCACAGCGTTCATAGTCTTCTCCTCAAAATATGAACGAGCGCCGTTGTAACAATATCCTCCTATGCTGAGCCTCACGGAAAATACCGCTGCAGCGCTCCTCAGTACAGGGGGGAAAATCGATTAGATTAAGGTGTACTAATACCGACAAATACTATTAAGAATTTATATACCGGCATCGGCACGTAATTGAGCAGCTTTATCGGTAGCTTCCCAGGTAAATTCCGGCAGCTCTCGCCCAAAATGCCCATAGGCCGCGGTCTTAGCGTAAATAGGACGTAATAAACTAAGCGCATGAATGATGCCACGAGGACGCAGATCAAAATGCCTCTCAATTAATTGAACAATCTTTTCGTCAGCAATCTTACCGGTACCGAATGTATTGACCATCAATGAAACAGGCCGTGCAACACCAATCGCATAAGCGACCTGCACTTCACATTTACTGGCAATTCCTGCAGCGACAATATTTTTTGCAACATAGCGTCCCGCATAAGTTGCTGATCGATCCACTTTGGAGGGATCTTTACCAGAAAAAGCGCCGCCGCCATGGTGTGCTGCGCCGCCATAACTATCAACAATAATTTTACGACCGGTCAAACCACAATCACCCATCGGTCCGCCTACTACGAAACGCCCGGTTGGATTAACCAGATAGTTAATCCGATCGCTGATCATTGCAGCAGGTAAGACCGGTTTAATAATTTCCTCAATAACCGCTTCCGTTAGCACCTGATGTGAAATATCTGGATCATGCTGTGTTGAAATCACAACGGTTTCAATATGTTGCGGTTTGCCATTTTTATATCGAATCGAGACTTGCGACTTTGCGTCCGGCCGTAACCAAGTCAATCGCCCGTTTTTCCTCAATTCCGCCTGGCGTTCAACTAAGCGATGCGCGTAAAAAATGGGCATCGGCATCAATTGCGGCGTTTCGTCGCAAGCAAATCCAAACATCAGCCCTTGATCCCCTGCCCCTTGTTCCATTTCTTCTTCTTTAGTGCGATCAACGCCTTGGGCAATATCTGGTGATTGCTTATTAAAAGCCGTTAAAACTGCGCAGGTAGTCGAATCAAAACCAATATTAGAACTGGTATAGCCAATATTTTTAACTGTTTCGCGTGCAATAATATTGTAATCAACGGAAGCATGCGTTGTTATTTCACCTGATAATACAATTAAACCCGTACTGCATAATGTCTCGCAAGCAACTCGGGCGTTGGCATCCTGACTCAGGATTGCATCTAAAACTGCATCAGAAATTTGATCGGCGACCTTATCAGGATGCCCTTCGGAAACAGATTCAGAAGTAAAAAGATACTCACTCATAGCATATCTACTCAATTAAAATTGTGGAAATCCCTCAAGTATACCCGATTGTATTTTTTATAATAAGATCTGGTTAGTTAAATTGCCTCCGGCAAAGCGGGAGGCTTATATTTGTTAGCCCCTCAAAGGGGCGAAGGCTGGCGCTGCCTAAAGGCAGCATCAAATACCAAGTTTGAGCTGATCATAATGTTCATCCTCCTTCTCTTCGTTACGGATGTATTCCCTAACCATCTCTTCATCCAATCCGACTGTTGATACAAAATAACCTCGTGCCCAGAAATTTTCGCCCGTAAAGCTTTTTGCTTTCCCCATAAATCGGCGCGCTATCGATATCGCGCTCTTCCCCTTGATGTAACCTATTACATGCGATACCGAATATCTCGGCGGTATACTTATACACATATGTATGTGATCTGGCATCCAGTACCCTTCCAATATTTCGCACCCCTTTTGCTCCGCCAAATCATGCAGCACTTTTCCCAGATGCTTACGAATTGCCCCAAATAGCATCTTCTTTCGTTTCTTCGGAATAAATACTACGTGATTCTTACAATCCCATGTCGTATGCGTCAGTCTCTGGTAATCTCCCATCTGATTCTCCTAGCTTTTGGTCAAGCTAAAAGAATCAAGGCGACCATTCCACTCGGTCAAACCTTTATCAATCCCCCGGCATAGCCGGGGGATTGCCTCATTTATTTATCAACGTACAGCAAGGACGCATGAGTATCGTCGGCCCACGCCCACATGCCGTGGCCCATAATGAGCTTTATCGTAAATAAATCAAAGGCTACATGCTGCGCCACAAAGCAAAACCCGACATCACCGGCTGGTCTCAAGTCAATGGATGGCGCGGAGAAATCGAAGTATTGGAAAAAATGAAAGGACGCATCAAACACGATTTGTATTACCTCAAAAACTGGTCCATTTGGCTCGACCTCTGGATCATCCTGCGTACCGTCTGGATCGTCGTGCAAAGAGATAACGCTTACTGAGTTCAGTCAATACGTGACTTCGCTTAACTTCTTCCAACCGTGACCATAATCCTGGCCAGATAGCATCAGCTTGAATACTGTCTCGCCCTTTAGTCAGATATCTTTACTGCAAGCAATCCGGTTACCCCTTACAATCTGCTGAATCACATGAATTCTGTATTCCAATGCATAAAACAATCAATCTCAGCAATCCTGAACCCGGCAATAATACAAAACCTAAACGCAAGCGCAGTCGCAATCCGTCAATACGCACCGATAAAAGTAAACCCCTGAAACAGTTGAAAAGAAACCAGCCCAGCAGACTTCAACAAAAATTACTGCTGATAAGTATAGAAATTCTCGGTTTGAGCATTACCGCAGTGCTGGTCATCATCATGCTGTTGGGTTATTCCGCAAGCCGGTTTTCGGGCACCAGTTTTTTCGGCAGCTTGCTACCGTTCGCTACTGGTGTATTGATATTAATAATGATCACTTCTGCTTTTCTCATCGGTTGGTGGAAACTGAGAAAAAAATTGCAACTGTACTCTGAGTTCCTGCCCTTGATTCTGTCCTTATCGTTTGTCGTTCTGATCACTTGGTTTGTGACCCACGATCAATTTACCTTGGCTTATGGAAATTTCCGCACGCTGGTCGGCGGCAAGGAAGAAGCAGGCCGGATGACAATTGCGCATCAAGTCTATGCGGCTTATCGCAAACATAATTCAACACAACTGCAAAAAATGCTTGACCGGTCCCAGGAATATCAGCATGCAATCACAGGTGCAGCCAAGGCTTTCGATGTTGATGTCCATCTGTTACAAGGTATTGCGGCAACAGAATCATCTTTTATACCGAGAGACAGCAGCGATGGCGGGCGCGGTTTATTTCAGATCACCCGCGTCCCTAAAATAGTTATGGTGCAAGCACAACAAAAACTGGGAGTTGAAAAAATTTCTCTGGAAAATCCCCAGCACAATGCTTTTGTCGGTGCAGCCACATTTAAGCACTACTTGGCTGAAATGAAAGGCGATCTCTTTTTGGCTTTGCTCGCCTATAACATCGGCCCGGCTAACGGAGGACTGCGTTTTATCATGCAGCAATATGGTGCCACCGATTTCACTACTATTCAGCCGTATTTGCAAACACTGCCGCGCGACTATCCGATACGCGTATTGTCCTACTCTCTGGCATTTCGCCTGTGGCAAAAAGAAGGTAAGTTGCTCGCATACGAAGAAGGAAACAACGCTATCCGTATACAGCGGATCGGCATACCAGGGCTCTAACGGGCCGTTGAAAAACTATCTGCGTTGCCGCTGCAGTGTTAAAAACAGGCTCAAAATGCTCATTTATTAAGCACTGCGCTTTTCCGCCTACCTTTGCCTTGCATCGGCTCGAATACGTTTTTCAACAACCTGTTCAGCAGGTATGCAATGAATTTGCCTACCCTTGCACACCAAGAGCACAAGGAAGAATTGTATGTGTTCAAACACTTCCGTCCAAAACAACCTGTTAGATTTCTTCAGAGATTGACATCGCGGATGTATAGCTATCGACAGATGACTGCGTAACAGTAAGTCGTACAACACGACAATTTCTAGAAACTCAATAACTTGGAAAACTCGCTTTATCAAAATCATGCCTTCGCAGATCTGATCACAATTTTCCAAAACTCTCTCTTGTATTTTATTATGCAATCAATATGCTATCGTGATTCTGCACCTTTTAGACAAACTTACTCTTTCGCGAGACTCTGATTACAAGTATAATCGAGTCACTTTTCCCCATACACCGTACCGCCAATTTTCTCAACCTATTGGTGGCTTTTCGAGGATTGGAAAAAATGAAAACGCCTATTCGTATTGCTGTTACCGGCGCAACCGGACAGATTTGTTATAGCCTGCTATATCGCATTGCGGCAGGCAACATGCTTGGCAACGATCAACCGGTTATCCTTCAGTTGCACGATATTACTGAAGCACAACCTTTCTTTGATGCCGTAGTCATGGAGTTGCATGACTGCGCTTTTCCATTATTAACTGAAATTATCACCACCGATAATGCAGAAGTTGCATTTAATGATGTAGACATTGCTTTGCTGGTTGGCGCACGTCCGCGCGGGGAAAACATGGAACGCAAAGACCTCCTCGCAGCCAATAGCCCTATTTTCATTGAACAAGGCAGAGCGCTGAACATAGCCGCAAAACGTAACGTCAAGGTGCTGGTCGTTGGCAATCCTGCCAACACCAATGCATACATTACCATGAAAAGCGCCCCCGATCTTGATCCCAGCAATTTCTCCGCGATGTTGCGGCTGGATCATAATCGCGCACTATCTCAGATTGCGCTAAAGCTCCGAGTGCCCGTGTCAGAGGTCAAAAAAATGATCATTTGGGGCAATCACTCCAATACGCAATTTCCTGATTTAAGCCATGTAACCGCTGGTAATACTCCAGTAACCTCGTTGTTAACCGATTCCGGATGGATAGAGAATCACTTTATTCCAACTGTGCAAAAACGCGGCGCAGCCATTATCGAAGCGCGCCATGGCAAATCGAGCGCAGCCAGCGCAGCAAATGCCATTATCAATCATATACAGGATTGGTTTTTTGGAACCCGGGAAGGTGATTGGGTTTCAATGGGCGTGCCTTCCAATGGTTGCTATGGTATTCCTAGCGGAGTAATTTACAGTTTCCCTGTCGCTTGTCAGAACGGTCGGCATAAAATTGTTGAGGGACTGGAAATCAGTGAACTGGATAAAGAAAAAATGCAAAAAAGCTACCAGGAATTACTTGCTGAGCAAGAAGCCATCAAACATCTACTGAGATAAGGTATTCACTGCTTCACGAATTGCTATTAACAATGCGGCATCTAAATGGCCATCGGCGATGCGCTGCGTGTTCTGCTGAAAACGACTGATTGCCTGCCGCGTTGCTGAACCCATCACGCCATCAGCTTCGCCCGCATCAATACCCAGTGCTGACAGATCCATCTGCAGTTGCCGTACCTGTTCGCGCGTTATTTTTACTGTATCAACCGGTGGTAATCGTTGCAACGCAGGCGCACCCGCAATACGATCCGCTAAGTGCCCGACTGACAGCGCATAAAATTCAGATCGATTCCAACGCATAATGATATAAAAATTCTTGGTGACTAGAAAAGCAGGGCCTTGATGGCCACTAGGAACAAGCAATGCAGCCCTCTGTTCTGTGGACGCCAATGCCGCTCCGGAAGCAGTAGTAACGCCGAGTTTTGTCCACTCGATCAGACTGAGCATCTGGTCTCGCCCAGCCAGTGAATAATCAAAAGCTGCCGGTAACCGAACTTCCTGCCCCCAAGCTAACCCGGGGACCCAGCCTAATTGTCGCAAAAAGTTTGCGGCAGAGCCCAGCGCATCCGGAATACTGCCCCATAAATCGCGGCGCCCGTCCCCATCCATATCCTTGGCATACCGCAAAAAAGTGGACGGCATGAACTGCATATGCCCCATGGCACCTGCCCACGAGCCAACCATGCGTTCAGCGGAGATATCGCCGGCATCGACAATGCGCAACGCATTGAGCAATTCTTGTGTAAAGAAGCTGCTGCGGCGTGGATCGCAAGCAAGTGTGGCCAGCGAGTCGATTACAGACCAGTCGCCAAAATTCCCACCGTAGCTGGTTTCCAGTCCCCAGAATGAAACCAGATATTGTGCCGGAATACCGCTTTCCTGTTGAATCTGATTCAATAATCCACGGTGCCTAGCCAATAACTCACGACCCCGTTGAACACGCTCATCATTAATGCGCAAATTAAAATAATTCGCAAATGTCTGCGTGAATTCAGGTTGACGCCGATCCAATGCAATGACGCGCTGATTGTGTTTGGCTTTGCTCAGCACTTGCTGAATCGTTTTGTCGGAAATACCTTCGGTCTTTGCTTGTGCGCCGATTCGGGATACGCACTCACTGAAATGGTCAGGGTCGGCATACACATTATGCGCCAATAGCCAGCCTGACAGCATCAGAATTCCTGAGAATAGACGCCCTAAACTGATATCAAGCAGGCAAGGCTTAATTCTCGACCAGTAGCTTACTGCAAGCGCGTACATTGTTTTATTATTTTCGGTGAGGGCAGGCTGGTTTGATGCAGTCCGCATATAAAGACAATGAATGCTCCTGCAACCGAAATCCTCGATCGTTCGCAATGGCCTCCTGGCGCTGCTCTATTTCAGAGTCATAAAATTCCTCGACACGACCGCATTGCAAGCAAACCAGGTGATCATGATGACCTCCACGCTTTAGCTCGAATACTGCCTTACCACTCTCAAAATGGTGCCGCTCCAACAATCCGGCCTGCTCAAATTGCGTTAAAACACGATAAACGGTGGCCAGCCCTATGTCTTCACCCTCGTTGAGAAGTTCCTTATAAACATCTTCTGCGGACAAGTGGCGCACACTGCTTTGTTCAAATAAATTCAATATCTTGAGTCGCGGCAAAGTTGTTTTGAGGCCACTATTTTTTAGATCTATGTTTTTCAGTTCGCCGGAATCGCTCATGGTTATCTCTGTTCAGAAAATGATTTGTTGTATCATATAGTGCTATGCTCACTTTGGAAACATATAATATCATCAATAAAATGGTTGCAAACATTCTCGTACCGCTGGTTTTCCTCATCTTAGCAGGGTGCTCATACCTTCCTCACGTTCCGTACAAGATCGATATACAACAAGGCAATGTGATCACCACAGAAATGCTGGATAAACTAAAATCAGGCATGACCAAATCGCAAGTTCTTTTTGTCATGGGGTCGCCGTTGATTGTCGATACATTTCGCGATAATCGATGGGATTATGTCTATATATGGCGCGAAAAAGGCGATTTGATCGAACAAAAGCGACTGACAATTTATTTTGACGATGACAAATTAGTCAACATTGAGAACCACCTCACTTTCTCTAAGTATCCGGCCAAACCCGAGCCCGTAAAAGCCAGCCCTGAACCGGAAAAGGTTGAACCAGATACCACAGAGGCAAAATAAAGTGAAAATTTTTATTTATTGTTCATTGATCAGGTCATTGATAAACATTTTTGAGTCAGCCGATACCAAGCAAAAACAGGCGAAGAAGCGCGGTTTAGGCGTAATCAATGAGCAGCTCGCGCCTGTTTTTAACACCGTAGCGGCTACGCAGATCGTTTTGCAACGGCCTGCTAAACTTAAAATCATCACGGGAATACAATGATTATTCAAAAAATTGCCATCGCAGGCAGCGCCGGACGCATGGGGCGCACATTATTGGAAGCAGTCTCACAAGCCCCCGATATGCAACTCGCCGCTGCACTGGAAAGAACCGGCAGTCCTTATCTGAATAAGGACGCGGGAGAATTAATCGGCGCCAGTTGCGGCATTCCGATTGTCAGCGATTTTGCAGCCGCGCTAAAAAATTGCCATCAACTCATTGATTTTACCCGCCCTGAGGGCACGCTCGCACATCTGGCCGTTTGCCGGGAAGCCGGTGTCAAAATGGTCATTGGCACCACTGGCTTCTCAGCGCAAGAAAAAGCACAACTCAAAGCAACTGCACAAGATATTGCGATCGTATTCGCTCCCAACATGAGCGTTGGCGTGAATGTGACTTTCAAGTTACTGGAAATCGCCGCCAAAGTACTGAATGAAGGCTACGATATTGAAATTATCGAGGCGCATCATCGGCATAAAGTGGATGCGCCATCCGGTACCGCGCTACGGATGGGTGAAGTCATTGCTGATGCATTAAATAGAGACCTCAGCAAAGTGGCCGTTTACGGACGCCAAGGTGTCACCGGCGAAAGGAATCCGGAAACCATCGGATTTGCTACCATCCGCGCAGGCGATATTGTTGGCGACCATACCGCCATGTTTGCTGGCATCGGTGAACGCGTGGAAATTTCGCATAAAGCCAGCAGCCGCATGACTTTTGCAATGGGCGCAGTGCGCGCAGTGCGCTTTCTGGCCGATCAGCCGAACGGTTTGTTCGATATGCAGGACGTACTTGGTTTACGTTAACTTATTTAATCATCAGCATAATTATCAGCTACCTGACTTAGGCGACCGCCAATCATGGCAACTTATGCAATGGGTGACCTTCAAGGCTGCTTTACGGCATTTCAGCGCTTGATCGATCACATCCAATTTGACCCTGCTGCAGATAAATTATGGCTGGTTGGCGACATCGTTAACCGCGGCCCCGATTCGCTCTCGCTCTTGCGGTATATCAAGCAAGCAGGCAATGCGATGATTATGGTACTGGGTAATCACGATCTGCATTTATTGATGGTTGCTGCAGGTATCGCAAAGCAACATCGTAGCGACACGATTCAACCCATTCTGGACGCGCCCGATCGCGATGAACTATTGCATTGGCTACGGCAACAAAAGTTATTCCACGCCACAGGCCAATACGCCATGGTACATGCGGGCTTATTGCCGTCCTGGTCGATTACGCAAGCCGAGCAATTGGCCCGTGAGGTTGAACATGCTCTGCGCCAGAACGATGATCAGGAGTTATTTGCACAAATGTATGGTAATGAGCCCGATTACTGGCAGGACGAATGGACCGGCCATGTTCGCTTGCGGGTCATCATCAACGCCATGACACGCTTGCGTGTCTGCACACCGGATGGCAGAATGAATTTCGCTTTTAAAGGCGACTTGCAATCCATTCCCTCAGGCTACTTACCCTGGTTCAATCTGCCCGAACGAGCCAGCCAGCAGCATACCGTCGTCTGCGGTCATTGGTCCGCACTAGGACTACATCTCGCGAATAATGTAATTGCGCTGGATACTGGCTGCGTATGGGGTAGAGAATTGACGGCTATCCGGCTGGAAGATCGGAAAATTTTCCAGCTTTCTTGTGTGGAATAGGCAGTAACAGCGCCTCAGCAATCGCATGTTCCGCGAAACGGGCTAGCTCCCGCCGATTCCTCATACCGCATTGAATCGGTTCACTCACAGCGAGTTCAACGTGGATGCTCGTCTGGCTCAGTATTTTTTGCAGCGATACAACCAAAGACGATTCGATATAAGCAGCTTCCGCGCAGATAGCCCCTATCGCATTGCGATAGCAAATAGCCGCCGGGTACAGTAGCGCATCTGATTCGACAGCCGATTGCAGCAATGAAGCGTGAAAATGATTGAGTTGAGTGCCATCGGCGGTAGTGCCTTCGGGAAACACAGCAACCCGCTCGCCTTTCTCCAGTACGTCACTGATTTGCTGATTGATGCGTGCGGTATCGCTGCGTTTTGCGCGCTCAATAAATAATGTGCCCGCATTTCTACTCAACAACCCTAATACCGGCCAATGGCTGATTTCCGCCTTGGCGACAAAACGCATCGGACAAACCGCCATCAACACGCAAACATCTAGCCACGATACATGATTAGCCGCGAACAATGCACGCGGCACCTCCGCCCCCGGCAAACTGCCATGGCACTGCAATTTAATATGGAGAATAGACAGCAAGCCCACTGCCCAGCGCTGCATCATGCGACGCTGAATATGCAGCGGAAAGTACGGATAAACAATCGATTGCAATAACCCTGAAACAACATGCACGAGCAAATGAAACAGACGAATGAAGCGCAATAGAAGTGGCGTGGTTTTTTGCATCAAGCTTGTCATATGGGAAAAACGGATTCAAATCATCATACTGATCTTTGGCTTGATTTGAAAAACTCTTTTCATCCCATTATCAGCACATACTCGTTAATTATTAATGCAAATTCTCAATAAGAGGCTATAAGATACTATAAATACGAAATTTGTTATCAATTTTTTATATTAAAATTTAGTTGAATCTATAGTAAAATAGAAAAATCACGACGTAGCAATTTTTATGGCTCGCGCAATTATATAGTAATAATTCGGAATATTTGATTTGATTCCGATCGCTTCCCGATGATGGAAAAGTTTTAATGGTATTTTTAGAGAATTCGGTCAACCCATGGAGATAAATCAATAATGAAACAAGCAATCCTGTTAATTTGCGTCATATTTTTTTATACCCATAATGCCTTTGCAAAAAACAATCCGGATATCAAATCTCAGGCGGCAATAGTATTCAATGCGCAGAACGCGCGCATCATTTATGACAAAAATGCCGACAAGGTGATGCCCATCGCTTCCATTACCAAATTGATGACCGCTATGGTTACGCTGGATGCACGGCTATCGCCGAACGAAAGAATCACCATTACTCAAGCCGATGTCGATAAGTTGAAGTACACTTCCTCGCGCTTGCCCGTTGGCAGCAGCTATCCTCGTCATGAATTATTGCGATTGGCGCTCATGTCATCCGAAAACCGCGCCGCAGCGGCACTTGGCCGCACTTATCCCGGTGGCACGCGGGCATTCGTCAATGCCATGAATCAAAAAGCCAGGAAAATCGGTATGATGAATAGTCGTTTTGTCGATTCTTCCGGCTTGAATAGTGGCAATGTCTCTACCGCGCGCGATCTGGCAAAACTGGTCACCGCTTCCAATAACTATAGAGCAATTCGCGAGTTCTCAACGACGTCCCGGCATTCTGTATCACCTGGAAACAGGCGCGGCCAATTACAATATGTCAATTCCAATAGCCTGGTGCGCAACCAAGGTTGGGAAATCGATGTCTCTAAAACCGGTTACCTGAGTGAAGCCGGACGCTGTTTAGTCATGCAAGCCAATATTTCCGGACAACCCGTGGTCATTGTGTTACTGAATTCCTGGGGCAAAAACACCCGTATCGGCGATGCCAATCGCGTAAAAAAATGGATAGAAAGTAACCAGAGCCGCAGGCAAGTGTAATAATTTGGCTGCCGCCCACACTCAAAAAAACTAAGCCTGGTTCAATCCATAAATTTCGTCATACTTGCGTTTTAGGTAATTAACGAAATAATCCGGATTCAAAGCCTCTCCGGTAACGTGCTGAACAAGTGCTTGTGGCGTATAAAGGCTGCCTTGACGGTGAATTTTCTCGTTGAGCCAGCCTTTAATCGGCGCAAAATTCCCTGTTGCAATATTTGCTTCAGTCTCCGGTTGTTCACTCAGCAGCGTTCTATAAAACTGGCACGCATACATCGCACCCAACGTGTATGAGGGAAAATACCCAAACGCCCCGCCGCTCCAATGCGAATCCTGCAACACCCCGAGCGTATCGGTCGGCGGCTTGATTCCCAAGTATTTCTGCATCAATTCGTTCCAAATGTACGGCAAATCATCGACCTGCATCGAACCATCGAACAAACCTTTCTCGATTTCATAGCGCAGAATGATATGCAGCGGATAAGTCACTTCATCCGCTTCCACGCGAATAAAATCCGCCTTGCAGGTATTGATCGCGCGATAAAACGAATCCACCGTCGCGGATTGCAAGTTCTCCGGAAACGCCGCGCGTATGGTATCGAAATAGTGCGCACAAAAAGGTTTGCCCTGCGCAATCATACGTTCCCAGAACAACGACTGGGATTCGTGTATGCCCATCGTCAACGATTCCGACGCCGGCAAATCCCCCAATTCATGCGGACGCCCCTGCTCATAGAGCGCATGGCCGGTTTCATGAATCACCGAATACAGTGATTCGATAAAATTACTGTCCTTGTAGCGTGTGGTAATGCGTACATCGGTCGGATGGCTGCCACCGCAAAATGGATGCACCGACACATCGATGCGCCCCTGTTCAAAATTGAACCCCATGTCCCGACTGATTTTTCTCGCCAATGCTTCCTGTTTATCCAGTGCAAACCGGCCTTGCAGAAACGACGTATCCGGTTGATAGGAGTGGTCTTGAATGGCATGAATCAGCGGTATCAATTCCTGCTTCAGGCGCTCGAATATCGGTGTAATCATGGCCATCGTCGTGCCGCGCTCAAACAGATCGATGTTCGCATCATAAGGCGCCATTTCGGGAGAAACGCACTGTGCCCACTCCGTCTTCAATTGCAGAAAACGTTTCAGCACCGGCGCAAAATCGGCAAATTTATTATCTTGGCGCGCCGTCACCCAAACGCCATGCCCGCGTGAACCCAGTTCCGCCAATTCCTGCACCAGCCGCTTCGGCACCTTGGTTTCCAGCTCATAGCTGCGCTGCGCTTCACGGATATTGCAGCGCTCCGCTTCACCCAACGCGGCAAGATCCTGCGCGCTTAACTCATTCAGGCAATCCCCCAGTGCGGGATCCGTCATGCGCTCATAAATAATCCCGGCCAGCGCTGAAATTTGCTTGGCGCGCGCATCACTCGCACCCGCCGGCATCACCACCTCCTGATCCCAACCCAACGTACTCATAACGCCGCCCAAATGAGCGATTTCTTCCAACTTGTGGACCAAATTCTGATAATGTTGATTCATAGTCATCTCGCTTAATCTTATCGTGCTAAACGCCGCGCTTAATTCACCCGACCGCAAGGGATAGCGCTAAAACCCCAAGCCCAGTATCATAACAATTTTCACACCAATCATTCACACTGCCATGCTCTGGATAAAATCACTGCACATCATTTTCATGGTCACCTGGTTCGCGGGACTATTCTACCTGCCGCGTTTGTTTGTTTATCACGCTATGTGCGAAGACCAACCCGGCAAAGAACGCTTCAAAATCATGGAGCGCAAACTCTATTATGGCATCATGACCCCCGGTGCGGTGCTGACTGTGGTTTTCGGTGTGTGGCTGTGGCTGGGTTACGGTTTTTCCGGAAGCTGGTTGCACGTCAAACTGGCTCTGGTATTACTATTGATCGTTTATCATTATTACTGTGGAAAATTTGTCACCGCATTCAAAACCGACAGCAACACGCACAGCCACGTGTTTTACCGCTGGTTCAATGAATTTCCGGTGCTGGTTTTGTTTGCGGTGGTGATATTGGTGGTGGTAAAGCCGGATTTAGTGGCAGTGGTTTCCGGGTTGCTTGAGTAGTGGCTGAAGCGCAAGATAGGCTTCGTCACTACTACAGTTTAATCGAAAAAATGAGATAGTTATTCCAGTCTGCCGAAGTCGTTTCCATCACAAATTACTATAATTTATTTCTTACGCTGGATGCGTTAATACCCCCGGATCATCCCTATCGCAAACTGGATGAGTTATTGGCATTCGACAAGCTGAGTTTAGCTTATCAAGGACTCTATTCATCGAAAGATCGACTATATACATCTTCGTCGCTTTTCATTGAAATACTAGCCACGTCAGCTTACAAGGTATTAAGACTGGTATACTTTTATTCCGTCATCGCAGCAAAACTTTGTGCGTTTCAGTGGTATATTTTTACTTTGCTATTTACAACAACCAATGGTTTTATCTTAAAATGAGCCTAAAAGTTATTGTTCGGCACACTCGCGTTAGCGATATCAAACCACTTATAGATTTGCAGAAGTGCGTTTATCCAAACATTCCCGCCTGGCGTGAAGACTTATTACAACACCAGCTTGAAGTTTTCTCCGGCGGACAGCTGGTAGCAGAAGCGAATGGTGAATTGGTTGGCGCAGCTAGTTCATTGGTAGTATCGTGGAATGAGTGGGAAACTCAACATACATGGAAGGAAATCACCGCACGCGGCAGTTTCGACACTCATAACCCGCATGGCTTAACGCTATATGCCGCTGAGGTATTCGTCAATCCAGAATTACGAAGTTCTGGAATCGGCCACGCACTCTATCGGGGGCGCCGGCGATTATGTCGCAAGTTTAACCTGAAACGTATTATCGCTTGTGGGCGTTTGCCGGGCTACCATCATTATGCCGATCAAATGCCAGCCGAGCTTTATGCACAAAAAGTTGTTTGGGGTGACATCCGCGATCCTGTACTTAGCTTTCAATTACGTGAAGGATTTAATTATTGTGGTACAGTCAGTGGATATATCCCAGAAGATCAGGAGAGCCTCGGTTATGCCGCACTGATCGTATGGCTTAATCCCCGCTACAACAAAAAAAAACCAACGCTAATTTCTGAAGGAGCTGTCTTGTGAAAGTACGTATCGCTGCAGTGCAGTATTTGTTAAGATCTATCAGTGATTGGAGCGGTTTTGAGAATCAGGTTCGTTTCACCCTCAAGGCCGCCGCCGAATACAAACCCAATTTCGTCATGTTACCGGAAATTTTCACAAGCCAACTGTTGTCCTTTCTTGATACAGAAAACAATATCAAGGCTGCCGTCCGCCACATGCATGACTACACGCCGCGCTACATTGATCTGATGGCCGAATTAGCCAAGAAATATAATTTCTATCTAATCGCCGGCACTCATCCCAATCTGCGCGACGGATTGCTTTACAACACCGCATTCATGTTCTCTCCCAATGGTGCGATGTTCACTCAGGATAAGATTCATCGCACCCGCTGGGAAAAAGACAAATGGGATACCACTGCGGGCAACAAGCTTCATTTGTTTCAAACCGACTATGGTGCCATTAGTATTCTCATCTGCTACGACATTGAGTTTCCAGAGCTGGCGCGCCAGGTTTGCGAAGCGGGTGCCGACATTCTGTTCGTGCCTTCTTCCACTGATGACCGACAGGGCTTCTTGCGCGTGCGCTACTGCGCCCATGCGCGAGCGATCGAAAACCAGGTTTATGTGGCAATAGCCAGCACCGTGGGTAACCTACCGGTAGAAGGGCTGGGCTTGAATTACGGTCAGGCCAGCATTATGACACCATCTGATTTTCCGTTCTCACGTGATGGCATTGCTGCAGAAGGAGAAGTCAACCTAGAACAAGTGGTCATCGCCGATGTCGATCTCGATACGTTAGCGCAAAATCGCATCAACGGTACGACCATCCCCTTATATGACAAGCGGAGAGAGGTATATCGAGATCCGGTGGAAATTGTGACTGCGCTACGCGACTCCAGAATGCCGTAATTTTCCCAAGTTTTGTCTCCTTAACTTGTAGTGCAATTTCAAGTTAAGGAGTACGTTTCTACAGCACAAGGTCAAGATTACCCATGCCTAATCATCCACCACCACCTGCCCCGGAAACAGCACATCGTTGAATCCAAACAAACGAAAATCTTTAATTCGCATTGGATACAGAATCCCCAGTAAATGATCGCATTCGTGCTGCACCACACGCGCATGAAAACCGCTGACCGTGCGGTCGATCGCTGTGCCGTATTGATCCACACCCTGGTAGCGCAAGTGCGCATAGCGCGGCACTACACCGCGCATTCCGGGTACGCTGAGGCAACCTTCCCAACCGTCTTCCATTTCATCGGATAGCGGCGTCAATTGAGGGTTAAGCAAAATCGTAAAAGGCACTTCATCGGCATCGGGATAGCGTTGATTCTTTTCAAAGCCAAAAATCACCACCCGCAAGCTCACGCCGATCTGCGGTGCCGCCAAGCCTGCGCCATTCAGCGACTCCATGGTATCGTGCATATCCTGGATTAACGCGTGCAGTTCAGGAGTATCGAATCGATCGACTTTTTCAGCGATTTGCAGCAATACAGGATCGCCCATTTTAAGTACCGATTTAATCGCCATGACAACTCACCACATGTTCCAGTATGTTTCTGACACCCACCATCGCTTGTTCCAGTACTGCATAAATTTCCTTGAGCGGTATGCCATTCACGTTAGTGCCGCGACCGGCGGCATAATTGGCTATCACGGCAATGGTGGCATAATTCAGTTCCAGTTCTCTGGCCAACGCGGTTTCCGGCATACCGGTCATACCGACCATATCCGCGCCATCGCGCTCCAGTCGGTTGATTTCAGCGGCCGTTTCAAGCCTGGGTCCTTGTGTCGCGGCATAAACTCCGCCATCGATAATTTCTATACTGGCATTTTTTGCGCCTTGTAACAGCAACGCACGGGTTTGCTGACTATAAGGCAGGGTGAAATCAATATGCGTCACGCGTTGTTCCTTGCTATCAAAATAAGTAAAGCTGCGTCCGTAGGTGTAATCGATGATCTGATTCGGAACCACCAGTCGGCCCGGTGCCAGATCGGATCGAATACCCCCCACCGAGGCCACGGCGATGACATGCGACGGCTTCAACGAATGTAGTGCCCATAAGTTTGCGCGGTAGTTGATGGCATGCGGCGGAATGGTATGGCCATGCCCATGCCGCGCCAGAAAAACGACATCACGGTCTCTGATTTTACCAAATGTCAATGGGCCGGAGGGTTCGCCATGCGGCGTGCGTATGATCTGCCGGTGTGATATTTCCAGGCAGGGCAATTGCGTCATGCCGCTGCCGCCAATGATTGCAAGCATTATTCCTCCATTGCCAGATTCAATCTTTCACTGCATAAATGGCGGGTAAATTCCGCCAGGCGCCATGGATATCCATGCCAAAACCGAACACATAGCGATCCGGCACGGTCAATCCAACAAAATCAGCTTTGAATGGCTTGGGTTTGCCCGTTTGTTTTTCTGCAAGAACCGCACTATAAAATGCTTTCGCACCATTCTCCAATACTTTGTCACGAATGGTAGCTAGCGTAATGCCTTCATCCAGAATGTCATCCAGCACCAAAACAACGCGATCTTGCATGTTTTCTTTTGGTTCCGCCTGCCAGTGAACTTCACCTCCCGTCATTTCTTTGTCATAGCGCGTCAAATGCAGATAGTCGAAATCCAGCGGAAACCGCAATTGCGGCAGCAGTTGCCCGGTAAACACCACCGCACCGCCCATCACGCACAAAACCAATGGTTGTTGATACGATAAAAGCTGCGTAATCGCATCGGCCATGCGCTGTACCGTTTGTGCTACCACTTGCTCTGAATGGATTAATTCGGCGGTATCCAGAATCTGTTGCGCTTGTTGGTAGAGCATCATAAAATTTCCAAATATTGATTGCAATCATCGCGATGCAGCTTATCAGTATAAGTTACTGTGCATCATAACTGAGTCACAGAAGAGCATTTTATTTTTGATCATTTTGATTATACTTGACAGAGTGTAGGATTATTCTCATCTTGCTACCAGCCACCTAACCTCAAGGAAAATAACATGTCCCGACTCAATCTTTTTTTACCAGTAGTCACTATTCTTGTTCTATTATCAAACACGGCTTTTTCTCAGAATACCCCCGCCACTGACTACCCCACATATCGTGATGGTACATTAACCATTCCCCGTGTGGATACCGATGCGCAAGCTGGTAATTATCAGAAAGTGGAACTTCAATTGGAAAGTGCCACAAATACATGGAGGCTGGTCAATTTTGTAGAAACAAAAATTAATCCGGGACCGGTCACTTATGAGGAAAAGGTTGAAGTTATTGTGACTGACTCGTCACCTGTTCAAGTTTTTCTTAAAATCAGCGGCCAGTTTGGCTCTGGTTGCGAATATTTCCAACAGATCAATCAGGTACTCAAGAATAATAAATTTGAAATCACGCTGCATCTTGGCCCCAATCCACCTTCTCCAGATATACTTTGTACCATGGCATTGGTACCTTACGAGAAAATCATTCCGCTGGAAGTATACGGTCTGCCGGCAGGTGACTATGAATACAGCGTCAATGGCGAGCACACGGGTACGTTTACTTTGACTAAAGATAATACGTTATAAATTAATTATCCATCTTGAACAGGGATTATTGCAGCAATGCCAATAATCCTTATTCATCAAGAATTGCCACTCCAAAAAAGGTAAAAACGTTGCTGCACTGATTAATGCCGGTTTTGGTTTCCTAGATCCTTATGGACACCAACACCGTATTCGTATACCAGCTTCCCTCCCATCCAACCTGCGCTGCAAAGGAAAGTAAAGCCAATAACCGATAAGACGATGGCAATCAATCCTGGTTGCTCGAGCTGCGTGCCGTTCAGACGCATAAATAAACTGACCGCGTAAAAAGACCAGCTGGTCATGATCAAAATCATGTGCTGATTGGCGATCTTCGCTGCCGGACTCTGTGCGTCAATTTTTCCAAGCTCTAACAAACCGGTCATCATCGCAAATAACGCGGTAATCGTTCCGGTGACCAGCAACACCCCAGCCACCCAACCGACTTGCTCATTGGTAAATAAACTAGCGACATCTGCTATCGTGGCAAGCAACCAGGTCGCTATCGGGAAATGAACCAGCATTGGATGGATAGGGTGTTTCATGAATTTTCCTTATGAGTTAAATAACCATGCTTAACAGCGTCAGAAAGCCTGCTACTGCCACGCCCGCGTGAATGAGCACAACGTTTTTAGGCGCAACGCTACCTTTGACATGGATTGAAGCCAAGTAGAATCCACCCAATGCAGCCACAACAAGCAAACCCAGCGCGGCCGTTAGGCGCGTATCGCCTGAGCCTTCCAGAACCAACATGATCAGCATGACGAGACCTGTTGCGCCCAGCAGCGCATGAACAATCGACAAAGACCACGGCGCCAGTTGCCCGGCAAATACTTTCGAGGCCAATACGACGCCTCCAACAGCCGCGATTGCTAAAACTACGATTAGATATGTAAGCATTAACTCCTCCTATTTTTCTATATAATATAATGCAGGGAATTCTACTTTACTTTATATTTTAGGACTTTTGCAATAAAAATATGTCAAAACTGCTGATTACAATTTTCGCAAAGAGCCTGGAATGTCCGCTTTATCATTTTTAGGTCAAAGTCAGCAATCATTGGTCACGGCTTTGCTTCATCACCGCAATGGGCTCACGGTGGATGAGTTAGCGCAATTACTGTACATTTCCCGCAACGCAGTTAATCAGCATCTTTCCAGCTTGGGCAGCAGTGGTTTTATACAGAGCGTTATACAAGAAAGCACCGGCGGCAGGCCCAGCAGAATTTATTCGTTATCCCCGAGCGGCTTGGAGCTTTTCCAGCGGCGCTATTCGTTCATTGCAAAATTACTGCTCACCTGGGTTGACAAAAATCTGGGTGAACAAGAATTGCAAGCATGTTTGCAATCACTCGGAGAACAAATGGCGGGAGAGTTTGAAAACCGCATGACGAGCCAATTATCGCCAACTGACAAGCTCCGCGAAGTAGCGGCGATTATGAGTGAACTGGGCTACGATGCAAGTGTTAGGAAAAGCTCGGATCAGCGCGACGAAATTATCGCCAATAACTGCATTTTTCATAAGCTCGCCGAAGAACAGCAAGGATTTTGCGCGCTCGACCTGAGTTTTTTGTCTGCCTTACTAAAAACTGACATCCAGCACAAGGAATGCATCGTTAAAAAAGGAAATTACTGCTGCTTCGCGGTCGCAACTCAAGCGGGGTAGTTAACAATCATTGCAACAATGCCTGCAGCCCGGTTTCATCAAGAATCGTAATTCCCAAACTCACCGCCTTATCATACTTGCTACCTGGATCGGTACCCACAACGACATAATCCGTTTTCTTCGAAACACTGCCGCTGACTTTACCACCCAGCGCCTCGATTTTTTCTTTGGCCTCTTCGCGGCTCATATAGGGTAGCGTTCCCGTTAGCACGAAGGTCTTACCACTTAAAGGTAAAAGCGCTGCTGCACTGACTAATGCCGGTTTTCCATCGTGCTCATCCCAATGTACGCCACTTAAGCGCAACTGTTCGATCACTTCACAATTATGCTGCTCCGCAAAAAAATCCACGATACTTTGCGCAACCACCGGACCGATGTCAGGAATTTGCTGTAAACGCTCGCTACCGGCCGCAACCAATCGATCCAGACTACCCAAATGCGCTGCCAGGTCCTTGGCGGTCGCTTCGCCAACATTGCGGATGCCCAGCGCATAAATAAATCGTGCCAATGTCGTCTGTTTGCTGCTTTCGATCGCGCGCCAAATATTATTGGCCGACTTGTCCGCCATGCGCTCCAGATTCGCCAGCGCAACCACGCCCAATCGATACAAATCCGCCGGTGTGCGCACAATCGCTTGATCCACCATTTGATTGACCAGCTTGTCACCCAATCCTTCAATATCCATCGCACGGCGCGACGCGAAATGCAGGATCGCTTGTTTGCGCTGCGCCGGACAGAATAGTCCGCCAGTACAACGTGATTTCGCTTCCTCCGGAAGCCGCACGGCCTTGGCGCCACACACCGGACAGTGCGACGGCATCTCAAAAACTCGCGCGTCAACCGGACGCTTTTCCAGCACGACCGACACCACTTCCGGAATCACATCACCGGCACGGCGCACAATGACGGTATCGCCAATGAGCACATCTTTGCGTTTGATTTCATCCGCATTGTGCAGAGTGGCATTGGTCACCGTCACACCGCCGACAAATACCGGTTTTAAACGCGCAACCGGCGTCAACGCACCGGTTCTGCCGACCTGCACGTCAATATCCAACAACTGCGTAATCGCTTCCTGTGCCGGAAATTTATGTGCGACCGCAAATCGTGGCGCGCGCGACACAAACCCCAGTTGTTCCTGCTGCAACAACGAATTGACTTTATACACCACGCCGTCAATATCATATGGCAGGCGCTCGCGCTGCGCGCCGATCGTCTGATAATAGGCCAACAACTCCTGCAACCCTTTGACCACCTGGCATTCTTTCGCAACGGGAAAATGTAGCGATGCAAGATACGTCATCGCATGGTTATGCGTATCCTGCGGCAAATTCGCGTCGTGATTTTCACCCACACCATAGGCGAAGAAAGCCAAACGCCTTGTCGCGGTGATACTGGGATCGAGCTGGCGTAACGAACCCGCTGCAGCATTGCGCGGATTGGCAAATTCCTTTTCGCCTTTGGCCAACTGGCGCTGATTCAAACTCAGAAAGTCAGCTTTCAGCATCAACACTTCCCCCCTGACTTCCAGCAATGGTGGCGGATTCTTTACCGATAGCGACAGTGGAATCGATTGAATGGTTTTTAAATTTAACGTGATGTCCTCGCCAGCATAGCCATCGCCACGCGTCGCACCGGTTTTAAGCATGCCGTTTTCGTAGCACAAACTGACGGCAAGGCCGTCAAATTTCGGTTCCACCGCATATTCCACACAATCAACCGATAAACCCTCACAGACACGCCGGTCAAACGCTGCCACTTCCGCTGCATCAAACGCATTGCTCAGCGACAACATCGGCACACGATGCGTAATTTGCGCGAAAGCTTTGAGTGGCGCGGCACCGACACGTTGTGTCGGCGAATCCACGGCAATCAGTTGCGGATAATCCTGCTCGATCTGCTGCAGTTCGCGCAACAATCGGTCATATTCCGCATCAGGCATGGTTGGACTGTCCAATACATAATACCGATAATTATGCAATTCGATCTCGGCCCGCAAGTCCTGCACATACTGTTTTATTTTCTCAATGTTTTCATTCATACTTCGTCATTCGCTACCATCACACTTTCGTTGACTATCGATCTGGGAAATATCCTACTTGCGCCAGAAATGATATTGTTAATCGACGAATAGCTTACTTTATTTTTAACTGTCCAAACAAAATCCATGATAAAGGTTTATAAAGCGTGATTCTGTTATTTCTAAAAAATCCTTTATACTGAATAAAAGCCCGCAGACCAATTTTCCGACATGAGCATGCCTTAAGATATTCTTTTATGAGCGACAATACACTAAAAATCCGCATCCAAATTCAGCAACAGCAACAAGCCATAGAACAGGCCTACCCCGATTTGCCCGAACCAGAAATCGTCTATGAGTATTCGCTGGATTGGAAAAAAATCGGTGCTGTCATTCTGTTGTTGCTATGCATTCTTGCCTTGATCGGTTATTTCATATTGGGTACCGATAAAGTCCAATCTCCTGCAAATGGGGAAGCTACGACAGCTGCTAATCCGGCTACCGTGCAAGCAAACGAAACCCCGCTGGAAAAACTTGCGCCGGAATCTGCGGCAAAAGATCAATCTGCCAAAACTGAACCCAGCCAATCATCCGCTGAGCAGAATAGTGCCACGGGCAGCATGCAACCTAAGAACGAGATACCGTCTAAAAAAACCGCGAATCCAACCGGTCAAGCCGCTACACCGATTGTCAAATCAAAACCTGAGCCCAGAATCCCTAAGCCGGTTGCAGTCCCTCGCAATAAACCGGAGTCTACAAGATCCACGAATTCGATATTACCATCAGAACCCCAAAATACATCGGATCATCCCCAGGTGCTGCGAGCGCAATTGAGCCATGACGTCAAAGCGCGCGAACCGGTGGATGCGATTGATTCCATACAATTGCGGCAAGGTGAACCCCAATCAATTTATTTTTATTTACATTTAAAGAATTTGCAAGGTAAGCGCGTCGGCATTTTATGGTATCGCAACGATAAGCTGGATTCGCAATTATTTCTGGATATTCGCCTCGACAACTGGCGCACCCAGGCAAGCAAGCAATTGGATCATCAAAGACTGGGCGCATGGCGTGTTGAATTGGTGGATGAATCCGGCAGCCGACTAGCAACGCGGAGCTTCACTGTCACCGAACGCTGAAACACGCACTCAGGAAATTTAAGGATTCCGTATGAAATACTGCAGTAATTGTAGCGCCACGGTCGAATTACTGATACCCGCTGGCGATTCTCTGCCACGATATGTATGCACCGTATGCCATGTCATCCATTATCAAAATCCCAAGATGGTTGTTGGCTGTATTCCCGAGTGGGAAGATAAGATTTTGTTGTGCCGCCGCGCCATAGAACCGCGCCTGGGTTGGTGGACTTTGCCCGCCGGCTTTATGGAAAATAATGAAACGCTGGCACAGGCTGCCGCACGTGAAACGCTGGAAGAAGCCAACGCAAGGGTGGAAATCGGCGACCTGTACGCGATTTACAGCCTCCCCCATATCAGCCAGGTGTACTTTTTATTTCGCGCACGACTACTTGATCTCGACTTCAGTCCCGGCATTGAAAGCTTGGAAGTAGAACTGCTGTCCGAACAAGAAATCCCTTGGGAAGAAATGGCGTTTCGAGTCATCCATGATCCCTTAAAGCAGTACTTTAAAGAACGCAATCAAGGTAAACTGGGTTTTCACATGAGCGTAATTGATCGACCGCCAAGCAATACTTAATAAGCATCCATAGGGATGCTCGCATAAAAAACGATGTTTTTAGATTCTCCTAGGGCAGGATATAATGATTATTTTTTACAAACCTTCTATGCAGCATTTATTTTTATCATTGCTATTGTACTTCGCTGTATCTTCGGCATTTGCCCAACAGCAAGGTATATCCATCGCAGCTAAAGCGTATATGCTATCGGATTTCCAGACGGGACAGCCGCTAGCAAGCCAAAATGAACATGAGCGCATCGAGCCGGCTTCCCTCACCAAGCTGATGACAGCTTATGTGGTATTTTCAGCGTTAAAACAAAATCGCCTGGCATTGGATCAAGTAGTGCCGGTATCTCAAACCGCCTGGAAAATGATTGGCTCACGCATGTTTATCGAGCCTAATAAACAAGTTACCATCGACGAACTGATTCGAGGCATGATCGTGCAGTCCGGAAATGACGCGTGTATCGCTTTGGCAGAAGCAGTTTCCGGCTCGGAAGCCAGTTTTGCGGATATCATGAACAAAGAAGCTGAACGTTTGGGAATGAAAAACACGCACTTTACCAACTCTACCGGGTTGCCCGATCCCAATCACTATACTACGGCGTATGATCTCACGGTACTGGCAACGGCAATCATTCGGGATTTTCCTGAATTTTATCCCCTGTATTCACAAAAAGAATATACCTACAACAACATCACACAACCCAACAGAAACCGGCTGCTATGGCTGGATCCGCATGTCGATGGCATGAAGACAGGGTGGACTCAGAATGCAGGGTATTGTCTGATTACCTCAGCGATTCGCGACAAAAGACGCTTGATATCGGTAATTATCGGCGCCAAATCAGCCAACGCACGTAGTGTCGAAAGCCAGCGATTACTCAATCACGGCTTCCAGTTTTACGATACGCTGCACCTATACAAGAAGAACGACCCGTTGACCACGATCCATTTGTGGAAAGGCGCGCAAAATGAATTGAAGGCCGGATTTGATCGTGATGTTTATTTTACGCTGCCCAAAGGCCAGTCTGACAAACTCAAAGCCACCATGGAATATAAGCAACCACTGATTGCACCTGTTCAACTCGGCCAGGAAGTGGGCACGGTCAAATTCACACTGGATGACAAAGTGATTGAAACCTATCCATTGGTTGCCTTAGAAAATGTTGAAATAGCAAATATTTTTGGTCGTACATGGGATAGTGTAAAATTACTCTTTAACTAAAAATCCAGGTTTCATCACAACGCTTGGTTACTCGCTGTGTTTAAAATCTTGGATTTTTGAAATCCCCTAATCTATTCAAACTATCGAAAGGGCTCGCATGATATATCTGAACGGTAAATTTATGCCCATTGAAGAAGCATACATTCCTGTTCTGGATCGTGGCTTTATTTTTGGCGACGGTGTGTACGAAGTAATTCCCGTGTATTCACGCAAACCATTCCGCATCGCCGATCACCTCAGTCGACTGCAACACAGTCTGGATGGAATTCGTCTGAAAAATCCGTTTAGTAATGAAGCGTGGCAGAATTTATTGGAGCAAATCATCGCCAAAAACGACGGCGAAGATCAATATCTTTATCTGCATGTCACGCGCGGCGTAGCGAAGCGGGATCATGCTTTTCCTGCCAACGTTTCACCGACTGTTTTCATCATGAGCAATCCGTTATTGCCACCACCCGCAGAACTGTTGATCAGTGGTGCTTCCGCCATTACCGCCACGGATAATCGCTGGATACGTTGCGATGTCAAAGCCATTTCGCTATTGCCCAATGTGCTGCTGCGTCAATTGGCAGTGGATGTGCACGCACTGGAAACCATCCTGATTCGGGATGGATTTCTCACGGAAGGCGCGGCCAGTAACATGTTTGTTGTCAAAAATAAAACACTGCTAGCGCCCCCAAAGAGTCATCTCATGTTACCTGGGATCACGTATGATGTCGTTCTGGAACTGGCGACAACCCATCGAATCCCGCATGAAGTCAGAGAAATCTCGGAAACGGAAATACGTGCAGCCGATGAAATCCTAATGACATCGTCCACCAAAGAAATTATGCCGATCACATCGTTGGACAACAAACCCGTAGGCAATGGAAAACCGGGAGCCCTATTTACTCAGTTGCATGCACTGTATCAACAGTATAAAGCCACAGACATGCGCGGTCTCCCTGCAGATGCGGCAAGTCGCTGAGAATCACCTTCCGGGATACCTGAACTTAAGTAGTTTTCAATTGTGCACATGACCGAGCAGCCCTCTTTAATTGAGTACCCCTGTGATTTTCCCATCAAAATTATGGGAAAAACGCAGCAAGACTTTACCCAAACCGTACTGGCTATCGTCAAACATCACGCCCCTGACTTCGATACCGCAACCATGTCGGTCAGGACCAGCAAAAACGGCACTTATTTAAGCATCACCTGCACCATTCGCGCTACTTCCCGGCCGCAACTGGACGCACTCTATCAAGCATTATCCGATCATCCCATGATCGCTGTGGTGTTGTGATTGATCATGCTGCAAAATCATTCCTCAGCGCCGACCGGGCACCACCACTTCATCGTTAGAACGCTCGGATTGTCCGATTACCAAACAACCTGGCAGGCCATGAAAGATTTTACCCATGCGCGTACCGCAGAAACTCACGACGAAATTTGGTTATTGCAGCACTTCCCCGTGTTTACTCAAGGCATTGCGGGAAAACCTGAGCATCTGTTGCACGACCACGGCATTGATTTGATTAAAACAGATCGGGGTGGCCAAATCACTTATCATGGGCCGGGACAAATCATCGCTTATTTACTGTTGGATATACGTCGTTTGAAGTTTGGCGTGCGGGAATTGGTCAGAAGTATGGAAAACGCTGTGATAGACTTGCTAAAATCCTATCGTATAAATGCAATCGGCCGCATTGAAGCGCCCGGGGTCTATGTTGACAATGCAAAAATTGCGGCTCTGGGACTCAAGATCAAAAAGAATTATTGCTACCACGGCATCGCACTCAATGTGGATATGGATTTAACGCCTTTCTCCTATATCAATCCATGCGGTTATCAAGGCTTACGCGTCACACAAACCAAAGACTTGGGGATCACCGACGGATTGGAAATTTTAAGCAGTAAACTTGCCAATCAATTACAAGAAAAACTTCTCAAAGGATAAGTTATTTATCATCATGACTACTGATACCCGCCAAAAAGGCGCCGACAAAACGGCTCGCAATCCCGTCAAAATCACCCCGCAGTTACGTAGCGATCTACTGCGCAAACCTTCATGGATTCGTGTTCGTTCGTCCAACAGCGAACAGTTTTACGAAGTCAAACGGCTACTACGTGAACATAAACTGCACACCGTCTGTGAAGAAGCTGCCTGCCCCAACATTGGCGAATGTTTTGGCAAGGGAACCGCAACTTTCATGATTCTGGGCGATCTATGCACCCGCCGCTGCCCGTTCTGCGATGTTGCACATGGCAGACCCAAACCACCGGATGCCGACGAACCGCTGCATCTGGCGCAATCCATTGCCGCCATGAAATTAAAATATGTCGTGATTACCAGTGTTGACCGTGACGATTTGCGCGATGGCGGTGCGCAACACTTTACCGATTGTATTCGCGAAATACGCACGCACTCGCCACATACAAAAATCGAAACGCTGGTGCCGGATTTCAGAGGTCGCCTGGAAGTTGCGCTGGAGAAGCTTGCCGCCTGCCCACCAGATGTCTTGAACCATAATCTTGAAACTGTACCGAGACTGTACAAACAATGTCGTCCAGGAGCTGATTATGCGAATTCGCTGAAACTTCTGAAAGACTTTAAAGCGGATTTCCCTCACATTCCGACTAAATCAGGACTCATGCTTGGATTAGGTGAAACCGACGAAGAAATTATGGCGGTACTGCGTGATTTGCGTGAACACAATGTAGAAATGCTGACCATTGGTCAGTATTTACAGCCCAGTATCGGTCATTTGCCGGTCATGCGCTATGTCACACCAGATGGTTTTAAAGTGTTCGAGCAAGCAGCGTTCGCAATGGGTTTCAGTCATGCTGCATGCGGACCGATGGTACGCTCCAGCTATCACGCAGACCAACAAGCCCATGAATCCGGTTTGCTATAACGTCGATACTGATTACTCAGCAAATCACATCGTTATCCACTGATAATCTCAAAATCGTGCGTTATTTTGACTGTCTCTTTAAGCATAATGGATGCCGAGCAATATTTCTCGGATGACAGATTAATCGCACGCTCAACCTGTTGTGGATTCAAATTGTTGCCGGTAATGATGAAATGCAGATGAATGTGCGTAAACACCTTGGGATCAACAAGTGCGCGTTCGGCTTCAATCTCTACTACACAATCCGTAATATCCTGGCGGCCCTTTTTCAGAATCAGTACCACATCAAACGTGGTACAACCGCCCAGCCCCATCAACAACATCTCCATCGGACGTGGCCCAAGATTCTGTCCACCCGCCTCCGGCGCACCATCCATCAGCACCGCATGACCGCTCCCTGATTCAGCTAAAAAACTGACATTGCCCTTCCACTTGATTCGAGTTTTCATCTCACTCCCGGCGGATACAAAATAAAAATAGTTATCCAAATAAAAAGCCGACGTTATTACGCGTCGGCTTTTCTGTAACCTAAATGACTTATTTCAGTGTCAGAATGAAATCTGCCAATGCTTTAGCATCTTCTGGTTTAACGGCAGCATTTGGAGGCATTGGAATTGGACCCCAGACGCCATTACTTCCTTTCAGGATTTTGTCTGCCAGATACGCAGAAGCATCCGCTTGGCCTGCATATTTGCCAGCGATATCTTTCAGCGCTGGACCAACCAGCTTGGTTTCAACAGCATGGCAGTTTAAACAGCCACTATTTTTTGCCAGATCTGCACTTGCTTGTGCAACACCAGCCAGTAATAAAGCTGACGCAGCAACGGCTCCTATTAACACTCTTTTCATATTTTTTTCCTTATTAAAATTATAAAAGGGTTTTCATTCTACCCCGAACTTTACATATGTGCATCAAATCCTGCAGATTTGTTCCGGCATGCAACCCTGTTACCGCGCATACCCAGGCGCCTACAGAACCCGTTACTGCCTCTGATGAAGCGGCATTGCTAAGACTTGATGGTAAATTATTTAGTTCCGGCGAAAGCACTAAAATAAACAGGTACGGGGATACAGATGCCACAGCGTGTTCTGCCAATAAAAACCTCGTCCCGAGGGACGAGGCATTGAGCCTGCAGCAATTAATCCGTTATCGCGCCGGCGCTGGCACTGGATACCAGTTTTGCGTATTTGGCCAGCACGCCGCGTGAATAACGCGGTTGCGGTGGCTGCCAAGCTGCGCGCCGCTGCGCCAGAACTGCATCCGGCACATTTAACTGCAACAATCGCTGCTCCGCATCAATAGTAATCGAATCGCCTTCTTGTACCAATGCAATGGTGCCACCGACAAACGCTTCCGGTGCAACATGTCCGACCACCATGCCATAAGTGCCACCGGAAAAACGTCCATCGGTAATCAATCCGACAGAGTCGCCCAAACCCTCACCAATCAGGGCCGAAGTCGGCGACAACATTTCACGCATACCAGGCCCGCCTTTGGGGCCTTCATAACGAATCACCACCACATCGCCGGGTTGGATTTTGCGCGCCAGAATCGCTGCCATGCAAGTTTCTTCCGACTCAAACACGCGTGCAGGCCCGGTAATTTTCGGATTTTTGATTCCTGAAATTTTCGCTACGCAACCTTCGGTAGACAGATTACCTTTCAGAATCGCCAAATGCCCCTGCGCATACATCGGATTATCCCACTGGCGGATCACATGCTGATCAGCACGCGGTGTATCCGGAATATTCTGCAAGACTTCTGCGATGGTTTGTCCGCTGATGGTGATGCAATCTCCATGCAGCAGACCATGTATCAGCAGCATTTTCATCACTTGCGGAATACCCCCTACGCGGTGCAAGTCAGCCGTCACATAGCGTCCGGAAGGCTTCAAGTCACACAACACGGGCACTTTACCGCGGATTCGCTCGAAATCATCGATACTGAATGGAATTTCCGCCGCATGCGTAATTGCCAGAAAATGCAATACTGCATTGGTCGAACCGCCCACCGCCATGATCACCGCGATGGCATTTTCCACCGATTTTCGGGTGATGATATCGCGCGGCAAAATTTGCTGCCTGATGGCGTTGACCAATACTTCGGCGGACTGTCCTGCACTCACCAGTTTTTCATCATCCTCAGCGGACATCGTTGAAGAATACGGCAAACTCATTCCCATCGCTTCAAAAGCGGATGACATGGTATTGGCCGTAAACATGCCGCCACAAGAACCAGCGCCGGGACAGGCATGGCGTTCAATCTGCAGCAATTCCTCATCATCTATCTTATGCGCGCTATGCTGTCCGACCGCTTCGAAGGCGCTGACGATAGTCAGATCCTGCCCCTTATAATGCCCCGGTTTAATCGTGCCACCATACACGAATATCGCTGGCACATTCATGCGCGCAATGGCGATCATGGCACCCGGCATATTCTTGTCACAGCCGCCAATGGCAATCACGCCATCCATACTTTCCGCCTGCACGCAGGTCTCAATCGAGTCAGCAATGACCTCGCGCGACACCAGCGAATACTTCATGCCTTCCGTACCCATGGAAATCCCGTCCGACACCGTGATGGTACCGAACATCTGCGGCATGGCACCGGCCTGCCTCAATGCCGATTCCGCTTGTAATGACAGCTCATTCAGCCCTTTATTACACGGTGTTATGGTGGAATAACCATTGGCAACACCCACGATCGGCTTATTGAAATCTCCGTCGTTAAATCCGACTGCACGCAACATCGCACGACTCGGTGCATGTTGGGCGCCTTGGGTAATGGCCTGGCTACGTTTATTGTCTGGCATGCTTGCTCCTGAATAAGATAAAAATACAATTTATGACAAGGCGCACGATTATCACGAACGCACTTGGTATAATGCCCGGTATTTTACCGTAAATAAGGCCGAAACTATGCTCGTTCATCCTCAAATTGATCCCGTTGCCATTTCAGTGGGACCACTTTCCGTGCATTGGTACGGATTGATGTACCTCATTGGTTTCGCGCTGTTCATCCTGCTGGGGCGCTATCGAATCAAACATAATCCGCATTCTGTGTTTACCTACGAGATGCTCGATGATGCGTTGTTTTACGGTATGCTGGGCGTGATCCTGGGCGGACGCTTGGGACATGTGTTGTTTTACCAGTTCGGTTATTACCTGGAACACCCGTTACAAATTTTCGCCATCTGGGAAGGCGGCATGTCTTTCCACGGCGGATTTCTAGGCGTTTTCATCGCCATGGTGCTACTCGCCCGCAAACACCGACTGCCCTGGCTTTCAGTCACCGATTTCGTCATTCCGCTGATCCCGCTGGGGTTAGCCGCAGGCCGTATCGGCAATTTTATCAATGGCGAATTATGGGGACGGCCCACCGATGTCCCCTGGGGCATGGTTTTTCCTTATGTCGATAAACTCCCCCGCCACCCTTCCCAGTTGTATCAATTCGCACTTGAAGGCGTGGTGCTTTTTATCTTCATCTGGATTTATTCTGCCAAACCGCGAGCAACCGGCGCAGTCACCGGCATGTTTCTGATCGGCTACGGTGTGTTACGTTCATTTGCCGAGTTTTACCGCGAACCGGAAGATGGCTTCATGGGTGTACTGACTTTAGGGGTTACCATGGGTCAGTGGCTATCTATTCCAATGATTCTGGCGGGAATAGCTGTATTGATTTGGTCCAAACGCCAAGCCACCAGTAATCCGAATCTGCAGAATAACAACTCCCGCAAGCGCAAAAAACGTTGAAAACGATAAAAATATTCAATCGACTGATCGAAATCATTCGCCTGTATGCGGCTGCCAGCATAGCTATCGGGCAAAATCACCACCATCTAAGGGTTACCCTTAGCAAAAAACAATAGTTTCCCCAATATACTCAGCCTGTTGACTGAATTAAGATGGCACCATTCGTTCATCAATAAAGAGGATATTCATCATGAAAACATCAACACTCTTAATCGCATCTTTGTTTGTATTAGGTTCGTTCGCATCATCTGCATTTGCAGAAAACGCGATTGATAACGACGATCACTTTGCTTTGGCGCAACATTATGAAAATCTGGCTAAAGAAACCGAAGCAAAACTACAAGAAAACAGAGCAGCGCTTGAAGATTATGAGGATCATTCCTTTTATTATGGACGTCAAGGCCAAGATGCTCAATCGCATGCAACCGCAAATATTCGCGAATACGAGAAAGAACTAAAAGAAAACCTGAACCATGCTGATCTGCACAAAAAATTGGCGATAGAACAGCAAAGCAATGTGATTAATAAAGCCAAACTCAATGTTGGCGATGATTCCACAGTAATTAGATAAGACAAAAAGAACTAAAAGTTAAAAGTAAAAACCAAGCGACCATAGATTAGTCTGTGGTCGCTTTTTTATTTCACACACCTAATATATCCATTTGGATTCAAAACCATCAATCGGCTACGGCGTTTTGCGTTCATTTGCCGAGTTCTACCGCGAACCAGAAGATGGTTTTTCATGGGTGTACTGACTTTAGGGGTCACCATGGGTCAGTGGCTATCAATTCCAATGATTCTGGCGGGAATCGCTGTATTGATTTGGTCCAAACGCCAAGCCATCAGCAATCCGAATCTGCAGAATAACAACTCCCGCAAGCGCAAAAAACGTTGAAAACGATAAAAATATTCAATCGACTGATCGAAATCATTCGCCTGTATGCGGCTGCCAGCATAGCTATCGGGCAAAATCACCACCATCTAAGGGTTACCCTTAGCAAAAAACAATAGTTTCCCCAATATACTCAGCCTGTTGACTGAATTAAGATGGCACCATTCGTTCATCAATAAAGAGGATATTCATCATGAAAACATCAACACTCTTAATCGCATCTTTGTTTGTATTAGGTTCGTTCGCATCATCTGCATTTGCAGAAAATGCAATTGATAACGAAGATCACTTTGCTTTGGCGCAGCACTATGAAAATCTGGCCAAAGAAACTGAAGCAAGATTACAAGAACACAAAATAGCACTTGAAGAATATGAAGATCACCCTTCTCATTATGGACGCCGCGGTCAGGATGTTCAATCGCATACCATTGCAAATATTCGCGAATACGAGAAAGAATTAAAAGAAAATCAGAACCATGCTAATCTGCACAAAAGATTGGCGATGGAACAGCAAAATAATGTAATCAATAAAGCCAAGCTCAATGTTGGCGATGATTCCACAGCAATAAGATAAGACAAAAAGAACTAAAAATTAAAAGTAAAAACCAAGCGACCACAGATTAATCTGTGGTCGCTTTTTTATTTCACACACTCAATATCCATTTGGGTTAAAAACCATCAATTAGAGAATATCAATAAACCACCAGCATGCCGGTATTTTATTATTTTCATAACCCTGCCAATCTCGTCTAAGAGATGCGATTCATCAATAACACACGCCACTACTCACCACGCTCTGTATTGGTGTTCAGTACACATCACTACACTGACGGCAAAGACCATCACCTTGCCAAAAACTGATAGCATCCAAAGTTATAATAATAGCAATCACGATGAATTAAGAGGATTCTTCTTACCATGACTGAATATATCGCTTGGTTTGACCAGTTGACAATGAAGGATGTGGGCTTAGTTGGCGGTAAAAATGCTTCATTGGGGGAAATGATCAGTCATCTTTCGCAAGCAGGCGTTAACGTACCGACAGGTTTTGCCACCACGACCCAAGCCTACCAGGAATTTCTGGTTGCTAATGGATTAGTTGATCGTATCAATCATGTATTAGATGCTTTGGATGTTGACGATATCAATGCGCTGACAATCGCCGGCAAGACAATCCGCGGCTGGGTGCTCAGTGCCACACTGCCGGATATTATTTTAGCCGCAGTGTCACAAGCTTACGAAAAACTGGTAGCGAGCAGTGATCTTGCTGCCATCTCGTTTGCGGTGCGCTCCTCTGCGACCGCTGAGGATCTGGCAGATGCGTCGTTTGCCGGCCAACAGGAAACTTTATTGAATGTACGCGGACTCGATCAGATCCTCGCAGCGATCAAAGTTGTATTTGCTTCACTGTACAACGATCGGGCAATTGCTTATCGCGTTCATCAAAAATTTCCGCACGACAAAGTATATCTATCGGCTGGCATTCAAAAAATGGTGCGCAGCGACCTGGGTGCCAGCGGTGTGATGTTTACGCTGGATACTGAGTCCGGTTTTCGGGATGCTATTTTTGTCACCGCTGCGTATGGTTTGGGCGAAACGATTGTGCAGGGCATTGTCAATCCCGATGAATTCTATGTTTATAAACGCGGTTTGACTTTAGGGCATCCTGCGGTTCTCTCACGGCGCTTGGGCACTAAAGCGGTCGAGATGATATATAACGATAAAAAAAGCACCCACGATGCATTCACACTGACCCGCGATGTCGACGCTGAGCGGCGCACGCGTTTTTCTCTGTCGGATGCCCAAGTTGAGGCGTTAGCACGCCAAGCTTTGATTATTGAACAGCATTATGGTCGCCCAATGGATATCGAATGGGCGTTGGATGGATTGGATGGACAGTTGTACATCGTACAAGCCCGCCCTGAAACCGTTGAAAGTCGCGCCAATGCGGTGCTGGAGCGTTTCAAATTAAGCAGCACAGGAACAGTGCTCACAGAAGGCCGGGCGATTGGGCATAAAATTGGTCAGGGAACAGCCCGCCTGATCATGCGCACGGATCAGATGCATGAAATTCAACCCGGCGATGTGCTCGTTACCGAAATGACCGACCCGGACTGGGAGCCCATTATGAAGCGGGCCGCTGCGATTGTAACCAATCGTGGTGGTCGTACCTGTCATGCGGCCATTATCGCAAGGGAAATGGGAATTCCCGCAGTAGTCGGTTGTGGTGATGCGACCACGCTGATCAAGGATGGATCGGAGATCACGGTTTCTTGTGCCGAAGGCGATACGGGCTATGTGTATGCCGGCTTGCTGCCATTCGAGCACACTACGACCGACACTGGGAAACTACCTGATTTGCCGGTTAAAATCATGATGAATGTCGGCAACCCCTCCCATGCCTTTGCATTTTCGCTCATCCCCAATCAAGGAGTCGGACTCGCCCGACTGGAATTCATCATCAACAACACAATCGGCATTCATCCCAAAGCACTGTTGGCGTTCGATCAATTACCCGATGATCTGAAAAATGAGATCAGTAGCCGCATTGCAGGCTATCAAAGTCCCGTCGACTTTTATGTCGACAAATTGGTCGAAGGCATCGCAACGCTGGCGGCAGCGTTTTATCCGCATCCTGTCATCGTGCGCACGTCCGACTTTAAATCCAATGAATATGCCAACTTAATCGCAGGGAACCGCTATGAACCGCATGAAGAAAACCCCATGATCGGTTTTCGTGGCGCGTCGCGTTATCTTTCAGCCGCTTTTCGTGATTGCTTTGAACTGGAATGCCGCGCTTTACGCAGGGTGCGCGACGATATGCGTTTCACCAATGTAGAAATCATGATTCCTTTTTGCCGCACGCTGGAAGAAGCCGAGCAAGTGACCGCACTACTCGCCGCGCAAGGACTGGTGCGCGGCAAAAACGACTTACGTTTGATCATGATGTGCGAAATTCCTTCCAATGCATTGCTCGCAGAAGAATTTCTGCAATACTTTGATGGTTTTTCCATTGGCTCCAATGACATGACTCAGCTAACGCTCGGTATCGATCGCGACTCCAGCTTGGTCGCTCATGTATTCGATGAGCGTAATCCCGCCGTCAAGCAATTACTCAAAATGGCCATTGCGGCTTGCCACAAACAGGGAAAATACATCGGCATCTGTGGACAAGGACCTTCCGACTACCCGGATTTCGCGGTCTGGTTATATGAACAAGGTATCAGCAGCGTATCGCTCAATCCCGATTCAGTCATGGATACGTGGTTGCATTTAGCAAGCATTGGTAAATGACAAAACAGGAGCGCACGGTTTTTTATTTGTCGGACAGTACCGGCATCACGGCGGAAACGCTGGGACACAGTTTGCTGACTCAGTTTGACGATATTGAATGGCAAACTGTCAACGTACCGTTTCTGGACGATATCGAGAAAGCCAAAATTGCGTTAGCACAGATCAACCGCGCTGCCGAACGCGACGGCCATCGGCCTTTGGTGTTCAGCACGCTGCTGAAGCCGGAAATCCTGCAAGTCATCAAACAGGCAAACTGCCGCGTGTATGATTTTTTTGAAACCTTTATCGGTTCCATCGAAGCGGAACTCAGTCAGCCCTTTGCGCGCATCGCCGGGCGTTCGCACGGCGTGCAGCATCATCTGACGTATTCCAAACGCATTGCCGCAATCAATTATGTATTGGCGCACGATGACGGCGTCAATCCAAAAAATTTTGCTCACGCGGATATCATCCTGATCGGTGTTTCCCGCTCCGGCAAAACACCGACTTGTCTGTATCTGGGATTGCAATATGGCCTTGCCGCGGCAAATTACCCACTAACAGAAGAAGATATGTCCGCACTGCAACTGCCGCAAGTATTGGAAAATGTACGCAGCAAATTATTTGGACTGACGCTCAGTGCGGCACAACTGCATTTCATCCGCCAGGAACGCCGCCCGAACAGCCAGTACGCTTCTCTGGCGCAGTGTCAACAGGAGATTCAGTGGCAGGAATCTCTTTTTCGCATATTCAATATTCCTTATTTGGATACCACGCACATCTCTATTGAGGAGATCAGCGCCACAATACTGAATCGTTGCGGCTTGAAGCGGCAATTATACGGTTGAACCGGAAATCCACTTGCATAAGGTTGACGCTGGTCGTTTCAGCCACCAGCTCAAATTGTTTAGCTTGAATACGCTATTCGATTAAATGCTTTACTGATAAAAAAAACCCTAACTAGGGAGAGGCCAGTTAGGGTTAAGATTCACCGGAGAAAGCAAAAAGTGAATTAGAAATTAGTATGATTTTTCTAAAGTTATTACTTATATTGATTTCTGATCAGGATTATAGATTGACAGAATCTAAGATTTTGGTTCGCCAACGAAAACAGCTATTAGCAAATAGGAAATAAACAAAGGTATACCTACCCATACATCATCACTTACTATAATTCTTGTATCATCAGGATTAATAGCAGATTGCCTAGTACCGATATACAGTGCTAAAGAAACCACCAATATCATCATTAAAAAAAGGATAAAATTCCTATGATTTACCATCGTATTACTTCTTTTTAGAGAGTTAAGAGCCTTGCATTTATGAAAATCACATCCGATTGGCCCTTACTAGCAACCTGATTACCCAGTAAATCCTTGGTGGCCACTCCCTCCAAAAAAGATTTAGAATTAATACTCAAAGTGCTAAGAAATCAAACCTGACTTTTGTTCATACCAGCCGATTCAGTGCTGTAGCAACATCGAACTGCTGCTACAGACATAGCTATAGAATTATTCCAAATTTGAGTTATCGTAGTTTTTGAGGCTACGGAAATATTGCTTGACAACTTCTTTGCCTGGCACATTACCGTGCTTGGTATAAACTACGTAATGAATGACTCCATGAATCATCATCGCAACTAAAAGTCCTTCAAAGATACCGATTTTGAATACGAGACCTGCCGTGATAACTGCCAGAATCAGTGCATATGTACCGTAATGTGCGACGTGAACCAATCCCGCGATCATTTTGTAGCCAGTAAACAACATGATCGCCGCCAGTGAGAATTTAGGGAGATAATCAAGGTATTGCACATTAAAAGTGAAGAAACAAACAACGGAACCAATAATCAGCACTGAAAATTTAGTCATAGCACCGGCTAATTTATTGGTCGTGCTTTTGGCAAGACCATCTAGGTTTGTCATGCCGTGAAAGAAGCTCGATCCCAAATTAGCAACCCAAATTGCGAGCAGGCTGTTGTTACTATCTGTTTTGCGTTTGAGAGGATCGATTTTTTCAATCGCTGCATTACTCATTACTTGCTCGATCACATCCACAATTGCCAACATGGCGCAGAACAGAATCATGTAAACAAGCATCATCATGGTTACATCTTCTGCGGGTAATGGTAATTTGAAATGCAGATCTATATCTTCAACAGAAATCATGGGAACACTGACAAATTGCGCCAGGATGACACCTCCCACAATGAGTGCAAAATAGGGAATTGCAGGCTGTTTATCTTTAAACATCGAAAAGAGAAACAAGAAAAGCGCAACTCCTGTGGCAGAAATGATTACCATCAACATACGAGCATCATTCCAGAAATTTTCAGTGACCATTTCTGCTGGAATTTCATAGGTAAACTCAAAAAATTTCAAGAAGATTTTTAGCCCTACACCTGCCAGTAAGCCTTCTACCAAATATACCGGCACAGCTACCAACAAATATTTTTGCCAATTAAATTTCCATATGATGGCTTGCATGATCGCCGTCATAAAAATACAAAATGCCATGTTTTCCCAGCCAAACGAAGCCACGCCAAGTGCCAGAACAGGTGCGAGCCCCGCAGCAATACCCGGCGACCCAATATAATTACCGGGCTTAAACCAAGCAAATAACCATCCGATCAGTGAAGCAAATGCTACCGTGGCAAGACCCACCTTGATAGGATAATCGGACATGATGGCTATCCCAATTGTTAGCGGAATAGCCATTGCACCGGTTATTAAACCAGAAGCAGTGTCACGGAAAAAATATTGAGCTTGAAAAGCAGCAGATCCATTCTCTTTTATATTGACGCTTTCAAAGTGTTGGCTATTTACTGGTGATTCTTTATCTATATGCGTTGCCATAAGCAAATTCCTTTTCGATACACAACTTAGTTTTGTTAAAAAATAGTTTAATCATTTAGCTTTTCTAACATCCCTCTTAGATGTGGATCATTTGAAAAGAACTTTTAAACTCCCGATCTTTCTCTTAGGAAAGTCACAAGTTAATCTCTTTTTTAGAACAAATATTGTAATCTAATTTCACAGAAACTTCACATTAAATTCACAAATAAATCACATTAAATTCACAAATAAGTTAAATTACCTCCGGCAGAGCCGGAGGCTTATCGCTGGAGCCCCTCAAAGGG